>NZ_JAHQCW010000038.1:39229-58804 GCF_019042275.1 Diplocloster agilis
GCAGCCCTGAAACGCAGAGGATTCGATGGTTTGCAGGCCCTCAGGGAAGCTCAGCTTTGTAAGGTTGTAGCAAGCCACAAACGCATTTCTCCCTATGGTTTTCAGGCTGTCTGGGAAACGCAGTTCTACCAATTTAGTAAGGAAAAAATTAATGTTTTTCCCGTCCTCCACCGTGGTGAAACTGCCCATCCCCGACAGATCCAGCGTCGTCAGGCTGCTCCACTCGCTGTCCTCCGAGTACAGATGTAGCAGATACTCCCAGTTAGAGTCCGTGATCTGCGTCGCGCTGCCGGTAAGCTTAATGGTCGTTATTTTCGTTTTGTCCACACCCACCAGGGCCAGGGCCGCCTCGACAGCGGTTTTCATCTCGTTGTTGGTTATATTCGTGCCGCCGCTGCCGTTGCTGTCGAAGGAGACCGTGAGGGTGTCGGACTGAAGCATCCAGCCGCTGCCAAGATTAATGCTATTTTTCCAGGGATCCGTGTACCTGTTCGCTCCGGCTGGGTAACAGATTACGCCGGCGGGGGCTACATTATCGAAGGCGTAGCTGCCGACAATGGGCGGCGTATCGCCCAGGAAGAGCAGGTAAGAAAGGCTGACGCAGTAGCAAAATGCAGATTCTCCAATGGTTTGCAGGCCCTCAGGGAAGCTCACGCCGGTAAGGTCGCCGCAGGAGGCGAACGCAGAGTCCCCTATGGTTCGCAGGCTCTCAGGGAAGCTCACGCTGGTAAGTCCACAGGACTCAAACGCAGAGTCCCCGATGGCGCTCACTTCATCCGGCACGGTGAAAGCCGTGCCGCTCTTTGCTATAGGATATTGTAGCAGCGTACTCTTGGCTTTATACAGCACGCCGTCTTTACTTGAAAAATTTGGATTATTCGTGTCAACTTCAAAGGCTTCAAGACCGGTGCAGGAGAAAAACGCATTGTCCCCTATGGTTTGCAGGCTCTCCGGAAGACTCACGTTTGTAAGGCCGGCGCAGGAGGCAAACGCACTCTTCCCAATGGTTTGCAGGCCTTTTGGGAAGCTCACGCTTGTAAGGCCGGCGCAGGAGGCAAACGCATCGTCCCCAATGGTTTTAAGTTGTGCATCGGCTGGGAAGGTTACACTTATAAGCCCGCCGCAGTTCTGAAACGCATGCTCCCCTATGGTTTGCAGGCTGGACGGGAAAGCTGCGAAGGTGAATTTTGTAGCTGCGTATTTGCTGTACCCTGCCGCATCCACCTGGATAAGGCTGCCCATCTCCGACAGGTCCAGAGATATCAGGTGGTCCCACCCGCTGTCAGCCGTATGCAGACCCCGCAGATACATCCAGTTATGGTTGGTAATCTGCCTCGCGCTGCCGGTGAGTTTGATGGTGGTTATTTTCGTTTTGTCCATGCGCGCCAGGACCAGGGCTGCTTCGACGGCGGTTTTCATCTCGTTGTCATCCAGGCTATTGCCGCCGCTGCCGTTGCTGTCAAAGAGGACCGTGAGGGTGGCGGGCTGAAGCATCCAGCCGCTGCCGAGGCCAATGCCGTTCTTCCAGGTATCCATGTATCCGTTCGCCCCTTCTGGGTAATAGATAACGCCGGTAGAGCCGACATTATAGAAAGCGTAGTCACCGACAATGGGCGGCGCATCGCCCAGGAAGTCCAAAGAGGAAAGGCTGGTGCAGTCGTAAAACGCAGATTCCCCAATGATTTGGAGGTTCTCCGGGAAGGTGATCTCTTTTAGGCCGGTGCAGTCGAGAAACGCACGTCCCCCAATGGTTTGCAGGCTGTCCGGGAAGGTGGTTTTTTTAAGGGCACGACTACTGCTAAACGCAAATTCTCCAATGGTTTGCAGGCCCTCCGGGAAGTTCACGCCGGAAAGTCTGCAGGAGGCGAACGCCCTATCCTCAATGGCGGTCACGCCGTCCGGCACGGTGAAATCGCCGCTCCTTCCCGGTGGATAAAAGAGCAGGGTTGTCTTGGCTTTGTCGTACAGCACGCCGTCTTTGGTTGTAAAGTACAGATTATTGTCGTTGACTTCAAAGTTTAAAAGACCGCTGCCAGAGTCAAACGCTCCGGGCTTAATGGTTTGGATGCTCTCCGGGAACATCATGCCTGCAAGGCCGGTGCAGGAGGCAAACGCATGATCCCCTATTGTGGTGAGGCCCTTCGGAAGGTTCACACTGGTGAGGCCGGTGCAGTCGTAAAACGCATAGGCCCCTATGGTGGTGAGGCTGGAAGGGAAGTTTACACTCGTCAATTGGAAAATCGTTTTATAGCTGAGTTTCTCGTTCTTCACATTAGTAAGACTGCCCATCCCCGACAGATCCAGTGTGGTCAGACCGCTCCAATCGCTGTTCTCCATGTACAGATTTATCAGATACTTCCAGTTCCAGCCCGTGATCTCCGCCGCGTCGCCGGTGAGCTGGATGGTGGTAAAGTCCGGCTTTTTCCCGCCCGCCTGGTTCAGGGCCGCTTCGACGGCATTTTTCATATCGTTGTCGGTGATACTTGCGCCGCCGCTGCCGTTGCTGCCAAAGGTGACAGCGAGGGTGGTGGATGTTTTAGGGTCTCCCAAGCTGCGGTTTGCCGGTTTGCCCAGGCAGTCGTCCAAGTCTGCTCCGTCCGGTGCACAGACGGGGCAGACGGAGTCGATTACCGCCGGAGTTTCTCCCGCGGCGGGTATGCACTGTGTTTGGCAGATGCACGATTGCGCCGCGTTATCCGCCGTCTCGGGGATGGTTTCAGTTACATCCGTCAGCACGGGCGTTTGCCCGCCGGGCTGCGCCGCAAAGGATTGTATTTGCCCCTCCACGGGAGCCGCCGGGCTCTTTGCCATCGCGCTCACAGGCGGCATTGCGCTCAAAAGCAGCGCCGTGGACAGCAGCACCGCAAGGATCCGTTCTTTGGCCTTCATTCCGGCGGCTTTCTTTTCCATTATTCTTCTCATATTCGTTCCTCCTGTTCGTTTTCCTCGCGGGCCCTGGCCAGCACTTCCACTACCGCTGGGTCCGAGCTGTCGGTATCCTTTATTTGCTGTCTATCTGCTCCGCCTTATTTGGGGCTGCGGCTTCAATTCTGACAAAAAAACATCAGAATTGAAAAACCGCGCTCCCCCTATCAGGGGAACGCGGTTTGAAATCCGTTTCTATGAAGTTGTCCTGAGATTCGTTTTTTCATAAAGACCACTCCTGTACACAAGCAGTATAGCAAAAGAAAAATCAAATTGCAAGGCGTTTTATTAAAATTCCTCTCTGCCCGCGCCGGGGAACGAAAGGGTAAAGCACAGGCCGCCGGAATATGCATTTTGAACCTGTACAAAGCCGCCCATGCCTTCCATCACGGTTTTCACGATGTACAGGCCCATTCCCGTGCCGCTCTTATCGCCGGCAATGTACCCCCGCTCAAAAACGTACGGCAACTGTTCAGGAGGAACGCCGGGGCCGGTGTCGGAGATCGTAAGGGCAACGCACGGGCCGTCCCTGCCCGCCTTCACCCGGATGGCTCCTCCCCTCGGCGTATAGCGCAGGGCATTGTAGATCAGATTATCCAGCACACTCCAAAGCATATTTTCATCGCAGAGGATGTCCCGCTGTGTGTCGGCGCTCACGTCCAACTCCACACCCGCCAGCTCTAACACATCCTCGTATTTATCCTGAATTTTTACCAGGAGGCGCTCTACGGGCAGCGGCGCGATATGATACCGCTGACTGCCTGCGTCCAGGCGGGCCACCGACAGCAAATTGCCCACCAGCCGGGCCATATCCCCCTGGCTGCGCCGGGCGGCGGCCAAAAAATGGCCGCGCCGTGCCTCGTCCTTTACGTCCTTCAGCCGCTCCAGCGCCAGCCCCATAGCCGCCACCGGCGTTTTCAGGTCGTGGGACGCCTGGCTTAAAAATTCTGTTTTCATGCGGTCCAGTTCGGTCATTTCGGATAGCTCGCGCTCGGTGCGGGCATAGCGCACCGCCAGGGCCACCATGTTTGCAAAGATGAACACCAGCATGGCCGGCTGATCAAGGCCGGAGATGCCCGTCTGCACCGCCCGGCTGTGCAGATAAGCCTCCGCCAAAATCGCCGCCAAAAACGCGCAGCCGCCTGCCAGAATCAGCAGGTTTTCCGGGTCCTGGCTGCGGCGCATCCGCATCAGCAGCCGCACGATAATATACAAGCCGTACGGCACGCTCACCGCCTGAAAAACCAGCAGTCCCCATGAGTAAACCGCGGGCTGTGTCGCCAGCACCACCAGGAAAAAAGCGGCGGAAAAGGCCAGGTACACCGCCAGCCCTTTTCTGTGCAGCAGTCCGGGAAACATGCCGGCTATATAGAGGATAAAAGCGGCAATCATCACGATCAAAGCGATGTATTCCAGCTTCATTGCCGCGTACCAATTAAGCGACGGCAGCAGCCGGGTCAAAAATTTCTGGCCCACCAGCAGGCCGTGCAGCGCGATGGCCAGGCAGCTGACGCTGAAAGCCAAAAAGTAGGGACGCCGTTGGAAAAAGAGCCACATGCCCAAATAGAACACAAAGAGGGTCAGCATACAGCCGGCGATCATGCAGGCCCTAAACAGCAGGCTTTGCTCCATGCGGATGATGTTGCCGTACTCCGAAACGTACAGCGGATAAGCTTCGCCGCCGCCCCGGTAAACGAAGTTGGCATACTGCAAGACGATTTCCGTTTCCCCGCTTTGCGGGGTGAACACGCACAAGACTGTCCGGGCGGCGGGAGATGTGGAGGCGGCGTTCTCGCCGGGCCAGCCCACCGCCTCCTGCTCCGCGCCGTCAATCCACAGCCGCTGCGCAAAATTGACCGCCATCGCACGCAGGGCATAGGTCCTGCCGGCCTCCAGACAAAGCGTGATCCGATAGGTGCCGAACTGCACCTGGGATTTGTCCGCGTCGGTGAAGGAGCGGGGCGCAGGGGCGTTTTCAAACTCACCTGGGGCGAGATGCAGGTTGGGGTAATACGTCATCCCTTCCGGCTGCACCGCCGCGATCTGTGTATGCAGGTCAAGGCCGGTCAAATCCGCCGAACCTCCGGCTATGGGAACGGAAACCGCGCCGCTGCCTGTAAACCACATCAGCATCACCGCCACCAGCACCACAGCGGCAAAAAAGAGGCTCATGCCCAGAGCGTTCCGTTTCATCATCAGTCGCCTTCCCCTTCCCCGGCGTCCAGCCGGTAGCCCTGGCCATAAACACTGGTGATCCGGCCGATGTGTGAACAGGCAAAGTCCGTCTTGCGCCGCAGATTGCGCACCAGGCTTTGCAGCCGGTTTTCGTCGGCAGCTTCTCCCGGCCACAGGGCGGCGCAGAGGCTTTCCTTTGACAGTGTTTTGTCCGGCCGCGAAAGCAGCAGACAGAGCAGGGCCATCTCCTTTTTCGAGAGGATGGCGCTGTGTTCATGGAGCCGCACAATACGACGCTCCCGGTCGATAAAAAAGTCCGGGGCGGGGGCGGCCTCTTTCTCTTTGCGCCGGACGCAGGCAACCACCTGGGCGTGCAGCTCCCGCAGATCGTAGGGCTTCACCATGTACGCGTCACCGCCCAGCATCAGGCCCCGTACCTTGTCGTCCGGCTGGTCGAGGCAGGAGAGAAAGATCACCGGCGTGCTGGTCTTTTCCCGGATGAACTTGCAGACCTCGTAGCCGTCCATGCCGGGCATCATCACATCCAGCACAATGCAGTCGAAACTGTGTGTTTGCAGCAGCAGGGCCGCCGCCTCACCGCTGATGCAGGCCGTGGCGTGAAAGCCCTGGTCTTCGAAATAGGAGCGGTTGGCTTCCAGAATATCCGGGTTGTCGTCGACAAAGAGAAGGTCACTCATGGCACACCTCCAGAATATCCCCGATGCCGCAGTGCAACGCCCCGCAGATGTTCACCAGTGTTTGCAGCGATACCATTTCATTTTTCCCCAGCTTTGTAACGAAGCTGTGACTGACTGCCGCCATATTCCATCCCTCCCCGGTTGTTTTCCTTATGATACCACAAACTTGCGTGAAACAAAATGATAATCAAAATGAAAATCCTTGTTTTTATAGGGATAGCGGCTTAGCTCCACATTTTTTCAAGCTATTTAATAACTAATCAAAGTATAAAGAAACCCCTGAAAACGTTACATTTTCAGGGGTTCTGATGATTCTCTTATAGAGTTTCTTATTATCTCTTGAAAACTACGAATCCACAAAACAGGGAACTTTTTAGCCATTTGTCAGTTACGTGTTAGTTACCTATAGACTTTATATATGCTCGATCTGTCTCTAACCATATTTCATGCTATTTTTTCCTTCACTAATGGCAATTCATATAATGTATCCGGGTCAATATCCAAACACACCGTATTATCTCTGTTTTTGCCTATGTCCCATGCAAGGGTATCATTCATCACTGTACAGGTATCCATAAAAACATTAATATCTTTCAGCTGGCGAAATGCCTCTTTCTCAATCATTGGGGACATATCATAACATACAATTTTTCCATCTTCAAAATATACATACACCGAATAATCTTTCATTGGTATCACCTGTACCACCTTAGGAAACATATTATCACCTCCTAAATTAAAGGATTAATTCTATTCATCGGTTTCCCGTCTTTCGACAATTCCCAATTCTGCATCAGTTCATCCTGATACAAAACACACCATGCTAAAATTAACTTTAATTGCTTTGACGGCAGAGCGCCTTTTATTACTCTTACTCCATCTATTTCGACTATTGCTTTATGTCCATTATACTCTGCATGAAAATGGGGCAACCCTAATTCCATAAAATAATGATATTTCCGGCATAATAAATTCCTCCGCATTTCATTCTTTTTCATATATAGCGTAGAGACTAATTAATCTCTATGATATATATTATACCACAGCTATCCCATCAAAAAAAGCCCACAAACTCGACGTTTGTGGGCTTTCCATATACTGTAAATATATGCCTATCTCTTGCTGAACTGCGGAGCTCTACGGGCTGCTTTGAGACCGTACTTCTTACGCTCTTTCATTCTCGGATCTCTGGTTAAGTATCCGGCTTTTTTCAGGATCGGACGATACTCCGGATCTGCCTGAAGCAGTGCTCTTGCGATACCATGACGGATCGCTCCTGCCTGTCCAGTGAATCCGCCGCCGCGTACATTTACCAGCACGTCAAACTTATCTGCTGTCTCAGTCGCGGTCAGAGGCTGACGAACGATAACCTTTAAGGTTTCCATTCCCAGATACTCGTCGATGCTTCTTTTATTTATTGTAATATTACCGGTTCCAGGTACTAAATATACTCTGGCAATCGATTTTTTTCTTCTTCCGGTTCCATAATATCTTGCTTTCGCCACTGTAATTTACCTCCTTATCGTACCTTTCTTAAAATGTTAATACTTCGGGCTTCTGAGCCTCATGTCCGTGCTCTGCGCCTGCGTATACATGAAGTTTCTTATACATTTGCCTTCCCAAAGGTCCTTTCGGAAGCATGCCTTTTACAGCCAATTCCACAACTTTTTCCGGTTTTTTGTCCATCATCTCTTTTAAGGTGGTTTCTTTCATACCGCCTACATAATCGGAATGATGATAATAGATTTTCTGATCCATTTTCTTGCCGGTAACTTTGATCTTGTCGGCATTGACTACGATTACGTAATCACCGGTATCCACGTGAGGAGTGAAGATCGGTTTATTCTTACCTCTTAAAACTTTTGCTACTTCTGATGCCAAGCGGCCTAATGTATGTCCAGTAGCGTCAACTACATACCATTTTCTTTCCACTGTTGCCGGACTAGCCATGTAACTCTTCATTGGTTTTCCTCCTTAAATCTCAGTTTCCTTCATATGGAAAATGCCTGTTACCGGGGCTTGGATGCAGACATTTACGCACTTCGTCACATTGAGTTATTATATTATACTGATCCGTGTGTGTCAAGTGCATTTTCCGATTTTTTCTAAATTTACCATCTAAACATTTACCTTCTAAGAATCTAAGTTCATAATACACGGTTAACTTAGATCGCTTTCTCCCGCCATTTCCCGCGGCAGTAGAAAAACCAGGTGATGACCGCTCCCAGCAGCCAGGATATCAGCAGGGAAATATATACGCATTCCTGCCTGCCGTTAGGCAGCTCAGGGGTTCTGGTGAGAAAAGCGATTCCGTAGGCAATAGGGACCCGGATTATGATGGTGGTGACGACCGATATCCACATGGGGGTCATAGTGTCGCCGGCTCCTCTCATGACACCGGAAAGGCTCTGGGTGACCGCCATGGCGATGTAACCCACTGCCAGGATCTGCATCATGCGCATGCTAAGAGTCACCAGATCAGGGGTGTTGGTGAAAATCCCCATCAGATGACGGCCGAACAGGAGGATCAAGAGGGTTATGGCTGTAGAGGTAATGACGGCCATGACGGTGCCCTGCTTGGCTCCGGTATGTACATTGTCATAGCGCCGGGCGCCCACGTTTTGTCCCGTGTAGGTGGTCATGGCTGTTCCGAAGGAGAAGTTGGGCAGCATTGCGAAGCCGTCAACCCGCATGACCATAACGTTGGCCGCGATGAACATTTCCCCGTAACTGTTGGTCAGGGACTGGACTACGATCATAGCCATGGACATGATCGCCTGCGTGATTCCGGAAGGAAGGCCCAGTCTCACGATAGCCGCGGAGTGCTTTTTATGGAGCTTCATATAACTTGGCTTCAGATCAAATACATCGGTCATTCGGGACAGCTTAATATAACACAGGATCGCGGATACCGCCTGGGCGATGATGGTAGCCAGGGCTACCCCCGAAACGCCCATATGGAAATAGATCACGAACACCAGATCCAGGATAATATTTAAGATGCAGGATATGATCAGGTATAACAGGGCGGAGACGGAATCCCCAAGGCCCCGGAGAATACCGCTTAATATGTTGTAAAAGGCCAGCCCGGCAACTCCCAGAAAGAGAATTCTTAAATAGGAGGTGCACCAGTCTATAATGCTGTCGGGAGTATTGAGAAGCTGTAACAAGGGCCTGGAGGCCAGCGTGGCAACGATCATAACGAAGACCGACGCCAGGGCAGTCAGCACGAGGCAGTTTCCAATGGTGCTGGATAATTCTTCCCGCTTTTTCGCGCCGAAATATTGGGACACCATGATTCCGGCTCCCACGCTGATTCCGATAAAAAGCACGATTAACAGATTCAAAATGGGCCCTGCACTGCCAACGGCAGCCAGAGCGTTATCTCCCACATAATTGCCGACCACCACACTGTCTACGGTGTTGTATAGCTGCTGGGCTATATTTCCGATCAGCATGGGGACTGTAAAAAATAAAATCTTATGCCATGGGATACCCTCCGTCATATCCACGGCTCCGAACATCTTTTTCAGATTCATAAAACCCCTCCCCGAGTTTTAAAGATATTGAATCCCCATCAGAGTCAAACCTTTGGCCGGAGCGGTGGGCCCCGCCTTGGATCTGTCACAGGCCGCTAATATATCCTGGACCTGCTCCGGCGGCAGGCTTCCCCTGCCCGCTTCCATCAGCGTCCCGGCTATGATACGGACCATATTATAGAGAAATCCATTTCCTTTCAGACGGATCGTAATCATTCCGCTCTCTTCTGCCTGTACCGCGGCCTCATAGATCGTGCGCACCGTAGACTGAACCTGGGCGCCGGCACTGCAGAAGCTGGCAAAATCATGTTCCCCTGTCAGATATTTGGCCGCTTCCGCCATCTTAGAGTCATCCAAAGACCAATAGACATGATGGCTGTACAGCCTTACGACCGGGTTCGGAAAAGGCCGGTTGTAGATCCGGTATTCATATGTTTTTATGGTGTTCTGATACCGGGGATGCCAGTCGGACGACACCTGGCAGGAATGCTGTATCCGAATATCTTCCGGAAGGCGGACGTTTAAGGCGTAGGAAATCTTCTCCGCCGGTATCCTGGTGTCGGTGTCAAAAACCGCTACATTTCCCAGCGCGTGTACTCCCGCATCGGTGCGGCTGGCGCCGATTAATTCTACTTCTTCCTGCAACAGAGCGGTCAGGCATTTTTTCAGTTCCCCCTCTATCGTGGACGCGTTGTTCTGGATCTGAAATCCGCTGTAGTTCGTCCCGTCATAGGCGACGGTTAGTTTGATTCTTTTCATATACTCACCTGAAAAATGGGTATTCCCTGATTCGGGTTTCCATTAGAATTATAATAGCTATGCTGCTATAGTGGATGATCCTGTATCTACCGATCCAGCTTTGTATATCTACCCGGCTTTATACAATGATCCAGAATTGCTTAGCCGCCAGAATCGCCGCCAGATAGATCAGCAGGAACACAAACGCGCCTGCATCATTTTTTCCATAATGCAGCGGTTTCATCTTCGTTCTTCCCTCCCCGCCGTGATAGCATCTGGCTTCCATCGCCATGGCCAGATCGTCGGCCCGGCGGAACGCGGAGATAAACAGCGGCACCAGAAGCGGCACCATGTTCTTTGCCTTCTGTATCAGATTCCCATTTTCAAAATCCGCGCCCCTGGCAATCTGCGCTTTCATAATTTTATCGGTTTCTTCCAGCAGAATCGGTATAAACCGGAGGGCAATGGACATCATCATGGCGATCTCATGCACGGGAATATGAATTTTCTTCAAAGGGCCCAGCACGCTCTCCAGCCCGTCTGTCAGGTCGTTGGGCGTAGTCGTCAAGGTCATAACCGAGGACCCGATCACCAGATACGTTAGCCGCACCGCCATGAAGGCGGCGGTATAGAGGCCCTGATCCGTAATCCGGATGAACCATTTGTCAAACAGGACGTTGCCGTCCCGGATCAGCAGCACGTTGAACAGCATGGCAATGATCAGGATCAGCAGAATGGCCTTAAGTCCCCGCACCATGAATTTAAAGGGTACCTTCGAGAGACGGATGACGGTCACCAGAAAGGCCGTAGCCACCAGGTAGCCGGCGATGCTTTTAAACAGGAACAAAGAGATGATAAACGTCAGCGTACCGATCAGCTTTGTCCTGGGGTCCAGCCGGTGAATCGGGGAATCCACCGGATAATATTGTCCTATCGTTATATCCCTAATCATACATTCTCACACCTATTCCCTGCGCTGTCATGCTTTTTCTTCCAGGCGCTTACAATCGCTTCCTTTGCCTCCTCCACCGTGGTGGCGTCAGTGTCCACATCCATTCCCCGCTCTTTCAAACGGTGCATGATATAGGTCACCTGAGGCGCGGCCAGACCGACCTGCTCCAGCTCTTTGTAATGCCGGAACACTTCCTTTGGCGCTGCGTCGAACATGACGGCTCCCTGATTCATCACAATGATTCTGTCCACATACTTTGCGATATCTTCCATGCTGTGGGATACTAAAATAACCGTCAATCCGCTCTCCTGATGCAGCTTTGCGATCTGATCCAGGATATCATCCCGGCCTTTCGGATCCAGCCCGGCGGTAGGCTCATCCAGGATCAGCACTTCCGGTTTCATCGCCAGCACTCCCGCGATCGCCACCCGGCGCTTCTGTCCCCCGGAAAGTTCAAAGGGGGAGTGCCCGTAGAATTCCTCCGATACCCCTACCATCCTCAGCGCTTCCCTGGCGCGTTTCTCGGCTTCCTCACGGGTTAAACCCTGATTTTTGGGCCCGTAGCAGACATCGCTCAGCACATCGATCTCGAACAGCTGATGCTCCGGGTACTGAAAGACCAGACCAACCTGGCTGCGCAGCTCCTTCATATTATAATGCGCTCCATAGATATCCTGGCCCTGAAAATAGATATGGCCGCTGGTAGCCCGGATCAACCCGTTCAGATGCTGGATCAGCGTGGATTTTCCGGAACCGGTATGGCCGATCAGGCCCACGAACTGCCCTTTCGGAATCTCCAGGCTGACGTCTTTGAGCGCCTGGATCTCATAGGCAGTTTCCGCACCGTATATATAATTGACATGTTCTACTTTTAAGACTGACATAAAGCATTCACCAACTCATCGATTGAGAGAATTCCATCCGGCAGCGGAATCCCTTCTTTTTTCAGCTCATGTGCCAGCAGGGTCACCTGCGGCACGTCCAGCCGGTACTGTTTCAATTCGTCCACCCTGCTGAAGATTTCCCTGGGCGTTCCACGCATGACGATTTTTCCCTCGTCCATCACCACCACTTTATCGGCGTATACCACTTCTTCCATATAATGGGTGATCAGCAGTACGGTCACATCCTCCACCTGATTTAACGCCCGGATCGTGCGGATCACTTCTTTTCGTCCGTTGGGGTCCAGCATGGCCGTCGGCTCGTCCAGAATAATACACTTAGGATGCATGGCCACGACTCCGGCGATAGCCACCCGCTGTTTCTGGCCGCCGGACAGCTTGTTCGGCGAGTGGTGGCGGTAGGCGGTCATGCCTACTGCTTTCAGGCTCTCATCCACCCGCTCCCAGATCTCCTTTGTGGGCACACCCATATTTTCCGGGCCAAATCCCACGTCTTCTTCCACAATGGTTCCGATGATCTGATTGTCCGGATTCTGAAACACCATACCGGCCGACTGGCGGATATCCCACAGATGCCCTTCGTCCCTGGTATCCATGTCCCCGATCCAGACCGTGCCTTCCGAGGGCACCAGAATCGCGTTGATATGCTTGGCCAGTGTGGATTTCCCGGAACCGTTATGGCCCAGGATCGCTACGAAATCCCCTTTTTCCACATCCAAATCCACGTGGTCTACGGCCCGGTCTACCTCTTCGACGTTTCCCTCTTCGTCCCGTTTAATATAATCATATACTAATTTTGCAGTCCGAATCATACCCACCTGTATCACCGTTCTTTCTTAGCTATGCTTCTTCTTTCCTTTAAAAGCCCAGAATTTATTCAGTATAAAATTAATGGGCGTTGTTACCACGACCGTTATGATCGGTCCCAGGAACTCCGGCACATGCAGCAGATCCACCCACAGGAACAGGAGTACCGCGGAGACCACATAAGAAAATGCGTAGGAGGCGTACACCTTCGCCAGCGCCTGCCACATGCTGCGCTCTTCTTCCTCTTTCTTTTCAAACACCAGCCGGTTATTCCAGAAGAAAGAATTCAGGATTCCCAGCATGTAACCGATCAGATTGCTGACCTGATAATGGATTCCCAGGGAAACCCCTATTAAAAATATGACATACGAGACAACCGTGTTGCTGAGCCCCACAATTGAGAATTTTACAAATTGCATAAATGCGTTCCACTGCCCGTCCGAGATTTCCTTGTGGAACAGCCTCAAAAACCAGGTGATGATAATACGCATCAAATGTTCCAGCCAGTGCCAGAAACGTTTTAATATTTCCATTCTTTTTGAACTCCTACATTATTATGAATAAGAGTTTCGCTTGCGAAACTCAAAAAAAATTTACCTTACCTATCATACACTATCCTTTCCAATATGGCAACGGAGAAATCCATGCACTGAGATTAAGAAACCGAAAGGCAAGTGATTCAATACAATATAATAGCACCTTCGGCTTCCGTCTCTTTGACAGGAATCGAAGGTGCTGTTGCAGATTCATTTCTGTGGCAGCCGGTGAATCCGGCTGTTACGGTGCAGGTGTAAACACAGGATATCCCCGATCATCCCACTTCACTTTCATCAGATAGGCATGGCGGTTGGGATCATACAGCGGATCTCCCACTATATCCCGGTAGGGCCTGGCATGATATACGCAGATATCGGCATTTCCCGTCTCATCCACAGTAAAGCTGTTATGTCCCGGCCCGTATATGCCTGCCTCCTCCTGTGTCAGGAAGACCGGTTGTCTTGATTTTTCCCAGTTTTCCGGGTCCAGAAGATCCTGGTCCTCCCCGATACTCAACAGACCCATGCAGTAGCAGGCTCCGGTAGCGCTGGCCGAGTAGGTGAGAAACAGCCTTTCTCCATGCCGGATCACAGCGGGACCTTCATTGACCCAGAAATCCTCCCGCTCCCAGTTATAATCGGGAGAACTTAAAAGAACCTGCTGGGTCCCCAGTTTCCACGGAGTCTCCATTTCCGCTATGTACAGATTTGAGATCTTCTTCCCGACACTCACCTTTTCCGCCCATACCGCATATAGCTTTTCCCGATGGGTGAAAACCGTCATATCCAGAGAAAAATCCTGAAAGGTAAATTCATCATAGGGCTGTACCTGGCCCAATTCCTCCCAGCGTCCGGTCATCGGGTCTTCACCGGTGCATCTTATCACGTAAGGACGTATGGCCCAGATATCCTCGACCGCGCCGGCCGCAAAATAAATATACCAGGCATTATTAAGATAATGCAGCTCGGGGGCCCAGATATGGCAGCTCATAATTCCGCTCTCATGCCTGCGCCACAGGACCGCCTCCTCCGCATCCGCCAGTTCCTGCAGGCTTTTTCCTCGCCTGAGAATAATTCTGTCATACTCCGGCACCGATGCGGTAAAATAATACATGCCGTCCGTATGCCGGTAGACATAGGGGTCTGCCCGCTGCATAATCCATGGCTGTACAGCGCATGTTTTTTTTGTATTCGTCTGATTTTGGTATAACATCGCTTTCCTCCTAAATGCTTCGAACTTTCCCTCTATCTTAGACTCCCCCGATATTACAAATACTAACGCGTGCTTTCTTTTACCAGAGTCCATTTCTGGCAGTCGTAACCGGTATCTCCCCACTGTCCGGCTTCGGCTCCCAACTCGGTGGAATTCCCGGCGATTTCCAACAGTTTCTGGCTGTTCTGGTTTTTGATGTAGAAATAACCGCCGGACACCTCTTCAAAGGACCAGATCTGCGTCGGGCTGCCGCTGTACGTGTATTGTACCGCCTTTGCTCCGTCGGCCGTGGAGGCATTCTGAATCTGGCAGTATTTACCGCTGTTCCGGTTCATCAGAGTGCTGCCGCTGCCGGACGCTTTGATTTCCCAGAGCTGGCAGGGATATACGGTCTTGGAATACTGGCCTAACACCGCGTTGTCCGCGGTTCCCATACTGGGGGTCTCCAGATACATCCCGCTGTTTTTATTTTTAATCATAAAATCACGGTTCAGATCCGTCCCTGCTTTGCCAACCATGATACAGTCCAGTTCCGCGTAAGTTCCGTTGAAGCTCAATTGGATGGTATTATTGCCGGCATTCAAGGGACAATTAAAAGAGGCCCACTGATACCGGTTCCAGTCCGCAGTCGCCGGATAAGTTACGGTGGAACTGCTGCCGCCGTTCACCGATACTTTATGGCTGCTGTTACCTCCTGTCCCGTTATTATAGCGCACATAGACCGTATAGGTTCCGCTTTCCGGAACAACCACCTTATCAAACAGTACCTTGCTGTCGGAATAGTTAATATATCCCACTTCATATCCGCCGGAGGAATCATAACATTCGATAGTCTGTACATTGGTCAGATTTGCATTCTCCGCTTCATATAACGCGTAGGTCAGCGGCAGCGTCCCGAACCGGACATCAATTCCCGATCCGTCGGGACTTAGTATGTTGGCCGACTCATATAATACCGTGTCATCCACATTTGTTTCAATACACTGGCTGAACGCATCCAGATACTGGATTCCTTCCGCATCCCAGGTCAGCGGCTGCGGGTATCTCTCCCACGGTCCCTCTCCCAGATTATAGTTGACGAAGAAATTCTGACCACCCTCCTGGATATCGCCGTTCTTATTGATCGCCCATTTGGAGCCGACGATGACCATTCCGTTGGGGCCGCCCGCGTTTACCCATTTCACATAGGGGGAGGAGCCCAGGCACAGGCCATCCTCCGTCTCCAGTAAAGTCCCCACATCCGATGGATTCCAGGCCAGTCCGTCGTCGGAAGTTTTGTAATACACGATGGAACTGTTCTGGCTCAGGCTTGGTTTATTTACCACCTCATAGGTAGCGATATACTTTCCGTTCGGCATCTGATCTACCGTAACCATACCGGGACGGTCGTTCTGGTTCCCCACAGCCACGATATTCTTAAGTTCGCTCCAGTTCGTCCCATCAGAGGTATACCTAAGGCTCAGGGCCTGCAGGACTCCATTGGCCTTCTGACGCTCATCGGAATACGCGCAGACCAGATGTCCGTAGGCGTCCATATACAGAAACGGTTCCCAGACAGTCGTAGTGGTTGAGGTCGGAGACGGATCATAGTCAAAGGGACCTCCGGTATCCACTGTGCTCACATAGTCCCAGGAGCTTCCCTGGTTCGCGCTCTTATAGATCACGATTCTGGAGGAAGACTGATCATCCGGAACCAGGTTCCCGGCCAGCAGGACCGTTCCCTTCGGCAGATTACCGACTGCCTGCGGAAGCTCGAACAGCATAGGCTGCGCCTTTCTGTTGGTGCCGAACACGGTATCCTTCACATCCGAGACATGGGACCAGGTATTCCCATTATCCGTACTCCGGTAAATCGGCCATACCTGCTCGCCGTCTACCCAGGAATGCTGATCGCAGGTCATCAGCAGCGTTCCGTTCGCATTTCCGCTGTTCTTCAGGCACAAAATTCTGGTATAGGTAATTGCCTGTTCTTCAAAAGCTGTCTGAAAAGAGATACTCATTGCCGCTGTTCCATTGCCCGTCATCTGAGCCAATGCCGTGACTGAGCTGCCAAAGACCATAGCAGCCGTCAATAATAACGCAAGAATCTTTTTTAATCTTTTGTTCATTATTACCCCTCCTGAATTGTTTTGCGTACACGTGTCCACTAGCTATATTATAGTCTTTGCGCAACTTTCTGTCAATCTGAATGCCTTGTTTTTGGCATAGGCATATTTACCAATCTTTCCGGAGCCAAGCTCACAGATCTCACAATAGCCGGGCTTTTACGGCCCTTTTTTTCTGATACGTGTCGAAATATGTAGAAGGGTTCCTTCCGCAAAAGATCCTACTTCTGCCATCAAGCAGAACGGTCGAAAGATCAATTAAGCAGAACGGTCGAAAGATCAATTACTATGATTTTCTGACCCGTATGGAGTATGAGGACTGCAATCAAGCAATCAGACGGATCGTGCCAAAGATCGATAAGGAAAAAATCCGTGCATTTCTTAGGGAAGTCCCGTATATCTGCGAACTGCAAAAGGAATTTTATGGCCGGTATATCGAAGCGCGACGCGATAAAATTCTAAAGCCTGTATTTGATATGATTTCCTCATAAGAACGGGAAACAGTCGCTTTGACCATAGGAAGGATCAAAGAGAAACGGCGGCTTAGATTTCAGAGCCGCCGTTTCCTAATTATCATATACTATAATGTTTCCCCATCCACAGGGATATAATCCACGATCCTCTCGGCGGGCACCTCTTCCTCATCCATCAGCGCGAACAGAAGATCCACCGCGTTCCTGGCCACTTCTTCCACAGAATTATAAATCGTGCAAAGCTTCGGAGAAATATACCGCAAAATATCAATATTATCGAATCCCATAATACCGTAATCCCGCTGCACCTTTTTTCCCCGCTCCCGGAGATACTGCATAATCTCTAAGGCAAATATATCGGCTGTGCAGAAAAATGCGGTTCTTCCCCCCGCTTCCTCAAGCTCCTGAAACGCCTTTTTTGCATAATCCCAGCCATCAATGATCACGCTTTTTACGTCGGGATGTTTTCGCATTGCCTTTGTAAACCCGGCCGCCCTCTCCTCATGGACATATACATTTTCTCTGGCGGCATCCGCAAGCGGCGGACATACTAACACCACTTTCTCATACCCTTTTTCAATGATCTGTTCCGCGGCCTCATAAGTTGCCTTTTTCCCATTGATCCCCACAAAAGGCAGATCCTTGGCCACCTTATTATCAATCGTAACCACCGGCGTATTCAACCCTCTGAGAAATTTCCGGTATTCCGTACCTTTGCGTATGGAAGATAAGATAATTCCATCCACCCGGTAATCCACCAATCTGCAGAGCTGTTCCTTCTCAATATCCGCATTATTCTCATGGAATGTAATATTAACAGAATACCCCTTTTTTCTCGCTTCCCGCACAATCGCGTTCAACATCTGCGAGAAATAGCGGTTGTCCGAGTCCATAATCACGACTCCGATATAAAACGTCTTCCCGGTCACAAGTCCTCTGGCCAGCAGATCCGGCCGGAAATCATACTCCTTGGCCTTTTTCAGAATCATCTCTTTCGTCTCCGGATTAATCCTCCCGGTATTATATAAAGCCCGGTGCACCGTTGTCCTGGACACCCCGCACAGTTCCGCCAGTTCTTTCGATGTGATTCCCATATCTCCTCCACACACCTTTACTCATTTTTTCTTACAACCCTGTCTCTTCATCCGCTAGCTTTCAATAGCTTCCAACATACACATGATACTTTTCCCCTATTATAGTCCTTTCTTCCGGTGGTTGTCCAGAAATATTGCTTGGGGACTGGGGTGGGGTGGGGCCGGGAGGAGAGGGCGGCGGCGTGATCCGGGGCGGGACGGCAGCTCTTGCGGGGGCAAATCGCATCGGCCGCGCCTAAGAACGGGTAACTCCGAAGAGGGCGAAACCTCCGATTAGCAGAACCCGGGGCAAACTCGCCATAAAACGGCTCAGACAGTGCCCCGGGTTCTGCGAGGTTTCGTCCTCTTCTGCGTAACCCGTTCTAAGGCACGGCCTCAAGCGATTTGCCCCCGCAAGAGCTGCCGTCCCGCCCCGGATCACGCCGCCGCCCTCTCCTCCCTACTCTATTACAGGCCAGGTTCCATGGTCTGTGAGATCAGGTATTGGGACTTATGATGATAGACTGAAATTCGGACTTATGATGGCAACTATAATAGTATTAGCTACGGTGCTATGTAATTCGTGGTTTACGAGAAATACCGGCTTGCTGTTATGGGGCATAATGAAAACCCGCCACAGTGGGCGGGTCAATAGATATAGCGACTTAGTGTTTTACTATGATTACTTTAACATTTCCTGCATTTTCAATATCTCGTCTAAATTCTTCCCCGTTTTGAATGAAGCCCAAATCGTATATAACAAATAATTGTCGTTCATATTGTTTACTATAAGCTGTAATATCTGCGCTTATTTCTTCAATCACTTTTGATTTTCTACCTTCCCGCAGAAGTTTTTACCTCAATGCACAATCGTAATTTAGGAATAATGAAATCTGGTATGTAGTCTCTTCCAGAAATTCAAATTTCCCCGTTTTCCTGTCATAATCGGTTCCTTTATTTAAACCTCGCCCTAGCAATAAAGACTCAATGATATTTTGAACCTCTCTCTTTCTGGGGTTTCTCAAATATTACCGTACGCAACCGAGAATGCAAAAAATTTTCAAGATTATCATTTTCAAGATTATCAAATTCATCATCCGCAAAACTACGCTAGCCTCTAAGCTTGAATAGAGCATTTAGCAGCGGGAACTCAACCGCTTGTGGCCGGGCTTTAGGGTCGGGGCTCCGAAGCGGACGAAACCTCGCAGAAGCCGGGACGGTTCCTCGGGGGTGGGTATGTCTGCCGCTTCCGGCTGGTATCCGTGGGCGGTATCCGGGGATGCTCCCGGCCGCCGGGGTCTTTGGTGTCTCCCTGGGAGCGCATAGGGCGGCTGTGCATACGCTTAGTGGAATCGGAAAGCCGGGTTCAGGATGACCGGCGGACTTCACGTCCGACGGGCAAGAGCCTCTGAACCGGGAACACATCACGTGTTCCTGGT
>NZ_JAHQCW010000039.1:0-28551 GCF_019042275.1 Diplocloster agilis
TGAGTATATGAAGGAAACGGTAGATACGTTTGAAGATTTTTCGCTGGATGACGAGGAACGTTACCGGGCTTTTCGCAGAGAGATGGCAATCATGGATCGGAAGGCGGAAATGAAGGATGCTTATGAGGAGGGGATGGAGCAAGGAAAACAAGAGTTGGTTCTGAATATGCTCCGAGCTGGTATATCTATAGAAAAGGTTGCATCTATAGCAAATCTTTCTGTAGACGTGATTCGTGAATGGGGGAAAGCCGCGGATCATTCCTAATGTTTGGAAATTTAAGAAAAATGTTTGAAAAAAAGTTTGGAAAAAAGTTTCCAGCAAAAACTTGACAGCCCGGTGAAAATGTGATAATTTTAATAAAGCTGCGAACAACGAAGAAGAGTATCCACTCTCACCTTAGCACAAGAGCGTGACTATGGTTAATAATGAAAAGCATGATTAAAATATGCTCATTATAAGTGGATAGTCTGTCTATCCACTTTTTAATTTTTTTATGGAGGTGCACAACTATTAGCGATTTAATGATTAACGAGCAGATCAGGGACAAAGAAGTTCGTTTGATTGGGGAAGATGGAGAGCAATTAGGTATCATTTCGACGAAAGAGGCCATGAGGCTTGCGCGCGAGGCGGAGCTGGATCTGGTAAAGATTGCCCCTACCGCGAAGCCGCCGGTATGCAAGATTATCGATTACGGCAAATTCCGTTATGAGCAGGCCAGAAAAGACAAAGAGGCCAAGAAAAAGCAGAAAGTTATTGATATCAAGGAAGTACGTCTTTCACCGAATATTGATACAAATGATTTGAACACGAAAGTGAACGCAGCGAGAAAGTTTCTCACCAAAGGTGATAGAGTTAAAGTGACACTTCGTTTCCGTGGAAGGGAAATGGCTCACATGTCGAGCTCCAAGCAGATTCTGGATGTATTTGCCGAGAAACTCGCAGATGTGGCAACCGTTGAGAAAGCTCCCAAACTGGAAGGACGGAGCATGACTATGTTTTTAACTGAAAAACGTTAAAAATAGATTATAATTTCTAAGGAGGAACATAGAAATGCCTAAAATGAAAACAAGCAGAGCTGCTGCAAAACGTTTCAAAAAGACAGGAACCGGACAATTAAAGAGAAATAAAGCATACAAGAGCCATATCTTAACTAAGAAATCTCAGAAGAGAAAGAGAAATCTTAGAAAAGCAACCATCACGGATGCAACCAATGTTAAGAATATGAAGAAGATACTGCCCTATTTATAGGATGTAAGTGAAGGAGGAAATAAGACATGGCAAGAGTAAAAGGCGGTATGAACGCTAAAAAAAGACATAATCGTACATTAAAGCTTGCGAAAGGTTACAGAGGCGCAAGATCAAAACAATACAGAGTAGCAAAACAGTCTGTGATGAGAGCACTGACCAGCTCCTACGCAGGCAGAAAAGAAAGAAAACGTCAGTTCCGTCAGCTGTGGATCGCCAGAATCAATGCAGCTGCCAGAATCAACGGATTATCTTACAGCAAATTTATGTATGGCTTAAAGCTGGCCGGTGTGGATATGAACCGGAAAATGCTTGCAGAGATGGCTGTAAATGATGCAGACGGTTTTGCACAGTTGGCTGAAGTGGCAAAAGCGAAATTAGCGTAAAAAATAGACAGGCCCTTGAAACAGTGATGTTTCAGGGGCTTTTTTATTTCATAAGAAAGTGTTCCTACGAAATAAAAAACGCTCCCCGGGAACGCAATGCGGAGGAAAGGAAGATGCCACTTGCCTAAAAAATAGTAACATCTGAATGAAATAAGCATAAGTTATAGTAAACGTAAACCATGGAAATCGAGGCGTACATTGTGGAGACTGAGAGATATATTGTAACTTTATTTGGTATAGATTCAAAACTTTATACCGATCAATACATATCTTATCTATGGGAAACAGCGCAAATGAGGAGTTCAAAAACAACGACATATTTATTACGGCTTTGATTAGTAACCGTACTTTAGTATGTGGTAAAATAAGAGGCTGTAAACTGGACGAAACGGCATACGTCATAACGACTGTCAGAAATCCGGTAGAATATGTGGATGAAGAAAAATTTTTTGAGTCATTTAGAAATGTTATAAACAGTATAAGAGATGAACTGGATTACCCAAGTATGACCATATCGATTGAAAAAGTTGAATACTTTTATTTTCTTCAGCCACGTTTCTGACGGTCAGTGACAGTTGGTTATTGTCAGTTAATAAACGGCAGAAAAGGGGTGCAAAGCATAGTGAAGACAGTTTTCGCACCATAAGATCAAGAAAGTCAATAATATTTCTTTTATCATTTCTTTTGAATTCCCCTTTATCGTGCTTAATTTTATAAATACAGCGCATTATCCCTGCGCAGCCCGGCAAATGGCTGCAAGTGTTCTCCAAGCGCCGCTAACACCTGCGCCGGAAGCGACCTGGCATGAGCCGGACAGATCGAGACGCAGCGCATGCACTGGATACACTTTTGTGGATCTGTATCGCCGGGAGAGACTTTTGATATCGCCTGTACCGGGCATTTCTGCGCACATAACCCGCACCGGCTGCAGGCATCGGAGACTACCGGAATCTTCGGAACGGAGTTCCAGACCTTATACGGCCGGCTGCCTGGAATAGCCGAAGTGATGTCCCTCTGTCCGGACTCCCATTTCATCAGAATCCGTTTGGAAAATTCCGCGAGGCAAGCCTGATCCTGGACATCGGGTCTGTGTGCAGCCAGTTTATGTATGATGGAATGTTCCGCTAACAGGGCGGCCGCGGCTATTGGCTTAAATCCTTGTTCCAACACGATATCATGAAGCTCCAGCAACGCGTCCTCATAAGCGCGGTTTCCATATACGGCGGCGACGACGGCAGGTGTCTGATTCCCCCGGATATTTTTCAGCTTTTCCGCCATGCAGGACGGAATTCTTCCTCCGTATACCGGACCGGCGAAGAGGATAAGATCCTCCCTGGTAAAGTTTAGAGGCTGTGCTTCGGGCAGTGAGAGATCTGCTTCACGGATTTGCCGCGCAAGTCCTTTTGCCAGAAAAACAGCGGCTTTTCTGGTTCCGCCTGTGGGACTGAAAGTAACGATGGTAATTGTGGAGAACATGTGATTTACCCCTTCCTGCCGCTTATACGGCATATAGTTGGCTCCTTTTTCTTTATTTCAGTGTAATACCCTTAATATGGAATGTCAATTTTCTTAATTTCTTAAGTTTCCCTAAACTAAATGACTTATCCTACAGAAAATGGTAAAATAACGAAAATGGTATATACCAATTATAGAAGCAGGCAAATTCCTGCTATGCGTAAAATACGGAAGGAGGAGTGAGAATGAAACCGTATAAGCCCAGTGAATTGGCTGTACAGATGATGGAATATCTGGACTGCCCTTGTGAGGTATTCGGGCCTATGGATGATGACGACGGGTTGTGGACAGCCTATCAGAATGCTTATGCTCAGGGAAGAGCGACGGGATTTGTCCCTGTATTGGTAAAAGTGGATGCTACTTTGTTGGAATGTCTGCAGATAAATGCGGCGAAGGACGGCGATGGGGATCAGGTAGTTCTCCAGGATATACAAGATTACCGCCGTGAGATGCTGGAACATGGTAACGAGTCAGGGGCCCGGTATCTGGAACAATTGATTCAGGAACGTCGTCAGGAAGCTATAGAGGATGAGATCGACTGGCAGCAGGAGATCATAGGCGTAAGGGAGCAGGGCGAAACCTGTGACCGGTTCCTGTCTTACTGGAATTACCAGACGAAGGAGACCGATGAGATGATCCTGGCCAGAATACCGGCGGAACACCCCTGGGAAGTATTTGCCTGGCTTCCTATGGGTAACTGGAATGAATGCCCGGATACGCCGCAGTTAATGGCGGCGGCCCGCTGCTGGTATGAAAATTATGGCGCTGTGCCTGCCTGTGTCAGCCACGATGAACTGGAATTCATCCTGGAAGAGCCGGTGGGGGACTATGAAGCGGCCGGCCGGCTGGCGTTGGAGCAGTATGCGTTTTGCCCGGACCGAGTCGAGCAGTGCGAGGAAGACGGCAGCGTGGAGAAACTCGCGGACACCCTGACCAAATCGACGGTCTGGTATTTTTGGTGGGATTGAGAGGAAAATAGCATGAGTAAACAACAGGAAGCGGCAGCGGCGGCCATGACGGAGTGGCTGTCGGACGAACACGAACTGGGGAAAGCCCCGGCTAAGATCGAATGTGCGGGAGAATTTGATCTGCATGATCTGCATTATTACATATTTAAATATAAGAAAACGTTCTTTGGCAAATGGCTGCTGGGAGTATGCGGAGGTTATGAAGCAGGGGCCGTGGAGCATTGCGGACATGTCTTCAGTGAAATGCAGGAATACCGGGAAGAGTCCGCGAAAGAGCAGGCGGTCTCCATGGTGGAAATGATCCGGGAATATTGGATGACACGCGGGAAAGAGCAGCAGTCGGAAGAAGAGGACGGCAGACAGGAAGAAACCGCGCCGGAAAATCAGGACCAAACCGGCCATTCCGGCTCTTTTTTAGGATTTGTACTGCTGGATGAATGTTCTTTACAGGCGGACCAGTTAAAAGCGGAGCTGCTTCAGGAATGGGGAATACAGGTGGAGGAAGACGAAGAAGCGGAGGGGGAATCTTCTGATGACGATACCTCCCCGGATCACGATTCCTATGTCTGGAATATCGGGAACATGATCGCGGCCGTCAGCCTGATGCCGGCGCCGGTGCCGGATGATGAGGCGGTGCAGAACGCTGCCAACAATTATATGTGGCCGGAAGCGGTGGAAACGGCCGGGAAACATACCGCCCACCTGCTGGTGGCAGTTATGAATCAAGGGGAATCCCCCATCGACGCAGGGAACCTGTTTGTCAAGCTGTGCTGTGTCTGTCTGAAACAGGAACATGCCATCGGCCTTTATACATCCGGTACGGTGTTCCAGCCGCAGTTCTATCTGGAAGCAGCGCAGATGCTCAAAGACGGCGGCCTGCCGGTCCTGAACCTGATCTATTTCGGGTTGTATCAGGGGGAACACGGCATGTGCGGTTACACCTATGGAATGACCGCCTTTGGAAGAGAGGAGATCGAGGTGCTGGACAGTGAAGCTGATTTCCAGCAGATCCGGGAATTTCTTTTTAACGTTGTGTATTATTGCCTGGACAGCGGCGTGGAACTCCATGACGGAGAGACCATAGGCTTTACCGAAGACCAGAAGCTTCGTATTTCCCGGTCGGAAGGGGCCGCGGTGGAAGGTTACAGCCTGAAAATCAATTTGTAGGAGCGCATCTGCGATCCCCACATATAGTAATAGAAAGAGTATGATGGGGGATCAGGATGACGGGAGGATGGGATTATCATTCAGAACTAACGCCTTATGATCAGTTCATATTTTATAATGCCATTGGCAGCCACGAGAATTATTTTTATCAACCGATTGCGGTAGCGACTCAGATCGTGAATGGGACGAATTACAAATTTATGTGTATAGCCAAACCCCGGGTACCGGGACTGCCGGCGTTTTATGCAATCGTGGAGATCTATAAACCGATTGACGGAACCCCTTACGCGGTCAGTATTTATCCGGCGGAGGAATACCGCTATAAAAAATAATAGCGCTCGAAAAAGCCCCGCTGACTATTTTTCCAGCCGGTTACGGCTTATTAGCACTGAATAGCCCTTGACAGAACTGACACGAATGTCATATAATAAATATGACACTAGTGTCAGTTTTTCTGCGGAGGTGTAGTCGAATGAGTGAAAAATCAGTTCGGAAAAAGGAATACATTCTTGAACAGGCTCAAAAAGTATTTGCACAAAAAGGTTTTAAGGACGTTACCATGAAAGATATTGTGACGGCCTGCAACGTTAGCCGTGGTGGCATCTACCTATATTTTAACGATACTTCAGAAATATTTGAGGCTGTACTAGATTTGCGGGCAAAGGCAGAGAAAAATCTTTTCACTGAGCAGATAGAAAATACTCGCTGTGCAGAAGAGCAAATGAGACGGTTTCTAAATGAGCAAAAAAGGGAGCTTCTAAATCCGACTGACAGCCTAATTATAGCCACCTATGAATATCTGTTTGCGCACAGTGCGGCACTTAATAAAGCAGAAATGGAAGACAACTTTATGCATGCAAGCGGTCAACTGTTACGGATAATTCAAAATGGTGTTGAGAATGGCGAATTTTCGGTAGAACCTGATGTTGCAGCTCAAAATATAGTGCTTTTATTGGAGGGGCTTCGCATTTCCAGTACTGTGCTTACGTTAAGTGAGGAATTTCTCGACCATCAGATGGAATACATCCTTTCACAGCTTACGAGGGGGCAGTCAACATGAAAGAAAGAAACGGCGGCGCAGTTATAAAAATTGCATCACTTTTTTGCTTATGCTCTGTTGTGGAGTATATAGAATTTCTATATGTCCGCACGGACCAAACCATCGTCGCAGATAATATTGGAACAAAGCTCTTTTGCATACTTACAATCGTCATTGTGCTAAGGCGTTCCAATTTTCGATTGGCTGATATTGGCTTTTGCACCAAACGAATGTTGCGAAGTATTTTGTCTGGACTAGCCCTTGGCGTAATTACCTTTGGAATATCTTATTTTGTTGAAATCTTATTTTTACGCTCACAGGGTCATCATATTTCTTTGCAGTTCTTTGTAAGCAATTTTGCACTTACCGGCGCAACCACACAGGTTACAGCCACCTTTGTGGCACTCTCCATCTGTGTAGCTGTAAATATCATCAATGTATTAGCGGAAGAAGGATTGTTTCGCGGTATCATTCTAAAGCTGGGAAAAGAACGTTTTGGGTTCTTCACAGCCAACTGGATACAAGCGGCTCTATTTGGGGTGTGGCATATTGTAATGGTGGTGCTTGGTATATATGATGGGTTGATGGATATTTCTACAGCGGTCATCATGGCGATTGGATATGTGATATTGGCCGGAATTTTAGGCTTGGAGTGGGGATTGTGCGTATCCATGAGCGGCACCCTTTGGGTGGGAATTTCCGAGCACTTTTTCAATAATTTTATTGGGAATACGCTTCATGTTGTGACGGAAAGCGGAACCGACGAATTGCAAATTGCCAGAATTGTACTGTCGAACATACTTTCACTGGCAATTGTATTGATTGTTAGCCGTTGTAAAAAAGAAAAAACTTGTGTATAACACAAAGGAAATGAAGCAGTATGTTTTTTTGATTAAGGTCGATTTTCTCCAAAAATCCGCTTGTTGGGGAGCCCCCCAATCCCCCGGCAAGGGCCGAGGGAAAGTCCGCTGCTGGCGGTCCTTTTCTGGGGTTTGGGGTCCGGCCTCCAATAAGCGTTTCATGCGGGTTTGCTGGGTCTGCCTATGGAGCAATTTGCCACCTTGTGGCGGCTAAAACAGCGATACAGACAATAAAAAATAGTAGCGCTCGAAAAAACCTCGCTGACTATTTTTCATGCATCGCACATAAGCGGCTTAAAAACAGCCGCAAGTGCTCATAGCTATAAAAAATAGCAGCACAGGAATAACGTAAAATATTTCGATAAACATTCGAAAGCTTGAGAAACTCTGAAAGGATGCGCCTACAGGCTCATCCTTTCAGATCGTCCAAATGTTCGATCTCCGGGTATTCGGATATCAGTCTGTCATTCGCGATCTCCAAATGCCGGTAATATTCGGAATAAGAATGGCTTAACTTCTTTAAGGCCGGAATGAAGACGTCGTAGTATCCGGTGGTGCTGTAAAATTCCTTCATCAACTTCGTGAGCTTGCCGGCAGGTGACTTTTTATATTCGTCACTTTTTTTGTAAGCCAGGTACTGTTCTAGAAACTCCTTGTTATCAGACAGGAATTCATCCGGATTTTCGATGGATTGCCTGGTGTTTTTCAGCATATCGGTGATCTGCTCCGTGCCTATATGCCTGGTGCCTTCCGCTAAATAATCCTGCAGGTCCTGAGGCAGTTCCAGAGAAGGGATATTGTCCAAAAAGTCTAAAATCGTATCAAAAGCGTTCTGCTGGCTTTCCGTCTCAATAGGCTCATTCAAAAACGTGGCAAAGTGCATACAGATAAATCGGCCGTAATAGCCCGGAAAGGCCTCCAGCAATTTTTCGGTGATGGTCTTACCGTTCTCTAAAGCCTGCAGCTTTGAGCGGATATCTGAATAGGGCAGGCCGCGGCTTAATTCGTCAAGAATTTCCTTTTTCCTGGATTCTCTTTGAAAATGCAATTCTTTTCGGAGGGAAATGTCTTGTAAAGCGCTGTTGGAATGATCCGCCAGCACAGTTTTAATTTCTTCTGTACTAATGCCAAGCTTTCTGAGAACAGAGATTTTATTTAACAGCTCAATATCGTTTTGGCTGTAATCCCGATAGCCGTTATTCAATACAGCCGGCGCAACCAGCCCCTGCAGGGTATAATATTCGATGGCTTTTTTTGTTAGTCCTGTGATAGTACTTACTTGTTTTATTAGCATTAGAATCACCTCCATATTATCATAAGCTGTCCCCTAAGGGGGTGGTCAAGCATTTTTAAAAAATAATTCCTAAAAATAATCGTATTAAAAAAAGAACAACAAAGAATTTCAAAAAAATGGAATAAAAATCTTGACATCATGGTAGACTGTTATTATAATTAACATTGTTGTTAGAGTATAGTCCTCGATAGCTCAATGGTAGAGCATTCGGCTGTTAACCGAAGGGTTGTTGGTTCGAGCCCAACTCGGGGAGTTGAAAAATTCCTGTAAACGTATGTTTGCAGGTTTTTTTGTTCCAAAGGAAAGTGTGCTCCGATGGAATAAATAAATACATACATGGCTGAAACCCGTACTGAAAAACGGAAGAAAGTGAGAAAAAGCTTCATGTCGGAAAACAAGGCTTTATCCCGCCGGAACAAGGAATTGAGCAGGGCTCTGAAAGAAAAAGAGGAGTTGATTGAGAAACTGACCACGTTGGACAGTCTGACCGGACTGCCGAATTGGTCGACTACAAACGCGTTTATAGAAAGATGCCTGGCAAAGAGGCTCTATCCAATTGGCTTGCTGTTTATCGACTTTGATAACTTTAAAGTCTTTAACCATACATACGGATATCTTTTGGGTGATCTTTTACTGGCGCAGTTTGGAAAAAAGACGGTGGAATGCTTCAAGCGGGACCGTGGAATTTTGGGCCGGCTGAACGGGGAGGCGTTTGTGGGGGTGATCCCAAATGCCACTCCGGAAAATATGAGAAAGTTCAGTGATACATTATTCGCGGTAACGGAAGGGTTAACGGTAAACCTCCATGACACGCCGCAGGTAAAAGCGGAGCTGACCATCAGTATCGGCGGCGTTCTGTGGAACAGGGAAGGGGAGATGACCTCTTACGCGCTGCTTGGGCAGGCGGACCGGATGATGCGCCAGGCGAAAAAGGCCGGCCGCAATCAATATGTGTTTCATCAGATTCTCCAGCCTGCGAATACAGGACAGAACGGTAAACAGGAGGATATGTTCTTCTGTTTGGCGTCACAGATTCGGGGCGCATTGGAGAACGGCGAATTTGAACCTTTTTATCAGCCTCTTTACAGTGTCCAGGATAACATTCCGGTGTCGGCGGAGGCGCTGGTTCGGTGGCGTCATCCCGTGTATGGCGTTCTGGAGCCGGGCCGGTTCCTGCCTCTGTTCGAAACAAGCGGGCTTATTGTCAAGCTGGACCTGTACATGTTTGAATGCAGCTGTAAGAATATCAGGCGCTGGCTGGATGCCGGTTTTTCCGTGGTGCCGGTGTATTGTAACTTCTCCCGCCTTCATTTTCTCAAAGACGGGTTTGCGCAGCGTCTGCATGAGATTACGGAGAAATATCACGTATCTTCCAGAAACTTGGGTATTGAGATTACGGAAAATATGCTGGTGGAAGATGCGCAGCCCATTATCGATCAGTTGTGGGAACTGCGGGGCCTTGGTTATTCGGTTGCCATGGATGATTTCGGGTCCGGCTATTCATCGTTTGGTATGCTTCAGGAGCTGCCGGTCAATGTCATTAAGCTGGACCGGGTCTTTTTCAACCGGGATCTGCAGGATTTTAGAAATACTTCCATCATCTGTGCGATCACTTCGATCGTCAAGGCGCTGGGAATGGCGATCGTCTGTGAGGGGATCGAGAATGAACAGCAGATCGCATTTTTGAAGGGGATCGGCTGCGATGTGGTCCAGGGCTTCTATTACGCCCGCCCGATGGAGCGGTCCCGGTTCGAGGAGCTGCTGCAGGCAGGACGCAGCGGATGTTCTATTGTGGAGCAGCAGCATACCGACGCTGTCCGCGCCTTTGTGGAGCAGGTCTTCACAGATTACTTTGTGAAACAAAATTTCGAACAGTTTGCCGCCTGTATAGACAACCAGGTGGAATGGCATGATTTATTCTGTGGGCAGCCGCTGTATGGGCAGGAGGAGATCTTTCCCCATTTTGCAGCTCATATCCGGGGGAAAAAATTCTCCTTGATTTACAGAAGCATCACGCCCCACCATGCGGATAACTTCATTCCTGTCAGCGGCGAGGCAATACTGGTAGATGAGGGCACCCAGCCTCCTTTTTGCAGGAACTTCTATTTCTCCTTCAACTGTATACGAACCGGAGGAAAACTAACACTGATCAAATTCAATATGCATTTCATCCGGGCGGACAGCTATGTCAATCTGTTCCGGGCGCAAAGAGAAATCAAGATAAATCAGGACAGGCATTTGGACGAGAGAGCGCTGCTGGATCCTTATTACTCCATGCTGCCTCTGGGCGTCATCCGCTATGAGCTGACCGCGGATATGGTCATTACCTATATGAATGATGTGATGTTTGATATTATTGGTTATTCCCCGGAGCAGTTCTATGGGGAAATGGGAGGAAATCTGCGTCAGATCGTCCATCCGGACGACTTGAATCTCATTTACCAGAACAGCCTGAAGATGATCGAGGGTGAAAAAGTAGAGCCTTTCGTCTACCGGTTCATCCGCCATGACGGCAGTATATCCAGAGTGCTATATTATCAGTGTACGGTGGAGGCTGCAGATCACCGTCCCCTGATTCAAAGTATGTATATTTGGCTGGACAGCCTTGCGCTATAAATAAAATGGTCCTTCTGCGGTTGCGGCACGCCTGTTTCACGGAGCCTGGGACAGCGGATGATTCTGTTAAGTAAAAGTGATAAGCCGAATGTTGGATAAGCGTCGCGGTCGAGACTCGATCGCGGCGCGTTTTATATGGTTTTATAGGGGGAAAATGTCTTTTACATCCTGGGAACCTGTTATACTGAGAGCCTGTTATTCTGACGGCTAAAATACATGTCTGAAAAAACAAAAAACAACAAAAACAACAAAAACAAAAAAATCTTGCATGTTACGTAAGGTCATGAATTATATTATATACAGAGTGATGATAATGACAGATAGCAGAGGAATACCACTGGGATTCTGGCGGCAGGTGCGCTGACATCGGCATTGGGATATCATCCGTTTGAAAGGGGAAAAGCATGAGTTATGCCATTCAGATTGAAGGACTAAAGAAAAGTTATGGCGATCATATAGTTCTGAAGGGATTAAATTTCCATGTGGAAAAGGGTGAAATCTTCGCCTTGCTGGGCGTGAACGGCGCGGGGAAAACCACAGCCCTTGAAATTATCGAGAACTTACGCAGATGTGAGGAAGGCAGGATCGTGGTAAATGGCAGGGTGGGAATACAGCTGCAGTCGGCGTCTTTGCCGGATCACATCAGACCGATGGAGGCCGTGCGGTTATTTGCAAAATGGAACCGGGTAGAAGCCGATCCTTCCATGCTGGCTGCCCTGGGAATCAACGAGCTGGCTAAAAAACAGTACATAGAACTTTCTACAGGACAGAAACGGCGGCTGCATCTGGCCCTTGCCCTGCTCAGCGATCCGGATATCGTGTTTCTTGACGAACCGACGGCCGGGCTGGATGTGGAAGGCAGATTATCGCTCCATGAACAGATACGGAAACTGAAAGCGGAGGGAAAAACTATCGTTTTGGCCAGCCACGATATGGCCGAGGTGGAAAATCTGTGTGACCGGATCGCGATTCTCAATGACGGCGCTATCGTTTTCATAGGTACGGTGGAGGAGCTGACCGCTAAAGTCGGCAGGCGCTATAAGCTTCGCATTGAGACCGATCAGGGAGAAGAGTGTTATGAGGCCGATAATATCGGGGATACGATGCTGGCCCTGCTGGAAAACTATAAGCAAAAAGGCGTTGAGGTATTGGATATCAAGATAGACCGGGGGACCTTAGAACAGCATTTTATCGATATAGCGAGGGGGAACGGCGAATGAGCGCTTTTTTGTATGGAGTAGGATTACAATGGAAACTGGATATACGAAGCAAGTCCTTGCTAATCACCTGTTATGTGGTGCCGCTGCTGTTCTTTGCGGTCATGGGAGGGATCTTCACTTCCGTCAATCCGGCGGCTAAGGATACGCTGATCCAGTCCATGACCGTCATGGGAGTATCCATGGGTGCGCTGATCGGCCTGCCGCCTTCCCTTGTGGAGATATATGCTAGTGATATCAAGAAAGCCTATAAAGCAAATGGAGTACCGTTATATCTTGGCTTGGTTTCGATGTATTTGTCTGCGTTTATCCATCTGATGATTATGAGCGGGATCATATATGTTACCGCCCCTCTCGTGTTTGACGCGGCTCTTCCGGAACATCCGCTGTTTTATTTCGGTATGCTTGCCGTCTTTATAGCGGTATCCTTGGGGATCGGCAGTGTCCTGGGGCTGGCAATGAAAAACCAGGCGAAACTTACCATGGTATCCCAGCTGATCTTCCTGCCGTCTATCATGCTGTCGGGGATTATGTTCCCGGTAGATCTGCTTCCAGGGCTTTTCAGAAATCTGGGAAATATGGTACCGGCCACCTGGGGGTACCGGCTGATGTCGGATACAAGCTTTACTTTTGGAAACCTGTGGCCTTTGGCAGTGATCCTGGCGGCAGCGGTAGCTTTGTGCGTTATTTTGTTAAACAGACTAAAGTCGGAGTAGGGATCTGCCATTACCAATCATAAAAATGAATTCGCATTTCTCAATAGGAGCCGCCGCAGTGATAAACTGCAGCGGCTTTCCTGTTTTCCTGACAGAAGGTAACCATGAGAAACGTTGTTACAGAATAACATTTGAAGGACAAAATATGTCAGATAAAGGACAAGATTGCCAAATTTGACATTTTTTGACATATGATGAACAGGAAATAAAAATTGGATCTAAAAGGAAGATATACAAATGAATGGGCATACAAAATATGTAGTTTCTCTGACAGAAGAGGAAAAGGAGAAATTATCGGCATTGAGCACAGACCGGAACCTTTCCAACCGTTTGTCGAAAAGGATTTCTATTCTGCTAACGATAAATGAGCAGAATATTACCAGGATGAATTATTGTCAGATAGCAGAGAATCTCCATGTGGCGAAAACAACAGTAGTTCGTGTTGCAAAGGATTATGCCCAGGGCGGGCTGGATTATGCGATTTCATCTCATTATAATCCAACATCAGCCAGAATGCCGAAGGTAAACAAGGAAATTGAGGCATATGCGATCGCGCTGGCCTGTTCCGCGCCGCCAAAGGGACGCCGCAGATGGTCTTTGGAACTATTGAAGGAAGAAGTTAATAAAAAAGAACTGGGACCTCCGATCAGCAGAGAGACGGTTCGGCTTTTACTGAAAAAGGCCGACATAAATATAAGAAATGAAAAAGGTTGATATATTTGAGTGAAATAGATACTTGCAGGGGAAGTGTGGAAGCTGTTAAAATTACTGTAAATGCTTTGCAGTATACGGGTATATCTATAAAAAACACATTATCAGAAAGTATTTATCAACTAAACCGCTGGTATGAACAGCGAAAAGACAGCACTTATCTGGAAGCGGCTCTAATTCAGATTCGTGCCTATATGGAACTGGGATTTGATTATAAGGACAATTACCAGCTTTTTGATTCCATTTTAAAGAAGCTTGGTACATGCCGAGAAATGATTTTTCCAAAAAAATTCTATAATGCGAAGAAAATAAACTTGAATCCTAACAGCGTTCGGAGTATGATCAGAACATGGTCCTGTTCCCCTTATCACACGATGCCGATCAAAGAGGTAGTGGATGATATAATTGAAAAAGTCAAATCGCATAAAAATGGGATATACACCTATTGCCGGAACAATCGGCCGGGGGTGGGCGATAATAATGATATGTACCTGCTCGTGATTAATGATCAGGACTGTTATTTCCATGATGTCAAAAAGAATAAATTCTATGAGTTCAATATATAAAAGTAATGGGGTCAGAACAAATGATAAATATGGCTATCGTAGATGACGACAGCGATTTCTTAGAAGAATTAAAAGAAATATCGGAAAAATATTTTATATCACATTTTGTAGAGCATAAATTAAGCACGTTTTCCAAAGGCTGTAATTTGATTTATGAATTGCAGGAGGGAAAGAAGTTTCATATCTATCTGCTGGATATCGAACTATCAGATGGAGAAATAAACGGGTTAAAGCTGGCGGAATTCATACAGGCACAAAAGAATGCGAATTCTTATGTGATATTTATCACAAACCACCTGGAATTTGCGCTGAACGGTTATGAACTGGATATTTTCCGCTATATCCTGAAAGAACAAGCCGCGGAAAAACTTCCTCAGGCTCTGGAAGAAATCGGAAAACGGATGAATATTCAAAGCGGCGAATTCTATACCATCGATAAAGCCGGTTTTCGGGAGAAATTATTCTACAGCGATATTCTGTATATTTATAAAGAACAGAAAAACGCCGTGTTCGTTACGGGCAACGGTACGAGCACGATCAGAAACAGTTTGAGCCGTGTCATGACGGAGTTGAATAATGATGGTTTTGTGTACATAAATAAAGGTGTTATCATAAATATTTCCCGGATCCAAAAAATCAATGGGCTGGAGATTATATTGGATAATGGAGAACAGCTGTATGCAAGCAGGACACATATTCAGGACGTGAAGATGCTGGTTTCAAAATTTTGGAGGAAATATATTTGATTGGCTTTCATTTGACGAACTTTGTATACACTTATGTAAGAATTTTTGTTGGATACTTAATCTTGAAAGATTTATTTAATGCCAAGTTGGGTAAATCCAAATTAATTGTTGTAAGTATTTTATGTGCGTTACCCATATCAATTATGACTGCTATAAATATGCAGAAATACTTTTATTCAAATGGTGGTTTGGTATTAGAATGTTTGTATATAACAATAACGGGTTCGTTTTTATTCCAAGGAAAAAAGAGAGCCATTTTAGTTGTAAATTTGTTTTATCAAGTTAGTTTTGTAATGATTAATTTATTTATAATGTACCTTCATGATATTATTTCTCATGGAAAACAAGGATATGAGTTTATAAATGTTAATAGTAGTGAAAGGTATGTGTTTATTGGAATAAATTTATTAATATTGGTCATTGGCTATTATTATGTTAGTAAATTTATTAAAGGCAACAAACTAAAAATTGATAATTATTATGTGGTCTTAGCAGGAACTTCATTATCAATTTATTTTGTTACGTCCTATTACCAAGAAATTTACTTAAAAAGCATTACGAATATTGTTTTTTATCAATGGCTACTTTGGTTTGTTGCTTTTATTATTTTAATAACGGTCTTTCTTTGCTATATTAAATATAGAGCTATTAATGATGGCAGTCATGAGAAATTCGTTGCTTGAAACTAGTTATGTTGAAATGCATTCAATATTTCAAGATAATGCTGTATTATGCCATGATATCAATAAGCATCTGATGATTTTAAGTAAATTATTAGAAACAGATAAAAATGATGAAGCAAAAGATTATCTAAAAAACTTACATTTAACCGTATCAAAAAGTGCAAATTTTATTTGGACAGATAATGAATTTGTAGATATGATATTAAATAGTAAACTATCAGAAGCTAAAAAATTAGGAATTCAAATTGTCATAAATGCCGATAAAATAAATTTTTCTAATAATAATTATGACTTATGTTTAATTCTAGGTAACTTATTAGATAATGCTATTGAAGCTTGTTCTTTTGTAGAGAATGAGCCTTGGATACATATTAGTATTTTGAAAAATAATGATGTGATAAATATGAATATTTCAAATAGCTTAAAGAATATTCCTATTGAAAAGAATGGTATTATTAGTACATCAAAAGAGAATAGCCATTCACACGGTTTGGGATTAATGAGTGTCCGTCAACTTGTGGAGAAAAATGAGGGAGTTTTTACATATAACTATGATAAGTTTAAATTTGAGGCTAACGTTACTTTATTCAATATAGTGTAATGAATGAAATATAAGTTGTGCGGAAGTTATGTTATTGATTATATATTTAATATAGTCGATATTATAAAAAAAATAATATTTTATAATATTATAATAAATGTAGAAGGGGGGGAAATAGAATGTTTATGGATAATACAAAAGATTACCCAGCAGGCAATATTTTTGAAGAGTTAAATGCACAAAATGCTATGTTAGATAGTGCGCAAGCTCCAGATTTTACTTTTACTGTTGGATGTAGCACATATTTAACCATAATTTGCTGCTAATGTGTGAAAGGATTAAGCCACTGGATGAACAATCTAAGTGGCTTAATTTCTTTATATAAAAAGTGCTGAACAATAAACTTAGAGGAGAAGATCCGTGAATATTGGAAAAAATGCCTTTTATCTAACAGAGAGACGGTATAGATTACTTAATAATAAAAATAGGAAAATAAACGTATATGCTGCACAGTGGCATAAACTTTTAGGCAAAGACGTACTGGAATACCTCTGCAAAACAAATTCATCTGTTATCTCATTTTTGCAGGATACCCCGTTTGATATAGATAATTACAGCTACAAGATCACTCCCCCACAGACAGAACATTCAACCATAAAAACAGAAACTAACGATACCGATCAGCCCTTCCCAGCATTTTACACCCCATGGCTCAACACCGCCGAAGAACTCCTAAAGTCCAGCCATTCAAGCCCGCAAAACAATGACCTCCCAAACGACTTCGCCGAACTCCTTCTGCCAAAGCTCCAGGGCATCAGTCTGCGCTGCCTGATCATGGAAATGCACCAATGCAAGCAGAATAACCGGCTGAAAGGCAAAACAACTGCAGAAGAGTATCAATACTTCAACAATGAAATCCTGTCCACCAGAGAGTTTACGGATTACCTTTATGGAAAATATCCGGTAATGGCGAGAGAGCTGCAGGATACCGTGGAATCCGAAGTTCGTTTCTGGACAGAAGTTTTGAATCATTGGCAGCAGGAAAAGGGGATGATCCGGGCCCGCATGAAGAAAGCCCCGGACTTTGAAGAGATCGTAAAGATAGAAGGAAATCTGGCGGATACCCACAACAATGGCAGATGTGTTCTCCAGTTATCCCTTAGGGATGGAAGCAAATTGTTCTATAAACCGCGAAGCACCGAAAATGAACAGATATATCAGGAGCTCCTTCAATGGCTGTACAGCTCGGTAGGATTGGATATCTATGACTATGAAAGGATTGATATGGGCTCACATAGCTGGGTAGAGCAGGTTCCATACCGCTCCTGCGCGAGTATGGAGGAACTGAAACGGTATTATCAACGCATCGGGATACAGCTTTTCCTTTGTTATCTGCTGAATATAAAAGATCTTCACTGCGAAAATATCATCGCCTGCGGTGAATATCCGGTGTTCATAGATTTGGAGACCGGAGTGGGGATGCGGGCCGGGCGCGGGCAGCTTAAAACAGCCAATGAAAAATGCCGGCTGATCCTGCAGGAATCCGTACTGTATCTGGGCATATTACCTATTATGATCTGGAACGCGGCCGGAAATGGGATCAATGTGGGCGCTATCGGGGGCCGGGAAAATCAGCAGGTTCCTATGAAAATACCGCATATAGCGGAGGCTGGCACATCAGATATGCACGTGGAATATCGCTATCCGAGAACCAAAAGCTACAAAAACCAGGCTCTGCTCAATGGCCAATATATCGATGCCGGACAGTTCCTGGGCGATATCATAAAAGGATTTACCAATGCTTATGAAATAGCGTTAAGAAACAAACAGGAGTTGTCAAAACGGATCGGTCCCTGTTCCGGCGGAAAGAGCCGCTATGTGGTAAGGCAGACCCAGCGCTATACAATGCTGTTACAAAGTTCCTATCATCCCGATGTTATGACAGACGGCGGAAACCGGAATATGCTCTTTTATAACCTGTACCAGGAAACGCAGATGCGAAGCGGACGGATGCATCCGGTGGTGGAGAACGAAGTGAAATCACTGCTCAAAGGAGATGTCCCCTATTTTTATTATCGAAATTCCGAAAGATCGCTGTTTTCTTCTGACGGAAATGAATTCCCGGAGTTCTTTGAACAAACTGCCATGGATGGCCTAATGCAGAAAATAGTTGAACTGGACAACAGCGACCTGAAGCGGCAGATACAGTATATAACATTTGCCGTCCTGTCCCTTGATAATCAGGTGTTCCTTAACTCTTACGGCAAAGAGGCACTGATTTCCCATAAGGCTTCGGTCCTGGATGAGACAATGATTCTGCGGGCGGCCGGACATATCGGCAAAAGACTGGCCGACACTGCGGTGTTTCATCAGAATCACAGCGAAGCGGGATGGATCAGCCTGATGCCGGACCAGAGAGGCAAGAATGGGTGGGAACTACAGTCCGTGGACCGTTATCTGTACAACGGGCTGGCAGGGATCAATCTATTTATACATGCCTTGTTAACGGTTATCCCTGAAGAAAGCGTGCCGGCAAAAGAACGTAATTTTTCGGAGGCATTCTTAAAAACCTATTCAGAGCTAAGATCTCTGGCAGAAATATTGGATCAGATGTTCTTTGCCTACACACAGTCCGCGGAACAGGATGTGAACTCCACGGACACGCCGAATACGGGCGCGTTTTTCGGGGAAGGCTCCATCGCTTATATGTATCAGGTTCTATATCAGATTACAGGGCAAGAAATATATTTACAATATGCAAAACGCCATTGTGATATCCTGCCCCGGTTCTTTGGGCAGGATCAAAGCTTCGATCTGCTGTCCGGTAACGCAGGGGCAGTTCTGGTATTGACCGATATGTTCCGGCTGACGAAAGAGGAGAAGTATTTGGCGGACGCGGTGACAGCGGCGGACTTACTGCTGACGCAGGCAGAGGCGACGGATCAGGGAATCGGCTGGTGCTCCGCGCAATTAAAGCAGCCTATAGGAGGAATGGCCCATGGAAACAGTGGTTTTCTGCTGGCATTTGCCCGCCTGTTCCGGTATACGGCTCGGAGGGACTATCTGGAAGCGGTTGGAAAAATCCTGCGGTATGAAAACAGCCTGTACGACGAGGCGACAAATAACTGGAAAGATATCAGGGAAGAAGCTGTACTTTCAGAGGAGATGAATGCACAGGTGACGGAATCGGTAGCCTGGTGTCACGGCGCAGCAGGAGTATTGCTTGGCAGAGTCAATGCGGCAGCTTATATTTCGGACGGGGATATTCAGAGCATCTTGCAAAGAGATATCACGCGGGGGCTGGAAAAGCTTAAGCAGACACCCAGGCGCAGAGGATATTGCCTGTGCCATGGGAATACTGGAAATATCGGTATCCTGATGGACTATGCGCGAAAGAACAAAGATCAGGATATCCTGATGGAGTGCACCTGTTACGTGAATGAGTTAGCGTCCGGGATCTATGATGGAAGTCTGGAACTGATGCTGCAGGAGGATCAGAATGTAGGATTGATGACCGGTCTGGCCGGGATCGGCTATGTTATGCTTCGTGCGCTGCACCCGGAGCTGCCTGATATTATGGCGGTGGAAATCTGATTCCGGTAATGATAAAGCCTGAAACGATCTGAACTTATGTGAGAGGGGTAACGCCTACGCTGTTTGGAAAGGAATTGTTGATATCCACGGATATGAATTACGTGGCCAATGTAAAGGACCTGCTTTATGACAATCATATAAAATTCAGATGCAAAGTGTATAACCACAACAGACAGGACGGAGGATTCGGGGCGCGCAGGGGCTTGGATAGCAGCATGTTCATACGGGATGAATATGCGTACCAGTATGTGATCTATGTAGGAAAAGAAGACTTGGAGAGAGCGCAGGGCATTCTTTCCCGGATGAGAAAAAAGTAAGGAAAGAATCGAGAAAAAAGCAAAAAAAAATGGCTTGCTATTTTCTGTCGAATCCTGTATAGTAACAATGTACGTGCGACTGGCGGATCAGTGGAGTTTACCACAGGGAGCACGTTACCGAAGAAGAGCCGACCGCCTGGGTACTGTACGAAGTAACCAGGCGGTTTTTTGCGTTCCAAGATACGTAATAAGGTCGGACCGATAGCAGCAGAACGCCGGACTCTGGTGAAACGAAACCTATTCATCTACATTTCTAATTGGAGGAAAAGTCAAATGAACAAGTTATCACTGGAAGAGGAACTATCAAACAACGCATATCCCGGCAGAGGTATCGTGATCGGCAAAAGCGCCGACGGTACGAAAGCGGTGGCAGCCTACTTTATCATGGGCAGAAGCGTCAACAGCCGCAACCGGATTTTTGTGGAAGAAGGGCAGGGCATCCGCACCGAGGCCTTTGACCCATCTAAATTATCAGATCCAAGTCTGATTATCTACGCACCGGTCCGTGTGCTGGGCAACAAGACCATCGTGACCAACGGGGACCAGACCGATACGATATACGAAGGAATGGACAGACAGATGACCTTCGAGCAGTCTTTAAGAACCCGGGAATTTGAGCCGGATTCTCCGAACTACACTCCCAGAATATCCGGTATCCTGCACGTGGAGAATGACAGCTACAATTACGCGCTCTCCATCTTAAAAAGCAATAACGGGAATCCCGAATCCTGCCACCGGTACACCTTCGCTTACGAAAATCCGGCGGCTGGAGAGGGGCATTTTATCCATACTTACATGCATGACGGCGATCCGCTGCCCAGCTTCGAGGGGGAACCCAAGCTTGTCGCCATCGACGGTGATATCGACCGTTTCACCGATAAAATCTGGAACAGCCTTAACGAGGAGAACAAGGTCTCCCTCTTTGTCCGCTATATAGACATTCCCAGCGGTACCTGCGAGACCAGAATCGTAAACAAAAACCAGTAATCAAAAGGGGACATGTCCATTTCAGTTTGGGACATGTCCAAACCGGCAAAAAGACGAAATGGACATGTCCCAAACTGAAATGGACATGTCCCCAAATGATCGAAGGAAAAATGAAACGGAGAGAAGAATATGAATGAAATACAATTAAAATACGGATGCAACCCCAACCAGAAACCATCCCGGATCTACATGGAAGACGGAAGCGAGCTTCCGGTAACCGTCCTAAACGGCAATCCAGGCTATATTAACTTTCTGGACGCACTGAACGGCTGGCAGCTGGTAAAAGAATTAAAAGAAGCCACCGGCCTGCCCGCTGCGACTTCCTTTAAACATGTATCCCCGGCGGGAGCAGCAGTCGGTCTTCCCCTGACCGATACTCTGGCAAAGATTTATTGGGTAGACGATCTGGGAGAGCTTTCCCCGCTGGCCTGCGCCTATGCCCGGGCAAGGGGCGCGGACAGAATGTCCTCCTTTGGCGACTTCATTTCTCTTTCCGATGTCTGCGACGCAGATACCGCGAGATTGATTAAAAGAGAAGTATCCGATGGGGTAATCGCTCCGGGCTATACGGATGAGGCGCTGGAAATTCTGAAACAGAAGAAAAAAGGCGGTTACAATGTCATTCAGATCGACCCCTCCTACGTGCCGGCCCCGATTGAGCATAAAGAAGTGTATGGGGTAACCTTTGAACAGGGCCGCAATGAATTAAAAGCAGACAACGAACTGCTCTCCCATGTGGTTACGGTAAATAAAGATATCCCGGAATCCGCCTTGATCGATATGAAAATCGCGCTGATCACACTGAAATATACTCAGTCCAATTCCGTATGTTACGTAAAGGACGGGCAGGCGATCGGTATCGGAGCGGGGCAGCAGTCCAGAATTCACTGCACGCGCCTGGCCGGTTCCAAGGCGGATAACTGGTTCCTGCGCCAGTCGCCGCAAGTCCTGGGCCTTCAGTTTGTCGACAAGCTGGGCCGGGCCGACCGGGATAATGCCATCGACGTCTATATGGGAGATGAGTGTATGGACGTATTAGCGGATGGCGCTTGGGAAAAAATCTTCAAAGTAAAACCGGCAGAATTCACCAGAGAAGAAAAGAGAGAATGGCTGAATCAGCTTCAGGACGTAACCCTTGGCTCCGACGCTTTCTTCCCGTTCTCCGATAATATCGAGCGCGCCCGCAAGAGCGGTGTAAAATACATCGTTCAGCCCGGCGGTTCCGTAAGAGATGACGCAGTGATCGACTGCTGTGACAAATATGGCATGGCTATGGCATTCACTGGAATCCGTCTGTTCCATCATTGATATCGGCACAACCAAACAGGAGCGAACCCGTGTAGCGGGCCGCTCCTGTTTTATAAATATTTGAAAATCATCAAATATGCATCCGCCGTCTAACTTCTTCCCGGAGTCTGCTCCGTCTGATAATCGTAATGAGCGCCACATCTGTAATAATACAGCAGGTCATGACTACGGCCGACCAGGACAAAGACAGTCCTTGCGCCTCAAAATTACGGATCAGCAGTTCAATGCAGACGGTCAGCGCGCCGGTCTCCGCAATGATAACAGCTGCCGTGGACAGGATGGAGGTGTGCAGGTGCCGGATACAAAACGCAAATATGACGATCAAAGCGGTCGTAATCAGGATGATCGGGACCGCGATGGAAAAGTACCAGCCGTTGCCCGGATGCAGATACGCAATGATGCCAAAATACATGGCGATGCTCAGCCCATCCAGCAGCAAAGAGATATACAAGTGTACTGCCCGGGAGAAGAACAGGGGAAGAAAAAACACCCACAGAACGATACAGGCCCCGATCACATAGAGAGACCACATACTGGTGGTGAAAAAGAAAAGATTTAAAAGGCCGCAGACAACCGCTGTGGTAGCCAATATTACAGACATCAGAATCGTAACGTCGCTTCTCCTTACCGGGCCGGCCGCACCCTTTACGGAAGGAAAAGGCTTTGGAGAAGTCAGATCCACAGGGTTGTTCGGATTGACTACCCTGGTATTGCACAGCGGACAGACTTCGCAGGTTTTATGAAGCTCCACGCCGCAGTTTACACAATAAGACATCGATTCATCCCTCCACTTTTCGGTTGCTTTCTATTTTCACTGGAATGCCGTCCTGCACCAGTTTTCTGAAGAACAGGCGTTCCACATCGGCTTCCACGATACTGCTGGCGAAGCTGATGCTCAAAATATTTCCATAACTCATGATAGCACAATTGGTCCGCGCCGAGAAGGGCTGTCCCATCAGCACGTCAAAGCGCTCAATATGCTCCCGCATCTCCTCCGGCGTATCCACGACGCCCAGATTGGTCAGTCCTGCCGTGGACTGGCGGTCCTGCACGCGTATATAGAACTGCTTCACGATCAGATCCTTTAAAAACAACGGAATGATCCGGATCAGCGGATTCTGCTGAGTCGAAGCGTTGGTGGTGATATCCGCGTTCAAAAATTTATCATTGATGTAATACCGCATATAGTGATGCACCTGAGTCAGGATCTCTTCAAAAGTATACTCCCCCATCCGCGGATCTACGGACGGATAAACCATTGTGATAAAATTGCGGAGCGTCCCCGAGGGGAAAAACCTGCGCAGATTCACCGGCATAGCAAGTTTGACCGGTTTTTCGGCAAATACGCGGGAAGTTTTCTGCTTTTCCAGAAGCGCGAAGATCAGGGCGGCATTCAGATATTCCGTCACAGATACCCGGTAATTCCTGGAGATTTGGAGAATGCGGTCCACCGGCAGTATTCCGGTTATGATATTTAAAGTATAAAACGGTTCCTTTGTTCCGCGAATCAGATACGCCCGCTCCTGGCTCCGGGGAGGCTTGACCCTGGAAGAGGCATAGCGAAGATAAGCGTCCTCCAGCTCCTCCGGATCAGGCTCTGTTTCGATATCCAGTACCCCGTTTCCATTGGGAATATCATATCCTTTCAGCCGCAGATACACCGCGGTGATCGTCCGTAACAGGTACAAGGCCCCGTTGCCGTCGGACAGCGAATGGAACATTTCCAGTGAGATCTTGCGGTGATAATAATAAATTCGGATCAGATACCGGTTGTTCGCCTTGAAGGCCATCGGCATACACGGGTTGGCAATATCCGGCTGCACAAAAGGTCCGGGCCTGTTATTCGGTTCCAGATATCGCCAGAACACGCCCTTCCTTAAAGCTACTTTAAAAGCCGGAAAACGCGGGAGCGTAAGATCCACCGCTTTTTGCAGGAGATCCGGCTCCACATCCTCTTTCAACAATACGGATATACGATAGACGCTTGAAAAGTTTTTTCTCTGCAGCGTAGGGTAGACATTAGCGGAGAGATCCAATTTATACCATGTTTTTCTGTTCTTGCTTGTTTTTTCCATAATTTTATTATAAAAGCACTTTTCCAATTGCGCAATGAAAACATAACGAAACGTGTAACGGAACTGCCGAGAATTCATTGGACGATGCTTGTGCGGTATGATAGAATAATATATCCCGATGGAAGCGTTCCATACACAGTCAGCGAGAGAAGACGCCGTATTTGTAACAGACGGTGATTTTCGGAAAGGCCCCATCGGGGCAATGATTCACAAAAAATGATATTGGCAAAAATAATACTGACAAATAAATCGTATTTATGGGATAATAGTGCCAACGGAACTATAATATAAACCGGACGTAAACAGTTCAGCAGGAGGAACTATGGAGAAGGCAACGAAGCGGAACCAAAATCTGATGAGGGCAATTAAACGGATGCATACCCTGGTTGAAAGCGATGATATAGAAAAACAGCGGGCCTCCCAGGAAAATTTAAGCGGGCTTTTTACAAAAAGCAAGGAAATGAAATACGAATCCTTCGAGATTGACCATATTCCCGCGGAATGGGTCAGTGTGGACCGGCGTCATATTAAGAAATATGTAATTCTCTACTGCCATGGCGGCGGTTATAATACGGGCAGCTTCCGGTATGCCCGCAGCATCACGAATAAGCTGGCCAGCACCACGTCCATGGATGTTTTAAGCTTTGATTACCGGCTGGCGCCTGAATCCCCGTTTCCATGCGCGCTGCAGGATGCCATAAAAGCCTGGGACTATCTGATGCACTTTGGTTATGGGGCCCGGGATGTCATCGTCGCCGGAGATTCGGCCGGTGGAAACCTGGCTTTGACCCTGGTGCTTAAGTTAAAAGAACAGGGCCGCATCCTGCCAAGGGGCCTGATCCTGTTCTCGCCATGGACCGATCTGACGAAAAGTGGAAAGTCCCATCAAAGCAAGGCGGAGATCGACCCTATATTATCGGAAGAATATTTGGACAAGGCGATCCTTGATTACGCCGCAGACCAGGAGCTGACGAATCCGTTCATCTCCCCGCTTTTCGCAGACTTCGAAGGCTTTCCTCCCACCTATATCCAGGTGGGTAACAATGAGATCCTGCTGTCCGATTCCGTGAACCTCCAAAGGCAGATGCAAAAATGTCATGTGCAGGTAAGGCTGGATCTCTACAAAGGAATGTGGCATGTTTTCCAGATGGCGCCCTTTAAGGCCGCCTACGATGCCATTGATCAGATGACAGAATTCATATTCGACATCTGCCGGTAAACAGATGTAAACAATAAATAGATGTAGAATTAAATAGATGTAAGAATTAAGTAGATGTAAGAATTAAGTAGATGTAAGAATTAAGTAGATGTAAGAATTAAGTAGATGTATGAATTAAATAGATTTAAGCTATTTGAATAAAAAATAGTAGCGCTCGAAAAAACCTCGCTGACTATTTTTCATGCATCGCACATAAGCGGCTTAAAAACAGCCGCAAGTGCTCATAGCTATAAAAAATAGTTTCCCAAAAACGTGTAACAACACAGGAAAGGAGTTATATTATGCAGAATCATTTTTGTAAAACGCCTCTCTGGGAGGCAAGCCAGACCCTGGCGGCGGTGGCGGGAGGAAGCCATCCGGCCGAAACTGTCATCATCAACGCGAAGCTGGTAAATGTGTGCACCGCGGAAATCCAGGAAAATATCAGCGTTGCCATTGCCAAAGGCCGCATTGCCCTGGTGGGGGATGCAGAGCATTGCATCGGGCCCCAGACGGAGGTGATTGACGCCGAAGGCCAGTACATAGCCCCCGGATTCCTGGACGGCCATATCCACATCGAGTCCTCGATGTTAAGTGTGGGTGAATACGCGCGCGCGGTTGTTCCCCATGGAACCACAGGCATCTATCCGGACCCTCACGAGATCTGTAATGTCCTGGGCCTGCCGGGAGTGGAATGCATGATCGAAGATTCCAAGCGTACGCCGTTAAAAACCATGTTTGTAACGCCGTCCTGCGTGCCGGCGGTTCCCGGCTTTGAGGATACCGGCAGTTTTGTCGGCCCCTCCGATGTAGCCAAGACCATGGAATGGGATCACATCGTAGGACTGGGAGAAATGATGAACTTCCCGGGCATCCTATCCGGAACCGATCACGCTCACGGCATCGTCGCAGAAACCTTAAAAGCAGGAAAAACGGTGACCGGTCACTATTCTATGCCGGAAACCGGACCGGGACTCAATGCCTACATCGCCAGCGGAATCCGCTGCTGCCACGAATCCACCCGCGCGGAGGACGCCCTGGCCAAGATGCGTCTTGGCATGTATGCCCAGTTACGAGAAGGAAGCGCCTGGCACGATCTGCACGAGGTATCCAAAGCCATCACCCAGCACAAGGTGGACACCCGCTTTGCCTGCCTGATCTCCGACGACACACATCCGCATACCCTGACCTCTCAGGGCCATCTGGATTATCTGCTGCGCCGTGCCCTGGAAGAGGGCATCGACCCCATCACCGCGATACAGATGGTGACCATCAACACGGCCCAGTGTTACCAGATGGATCACGAGCTGGGCAGCATCACGCCGGGAAAATGTGCCGATATCGTATTCCTGAAAGATCTGGAGCACATGGAAGTAACCCGTGTTCTGATCGACGGCGGCGTGGTGGCGGAAAACGGGAAAATGTGCGTACCGATTCCGTCCTATACCTATCCCGACTGGGCGCAGCATTCCATGCATGTCCGGGACGAAATCACCCCGGAAAGCTTCCGGATTCAAGCGGACACGGATAAGGACAGCGTAACCGTCCGCGCCATAGAAGTCATCCCAGCCAGAGTAGGCGATTACGAGCGCCATGTAAAGCTGCAGGTAACAGACGGAAAGCTGGAAAGCGATACATCCCAGGATATTCTGAAAACCTTCGTATTCGAACGCCATCACGAGACCGGTAAATTCGGAGCCGGTTTTGTCAAAGGCTTCGGCATCCAGTGCGGAGCCATGGCCAGCACAGTAGCCCACGACGCCCACAACCTGTTAGTGGTCGGCACCAACGACGAAGATATGGCTCTGGCCGCCAACACGCTGATTCAGTGCGGCGGAGGAATGACCGCCGTACAGAACGGAAAAGTCCTGGGCTGCACCCCGCTTCCGATCGCCGGCCTGATGAACGACAAACCGGTGGAAGAGGTAGCCGCGCTAGTGGCCGGGCTGGAGGAAGCCTGGAAAACAATCGGCTGCCAGATGCCGTCTCCTTTTATGACGATGGCCTTGATTCCGTTGGCCTGTCTGCCGGAACTGCGGCTGACGAACCGCGGATTAGTGGACTGCACCACGTTTCAGTTTGCTTCGCTGATTGTGGAAGAGTGAGAGGGGAGAGAACCTCACAGGGTCTGAAACGGTTCTTCCCTGGGGGTGGGGATGCTCGCTGCTTCGGGACGGGGGCAATGCGCGGCATCCGGGGCGGCTCCCGGTGGTTGGGTTCTTTTGTGTCTCCCTGGAGGCGCGGAGGGCTTGCGCTGGCCGCCGCTAAGTGGAATCGAAAAGCCGGGTTCAGGAACCGAGCCTATTCACCAGGAACACTTGAGGTGTTCCCGGTTCAGAGGCTCTTGCCCGTCGGACGTGAAGTCCGCCGGGCATCCTGAACCCGGCTTTCCGATTCCACTAAGCGGCGGCTCAGCCGCCCTATGCGCCTCCAGGGAGACACAAAAGAACCCAACCGCCGGGAGCCGCCCCGGATGCCGCGCATTGTCCCCGTCCCGAAGCAGCGAGCATCCCCACCCCCAGGGAAGGACCGTTCCAGACCCTGTGAGGTTCTCCTGATTGCAAAGTTACTTGGTTCTAAAATCTGGCTGCAAGCAATTTTTTGCCACAATTTTTTACACATCCCGGATTGACCTCTACCAGCTCTCTACTCTTGATTTGGAATCGTTTCGATGCCCGATACCTTTGAAGAATGGAGTTGAGGATGGTTTGTTCACTGTAGAAACATTAGTTGATAAATTTATACATTATTGAGCAGCGAATGCTGCGAATCCGCCCGAAGGGCATGTATTAATGGGATAC
>NZ_JAHQCW010000039.1:28651-54355 GCF_019042275.1 Diplocloster agilis
TGTTAAGTATACATTATTGAGCAGCGAATGCTGCGAATCCGCCCGAAGGGCATGTATTAATGGGATACTGTTAAGTATACATTATTGAGCAGCGAATGCTGCGAATCCGCCCGAAGGGCATGTATTAATGGGATACTGTTAAGTATACATTATTGAGCAGCGAATGCCACGAATCCGCCCCGAAGGGTATGTATTAATAAACTGTTAAGTATAGTATTAATAATATATATTTTATCTGACCCTATGAAATATAAAATAGCAACGGACCAATAGATGAATATGTAAATGAACAGATACCCGTATCTTGGATATGAATAGATATATGAATAAAATAAATATATAAATACATATATGAGTAATTACATAGGTACTTGAATTCACTCGCGAATTTTACCGAATTAAGAAATTATTTTATATTCCGACTTGTCAGTTTCAGTTTCTAATTTAATAAACACTCAATATTTCTAATCGTTATGCAATAATTCTCAAAAACCATCATTTTGCAAACTTTAACTTTCCTGCCGGATGAAAGAAGCCGGTATCCAGATACCAAATCAGCTATCCGCAATTAGTATTTTACAAAAACATGTCTGCAAGCATCCTTTTCTAAGATGAATGAATCCAAGTTTATCCAGAATACCCTCAGTTATTTTAGTTAAATCCCGGTAAGTTCTAATCCATCATAAAAACCAATAAAAATATAAAAAACCTAGTAATATAAAACCAATTAGAAAAAACCCAATAAAATAAAAAGTAAAAATTAAAAAGTCCAAAAACAAAAAAACCCTCAAAAAAATGAATACAGTCCAAACACCTCGTAACAACAGAATTAGAACTTTTATTAGAACCGCTGCCAATTTCCCCCCATCAACAAACCTCCCCTTTCGCACATGGAACTAAAATTATCACCAAAGCAAGGAGCGAGCCGGGTCGGGGACTGCCGGGGGGCGTGGGACTCACGTTGCGGGGGGCAAAACGCTTGAGGCCAGGTCTTAGAACGGGTTACGCAGATGACGGGAGAACCTCGCAGGGCCTGGAACACTGTCCGAGCCGTATTGTGGCGAGTTTGTTCCAGGCCCTGCCAATAAGAGGTTCTCCCATCATCGTAGTTACCCGTTCTTAGACCTGGCCGAAGCGATTTTGCCCCCCGCAACGTGAGTCCCACGCCCCCCGGCAGTCCCCGACCCGGCTCGCTCCGCCCCCCAAGTAATAATACCTAAATTTTTTCAGCAGAAAAAAAGGATTTTGAAGATTTTTGCAGAATATATTAATTAGGGAATAGTTTATCGGTGCGGTAATCCAAAGGATGGTGATGCGCTTGACGATACGTGAGAAAATGGAACAATGGGAAACGGAGTTTTTGAGTCCCTACGCCTCTTTGAGTAAGAATTCCAAGGGCCGGGACAGGGAAGAACCTCCCTGTGACATAAGACCCGTATATCAGCGGGACCGGGACCGGATTCTGCATTGCAAATCTTTTCGGCGGCTGAAGCATAAAACCCAGGTTTTTTTGACTCCCCAGGGAGATCACTACCGGACGCGCCTGACCCATACGCTGGAAGTGGCGCAGATCGCCAGAACGATTGCCAAGGCGCTTCGCCTGAACGAGGATCTGACGGAAGCGGTGGCGCTTGGACATGATCTGGGGCATACGCCCTTCGGACATGTGGGGGAATCGGTGCTGGACCGGTTGTGCAGCAGCGGCTTTACCCATTTTGAACAGAGCGTGAGGATCGTGGAAGTGCTGGAGAAGCAGGGGATGGGCCTGAATCTGACCGTGGAGGTCAGGGACGGGATTTTGAACCACCGCACGGCCGGCAGTCCCCATACACTGGAAGGAAAAGTGGTGAGGCTCTCGGATAAGATCGCCTATATTAACCACGATATTGACGACGCGATCCGGGGCGGGATACTCACGGAGGAGGATATTCCTCCGGACTACCGGAGAATCCTGGGATTTACGACCAGGGAGCGCCTGAATACGCTGATTCATGATATGATCCGGAACAGCGAAGGGGTTCCGGATATCCGTATGTCGGCGGAAGTCGAAGAGGCGATGAAGGAGCTGCGCCAGTTTATGTTTACCCATGTGTATACGAACCCGCGGGCTAAAGGAGAAGAAAAGAAGGCCATCAATATGCTGGAGGGCCTGTTTATGTATTATATGGAACACCCGGATCTATTGCCGGAGCAGTTTAAGAAGATGCTGAGCGCACAGTGCGGCCTGGATCGGGTGGTGTGTGACTATATTGCTGGGATGACAGATCAGTTCGCGATCGCGAAGTTTACCGAATTTTATATTCCCAGCTCCTGGCAGGTGTATTAAATGTATTTTTCAGATGAATTGATCGAAGAGGTGCGGATGAAAAATGATATCGTTGATGTCATTTCCGGGTATGTGAAGCTGCAGCGAAGAGGCAGCACGTATTTCGGGCTGTGCCCTTTTCACAATGAGAAGTCCCCTTCCTTTTCCGTGACTCCGTCGAAACAGATGTATTATTGCTTCGGCTGCGGAGCGGGGGGGAATGTATTTACCTTTTTAATGGAATATGAAAACTATACGTTCCCGGAAGCGCTGCGGATGCTGGCACAGCGGGCCGGTGTGGAACTGCCCCAGGAGGAGTATTCCCCGGAGGCGAAGAAGCAGAATGATTTGAGGACCGCGCTCCTGGAGATCAACAAGGAGGCAGCCAGATATTATTATTATCAGCTGTCCCAAAAAGGCGGACAGGCCGCCCATGATTATCTGACCGGCCGGGCCCTTACGGAAGAGACGATCCGCAGATTCGGCCTGGGATATTCCACCATGTACCGGGACGATCTGTACCGCTATCTGAAGAAGAAGGGGTACAGCGACGGGCAGTTAAAGGAATCCGGGCTGGTGACCTACGATGAGAAGCAGGGGCCCCACGATAAGTTCTGGAACCGGGTCATGTTTCCGATCATGGATGTGAACCACCGGGTTATCGGGTTCGGCGGCCGGGTTATGGGGGAGGCGAAGCCAAAGTACCTGAACTCGCCGGAGACCAGGATCTTTGATAAGAGCCGGAACCTTTACGGACTGGACATCGCCAAGTCAAGCAGAAAGCCAAGCCTTCTGATCTGTGAAGGATATATGGACGTGATTGCCATGCACCAGGCGGGATTTACCAATGCGGTGGCTTCTTTGGGAACCGCCCTGACCACACAGCATGCCAGCCTTTTGAAGCGGTATACACAGCAGGTGCTGCTGGTCTATGACAGCGACGGGGCGGGTGTGAAGGCGGCCATGCGGGCGATTCCGATGCTAAAGGATGCGGGACTGACGGCTAAGGTGCTGAATCTACGGCCCTATAAGGACCCGGACGAATTCATTAAGAACCTGGGGCCGGAGGCTTTTAAGGAGCGGATCGACCAGGCCCAGAACAGCTTTATGTTCGAGCTTTCCGTCATGGAGCATGATTACGATATGGACAGCCCGGAGGGAAAGACCGCGTTTTACCGGGCGGCGGCGGAGAAGCTGCTGGAATTTTCGGAAGAAATCGAAAGAAATAACTATATAGAAGCGGTGGCTCAAAAATACCCGGTCGGCTATGAAAACCTGCGCAGGCTGGTGAACCAGATGGGCTTAAGCAAATCGGCGGTACAGCCGAGGGAGCGCCCAAGGCAGACCGCGGAGAAAGCGAAGAAGAAAGAGAGCGGCATGTCCACTTCGGAAAAATTGCTGCTGACCTGGCTGATCGAGGATCCCGGTCTGTTTGGGACGGTGAAAGACTACGTGGGCGCGGAGGATTTTACCTACGCCCTGCATCGGACGGTGGCGCAGCTATTGTTCGCCCAGTTTGAGAACGGGGAACTAAAACCGGCCCAGATCATCAACCGGTTTGAGGACCCGGAGGAACAGCGGGAAGTGGCCGCCCTGTTCAATGCCACGTTAAAAGACGTGGAGACAAAAGAAGAAAAAGAAAAAGCGCTGAAAGAGACCCTGTGCCGGATAAAGCGCAACAGCATCGAATACCGTTCCGATCACATGGATCTGACGGATATCGCAGGTCTTCAGAGGATCATTGAGGACAAGCGGATGCTGGAACGCATGGAGAAACTGCATATTTCCTGGGATTAAGGATAAAATACTAACAAGCTATGGAAGGATGGAACTAAAATGGAAGAAAATATGGCGAAGTTCTCAGAACGCCTGCAGGAATTGCTGGCGATTGCCAAAAAGAAAAAGAATGTGTTGGAGTATCAGGAGATCAATGATTTTTTCCGGGATATGGAACTGGACGCGGATCAGTTCGATAAGATCCTGGATTTCCTGGAGGCCAATAACATTGATGTACTGCGCATCACCGAGGACGATGACGATATCATTCTGGATGAAGAGGACGAGGTGGAAGTAGAAGACATCGACCTGACCGTTCCCGACGGGGTCAGCATTGAGGACCCGGTGCGTATGTATTTAAAAGAGATCGGTAAGGTTCCCCTTTTGAGCGCGGAAGAAGAAATTGAACTGGCGAAGAAGATGGAGATCGGCGATGAGGACGCGAAGAAGCGCCTGGCCGAAGCCAACCTGCGTCTGGTGGTCAGTATAGCGAAGCGATATGTGGGCCGGGGTATGCTGTTCCTGGATCTGATCCAGGAAGGGAACTTAGGGCTTATTAAAGCGGTGGAAAAATTCGATTACCGGAAAGGGTACAAGTTCAGTACCTACGCGACCTGGTGGATCCGCCAGGCTATTACGAGAGCTATCGCGGATCAGGCCAGAACGATCCGTATCCCGGTGCATATGGTAGAGACGATCAACAAGCTGATCCGGGTATCCAGACAGCTGCTGCAGGAACTGGGACGGGAACCTACCCCGGAAGAGATCGCAGAAGAGATGAGCATGCCGGTGGAACGGGTGCGTGAGATCTTGAAGATTTCCCAGGAACCGGTATCCCTGGAAACCCCCATCGGAGAGGAAGAGGACAGCCATCTGGGCGATTTTATCCAGGATGACAATGTACCGGTACCGGCGGACGCCGCGGCCTTTACCCTGCTGAAAGAGCAGCTGGTAGAGGTGCTGGGAACTCTTACGGAGAGGGAACAGAAGGTGTTGCGGCTCCGGTTCGGCCTGGACGACGGACGGGCCAGAACGTTGGAGGAAGTGGGCAAGGAGTTCAATGTGACCAGGGAGCGTATAAGACAGATCGAGGCTAAGGCGCTCAGGAAACTGCGCCATCCAAGCCGCAGCCGTAAGCTGAAAGATTATCTGGATTAGGAGCAAGCCCATGCAGTTGTCAAAACGATTGTCGGCGGTTGCCGCTCTGGTGACGCCCGGAACCGTACTGGCGGATGTCGGTACGGATCATGGATATATCCCCATCGAACTGGTGGAGCGGGGAGTGATTCCGCGGGCGCTGGCGCTGGACGTTAACGCCGGGCCGCTTCGGCGGGCAGACGAGCATATCCGGATGCATCAGCTTACGGATTACATAGAAACCCGTCTGTCAGATGGATTAAAAGAAGTAAAAGAGGGGGAGGCGGATGCCTGTGTCATCGCAGGCATGGGCGGCCCCCTTACGATACGTATCCTCACCCAGAGCCGGCCGGCGGCGCAGGCTATGGGGGAATGGATTCTGCAGCCCCAGTCCGAGATCGAGGCGGTGCGCAGATTTGTGTACGGCGAGGGATTTCATATAGAGCAGGAAGATATGGTTCTGGAGGACGGCAAATATTACCCTATGATGAAAGCGGTCAGAGGAAATATGGACCAGCCGGACGGCATATACTGTACGACAGGATTCTGTTACGGTCCCTGTCTGCTGCGTGACCGGCATCCGGTGCTGCACGCCTATCTTCTGAAAGAACAAAAGCTGTATGAGGAGCTTGGCGGAAAGTTAAGAAAGCAGGGAGTAAAGAAACGGCTTCAGGAAGTGGAGCGGGAACTCTTATTGGTGCGGGATGCACTGGCTTTCTTTGATGAAACATGAAGGGAAGAGGAATGCCCTATGAAATGCAAAGAGATCTGTGAACGGATCGAGGCCAGTTATCCGGTTGCTTATGCCTGTGAATGGGATAACCCGGGACTTCTGGTCGGAAGTGATGAAAAAGAGGTAAGCAGGATCTATCTCGCCCTGGACGCCACGGAATCAGTCATAGAGGCGGCGGTGGCTGCGAAGGCGGATCTGCTGATTACCCATCACCCCATGATTTTTTCACCTATACGCAAGGTGAACACCGGGGATTTTATCGGAAGGCGGATCATCCGCATGATCAAGGCGGATCTGTCCTATTATGCGATGCACACGAATTATGATGTATGCGGCATGGCGGAGCTGGCCGCGGGATATCTGAATCTGACCGGGCGCAGGGTTCTTGAACCTGTTGTCTGCGAGCTCAACCGCGCCTCCGGGGAGAGCCAGGGCTTTGGCCGGATCGGTACTCTTCCGCGGAAAATGACGGTGCGGGAATGCTGCGCTTATGTAAAAGAAGCGTTCGGCCTGCCAAATGTGAAGGTGTTTGGCGATCTGGACCGGGAAGTAGCCTGTGCGGCTGTGGCACCCGGCTCAGGAAAAAGTATGCTGAAAGCCGCGTTAAACGAGCGGGTGGAGGTATTGATTACCGGAGATATCGACCATCACGAGGGGATCGATGCGGTTTCCCAGGGGATGGCCGTGATCGATGCCGGGCACTATGGGATCGAACATATTTTTATAGCGGATATGGAGCGGTTCTTATCGGAAGAGATACCTGCGGTTGAGATTGTAAAAGCGCCGGTCTGCCAGCCATTTGAAGTGGTTTAAGCCCGGTAACTGCGGCAATCAGAAAGGATTGGAAGGTGAGACATATGGAGCAGGAAATGGTGAAAATTACGGTTAACGGAGAAGACCGGGAGTATCCCGCAAAAACTCCTTTTCTGGATATAGCCAGGGAATACCAGTCCCAATACGAGGATGACATTCTGCTTGTCATGGCGGATAACCGGCTGAGGGAGCTGCACAAGCAACTTAAAGACCCCTGCGAGCTGTCGTTTATTACGGCCAGGGATTCCAGCGGCATGAAGACTTACCAAAGAAGCGTACTGCTGCTGATGATCAAAGCGGTGTATGATGTCTGCGGCCATGACCAGGTGCGCAATGTCCGGGTGAATTTTTCACTGGGAGCGGGGCTTTACTGTACCCTGGAGGCCGATGCCAGCCTGACACAGGATTTGCTGGACCGGATCAAGGCCCGGATGCGGGAGCTTGTGGAGCGCAAGATCCCCATCATGAAACGTTCGGTCAATACGGATGACGCGATCCGTCTGTTCGGCATGCACGGCATGTACGACAAGGAACGGTTGTTCCGGTACCGTATGGTTTCCAAGGTAAATATCTATAGTATCAATGAATTCGAGGACTATTATTACGGATATATGGTAAATGATACGGGTTATCTGAAATATTTTGACCTGTACCTGTATGACGAGGGCTTCGTCCTTCAGCTTCCGACCAGGCATGCGCCGAAGGTGGTGCCGTCCTCCACTCCCCACGGAAAGCTTTTCCACGTACTCAAAGAGTCGGAAAAATGGGGAGAGATGTTAAAGATCGGAACGGTGGGAAGCCTGAACGACCGGATCACCAAAGGGGAAATCAACGATCTGATTCTCGTGCAGGAAGCTTTGCAGGAGCATAAGATGTCCGAGATCGGGAAAGAGATCTGCGCCCGGCCGGAGAAGAAATTCGTCATGATCGCCGGTCCGTCCTCCTCGGGGAAAACGACCTTTGCCCACCGGCTGTCCATACAGCTGACGGCCCAGGGCCTGACCCCGCATCCGATTTCCATCGACGACTATTTCCTGAACCGGGACCAGACACCGCTGGATGCGGACGGCAAACCCAACTATGAATGCCTGGAGGCGCTGGATGTGCGCCAGTTTAATCAGGATATGAATGATCTGCTGGAAGGAAGGCAGATAGAGCTTCCGACCTTTAATTTTAAGACCGGGAAACGGGAGTACCGGGGGCGGACGCTGAAACTTGGCGCGGAGGATGTTCTGGTTATCGAGGGAATCCATGGCTTGAATGACAAACTCTCGCCTACCCTTCCAAGAGACAGCAAATATAAAATCTACATCAGCGCCCTGACCCAGTTAAATATCGACGAGCACAACCGGATACCCAGCACGGATGGCCGGCTGATCCGGCGTCTGGTAAGAGATTACAGAACCAGAGGGACTTCGGCGGACGCCACCATCAACATGTGGGCCTCGGTGCGAAGAGGGGAAGAAGAGAATATTTTCCCTTATCAGGAGGAAGCGGATGTGATGTTTAACTCGGCTCTGATCTATGAGCTTGCCGTATTAAAACAATACGCCCAGCCGATCCTGTTCGGGATACCCAGGGAATCCGAAGAATATGTGGAAGCAAAACGCCTGCTTAAGTTCCTGGACTATTTTATCGGAGTGGGAACGGAACATATACCGATGAATTCGATATTAAGAGAATTTGTGGGCGGCAGCTGTTTTTATGTATAAAAGCCTGCTTCGGATCTCAAGATCCGGACAGGAGAGCCCAGATCAGTGATAGTATACTTGAGGAGGAGAGCGAATGAAGTGTCCATTTTGTAATCAGGAAAATACAAGGGTGATCGATTCAAGGCCCGCAGACGACAACAGTGCGATCCGCAGAAGAAGGCAGTGTGACGAATGCGGGAAGCGATTTACCACCTATGAAAAGGTGGAGACGATTCCGCTGATCGTAATCAAGAAAGATAACAACAGGGAGCAGTACGACCGGAAAAAGATCGAAGCCGGCGTACTGCGGGCCTGTCACAAACGGCCGATATCCGCCAAGCAGATCAGCGATCTGGTGGATGAGGCGGAAAACGATATTTTCAACCAGGAGGTCAGAGAGATCGACAGCAGCCTGATTGGAGAGATCGTGATGGACAAGTTAAAAGACTTAGACACTGTGGCTTATGTCAGATTTGCATCCGTTTACCGGGAATTCAAAGATGTGAACACTTTTATGGACGAGATTAAGAAAATTTTAAACTAAGAACCGTTGCGGCGGATGAATGGAACGATTCTTAATTTGGAATTGGACAGTAAGAGGTGAAGGTGTACATGGGGATAAGAAAGAACGATAAGAGAATTGGGACGTTGGGTCTGGCGTTTTTACTGGCGATGACAATGGTGCGGCCGGCTTTGGGGGAGCAGCCCGCCCGGTATCAGATAAGCAGTGAACCGGCCATACAGGGCAGACTTACGGCTCTGGAGGGCAGTTCTGTCCGTATGCGGCTGGAAGATGAGAGCATCTTAAGTCCTATGCCTCAGCTGCAGGAGACAAAGGAGACGGAACAGGTCCCGGCAGCGTATGATTTGAGAAAGGCACAGGGACGAAATGACGTGTCGTCGGTGAAGGATCAAAAGGATGCGTCTACCGGCTGGACCTTTGCGGCGGCGGCCTCCTTAGAATCCAATCTGATGAAAAAGGCGGATGCGGCGTCGGAAGTGGATCTGTCGGAGCGGCATCTGGCGTGGTCCGTCTATCATGGAGAAAATGGCGCGGAAGATAAGAGCGCTTATGGGGGCGGGGATACCTTTACGATCCCGGCATCAGGCGCAGACGCTTTTACGGCGGGAGGCGGCAGGCAGCAGGCGGCGGTAACGCTGGCGCGCTGGTACGGAGCGGCTGCGGAAAAAGACGCTCCCTATGAAGAACCGCTGGCTGAGGCGGCGGACCCCACGGTTTCCCGCATTCATATGGCTAACGCCTATTACCTGCCGGAAACGGCCGTTCGGTCGGGAAAATCCTATTCCTGCGATATGGCTGCATTGACGGAGATTAAGAAGTGCATCATGGAAAACGGCGCCGTGGCGGCCTCTTATTATGAGGACGAAAAAGCAAGGGAGAATTCCGGTTATTATGAGGCGCAGACCTGTTCGTATTTCTATCCGGGCGAGAAGCCTGCAAATCAGGGGATAGCCATCGTTGGCTGGGATGACGGTTATGAACAGGCGAATTTCGCCGGAGAGAGCCTTCCGGAAGGGCCTGGAGCCTGGATTGTCAAAAACAGCCGTGGCCGGGAGGCGGACCGGGACGGTTATTTTTACCTGTCCTATTATGACAGAAGCCTGTGTGATTATACGCTGTTCGAAGCGGTTCCTGATCAAGAATCCGGACCAAAAGAAGAAGTGTACCGGAATATTTATCAATACGACGGAGTTGGAACGGGCGAGCTTATATTAACCGATGCGGCGGAATTAAAATTCGCCAACCGCTATACCGCCCGTGGTGATGAGATCATCAAAGCGGTAGGGCTTTACACTCTAGAAGCGGATACGATGGTGGATGTCTCCGTGTACCGGTCGTCGATCGACGGAATACCCGAGAGCGGGCAGGAAGTATATCATCAGTCCACGATGATTCCTTATGCGGGCTTTCACACGCTTCCGATGGAGAACGGCGGATTCAGTGTGAAAGCCGGGGAGGATTTTACCGTAGTCGCGTCGGCACAAAGCGGCGGTCATTATCAATATCTTCAGGAAGCTGCTGTGGATGGATCAAATCTGGTGCGGCTGGATTATGAGAAAGGGCAGAGCTATTACTGGTCGGAAGAGAACGGAACATGGCAGGATGCGGTACGGCAGATTACGGTGGGGGATGTCCCGGTGCAGCTGGGGAACGCCTGCATTAAGGTGTACAGCGACACGGCGCCGGACTTGGGAATCTCTAAGCTTGCTATTACCGAAAAAGATGCGGAAGGGAAACGTCTGCTAACACAGCCGGTCTATGATCCGGACCCGGCTGACGCGAACAAGGCGGCGCTTAGCTCTTATGCTTCCTCGATCACGCTTTCGATGGAATACCGTGCGGAAAATCCCGAGAAAGCCGTGATCCTGTCATCGGACGGAACCCAGTATGAGGCAGAAGAGGACATCCCCAGGAAAGCATTTGAGCAGGGGCTTTTGATCCATCTGGATTACGCGGACGGGATAGAAAGCAGGGATTACCGGCTTAAATTCTCCTTATCGGATACGGAGCTTACGACCCCGGAGCAGGTAATAGTGATCGATAATCAGGGAATTGTTCCCCAGGATATGGTTTTATCCTCTGCGGTTCTCACGGAAGGGAGCGTGTACGAAGCGGCGTATAAGGCCCTGGAGGCTGATGTGCAGGGCGGTTCCTTTGTACTCTATCAGCTGAGCGCCCAGAGAAATGGGGAAAAGTACCTGCCAGGAGGAGCGGTGCAGCTGGAATTCCCGTATTATGATACGACAGATGAGAAAAATATCCGGCTGTATTCGATATCCGGAACAGGTAATGCGTCTAAAGCATCGGATCTTACAGGCGTAAAAGACGGGCGCTTGATGTTGGAGACCGACGTGCTAAACGGGCTGTATGCAGTCGCGGTCCGTACCAACATACCTACCATTCCTAAGATGCCCGGGGCGGTCTATGATCCGGAGCAGAAGCTTTCGGATATTCCGCTTCCGGCCGTAAAAGGCGGGGCATGGAGCTGGATAAATGAAGATGCGGTGCCAAGCGCGGACCAGTCCTCCTATGCGGCGCGGTTTACGCCCGCAGCCGGGAGCAGCTACGAGGCCTGCATTATGCAGATCCCTCTGCAGGTGCAAAAGGCAGCGCCCATGATAGTAAGCGCCGGCGGTTCGACCCTGGTATACGGCCAGCGGCTGGGAGAATCAGACCTGACCGCATCCGCGGTATGCAACGGTAAGCATGTTCCGGGCAGCTTCCGGTGGAAAGATCCGGTAGTGCTGCCGGGTGTTGACAACGGGGGATTCGAGATAGTCTTTGTGCCGGATGACAGGGTGAATTATGAGGAAGCCTATTCCACGGCTTCGATCGGAGTGCTGAAGAAGCAGATTGATATAACGGTAGCGGATCAGATTCGTTCCTTTGGAAAAGAGAATCAGCCATTTGAATTCAATGTCTATGAAAATGCGCTGGTGGGCCACGATACCAAAGACGATATCCATGTGACCTATCAGTGCGCAGCCGATCAGGAAACCGTAGCCGGTACCTATCCGATTATGGCGGAGGCAAGCGCGGAAAATTATAACGTCTCGGTAAAACCCGGCGTGCTGAAAATAACCAGAAACATGGTAAAGCCCCAGGGGGACACCCAGGGCCGGGTATGTATCGTCGGGAATTTTAAAAATCGGGATACGAGGCTTCTCTGCGCCGACTTACCGATGGAGAGCGACGAATACCAGATGTTTCAGGAGAGAGCCGCAGACGGCATGGAACTGGTGAGCTGCCAGGAGCTTTTGCTGGATACGGATGAATATCTGGGGAAATTAATGGTTACCTTCCGGGTCGATCCCAAATACGAGGGACGAAAAGCTTATGTTCTTCATTATGCGGATCAAAAGATGGAAGCTTATGAAACGGTGGTGGCAAATGCAAGAGTGTCGGCTGAGGTGGTTTCCCTTTCGCCATTTGGGGTGCTGGTATCAGATGAGCCTGTAGATCAGGCGGCGGCCGCCAAAGCAGGAGCAGATGTGACGGACGGCGGAAAGCAAAGAGGAGCTGGTGACTCTGTGGACTCCGTGGTGACCGTGAAACCGGTGGAGACTGCGAAGAAGGTTCCGATGTGGGTCGTCATTGGGATACCTGCGGCAGCAGCGGTGATTCTGCTGGCGGTTGTAAGTATCGTATTGGTCAGAAGGCATCTAAGAAAGAAAAAAGGATCGTAAAGCTGATAAACAAGCCGGAAATCCATTCACGTACAGGAGTATATTCATCTGTGCGTTGAATGGATTCCGGCTTTTTCCAGGATAAAAAGTAAGGAATATGCAGCCGGGTGATAGGGGAGATAGTTTAGGTAAGACAGGAGGATATCATATAGCGCGCCCGACAAAATGTTGTATAAAATATCAAATGAGCGGTAAAAATTGGTAAAAAAGCGGCAATATACAGGGCGGGATATCAGCCGGATTGAGAAAATCGAACAGAAAAGTGTTAAAAAATAAACGATGCTTGACAGAATATACAATCGCGGCTATACTCTTAGTTAGAAAGTACATACAAGTTATTTGCGAATCATTACGAGACACGGGACTCGTAAATAACGGATGCAAGGTGGTATTAACCATGACGTTAAAAGAGCTTGCATTGGAGATCGGCTGCTCGCGGGCGACACTGGACCGGGTGATTAATAATCGGGAAGGCGTAGGCGAGGAGCGAAGAAAAGAAATACTAAAGCAGATCGAGGAACGGGGATACCGGCCGAATGTGGTCGGGAAGATGCTGGCGATCCAGCACAGGACCGTGATCGGCGTTATCTTATGCGCAGATATTACTCCGGTTGAGAACCCTTTGTTTCACGAGATCTACGCGGGAATGCTGAAAGCCGTGGAGATTCTGGAGAAGACAGGCGTTTCCTTTATGTTCCGCCATATTAAGAGCGGTAAGGCGTCTGAGCAGATCACGGTGATCAACGAGTTGGTAGAGGTATACCGGGTGTCCGGTATCGCGATCTCCCTGGAAGAAAAATCAGAGGATCTGTTTGAAACGATCCGTGTACACATGAATAACGGAGTAAAATTCATTTCTTATTTTAACATAAACGGGGCTCAGAATACGGAATTTCAATTCCCGTACGAAATCGGCATTAACCAGAAAAGAGAAGGTAACGTGGCGGCCGGTTTGATGGGAAAATTCTTAAGAGGAAAAGGAAAGGTTGCATTGCTCAGCGGCCTGGAGAAGAATCTGGTCCACCAGATCAGAATCGATTCGGCGAAAGAGCATCTGGAACAAGCATATCCCGGTATCCGGGTGGTGGAAGTGGGACGCAATACCTATCCGGAAGACATCGCAATGGCCAAGGTGGAGAAGCTGTTGGAGGATTATCCGGATTTGGACGGCATTATTGTGAGCTGTGGTTCCGCCGGGTATATTGTGGAGATGGTACAGAAGCTGCAGAAGAAAGACCAGCTTTCTATCATTGCATTTGATTTTACCAGACAGATGGAAAAGGATCTGCGGCTGGGTTATTTTGATGCGCTGATCGGCGTGAATTTGGAACGGCTGGGATACACTACCATTTACGCGATTTACGATTATGTTTTCCAGAATGAGATAACGGACGATACATTATACGTGGCTTTACAAATAAAATTAAAAGAGACGGTCACCCCCCTGTGACGGTGACACTAAGAGATTTCAAGGGTGTTTTTTTGGGACTTACGAGGCACGTACCTCGTAACTAATTTTTGATATCATTTACGAGGCACGTGACTCGTATAAGATAAATAAAAAAAAGAGAGGGTATGTTATGAGAAAGCATGTAGCAATGGTATTGGGTTTGATTCTTTTGGCATCCACGTTGTACGGCTGTGGTCAGAAAGCGGAGGAATCCGCGCCGGCTTCCGACACCGGTAAAGCCGAGGCCCCCGCGCAGACAGAGGAGCAGGGAGCGGATGAAAACGCAGCTTCGTCGGATAAGCCCTATGAGGGAACCGAGATCAGAGTCATCTTTGCCAATCACAACTGGACAGATGCCGTGACCGCGCATTTGGATGAATTCACCGAGAAAACCGGAATTATCGTAAAAGCGGAGAACTACGCGGAAGACCAGCTGAGTGAAAAACTGGCGATCGAATTGACTTCCGGCTCATCGGGACTGGATGTCATGATGACAAGACCCTTACAGGAAATTAAAATGTTCATACAGAACGGCTGGGTCTATGACTTAAGCGCTCTGAAGAACGATCCGGAAGTGGACGCCTCCGATTTCATTCCGTCCGCGCTTGCATCCTATGAGGACGCATCCGGCGCCTGTTACGGATTACCGCTGGTAACCGAACGTCAGATCCTCTACTATCGGACAGATTTATTCGAAAAAGCGGGACTTGAGGTTCCGAAGACGATGGATGAGCTGATGGCGGCGGCTGAGAAGTTGAATGATCCCGACAATGAAGTCTATGGCATCGTGTCCCGTGGACTGACAGCGGCGGCGGTAACCCAGTTCTCCGGTTATCTGTATGGCTGCGGCGGCAACTGGGTGGACAAAGACGGCAATGCGGCGTTAAATACGCCGGAAGCGGTGAAGGCCTTTACGTTCTATGGGGATATGCTGAGAAAATACGGCCCTCCCGGAGTCCTGAACATGCACTGGCAGCAGGCGGCGGCTCTGTATTCCCAGGGCAACGCGGCGATGTATACGGACGCGGATTCCCTTTATAATTCCGCATGCGGTCCGGACAGCACAGTATCGGATGTGACCGGCTTCGCGGTAATGCCAACAGGCGCTGTCTACAATATCTGTTCCTGGGGTATGTCGATCGCGGCAAACACGAAGAATCCGGAGGCATCCATGGAGTTCGTGAAATGGGCGACCAGCAAAGAAGTGGCTACTCTGGCCCAGAGCGTCGGTAATTCCGGAGCCCGTACTTCTGTGTGGGATGACCCGGAAGCCAATAAGAGCTTCCCGCCGGAACTGGTTAAGGTGATCCTGGCCTCCGGAGATATCGGCGTCGAGACGGACCGGCCGCAGGTAATCTCTGTGGGACGCGCAAGGGACGCGATCGGGGAAGTAATCGTAACAGCCATCAATGGAGGGGATGTGCAGGCAGCTGCAGATAAGGCGAACGCCACATTCCAGTCCATCATTGACGAAGATTTCGGAACCAAGTAAATCCCCGTCGGATAGGCTATGAGAAGGCAATGAGGTGAAAAGGGCTGTTGATGTTTTAACAACAGCCCTTAGTGTTCAAAAAGTTCCTTCTTTAAACTTACAGGCAGCTTTCGATGGAGAAGGGAGACATAGTAAGAAATGTCAAAATGGGTTGATAAACATTTAAAAGTTATTTTCATGGCTCCGGTCATCATCTTCGTACTGGTTATGATTGTAGCGCCGATGCTGTATACGATTGGGCTTAGTTTTTGTGACTGGAGCATGTCAAACATCAAACAAAGCAGCAGTTTTTAGCTTCCGCCTCCCAGGTTCTGCCCTCCCTCATCATGATTGATGTATGGGAATGGACCCCGATGGTGATGCTGATGGTCCTGGCCGGTCTGATGACCATACCCGGAGAAATGTATGAGTCGGCCAAAGTAGACGGGGCTTCTCCGGTACAGCGGTTCTTCCATATTACGATTCCGCTGGCCAGTCCGGCTATTTTATCGGCTATCCTTTTGAGGCTGATCGATGTCATTAAGACCTTTGATATCATCTACGCCACCACACAGGGCGGGCCGGGCTATGCGTCGGAGACGATCAATATTCTGGCTACCGTGACCAGCTTCCAGTACTTCCAGTTCGGAGACGCCTCTGCGATCACGGTCATGTTCTTCCTGGTGGTGATTCTGATCGCCTGTATCTTCATGTTTGTCAAAAAGAAGGTGGAGGTGGATTATTAGTGAATAAAAAAATTACACGGCTTACAGCGGCATTTGGAAAACACATCCTCATTTATGGCCTGGCTTTTATTTCGTTTTTTCCTATGCTTTGGATGGTCCTGGCGTCGCTGCAGCAGCAGAAGGATATTCTGAATGCCGGCAAAGGCTTGTTTTCTTTTATGCCGACCCTGATGAACTATTCCAATGTGATTTATCAATATGATTTTGTAAGGCCGATGATCAACAGTTTTATCATCGCCCTGTTATCCACTGTTTTCGCGTTGGTCTTATCCCTGCCGGCAGCCTATGCCATCGCCAGATATAAGCTGCGGAAAATGAGCCTGATCATATTGGTGGTGCGTATGATCCCGGGTATTTCGTTCCTGGTTCCCTGGTTTACGATTTTCGCAAAGATGCAGCTGACGGATTCCTATACGGCGATGATTCTGACCCATATGCTGGTCGCGCTGCCGCTTATTGTCTGGATTATGACGCCGTTTTTTGAATCGATTCCGATGGAACTGGAGATGGCGGCCTGGGTGGATGGCTCCTCCAAGTTCCGGACCTTTTTCGGAATCGTACTGCCCTTGTGCAGGGCCGGTATTCTGACGGCCTCTTTGCTGGCATTTATCTTTTCCTGGAATAACTTTATGTTTGCCCTTGTGCTAAGCGGCAGGAAGACGATCACGCTGCCGGTGGCGATCTTCAGCTTTGTGTCTTACGCTGCGGTAGACTGGGGCGGACTGATGGCGGCGTCCGTACTGATCACGCTTCCCATCTGTATTATTTCCATCTTTTTACAGAAATACATTATAGGCGGCCTGACGGCAGGAGCCGTGAAAGGCTGAGAAGGAGAGCGCAATGAAAGTAGCTGTGTTGAAAGAACCGGAAGTCATTCAATTGGAGGATATTAAAAAACCTGAGGCGGATAACGATTATCTGATCGTGGAGGTCAAGGCCTGCGGTATCTGCGGCAGCGATGTCCGTTACTACAAGGGGGAGAATCCCTGGGCTTTACATACTCTGGGCAAGAACCTGCCGAACCCGCCGAATATCATATTAGGCCACGAGTGGGGCGGGATCGTACACGAGGTGAAGAATCCGGAATTTAAGCATCTGCTGGGAAAACGGGTGGCGGTTCTCGCTTATAACACCTGCGGCGTCTGTGAATATTGCAGAAACGGGAACTACAACCTGTGCAAAAAGACGATGCATATCGGCCATGGGGCCGGCTGGGGCACCATGGATTATTATCCGGGCGGGATGGCGGGGTATTGCCAGATCTGGAACACCCATGTCTGTGAAATCCCGGATTCCATGTCCTTTGAGGAGGCCACGCTGTTAGATCCCATCTCCGTGGGCATCCATGCGATCACCAAGTCGGATATCAGGCCCGGCGATGATGTGGTGGTGCTGGGCACGGGGGCCGTAGGCTTAAGTATCGTACAGGCGGTGAAGGCGTTCGGCGCCGATAAAGTTATCTGCACGGATGTCTATGAGGGAGCCCTTGAGATCGCCAGGGATGTGGGGGTGACCAGGGCTGTGAACATCCAGCAGGAATCCCTGGAAGACGGTATGAGGGAGATCGGGATGAACGGCGCGAACGTAGTATTTGATACGGTGGGAACCGCCGAAACCCAGAAACAGGCCCTGCATATCTTAAGAGAGAGCGGCACCCTTGTGAACCTGGTGGCGAATATGACCCAGGCTTCCTATGAGCTGATGGATCTGGCCGGCGAAAAACGGTTAATCACTTCGGCCAATAATAACAGCTCGGATTTCCTGCTGGGAATCAAGCTGATTCAAAATGGGACCATTCAGGCTAAAAAAATGATTACCCATGTGCTGCCTCTTGACGAAGTGCAGACCGGGTTTGACATCATGCTGAATAAAGAGCAGCAAAAGGTCATGAAAGTGGTATTGGTGCCTTAAAAGCGAAGAATGCTTAAAAAAGAGGCGTAATACATTTCAGTTGAGAGGTGGCAGTATATGAAAGAATACAAGATGAATACAGGAACCCATGAGATATCGTTCCGGCTGGATGAAAAGCAGGTAATATACTACGCGGCGCTGGCGGAGCTTCCGAAGAAGCAGGAGGAAGCAAGGCTAATCGAGGAGGCGCTGGATCATCCCTACGGGGCCGAAAAACTGGAGGATGCGGTGCCGGAGGGCGGGAGAGTAGTGATTATCGTGGATGACGCTACCAGACCCACGCCCTGCGCCAGAATCCTGCCTCATCTGCTGGCCAGGATCGAACAAAAGACAAAGGATATCTGTATCATGACAGCGCCGGGAACGCACAGGCCCATGAGCGAAAAGGAGCTGGATGAGAAGATCGGCAGAGAGATCCTGGAACGGTATCCGCTGTTAAATGTGGACTATACCAAAGAAGAAGATTACGAATACGTCCTGACTACGGAATTGGGAACTCCGGTGGATTTACATAAAGAGGTGCTCAAAGCAGACTTTGTACTGGCAGTCGGCAATATCGTTCCCCATGTGGTCGTGGGCTGGAGCGGCGGCGCGAAGACGATCCAGCCGGGAGTCAGCGCCAGGAGAACCACGGACTACACCCATTGGATCGGAGCGGTCAAAACCAACACCATGGATATCGTGGGGACGCTGGATAATATATGCAGGAAGGAAATCGACTATATCGGCTCCCAGGTAAATCTGTCTTATATCGTCAATACCGTGCTGAATGAGAAAAAAGAAATTCAGGGCCTGTTCTGCGGACATTTTATCGAAGCGCACCGGGCGGGGGTGGAGCTGGCGGAACAGCTGCTGTGTCCGGTTATCGATCACCGGGCGGATATCGTGATCGCTAACGCGGCTCCCTGCTGTTTTGATTTCTGGCAGGCGTTCAAACCCTATGCCTTCGCACAGTTCGGCGTGAAAGAGGGCGGTACGATCATCTTTCTCTTCGAGGCATCGGAGGGGTTATGCGGAAACGCGCCGTTCCACCTTCCGGCGCTGAAAAAATATATGCCCATGACTCTGGAGGAGATTCTAAAAGAAGCGGAAGAGGGAAAGATCGAGGACGAGGTGGGAGCGACCAACGCCATCAATCACCACAAGCTCATCAACCACGCGGAAATCATCTGTGTATCGGACGGGTTGGCGGACGAGGACTATGAACTTCTGAAGTTTAAAAAAGCATCTACGGTGGAAGAGGCGGTTTTGATGGCAAAGGCTCGTTTGGGAGAGAACGCCGAAATCGGTATGATCCCGTTCTGCGGAGAAACGCTGGTCAAGGTGAAAGGTTCAAAATAACAGGCGGTTAGAGGAGGAAAACACGTGAAAGCAGTAGTACTGAAAACAGACAATCAGATTCATTATATGGATGCGCCGAAACCCGCGCTGCGCCACGGCGAAGTTCTGGTGCAGGTAAAAGCCTGCGGAATCTGCGGAAGTGATATCAGATATCTGGAAGGCGAGAACCCATGGTCCCAGCAGACCTTAGGCTATGTCACCCAGAACCCCGACAATATGATCTTAGGACATGAATTTGCCGGTGAAGTCGTGGAAGTAAAAGATAAAAAAGATGAGTACCTGCTTGGCAAAAAAGTGGGGGTTATCGTTTATAATACCTGCAAAAGCTGTGAGTTTTGCCGAACCGGCAGGATGAACCTTTGTAAAAACACAAAGCATATCGGACACGGGGCCGGATGGGGAGAGATGGAATTCTATCCCGGCGGTATGGCGGAATACTGCCAGGTGTGGAGCGACCATGTATATCCGTTTGAAAACTCCACCTTTGAGGAGGTCTCCACCCTGGATTTTGTGGCCGTCGGCCTGGCCGCGGTGTCAAAGATAAAGAAAGTGTTCGCGGAGGACGCCGTGATCATCGGAACCGGTCCTGTGGGCCTGTCCATCATCCAGCTCCTGAAGCTAAAAGGTGCCAGAAGGGTATATTGCGTGGACATACTGGACTACGCTTTTGAGGTGGCCAAAGAGGTGGGAGCGGACGGTGTGTTTAATTCCACAGAAGCGGATGTGGTGCCTGAGATCCTGGACAGGACAGATGGGCTTGGGGCCGCAATGGTGTTCGACACGGTGGGCACGGAGGAAACCCAGAAGATGGCTCTGACCGTCTGCAAGGGGGAAGGAACGGTGGTGAATCTGGTCTGCAACACCACGAAGGTGCAGTACCAGTTAAAAGATTTCAGCAGTGAGAGAAGCATCGTATCGGTAGCAAACGCAAGCGACGACCTGTTTTATGACTGCTTAAAAATGCTGGAAGCCGGCAGATTAAACGTAAAGCCTCTGATCACGGATGTGCTGCCCCTTGAGAAGGCTTTGGAAGGCTTCGAGCGGCTGATGAACCGGGAAGAGACGGGAGCGATTAAAGTGATCTTAAAGCCGTAAGGCCTGTTTAGACGGAACCTTTCCTATTGATTCTATACCGCGAAAACTGCGGTGCTGGAGGAAGAAATGAAAGCAGTTGTAAAATATGAGGAAAAACCAAGGGCAACCAGATTGATGGATATTGAGAAGCCGGTCTGCGGGGAGGATCAGGTGCTGTTAAAGGTGATGGCAGCCGGCGTCTGCGGAAGTGATGTGGATATATGGAACCAGAACATCGGGTTTAAGATCAAGACCCCGGTGGTACAAGGGCATGAGTTCTGCGGCGTGATCGTGGAAAAAGGAGAACGGGTAAAGCATTTTCAGATTAACGACCGGGTCGTCTGTGAGACGGCAGCGCAGATCTGCGGCGAATGTGTCTACTGCAGAACCGGCAATTATAACCAGTGCCCGAACAGATGCGGATACGGCGCGCTGATCGACGGCGCCTTCTCGGAATATGTGGCGGTGCCGGAGCGGATTCTGCACCACATGCCGGATACCCTTTCCTTCGAGCGGGCCTCCCTGACGGAACCCTGCTGCGTGGCTTATAACGCCATGATTGTGAAAACACAGATCCAACCGGGAAAACCGGCTGTCATCATAGGGCCCGGAACCATCGGATTATTATGTATTATCATGGCGAAACTGGCCGGGGCGTATCCGGTCATCGCCGTCGGCAGAAGCTCCTCTGCGAACCGGATGGAGATCGCCGGCCAGCTGGGCGCCGATATACTAATCTATTCGGACAGGGAAGATCCCCGGGATGCGGTCCGAAAGCTGACAGGCGGCATCGGGGTTCCGGTCGTCTGCGACTGTGCGGGCAATACTTCCACATTTAAGCTTTCCATGGACATCGTGGCCCCTAACGGGCAGATCACCAAGGTTGGCTGGGGGCCGGCGCCCATCGACGTCTCCATCGATCCGATTGTGCAAAAGGGCGCCAGTATCCAGGGCTCTTTCAGCCATACCTGGGATACCTGGGAGACCGTGATCCGTCTCATAGACGCGGGCCGGATTAACCTGGAGCCATTTTCCAGATTCATCTTCGGCATCGATGAATGGGAAAAAGCGTTCGAAGCCATGGACAGCCGCCAGGCGGTAAAATCGGTCATTTTGCCGAATGCCTAGAGAAGGGGAGAAAAATTATGAAGGCGTTAGTATATTACGGCCCGTCGGATATGAAGCTGGCCGAATATGAAAAACCGGTTCCGAAAAAAGGGGAAGTATTGTTAAAATCAAAAGCAGTGGGAATCTGCGGCTCCGACGTCCACGGCTATCTGGGGCTGACGGGACGGAGAATCCCGCCCATGATCATGGGCCACGAGGTGGTGGCCCTGGTGGAAGAGACCACGCTTGAGAACAGCCGGTATCACAAGGGAGACCTGGTGTTTGTGGACCCGATCGTCACCTGCAAAACCTGTGAAAACTGTCGGGAGGGCTACTATAGCATCTGTCTGAACAAGAGCAACATCGGTGTTCTGGAAGTGGACGGAGCGTTCTGCGAATATTTTACCATGGTGGAAGAGAACTTGATCCCCATGCCAGACCAAGTAAAGCCCGAAGTCGGCGTTCTGGCGGAACCTTTTTCCGTGGCTCTGCACGCGGTAAAGCAGCTTACTATGCCGGCCGGCAAGGTAAAAACCATAGCGGTGATCGGAGCCGGCGTGATCGGCATGTGCACGGCGGCTGTGGCAAAAGATATCTATCCGGACGCGGAAATTGTCATTATGGATGTCGCGAAGAAACGGCTGGACCGCTGCCGTAAGATTCTGGGAACCATGATCGAAACGGAAGATCTTACGGCAAAGAGCTACGAAGACATCCGGGCAGCATATACCGGCAGCGGATTTGACATCGTACTGGAAGCGGTGGGGGTCGGCCCTACAGTGAACGGTAGCCTCACACTGGCAAAAAGCAAGGGAGAAATCGTTCTGATCGGGAACAACCAAAAGGATATCAGCCTGTACTACCAGCAGATCGTGACAAGGGAGTTAAGAGTATACGGGACCTACGGATTCACGCACCGGGATCTGGAAGAGTCCATTCTGAAATTCAGGGACCGTCCCTATGCGGCGGCCATGGTGGATAAAATCGTTCCCCTTGAGGAAGCAGTCTCATACTTTGACGAGCTGGCCGGTCCGGACAATGATTACCTGAAAATTATCGTGGATCCAACCTTGTAACACGGGAGGGTTAATGTGTATGGAACTAAAATCAAATTGTAAATACGATCTGGTCACGGTCAGCAGTATGGGGGTCAGAATCACACCTGCAAACCGTCAGCCCGTCAGTATGAGCCGTCTGTATGAGATGCAGGCGACCAGCGCCGAGAGCAATGTGGGAAATATCAGCGCTTCCCTTGGAAAACGGGTCAAGATACTGACCAAATTCGTGGAGGACAGCGCGGTCGCAGGGTTCATCAAAGCAGAACTGCGAAAAAGGAACTTAGAGTACGAGGGCCTTGAGATTCCGCAGGGCGGCCCCTTCGGCTACCGGCACCAGTTCAACATCGCGGACAGCGGTTACGGCAGAAGAAGGCCGGTCGTTCAGAACGACCGCGCGGGAGAGGTGGCCTGCACCATTTCCGCCCAAGACTTTGACCTGGAGCGGATCTTTCACGAAGAAGGCTGCAGAATCCTGCACTTCTCCGGTCTGATCGCGTCCCTTTCCGCAGAAAGCGGCCGGTGCTGCCTTGACATTGCCAGAACGGCCAAAAAATATGGCACGGTGATCTCCTTTGACATGAATTACCGGGCCAGCTTCTGGAAAGGACGCGAAGAAGAACTGCGTCCGGTCTTTCAGGAACTGGCGGATCTGTCCGACATCCTGATCGGAAACGAAGAAGATTTTCAACTGGCATTGGGGATACCGGGACCGGAAGCCGGAGGCCTTGCTATTTCCGGTAAAATCGGCGGATTTCAGGAAATGATCGGGCGGATCAGCAAGAGCTATCCCGGAGCATCTGTCTTTGCCACCACCCTGCGGACCGTCATCGACGCCAATACCCATCAGTGGGGAGCGATCCTGTACGCAGAGGACCGGTGGTTCATAGAAGAACAGCGGGAAATCGCCGTGTACGACCGGATCGGAGGAGGCGACGGCTTTGTAGGCGGCCTGCTCTACGCGGTTCTGTCCGGTTATCCGCCGGAAGAATGGATCCGGTACGGCTGGGCCTGCGGCGCGTTAGTGGCGACCCTGGCCACCGATTACGGCCAGCCGGCGAGCGAAGAAGAGATCCGAAGCATCTATGAAGGCAACGCGAGGGTAAAAAGATAGGAGGAAGCGAAATGGGAACATCCGATATCGGTCTGATCGGTCTGGCAGTCATGGGAGAAAATCTGGTGGTCAACATGGAAAACCACGGTTTTACGGTTAGCGTCTTTAACCGGACCACCCAAAAAGTCACAGATTTTACGGAGGGGAGAGGGAAGGGGAAAAAGATTATCCCCGCCTATTCCCTGGAAGAGTTGGTAAGCCAGCTGAAATCCCCGAGAAAAGTCATGTTAATGGTAAAAGCGGGAGCGCCGGTGGACAGCTATATCGAGGCGCTGATCCCTCTGCTGGAGCCCGGCGACATCATTATCGACGGCGGCAACTCCCATTTCCCGGACACCATCCGCAGAACGGCCTATGTGGAGAGCAAAGACCTTCTCTATATCGGATGCGGAGTCTCAGGCGGTGAGGAAGGCGCCCTTCACGGTCCGTCCATGATGCCCGGCGGCTCCCCGAAAGCGTGGGAGAGCGTAAAACCCATCTTCCAGGCCATTGCCGCCAAAGTAGACGGCGTCCCCTGCTGTGAGTGGATCGGGGAGAACGGAGCCGGACATTTCGTGAAAATGGTCCATAACGGCATCGAATACGGAGACATGCAGCTCATCTGTGAAGCCTACCAGATCATGAGAGATTACCTGAATATGACCGCCGAAGAGATGCAGGAAGTCTTCGGCCGATGGCAGACAGAAGAACTGGACAGCTACCTGATCGAAATCACAAGAGACATCCTGAAAGTAAAAGACACGGACGGCGCCCCCATCCTTGATAAAATACTGGACACCGCAGGGCAGAAGGGAACCGGCAAGTGGACCGGCATCGCCGCGCTGGATGAGGGAGTACCCCTGACCCTGATCGCGGAGGCCGTATTCAGCCGCTGCCTCTCCGCCGCCAAAGAAGAGCGCGTCCACGCCTCCCGCATTCTTACAGGCCCGGCCGTCGTATTCGAAGACGACCGCGAAGCCTTCCTGGAGGATCTAAAAGCCGCTCTCTACGCCTCCAAGATCGTATCCTACGCCCAGGGCTATTCTCTTATGAAAGCCGCGGCCCAAGCATATGGCTGGAACTTAAACTACGGGGAAATCGCCATGATCTGGCGGGGAGGCTGTATCATCCGAAGCGTCTTCCTGGAAAACATCAAAGAAGCCTACGACCGGAACCCGGCCCTGGAAAACCTGATGTTAGACGATTACTTCAGGCAGGTCATGACAAACAGCCAGCAGGGATGGAGATATATCTGCGCCAGCGCCCTCTTAAACGGAATCCCGGCCCCGGCCATGACCAGCGCCCTGTCCTACTACGACGGTTACCGCTGCGACCGCCTGCCGGCCAATCTCCTGCAGGCCCAGAGGGACTACTTCGGAGCCCACACCTATGAGCGGACCGACCGGCCCCGCGGTGAATTCTTCCATACCAACTGGACCGGGGAAGGCGGCAGTACGATATCCGGGACTTATAACGCTTGAATGTTCTGTTTGGGGCCGGGAATCGGATGGGCGGGAGTAGGAGACCGTGTCGGAAGGGACGGCCTCAAAAGGCGGAATCGGGCAAATGCTTGAGGGACGGCATTAGAATATCTTGTCCCGAAGGGGGCTGCCGCACGAACTTAGCGATCTCCCCTGGGGGCTTGGTATGTCCGCTGCTTAGGTCTTGGAACTGCGGGTGGTATCCGGGGACGCTCCGGGCGGCCGGGTTCTTTTGTATCTCCCTGGGAGCGCGGAGGGCTTGCGCTGGAATACGCTAAGTGAAATCGAAAAGCCGGGTTCAGGAACCGAGC
>NZ_JAHQCW010000004.1 GCF_019042275.1 Diplocloster agilis
AGGATGACCGGCGGACTTCACGTCCGACGGGCAAGAGCCTCTGAACCGGGAACACATCACGTGTTCCTGGTGAATAGGCTCGGTTCCTGAACCCGGCTTCCCGATTTCACTTAGCGGATCTAAGCGCAAGCCCTCTGTGCTCCCGGGGAGACACCAAAGATCCCGGCTGCCTGGAACACCCCAGGAGACCGCCCCCTTGATTTCCAGTCTGAAGCGGCAGGCATGCCCAGCTTAGCCGGCTAACGCCTCTTCCCTCCCAGCCCTGCCCTCAGCCAAAAGCCCCCACAGCCAGATTACTCCTCTTCCACCAGCCGAAGACCGGCCGTACTGGTTACCGGCAGAGAAATAACTATGGATTTCGCCTTGCTCTGCATTCCCGCCTGGCGCATAACCGCCTGCATAATCTGATTCTTCTCTTCCGTCTTTGTAATAATAAAGATCATTTCTTTTTCCGATGCCAGCGAAACCCCAAGAAACTTCTCCGCCTGTTCCATGCCCGTGCCTTTGGCGTGGATAATCGTGCCCCCGGCTGCCCCTGCGCTCCTCGCCGCTTCCATAACCAACTCACTATAACCCTGGTTCGCAATAACCAGTAGTAAATCATGTGTGCAACCTGTCAATGTGGATTCCGCTCCCTTCTCATAGGCCTGATTTTCCGTTAAAAATAGCAACTCCCGCTTCCCGCCAATACTGCTGAGCGGTATGGTAAAAGCGATCCCTGTACCGGGAATATCGATCTGAAGCTTACTCTGCAGTCCTTTTTTCAAGGTAAGCCAGACCGAGTCCGTCACAACCCCGAAGATAACCGCTTTCTCAGAATCCTCCAGCCCAAAGTAATCCAGCATTTCACTATTGGCCGTACCTTTGCCCAGCGTAATCAGGGAAATTTCCATATTTCTCTCTTGATAAAAGGATAGAAATTTCGGTAACATATTTCGATTCGTAATAGTAACCATTAAATAAAGCTCACTCATAGAAGCCTCCTTTACTACAACTCAATAATATCATAATCATCCAGCGATTCAAACTCTGCTGAGGCCGGAGCCGTAACCAGTGATATCTTAGAGTTTTTCTCCTTCATGCGGTAAATAAGTCCCAGAATCTGAATGGTTATAAGAGGCGTCATGGCTACCATAGCCACTACCCCAAACGCGTCCGTAACAATATTACCTCCCACACGGACACAGGCGCCCATTGCAAACGGAAGCAGAAAGGTAGCGGTCATAGGACCGGAGGCCACCCCGCCGGAGTCAAACGCAATAGCTGTGAATATTTTTGGTACGAAAAATGATAACCCGAGCGCAATCGCATAACCCGGAATGATAAACCAGAAGATGGAGATTCCGGTCAGCACGCGAAGCATGGCAAGACCAACCGAACAGGCCACACTGATGGACAAACCGTGCTTCATATCAGAGGCCGGAATTGCAGAATCCGTCAGCTCTTCCACCTGCTTGGTCAGCACATATACCGCCGGCTCCGCCATTACAATAAAATATCCAATGACCATGCCAATGGGTATAATGATAAAACGATAAGGCAGCGCCGCAATCATCTGGCCCAGATAATTACCCGCAGGCATAAAGCCCACATTCACGCCTGTCAGGAATAAGACAAGACCCACATAAGTGTAGACCAGACCGATTAATATTTTAATCAATGCTTTCTTACTCAGCCGCAGAGAGACAATCTGGAAAATTCCAAAGAACACGACAATCGGCAGGAGAGAAACCGCGATTTCCATCATATAGGTTGGGAGCGCGCCGGAGAATAATTGCCGCAAAACAATCGAATTTTCTATCTCCGGAATGGTCACCGGAATATATTCTCCGCCGGACGGATGAAAAACGAGGCCCAGCAAAAGAACCGCCATAATCGGCCCTATGGAACACAGCGCAACAAGTCCGAAACTGTCATCCGCCGCATGCTTATCACTCCGGATCGTCGATATACCGATGCCCAGCGCCATGATAAAAGGCACTGTCATAGGCCCTGTAGTGACACCGCCGGAATCAAAAGCGACCGCAAGAAAATCCTTTGGGACAAAAAACGCAAGGCCAAACACAATAATATAGAAAAAGAACAGCATATAAGACAGCGGAATGCCAAACAGCATCCGCAAAAGTGCGAAGATCAGAAAAATCCCCACCCCGAAGGCTACCGCAATAATCAGCACCGCATTTGCAATCGAAGGAACCTGATTTGCCAACACCTGGAGGTCCGGTTCAGAGATTGTAATAATGAACCCTAATACAAAGCCCAATACAATCATAATATAGAGCCGTTTCGTTTTTGTCATGCAGCTGCCGACCCGTTCTCCCATAGGAGTCATGGCCAGTTCCGCTCCCAATGAAAAAAATGTCATTCCCACCACCAGCAATACCGCGCCTATGATAAAGGCCATCAGAATACTGGGCGAGGTGGGCACGATGGTAAAGCATAAAAGCAACACGATACCCATAATTGGCAGAACCGCGTCCAGCGATTCTTTTAGCTTTTCCTGCAATTTTGTTCGGTACAATAGCATTCTCCCTTTCTGGTTTTTAATGAATGGAAATTCAAGATTTTATGGTAATAAAATTTTATATTTACTTTTAATAAAGGCGGATTGGTATGGATAAACTAAGAAGGTTCTATAAAAATACGAGTGACAGGTTATTTTATCATATTATATTTATTTTTTGATTATACATTATTGAGCAGCGAATGCTGCGAACCCGCCCGAAGGGCATGTATGAATGGGATATTGTTAAGTATAACATAAAAACCGCAAGATTTATAAGAAATAAATAAAATCTTAACACGATATAAACAGGCGCTAAATCAAAATCTATAGTCAGAAGACAATTTGTCAAAAAAGAAATCGTGTAAATAGCTACCAAACACTACGGATAACAAAATGAACAAAATGGACATGTCCCAAATCAAAATAGACATGTCCCAAACCGAAATGGACATGTCCCAAACTGAAATGGACATGTCCCCTTTTGTGTTTAATCTACGGTTGCGCCGAATGGCATCAAGGCCAGTTTGGCCATCTTGAAGTGTTGGAGTCCAAACGGGATTCCTACAATCGTGATACAGAAAATGATTCCGAAAATCACAGATTCCAGTGCCAAAGGAATCCCGGAGATCAGCAGCCAGATCAGATTCACCAGAAAGGATACGGCTCCTCCGCCATAATGCACTTCTTTTCCGAAGGGACACATACTCAATCCCGCAAACTTGAAACACTGTAAACCGATGGGGATGCCGACGATCGTGATGCACCACAGGCATCCCGCCAGCGCCCAGCTCAAACCGCTGATTAGTCCTCCGAATATAAACCATATGATATTACCCAAAAACGACATATGCTCTTACCTCCTCCTACTGTTCTTATCCTCCGAAACCGCATTGTTTCATTTCACATTGCTTCATATCTTCCAGTTCGCTTAAAACTACGCCTACCCGCACACGCGCATCCTGCACCTCTTCCAGGGCCTGGTCGATCTTCTTTTGCACATACCAGTCTGCGATCACCCCGTCCAGAAAGAAGTCTGCAAATGTAATGAATCCGTCGATTTCCATTTTCAGATTCGTCGGAATAAATACATCTTTCAGCTCTTTCTGAAAACGCAGGAGCAGACGCTTGGCCTCCTCGATACTGGCACTTGCATCATCCAGCCGGGAATGTTTTAACAGACCGATCAGGAGGCCGCCGCCGATCATGTCCCAGAGTCCCAGGTCTTTTGCATTTGATAAGCATTTCTCCGCATCCTGCAGACATTCCAGCGCTCTGTGTCCCGCCATCAAAGCTTCGTTGATTTCTCTGACATTCTCTTCTCTGTTGTACATACTCTTTACCTCTCTCCTTTAAACAGCGTTTGTAGTTCCGTTGTTCTGTGGCAGAGGATTAAAAAAGACTTTTATTCTGGCACTCTGCCACAATAAAAGTCTTGCACATTTCATTTCGATACGGATACCTCTCGGCATCGTCTTGACGGTTTCGAAATCACCTTGCGGTGTAGGCTACTCCCTTTTATAGTTTGGATGATACCATAGCCGGGGAGAAAAGTCAATGTATCTTCGTTATTTTTTTAACCTAATTTAAACACTTACCCGCTTCATTCTTACGGGAAGAAAATCGTGCATCTTATGCCTTACGTCCGTCTGCGTACAACCCCGTCAGATTCATGAGAATCTCTACAACTGTATCCATATCCTCCGCCGCCACATGCTCATAGGGTCCGTGACAGGCGTAGTAACCAGCCCCCAGGTTCGGGCAGGGAAGCCCCCTAAAACTGAGCTGCGAACCGTCTGTGCCGCCGCGGATCGGTCTGGTGATATGGGTAAGGCCGGCCCGGTGAATAGCTTCGATCGCATTTTCCACCAGATGGAAATGCTGACGGATAACCTCCTCCATATTATAATACTGATCCCGGATATGGAGATTGACTGTCCCTTCCCCGTACTTGTCGTTGAGAAGCACGCATATGTGTTCCAGAGTCTTTTTACGCCCCTCGAACAGCCCCCGGTTATGATCCCGGATAATGTATTCCATATCCGTGTCATCCGGTGTCCCGTTTAACTTGGTCATATGGAAAAATCCCTCGTAACCTTCCGTGTCCCGCGGCGTCTCACCGGAGGGAAGCATATTGTTCAGCTCATTTGCCACCAGCAGCGCATTGATCATGGTATTTTTGGAAGAACCTGGATGTACTCCAAGACCCGTGATATGGATTTTGGCCAGCGCCGCATTGAAATTCTCATAATCAATGAGACCAACCTGGCTTCCGTCCACAGTGTATGCGTATGTGGCGCCGTATTTAGCGATATCCAGATCTTTTGCGCCGGCGCCGATTTCCTCATCAGGCGGGAAACTCAGACAGATCTTTCCGTGGGAGATCTCCCCCTTCATCAGCCGCTCTGCCAGGGTCATGATCTCTGCTATGCCTGCCTTATCGTCCCCTCCCAGAAGCGTAGTTCCATCGGTGACGATCAGCGTCTTGCCCTTCATGGAGGCCAGGTGCGGAAACTGCTCTACCGTCAGCGTACGGCCGCTGTCCCCCAGCGTCACATCTTTACTGTCATAGTTTTCTATGATCCGGGGTTTTACATTCTTTCCATTGAAGGCAGCTGTATCCAGATGGGCGCAAAAGCCCAGAGCCGGAACCTCCTCGTATCCCGGTGTAGCCGGAATCGTGCCGTATACATAACATTTCTCATCCACATGGGCATCCTCAATGCCCATCTCTTTCATCTCATCCACTAGCAAATTAGCCAGGTCGAACTGACACTGGGATGAGGGCACTGTAGTACTGGTATCATCACTGGTGGTGTGAACCACTACATAATTCAAAAACCGTTCATAAGCTCGCAATTCTATACCTCCTTCTGCCGATCGATATAATTTTTCATCCCGTTGATCTTATCAGATATTCCTTCAGTAATTCCGCCGTATTTCTGAGGGCGTCTACGTGGGTCCTCTCATAGTGATGTGAAGCGTCGGTTCCGGGACCGATGCAGGCAAAATTCACGTCAGCCCCGCGCACTACACACAGACTGGCATCGCTGCCGTAACGGTTATGTACCTCCACCCGGTATTCGATCCCCGCCTGTCGGGCAAGCTCAGTCAGGCGCTTGCGGAATCCGTAGTCATAAGGGGTGCGGCTGTCCTTTGCGCAGATCGTGACACTGTGCTCGTCCGAAGTATGGCCGATTCCCGCCGTGCCAATGTCGATGGACAGCATCTCCTTGGTGTTCTCCGGAATGTAGGACACCCCATGTCCGATCTCCTCATAATTAGCCACATAGAAATGGGTGGTGTGCCTGGGCCGGATTCCGTTCTCCGTCAGATACTTGATTACTGCAAACATAACCGCCACACAGGCCTTGTCATCGATGTACCTGGATTTGATGAAGCCTTTTGGTGTGATCACGGTCCTGGGATCATAAAACACGTAGTCCCCCACGCAGATCCCCGCATCCGCCACATCCTGCGCAGAGCAAAAGTCTTCGTCCAGACGGATCTCCATATTGTCCTCCGTGCGCACCTCATGCCGGGCCTCCTCCGGAAAATTGTGGACGGATGGTTTCTCGTAGAGCAGCGTTCCGGTATATTCCGTACCATCCAAAGTGCGCACCACCAGGTTCTCCCCTTCATAGGTCGTCCACGTATAACCTCCGATCTGAGCCACCCTCAGCCTTCCGTTTGGCAGGATCTCTTTGACCATCGCTCCCAAAGTATCTATATGCGCGTTTACCAGAACCTGATCCTGGTTGTCCTCCCCTGTAAGAGTGCCAAAGACTGCTCCCTTCTTGGTGGTCTTTACAGGAATATGAAGAGAAGCGAATTCACGGCGAATTCTCTCCATTGCCGCCTCGCAGTCTCCCCCCACGCTGGGAATCGCCAACAGTTCCTTCATAAACTCCAGCGTATAATCCATATCCAAATTCATCATTTAATCTCCTCTATTCTGTCGTTGGGGCTTCATCCCCCTGATTGTCCAAAAATGTAATCCATACCTTACCACGCAGTCCCGATGGAATCGGCTCCTTTATGGCCTGCCTTTCCCGGTTAAGACCTATCCGCCTGTGCCTGATCTGGTTAATCGCCTGTGAGAAATAAGGCCATCCATCCACCATCTCGGCGGGGTAATCTGTTATTTCATTCTCCGGGTCTATGGCATAATTGATCAGCCGGTTCGAGCAGTATATCTCGATCGTATTTTGGCCGGCTCTTAAAGCCCCCGTCACTTCCAGCTTCCATGGCCGCCGCCAAATATCCCCGCAGGTCCTGCCATTGATCCGCACCTGCGCCGTCTCCTGCAGTTCTTCCAGGTGTAATACCGCACGTCCTTCCGGAACTTCCTTTAATACAAAAGAGCTGCTATAGATTCCCGTACCGCTGTAATATCTCACCTGCTCATACTGCTGCCAGAATTCCGGCCGATCCCACTGGCAGGTGTAATTCATCTCCGGAATCTCGAGCCGCCACGGACCCGGCAGTACATAGGTTTTTTCCTGCCGCGCTCCCGGCTGCGGACAAGTTATCTCCTTTGGGGCTTGCCGCATAAATACGCCCTTCCCGGCCAAAACCGGATCTTTCACAGGGTTCTTAGTACCTTCATCAAAAAATACAAAAACGGAATCAAAAGCTTCCATATGCAACACCAGTTCCGTGGAATTATTATATCCGGCCTCCGCCTCCACCGCATAGGGCCTGGCGTCAGCGGCATCGAATACTTTCATCTCTTTTCCGTGGACGGAAAAGTCGAAGGCCACCTTACGGCTTTGCGGAGATATATTGGCGATAAAGTAAATATCCGTAAGACCGTCCACTCTGTGTACATATCCTACGCAGTCTCCGCCTCCTGTGATCCTTACATCCGGCCGGAACCGCTGCTCCAGCAGCGTTATCAGTCCTTCTCCCCGGTCGGGGGCTATGGCCGCCGCACCCCTGCCGCTAAAGCGCCAGCTCCCTGTCTTCTCCGGGAAGATACGCGCCATGCATTTGCGCACTGCATCATCCTGTTCTTCTCTCCGGAGCAGTCCGCAGCTCAGATAGGGAGCTGCCTCCGACGCGATCAGGATTCCTCCGCTTTTCACAAAACTTTTCAGCTTTTCAGCCGTTTCGGGCGGCAGACGTTTACATCCTATGAGCAGAATCACCCGGTAGGTGTTGCCGTTCACCGTCATTGCGTCATCAAAATCTGCGTGATGGTTCAAAATATCATCATTTACATAATCAAAACAATATCCCCTTTTACTAATCTTGTCCGTCACACCCCAGCCCATGTATTCTTGCAGCTTCATTCCCATGTGCAGATCCGCCATCTGATTTTCAGACCAGATGTCGGCCTGAGGCAGATAGACCGCGATATCGCACTTGGGCCTGCCGATGCGAAGCATGCCGGATACCCTCTGTATGTATTCGCTCAGGTGCCTGTAAAATGGCCAATAGGTGTTCGTGTGATTAATCTGGGAGGATGCGTAGAACGGCCAGCCCAGCCTGCCCGCATCCGGCGGGGAGTAGGCATATCCATGGTTGTAGATGGAATTTATGCCGTCCAGGAAGATTGCATCCACCTCCGCCTTCATCATTTCCAGGGTTTCCAGAAACCGGGGAACCCGAAGCCAGGTAAAGGATTCGCAGGAAACAACCGGCTTGTTGTACAAGTGCGCGGCAGAGGATGCAAAGCGCCTGTGTATGGAATTTACCTCCAGTTTATCCTGGAGCCCGAAGGTCTCCCCCTCCGGTATATGGGCGCTGCCATAAGCTTTGAGTATATCCGCCCAGGTCCCGTGGGCCTGTATCCGCGCTTTGGAACCATGGCTTTCACACCATGAGGTCAAATTTTCAAAGAAATTTTCAATGGTAAGCTCCGACATCGTCAGGAAATAATCGTACCGAATCCGGTCTGAGATGTCATCGATCTCGCCCCACAGCCCATAAATGTACCTGTCAAGCCCGTATCCGCGCCGTCTAAAGAACTCTTCCTCCAGAATCCCCGTCCAGTTATTGCCCAGCAGCTCAATGGAGTCGCAGAAGAAACAGCAAAAGCTTCCCCTGCCCAGCCGTTCGATCAGGGGATCGCCGCCGTTTTTCAAAAAGAGGTCCACGGCATCCTTCCTGCAGTGATCGACCACATACCCTCCGGCATCTCTGGCCGGGATGGCCGCCTGCTGGTGATACAGATGGGTCACAAAGACCACAATCTTCCAGTCTCCTTCCGGAATGTGGATATCTTCAAGCACCTTACCCCAGGGCCAGCCGAAGAGAAGCTTCTCCTGCAGAAACGGGGTCAGATCCACGATCGTCTCCTCCAGCATTCTACTTTCCTTCATCCTCCCCATCACAGCCCGCTCAATCTTTCCGGTAACACGGCTTGTGAAATCATAGGAGAAGCTGCAGGGTCCGGTCACGTCGATCTGATACGGAATCGCGCACTGGACCGACAGTTCCTGCGGAACATGGGGACCGCCGTAGGGCCAGGAGGAGCCAAGCGTAAAATCCACTCCCAGCCCCAGCTCCTCCGCTTTTTTTAACGTGTAATCAAGTATATTGAAAAATTCCGGCGAAAAGTACGGGATGTTATATATTCCGGCCTCTGCATCGTCCGCGGCCAACGGATACAGCGTCTGGATCTCCACACCGCCGATTCCGGCCTCCTGCATAAACTGCAGTTCTCTGTCTATCTCTTCTCTTTGAACCGCGCAGCCATACCACCACCAGCGGGTCCACCCTTTGGTCTCCGGACCCGGATGCTCGAGTCTTTGAATATGCCAATCCATTCTACCGCTCCTCCTGTTGGGCGCCCCGGCGTTTTACCGGGGCGCGTCTGAACGCGCAAACCGTTTTACCGAATTTTACCTGCTCATAAAATGATAACGCTTAACCGACGATCCGATAGACCGCGTGGATGCGCAGCGGATCCAGAGCTATCTCACTAAGACCGCTCTCTTCATGATAAGTTACGGGCACCTGCTTATGCTCAGGATATACCATTTCCGCTTTGCTTACCTGCATATAATCCCGATTCACCATCAGCCGGCCTCCGTCGATCAGAGGGGTATCTCCTCCGGTAAGCCTTGCAAGTGCGGAGAGTTCATGTACCAGCAGTTCTCTGCCCTCCTCCCGCTCATAACAGGTGAATTCCAGACTGTTCATCAGATCCGTCTGAAGGGAAATCCGGGGGACAAAGTACGTCTCCGCAATTCCGACGAAAAAGTCCTTAACCCATAGAAAATCCTTATTTATCATGGTAAATAAATCAAAGCAGGCGGTCAGAACACAGCCCTTTCCATAGTTGTTCTCGTACAGAGCCGGCAGGCCGGTATCCCGTCCGGGCAGGGGATTCCCCCAGTTCACCCAGGTGGTATCCGTCAGCAGGACGGCGGGCTCCAGGAAAGTTCCCAGAACTTTGGCTCCGTCAGCCCTGGTCTTTAGCACATATTCCCCCACCGGCGGCGTCGTCTTCGGGGAACGCTTCCATACAGGCTCCTCCTCCGGTCTGATATAGGCGCACCAGTGATTCTTCTTATACGTCTCATCTTTGGCGGTGAAATGGCATCCGCTCAGCTCCGCCAGGGCAAAATCTTCCAGAGCGTTACCCTGATCGTCACAAAGGCCGGTCTCGCCTGAGACCAGGACAGTTCCGCCATCCTCCGCATAACGCTTAAGATCTGCCTTTAAATCGGGATTTACCCAGAACAGATTGGGGATCAGGATCATTCGGAATTCCTTCATACGGTCATAGCTTAATTCAAGCTCCGGCACAACTCTCCAGGTCCGTTTGCTGTAATCGCACAGCTTCATGGCTCCCAGAAGTGCTTCCCGGTGCGCCCCGCTTACCTTGGCGCGGCTGATGGAGCTTGCCAGAATGGGATGCTCCACATGCAGAGTGTCCGCCACGTCGCTCTGCACGATGGCGATATCCGCCACCAAACGGTTGTCTTCCAGATAAGTCTCGAACTTCTCCACATCCCGGAACGCCGCTCCCACCTTCCTGGCTTCCTCGAATTCCAGGGTTCCGTCCCGGTGCATAGGTTCGCTGTACATGAATACGCGGCACCCCTGCGCGGCAATCTCTGCCGCGGCCAGACGGTATATGCTGTCGGGCTGATAATTGTATACGTGTGACACATCCCCCGGCCCCAGCTGCGGGTACTTTCCTGCGGAGGTATCCCTGGCGTATGCGCCGGAGAGCCAGTTACCCGCCCAGGGCTCCGTGAACAGATAGTCCAGCTTGTTGCGGATCTGTCTGGGATAGTGAGCCGCAAAATTGATGGTCAATGCCAGTTCCGGATCTATCTGCCTGATCGTACTGCGCAGATCATCCAGCATCCGTTCCGCGCCCTCATTCAGGAAACGTTCCAGATCCCGGTTCTTCGCCATCATCTCTTCGTCATCCTCGGGCATCTCATAGCCGAATTCCTTCCGGTACAGTTCTTTACAAGTATCGCAATAGCACAGCGCCCTGCCGAATATATCGATGAACAGGCTGTCCGGGTGGTAATTCTCTACGATTTCCTTTATCTGCCCAAGTATGTATTCCCGGTATCCGGTCTCATAGCAGGGCATACCCCACTTGGCGTTGCTTGTATTAGCGGGCATCCCGCACTTGAGCGGCTGTCCGTCTTTCCTGCGCACCGCCCACTCCGGATGAGCTTTCGGCGCATAGGTATCGTATTCAAAGCAGTAATAGGCGTTGAATTCGATTCCGTGCTTTTTCAGGATGGGCACTATGGTCCCGACCCAGTCCTTATCCTTAAGTCCGGGGTGCTTTCTGCCGATTTTCGTATTATAATAGCTGCTTCCCCAGTGATCCTTGCAGTAAAGCATCAAGTGGTTGATATTTGCTTCCTCGAAAAAGCGTTCCCATTCATCCGGGTCCAGATTTTCAAGTGTCACCACGGGCGGATCCGGGGAGTGATGGTCGATCAGGTATCCCCGGTAACTGTGTTTGTATTTTTCTGACATATTATCCTCCAGCGGCGCGTATGACGCGCCATAAATTTAAAATCCCCCGCATCCGCACGCCCTTGGATGGCCTGCAAATGCGGGGAATGCGTTGTCATTCAGCGATTGGGCTGCTGTTTATTTGGTTGCATATCCAAAATAGGTCAGGTTGCTGATAGCGGAATAGAATGTGTTCTGCAGATCTTTCATACAGTAAACATAGCTGGCATAATATAACGGGCACACGGAGAATCCATTCTCAGAATACATGATCTGCTCGATCTCTTCCAGGACTTTATCCCGTTCCGGTCCGTTCTGCATGGTGGACGCCTGCTCTACCAGCTTATCATAGTTGGCATCGCTCCATCCGGAGTACTCAAAGTTACCGTTGGTACCGAACAGCTGGTAGTATCCGATCGCATCGTTGAACGTGATACCGTAACCCAGACGAGCCAGATGGAAGCCTCCTTTGGAGATGGTCTCCGTATAACCGGCGGAATCGATATTGCCCAGGGTTACTTTAGCCTCTAATATACCGGAGAGATCCGACTGAACTGCCTCTGCCACAGCTTTGTTGGTATCGGAGGTATTAAATTTGTATTCCATGGTAGCGCTGCCGTCCCATCCGTCTGCTACCGCTTCATCATAGAGAACCTTCGCTAATTCACAGCGTCCGGAGTACGTGCTCAGATCATAGTCCGGATATTTTTCCTGAAGCCAAGCATACATCACTTCACCCACTGCATCGGTCCAGACTTTATTCTCACTGTTGGTAACACCGTTGGGGATGAGGCCCGTAGCGGCTGTAGATCCGTCCTGGGTAACATTGGTAACCAGGTTTTCCTTATCAATGGCCAGGGTAATCGCTGCTCTCACCCGCCAGTCCGGAATTGTCTTACAGTTCAGATATAGATAGGTCACATTTAATCTGGGATTCGAGTAAGCATCTCCCGATGCGATCAGGCTTTCGATCTGATCTGTGGGAATCCCGCTGACGAAATTATATTCCCCTGACTGGTAAGCCGCCATGTTGGAGGTTTCACTGTCAGACAGATGGAAGGTAATCTTGGAGGGTCCCAGATTCGCATAATCATAATATTTCTCATTCTTTGTCAGCTCGATATAACTGTCATGAACCCAGTCAGTCATCACATAAGCGCCGTTACTGATGAAAGTCTCAGCCTCGGTCCAGGTATCGCCGTTTGCCTCGATCACATCCTGGCGCAGAGGGTACAGGCCGTAATGGGTACACATATCCAGGAAATAAGAGCAGCTGTTTTCCAGCGTTATGGTCAGCGTTTTCTCATCCACTGCCGTAATCCCAAGCTCAGAGGGCTCCATGGTTCCTTCTGTGATAGCCGTAGCATTCTTAACGATGTTGTTCAGCAGCGTGCCGTTGGAAGCCGCCGTTTTGGGATCTACCAGTCTCTGCCATGCATAGACAAAGTTATCCGCCGTGACTTTTTCCCCGTCGCTCCAGAAGATATCATCTCTGAGATGGAAGGTATAGGTCAGGCTTGCCTCGTCAAAATCATAAGATTCCGCCTGTCCGCAGACCACCTCGGAACTGTACTGATTGTCATTTCCGCTTACGGTATCCTCAATCGCCGCGAACTTCATAAGGCCTTCGGACATGTGGAACAGAATCTCAAACTGATCCGCTCCGGTTGCCAATGTAGGATCCATGGAGTGAGGCTCCGAGTATCCCAGCGCCACGTCGATGGCTAACTCGTCCCCGCTGCCGGAGGTATCCTTATCCTGCTCTTCTCCCTTCGCGGTATCCGTATTCCCCGCGTCGGTCTTACCTGTGTCGCTTTCGGTTGCAGCCTTGGAACCGCACGCTGTCACAGACAGGCAGAGTACCAATGCCAAAAACAAAGAAATCACTTTTTTCATACTTCTTTTCCTCCTTTTTCTTCAGGTTTGCTTAGATGCCCCCTGTTTTCACTGTTTATATTAGGCACAGCAGAACGGATCCGCTTGCGTAATATCAAAATAATAAAATCCATCCGGTCTTTAGGCTCTACTGGTCGTACAGATGACAGGCAACGTAATGACCCGGCGAGCATTCCCGCAGAGCGGGAACTTCCTCCTTACACCGCTCCTTGGCATAAGGACACCTGGTATGGAAGCGGCAGCCGGAAGGCGGATTGATAGGGCTTGGAATATCCCCCTCCAAAGTAATACGGGTCCGGCTTTTGCTCAGTTCCGGATCAGGAAGGGGAACCGCCGAGATCAGAGACTTGGTATAGGGGTGCACAGGCTTTTTGCAGAGTTCATAGCTCTCCGCCAGTTCTACGATAAATCCCAGATACATAACCCCTATCCGGTCGGATATATGGCGCACCACAGACAGATCGTGGGCGATAAACAGATAAGTCAGCCCTTTCTCCTGCTGCAGGTCTTCCATCATATTGACCACCTGAGACTGAATGGATACATCCAGCGCGGAAATAGGCTCATCACAGACGATAAATTCCGGTTCCACCGCCATCGCCCTGGCTATCCCGATACGCTGCTGCTGACCGCCCGAAAATTCGTGGGGGAACCGGTTGGCATGCTCCGTGTTCAATCCCACTTCATCCAGCAGATAGCGGATACGCTCCTGTCTCTCGCCCTTATTCGTGGCAATCTTGTGAATGTCCAGGGCCTCCCCTATGATCTCTCCCACGGTCATCCGGGGATCCAGGGAAGCGGAAGGGTCCTGAAAGATTAACTGCATCCTGCGCCGGTAATCAAACATGGGGACCGCAATCCCTTCCTTGCTGTCGTAGATCGGGGTTCCATCGTATACGATTTTCCCGGACGTAGGCTCATGGAGACGGATTACGCTTCTTCCAAGCGTCGTCTTTCCGCACCCGGACTCTCCCACCAGCCCAAGTGTTTCTCCCTTGTAAATATAAAAGGAAGCATCCTCCACAGCCTGCACATAGTTTTTCTTCATCAAACCGGACTTAACCGGGAAATATTTCCGGAGGTTCTCAACCTCCACCAACTTTTTCTTATCACTCACCGGTTCCCCACCTCCTCTTTCATCTGGCGTATGTGCTGCCAGCATGAGGATATATGCCCGCTTTCGTTGATACAAACCGCGGGCGGTTCCTGCTCCACGCACACTTTCATACATTCTGTGCAGCGGGGCGCGAACCGGCAGCCCTTCGGGGTATCCAGCATATCCACCGGCGTCCCCTCAATGGGAATCAGTCTTTCCCTTCCCTCACTGTCCAGCCTCGGCATAGAGGCCAGCAGCCCTTTGGTGTAGGGATGCTTGGGATGGTAGAAGATGTCATTTACTTCCCCTTGTTCCACGATATGTCCGGCGTACATCACCGAGACCCTGTCGCATATCTCAGCCACCACTCCCAGGTTATGGGTGATGAAAATGATGGACATGTTGTTCTTTGCCTGCAGTTCTTTCATGAGCTCCAGTATCTGTGCCTGAGTCGTTACGTCCAGCGCCGTGGTAGGTTCATCCGCGATGAGAAGTTTCGGATGGCAGATCAGCCCCATGGCGATCATGGCACGCTGACGCATTCCGCCGGAGAATTCGTGGGGATACTGGTCAATCCGTTTTTCCGCATTGTTAATGCCGACCATGTTCAGCATCTCGATCGCCCGGTTCCGGGCTTCTTTCTTGGATACAGACTTATCATGACAGGTTACCGCCTCCATAAGCTGGTCACCCACGGTATACACAGGATTCATACAGGTCATGGGATTCTGGAAGATCATGCTGATTTCCTTCCCGCAGATATCCATCATCTGCTTTCTGCTGTAGTCCAGCAGGTTTTTCCCCTCCAGAAGAATGGAGCCGCCTATTACTTTTCCAGGACTCTGAAGCAGGCCCATGATCGAGTAGGCCTCCACGCTTTTACCGGAGCCGGATTCCCCCACGATCCCCATCACTTCATTGTAACCCAGGGAATAGGAGATTCCGTCCACAGCTTTCACTTCCCCGGCGGGGGTGAAGAACGATACCTGGAGATTATTAATTTCAATCAATTTCTTGTGTTCATCCATAATGGCACCTCCTTATTTCTTCAGCCTGGGATCCAGAGCATCCCGCAGCCCGTCGCCGATAAGGTTCAGTGTCAAAACCAGAACACTCAATATGATGGCAGGACAGAGCAGACGGTACGGATATAGTGACAACGCGCTTAAAGCATCGGAGCACATGGAACCCAGACTGGCCATGGGGGCCGCGACTCCTATTCCCAGATAGGAAAGGAAGGATTCCATGAAGATCGCCGACGGAATCTGCAGGCAGGTGGCTATGACCAGCTGACCCACACAGTTGGGCAGCAGATGCCGTGTGATGATCCGCTTATTGCCGGCTCCCAGTACCTTTTCCGCCGTAATGAATTCCATGCTTTTTAACTGCAGTACCTGGCCTCTTACGATACGGGCCATGCTGACCCAGTATAACAGGGCGAACACGATGAAAATACTCACGATTCCGGCGCCGAGATCGCTCATGGCCCTGGCAAGTCCCCAGTTGGACGTGTCGAACCACTTTTGCAGCGGCTCGGATATAACCACCTGCAGAAGAAGTACCATCAGGGTACTGGGAATGGAGATAATCAAATCGATAATCCGCATGATCACAAAGTCAACCACGCCTCCGCAAAGTCCTGATATGGCTCCGATGGCCGCTCCGATAACCAATACAATCAACGCAGCCACAATACCGATAATCAGGGATACCCGGGTTCCATACATACTCCGGGACATAATGTCTCTGCCGGCGGAATCTGTGCCGAACACATGAGGGAAAACGGACTTGATCAACTCCACCTCTGTAGCGTCCGGCGCCGGCTCGCCCACCGTGTACTCCAGCGGAGTAACTGTAGTAAATTCACCGTTCTTATAGTCTTTCGTACGTCCAATAGTCAGAATATCCGCTGCATCCTTATCATAGATAATCATGGCCTTTTCCAGGGCCTTCTCAAGTGTAAAGCAGTAGGTCGTGTTATTCTGCTCTATGTAATAATCACCTTTGGACAGGGATAACAGGGAGCCCATGATCGTCTCCGTAAAGAATACGGCATCCGCCTCCTCAAGCACGGCCTGCTCCATCTCTTCACTTTTTGAATATTCCATGGGGCCAAGCTTTGCGCTGTTCCGGTACTGGCTCTCATAACTGTAAGGTACGATCAGAGGTCCCACAAAGGCAAAGACCACAATTACCAGGAACACGATTAGAGCTGCCATCGCTACCTTGTTGGACCGGAACCTCCTCCAGGCATCCCTCCAATAGGAGATACTTTTTCTTTTTTCAATGAGATTTTCCTTCTCGCTGTCGCTGGCTGCGGAAAATCCGTCCTCCGGGATCTTCAGAAAATCCAGATCCTTGGGATTGTTCAGGTGAATGATCGGCAGTGCCTGTCTCTTTGTTTCTTTATCCACCCTTTATTCCCCCTTTCCTGTCAGCGTAATGCGGGGATCTACAAACTTGTAGATGATGTCCACCAGTAGATTCATACCGATCACCAGGGCCGACAGCACGATGGTCGTGGCCATGATGACGGGATAATCCCTTTCTATAATGCTGGAAACAAAATATTTTCCCAGTCCTGGAATGCCGAACGTAGTCTCTATAACGAATCCGCCGCACATAAGGCCGGCCGTCAGCGGCCCCAGGTAGGTAACCACAGGAATCAGGGAGTTGCGCAGCGCATGCTTAAAGATAATCTTGCCGGTCTTCAGGCCCTTTGCCCTGGCTGTTCTTACATAATCCTGATTGATCGCGTCCAGCATGCTGGTTCTCGTAAGCTTCGCCACATAACAGGCATAATATAAGCCCAATGAAATAACCGGCATAATGTAGGATTTTACATCCGTCAGACTGCCGGATACCGATGGCAGTATCCCCAGCCGTATGGCAAAGACCTCCAGCAGCAGCGTCGCCACCACAAAGTTCGGTATGGCGATCCCCAGCGTGCTGAACACGCTTAGCAAATTGTCGATCCATTTCCCCCTGAAATAAGCTGCGATACATCCCAGCGGAACACCCACCAGCACCGTAATCAGCAATGCCGGCACTCCAAGCTTGATCGAGAGTTCAAATTTCCCCTGATGGAAAATAAGATCCGCCACCGGCGTGCCTTTCTGCATTTTCAGGGAAGTTCCCAGGTCCCCGTGCAGATAACCTTCCAGATAATTCTTCAATTGGACAATCAGCGGCTTATCCAGGCCATACTTCTCATTGGCCAGCTCCATCTGTTCCACCGTGGTGTTCTCCTCCAGAAATGGGCTTCCGGGTATCGCATTCATAACCAGGAATGTGATGGCCGCCACGAAAAACAATGTACAGACTGACGCTGCAATTCTCTTAACTACATATCCGAACATAGCTTCCTCCTATCACCGTACTAAAGTTTCATGGCAGAACGAACTTCCTTAAAACATTTCACTGCAAAGTCCAGATCTTCCTTCGTGTGTCCGGCTGATATCTGGGTCCGGATCCGATCCCTTCCCTTTGGCACAACCGGATAGCAAAAGCCCACTACGTAGACTCCTTTTTCCAGCATCCTGGCCGCGAACTCCTGGGCAATGCGGGAATCATAGAGCATAACCGGGACAATGGGATGTTCACCCGGAAGCAGGTCAAAACCGGCCTCCTCCATCTGTATACGGAAATAGCGGGCATTGTCGTGCACCTTATCCCGAAGTTCTGTGGACTCAGTGAGAAGATCAATGGTCTTGATGGTCGCCGCACAGATGGCAGGCGCCACGGTGTTGGAGAACAAATAGGGTCTCGAACGCTGCCGGAGCAGATCAACTATCTGCCGCTTCGCCGCGGTAAAGCCTCCGGACGCACCTCCCAAAGCCTTCCCAAATGTTCCGGTGACGATATCCACCCGGCCTATCACACCGCAGTGCTCGGGCGTTCCCCTTCCATGTGCCCCCATAAAGCCGGATGCGTGGCTGTCATCTACCATCACCAGAGCGTCATATTCGTCTGCCAGATCGCAGATTTCTTTTAGTTTCGCTATGTAACCGTCCATGGAAAAGACCCCGTCGGTGGCAATCAGCTTGATTCCTGCCCCTGCCTCCTGCGCTGCCTGTAATTGCCTGCGCAGATCCTCCATGTCACTATTTTTATACCTGTACCGCTTTGCCTTACATAACCGGATACCGTCAATGATAGAAGCGTGGTTCAGCTCATCGGAGATCACCGCGTCGTTCTCGGTGAGAAGCGTCTCGAAAAGTCCGCCGTTGGCGTCAAAACAGGAGGAGTACAGGATGGCATCTTCAGTTCCGACAAATTCCGCGATCTTGTGTTCCAACTCCTTATGGATCTCCTGGGTCCCGCAGATGAAACGTACGGAGGAGAGTCCGAATCCCCATTTGTCGTAACTGGCCTTAGCTGCCTCGATCAAATCCTGGTTGGTGGAGAGACCCAGATAGTTATTGGCACACATATTGACAACACGGCTGGCCTGGGTAGTATCAATCCTGGAATACTGAGGAGTTGTGATGATACGTTCCTCTCTCCATGTTCCGGACTCCCGTATGTCCTCCAGCATTTTATCATATATTTTCAGTGCAGTTTTCATAGCGTCATCCTTTCCTTTTTTACGTATTGTCCTGTTCATTTAGCGTCAATGAGTCCAGTCCAGGATTACCTTGCCGGAGTTTCCGCTTATCATGGCTTCAAAACCCTTCTCATACTCCGTATAATGGAACCGGTGCGTAATCACAGGCGACAGATCCAGTCCCCCCTGGATCATATAGGACATTTGATGCCAGTTGTCCATCTTTCTTCCATATATCCCGCGAAGTGTCAGGCCCTTACAAATAACCTCATTCATATCCACCTCAATCGGCTTATTCGCCAGGCCCAGAAGAGAGATCATACCGCCGTTTCGCATAACACCTAACATCTGCGCAAATGCATCCCTGCTTCCTGACATCTCAAGACCCACATCAAACCCCTCGCACAGACCCTGCTCCCGCATCACGGTCTCCAGATTGTCCTTCGCCACATTCACCGCGGCATCGGCTCCAATCCTGCGTGCCAGTTCAAGCCGGTATTCGTTGACGTCTGTGATAATCACCCGTCTGGCTCCGGAAAACTTGCAAATCCCCGCCGCGATGATCCCGATCGGCCCCGCTCCGGTTATCAGGACATCTTCCCCCACCAGAGGAAACATCAAGGCAGTATGCGTGGCATTTCCAAAGGCATCGAAAAACGATACAATATCCTCCGGTATCCGCTCATCGATCTCAATGACATTGGTAGAGGGGATACAGACATATTCTGCAAAAGCGCCATCCCGGTCCACTCCCACCCCAATGGTGTCCCTGCACCACTGGATGTTGCCGGTATGGCAGTTCCGGCACCGGTGGCAGGTGATATGCCCCTCTCCGGATACGCGCTGCCCTACCTTCAATCCCTTCACCCCTACTCCTAAACCCGCAACCTCGCCCACATATTCATGTCCGATCGTCATGGGCGGTTTGATATGAAGCTGCGCCCAGGGATCCCAGTTGTATATATGTACATCTGTGCCGCAGATCGCTGTCTTGTGAATCTTAATCAGAACTTCACCAGGTCCGGGCTCCGGGATCGGCTTCTTAACCAGTGTCAAACCTTTACCACATTCACTTTTCACCAAAGCATCCATTGTGTTTGCCATATTAATCCCTCAATTTTACACAAACGTCTTCCCCACAAAGACATTTGTTAATTTTCGTCTTTGTTACAAGGACATTATATATAATTTTAGTATAATATGCAATGTTTTTTTCATATTTTTTCAAATTTATTTGTCAATATTTTCACACATCTTTCGTCGAATTGTTTAACTTATTTCAGAATTACTTAAAAAATCCTATATTTTTTCACTTTTTCCAGCACGTTTTGTTGATTGTGACCGTACTTTTATGTCAACCAGATTGGTGACCGCTATAAACTATATTTAAGAATTCCTATCCAACTAAAATACGGACCGGTGTGCTGTACAGGTCCGCATTTTTTCTTCTTCCATATGCTTTTTTCCCAGGCCAAAATCCAGGCCTTCTGTTCCATACTCCATATATTTTTACTTACACTTAGCATTCAAGTACCCTGCGTATAATCTTATTAAAATTTTCCGCGTCCCAGGCACTGCGACCGATAAACAAACCGTCCACCCACGGAATCCGGATCAGGCCAACCGCATTTTCCAGATTGACGCTGCCGCCGTACAGGATAGGAATCCGGCTCCCCGTATCCTCACCAAAAAGTTCCACCAGCACCTTGCGCATATGTCTGTGCCTCGCCGACACATATTCCACCGAAGCCGGAATCCCATTGATTCCAATGGCCCATACCGGTTCGTACGCTACCCATACTTTCCCGGCCTCGTTCCGGTCAAGCCCATGAAACGCCACCTTCAGCTGCGTGCTCAGCGTCTCATCGCTGATGCGGTAATTCCGCTGTTCCAGAGTTTCCCCCACGCACAGAAGCGGTGTAAAATCATATTCCAGGGCAGCCTTAACCTTCCGGTTCTCTTCCTGATCCGATTCACCGAAGATGTGCCTGCGCTCGGAATGCCCGATCTCCACAATGTCCACTCCAACCTCTTTTAACATCAGCGGAGATATCTCGCCGGTGAACTGTCCTTCTTTTTCCCAGCACATGTTCTGGGCGCCCAGTTTCACACGGGAACCTTCCGTCACCTGGCGGGCGGCTTCCAGGGTCGTGTACGACGGTATCACAAAGAGCTCCAGAAGTTCCTGCGGAAGATCCTCGGTCAGTTCCCGGAGCCTCTGCAGATACACCTTCGTCTCTTCTATGGTTTTGTACATCTTCAAATTTGTTCCCAGGTATCTTTTTTTCATTTCACCCATATTTGGTCACCCGCATTCAATCAGGTTCTCGGACTCGATCTCTTTGATCGCTTCCACCTTCGGTGTCGACGGAGAATCCTTGAATTCCAGGGATAGCCATCGTTCCAGAATACATTTGGCCAGTTCCACCCCGATCACCCGTTCGCCCATACACAGCACGTTTCCGTCATTGCTGAGTATTAACCGTTCCGCCGAAAAGATATCATGACAGACCCCCGCACGGATTCCCGGGAACTTATTGGCTGTCATGGCCATGCCAAGACCCGTCCCGCAGATCAGCACGCCGCGCTTCTCATAGCCGCTGTCTATAATTTCCTGACATGCTTTTTTAGCAATATAGGGATAGTAGATATCGTCCTTTTCACTGTCGCATCCCATATTTTCAACGGTATAACCCTTTTGTTCCATAAATTTCATCAGTTCATTTTTAAGATGAACCGCAGCATTATCGCAACCAATTACAATCGTTCTCATAGCTTTCCTCCAAACGTGCATGTTTTTTGCACATATAGGTACAGGTGAACATCCTTATGTCCACACTTATAACCGCCTCAAACCGTTCCCGGTATCACAAAGCATCCAACCGTATCACATCCAGGTCGTTGGGTATATACAGGTTCCCGTGATAAAACCCGCGCCCTTCTTCCAGGTATTTTTCCTGTCTTTGGCCATAAGTCTGATCTTCGGTATGCCAAAGGACCAGATTCTTCACCTGTCTTTTCTCGGCCAGAGTGCATGCGTCCTTTACCGTACTGTGGTGATATTCATAAGGATGAAAGATCTCCCTCTGGCTATAGAGGCAGAATGCCTCCGACAGCAGCCAGTCGGCGTTTTCCGCATAGCCCTCCCGGCTCTCATTGCAGGGTTCATCTCCCAGAAACGTCAGCGCTTTCCCGCATTTTAACTGCATCCGGTATCCGAATTGTTTTGCTTTCGTGGAACACAGATCGAAGAAGGTAACCTGGTATCCCATGATGGTTTTCTGCTCCCCGTCCGCCACAGGGATCCAGCGTATTCTCTCCTTCATCAGCTTTTGTTCCACGGCCCGCAGCGTGAGGTCGCAGATCGTCCTGATTTTCTCCAGCAGTTCCGGGTGCGCATATAAATGCAATACTCCCTCGTACTTATCCTGGCTCATCCGGTAGGTAATCATCCGTATGGCACAGATGATTCCCAGCAGATGATCCGTATGTTCATGAGAGACAAAGATATGGTGGACCCGATTCCAGGAAATGCCCGCTTCTTTGAATTGGCGGTAGATACCATCGCCTCCCCCGCCGTCCGTCAGAAAATAATTCTCTCCGTCGTAAATAGCGTAACAGGTGTTATAATATCTCGTTACCAGCGCCGTCCCGGTACCCAGAACAATCAGATTTTCCATTCTTTGCCTCCCTGAACTTTTGATTTCCATTCTTTACCGTTTCTATTCCGTTCTTATGCCGCTGCACCGTTTTGATGACACTACACGGTTTCTATGCCACTACGCCTTTCTGATCCCGGTACATGCCCTTTTTCCATTTTCCATCCAGCATGTCGGCCATAATCTGATTCAGCAGATCCCCGAATTCCGGATCAACGATATGCATATCCGCAATGATCAGATCCAGATTTTCATTTTTCTGATCGAATTCTTTTTCCAGAATGCTGCGCATCAGCGTGGCGCGTCTGGACCAGCGGGTTTCTTTGTCATCCGGTTCCCATACCGGGCCGTCTCCATTACCTTCCGACCAGCCGCGTTCCTTGGTACAGATCTCTTCTCTCTGGTCATATGCGGACCAGCCCTGCATCGGGATGACAAAAGCAGTGGGGCCCTTAGTGCTGTTTAATTTCTCCGCAAAATAGTGGGACAGATCTTCGATCTCATCCAGCGTGGGAACCATGATGGTTACCCCTTCGTTGTGCTGATAGGGAAGCTTCGTATCCTTATACGGTTTCCTCTTGCCGGCTTTAAAATCATCCAGGTATTCCTGGGGCAGCGAGGAAAGCGCGCCGAACGCGGACTGGTCGCAGCCGCCGGGAGTGACGATCTGCGGTATGCCCACATCGGCGGCGGCTGTTACCCGCTCCCCGGTCCAGGTCTCCGGTGTGCCGTAAACGCTGTGGTACATGTTGTTGGTCAGTTCTCCGGTGGTCAGATCGATGATCGCGGTGATCTGGCCGGAACGGATCAGGTCTTCCATCGTAGCTCCGGTTCCCACCTGGTGGATGATGATGGTATCCCATCCATGGGCATCCCAGTACGCGCTGCAGCGGTTTACATTCTGGGTCGTGGTGCCGTAGGCGGTGATGGCCATCAGCGGCCTGGACGTGGAAGCGTCGATCTCTCCCACTTTGCCCATGGCTACGATAGCGGCCGCCGCATTGGCTACCATCTTACGGGTAACGATATTGATTCCCTGTTCCGCCGTGGGATTCATGATGTAAATATCTTTATTTCCCAGCCACATGCTGACATCGCTGGAGGCCATGTCTGTCATCATGATCTTCGGCACTCCAAAAGGAAGCGCACGCATCAGATAGGTCACCGTGGTGGTACCCATGGAACCGGCCCAGGAGATGATTCCATCCACTTCTCCTGCGTCATACATCTGCATGATCTTGACGGCTCCGGCTTCTCCCACCGTCTTAACCGCTGTCGAACGCGGGGATTTAAAGATCTCTTCTTTGGTCTTACCCACCGCTTTCAGGACTTCCGCCAGCGAGATATCCGCAAAATCCACGTCATGGCCGCAGCCGCAGTTCAGGATCTTGACGTCGCCGCCGGCTTTGGTCACCTCATCCGCCAGAAACTTTAACTCGGTAAATTTTGTATCACACATTCCTGCTACGATAATTTTCGGTTTTTTCTCCATTTTCTTACCTTCCCTTTCTATTTCCTTTTATTATCCGCTCTCTTTATCGGTCTGCGGGCATCCGGATCTCTTTGTATTCCTGCGTCGCCGCCAGCACCGCTTTTTCAATAGGCATCCGTTCCGCCGCGGAACCGCCGATGAAGCCCTGGGCGTTGGTCCGTTCCAGAACATATTTGACCTCTTCCGGTCCCTTGATCGGTCCGCCGTGGGCGAACAGGATCACGTCCGGATTCACCGCTCTGGCCGCGTCAAAGATCTGCTGGCTCAGTTCGCACGCCTCATCCAGGGTCAGGTTACTCTTAGCTCCCATCAGGCCGCCCACCGTGGAACCTACGTGGGAGGAGATCGCCGGGCATCCGGTTTCCGCCAGGATTCTCGCCTCATCAGGGGTAAAGGCATAGGCCAGGGAGAACATTTCCATCCGGTGCGCCTCAGCTACAAAATCAACTTCCCGGTCCCAGCCCATTCCGATGGCCGCCATCTGTTCCATAATGGAATCGCCGTAGATCTTCATCATGAACGGGTTGATTCCTGAGATTCCGGCTTCCCAGAGTTTCTTCAAGTGTTCTCTGTGGGGGAACAGAGGATTCGTTCCGCCCGACAGGGACAGCACCGGCGTATCCTTTACATTTGCCACGATTTCCGGAGCCAGGCTGAAGATCACTTCGTTAATATCGGAGTAGGGCATTAACGGCGCCAGGGACCCCTGCCCTTTCATTCTCCAGTAGCTGGTAGCCGACACGCAGATCAAATCCGCGCCGCCCTTTTCCTGTAATTTCGCAGTCAGTCCGCTGCCGCAGTTGGGCATGAACAATACCTCTTTTTTCTCGATTTTCGCTTTTAAGAGATTCACTACCTCATCTTCTTTAAAACGCTTTGCCATTTTACATTACCTCCTGATTTATATGAATTTATGAAAAAATGCTTCCGTGTTCGTAGTGATAATCTGCCGTACCTCCGCCGGCTTCACCAAGCCGCCGTCCGGCAGCTGATCCGCCAGGGCTTCCAGATTCTCTCTGGTGGCCGTCTGCTCATAGAAAGGAAAATCACTTCCGAATAGCAGATGCCCCGTACTGCCTGCCCAGCCTTTCACCGTCTGTAACAGCTGCTGCATGGGCCAGTTCAGGGTTTCCCCTGTCTTTCCAAAGTTGGTGCTTATGTCCGCATAGATGTTCGGATGCTTGCGAAGCAGCATCGCCGTCTCCTCGTACCAGATCCGGCCGGCGTGGCCCAGGATGATCATAAGTCCAGGAAATTTAAGCGCCGTCTCATCCATATAGACGGGGCGTCCGTAGATATCCCCGTAAGGCCTGACACCGATTCCCCCGCTGTGGAACAGGATCGGTTTCCCATACTCCTGCATCTGCCGGTAGACCGGGTCCAGCCGCTCATCGTTCGGATAAAACCGCTGCATATTACAGTGCAGCTTCAATCCCACAAAGCCTTCATCCTCGATGCAGCTTCTCAGGAAATCCACGCTTCCCTCTTCAAAGGGATTCAGAGTACAGAATCCCTGAAGTTTCCCTTGCGAATGCCGCACCGCGTCCGCCACATATTGGTTCAGGCCGCGTATATCCCGGTTCGTCAGTTCCGGTCCGAAGGCCAGGGCGCTGACTACGGTCAGATCGATCCCGGCCGCCTCCATGGAGGCTAACAGTCCGTCCGCGTCGAAGGCGAAACGGCTGTTTCTGTTCTGAAAATATTGGCGCATCGCTTCCGGGTTCCTGTCCATGGGCCACAAATGGGAATGTATATCAATTACCACAGGATTCACCTCTTATTCCACATATCCAAAACGTTCGATTGCTGTTCTCAGTTCTTCGTGTTCTTTCATCGCTTCTTCAAGCGGCCGCCCCTGCTGCACATATTCCACCGCTTGGAGCATTGCCCGCACTCCGGCCGCCGCTCCCATGGGATGCCCCTGGATAGCCCCGCCGGGCGCCAGCATAATATCTGTCCCGCAGTCTTTTATGTAGCGTTCCACCACACCCGGATGGACGCCGCCGCCCATAGAGGGAAGCGTCGGTCTGATCGTCCCCCAGGGCAGGGACAGCTGGTGGGCGGTCTGCATATATTTCAACCGCTCCAGCGGATAGCCTCCGTAGGGGGTGTTCATCATCACAATGTCCGCTCCGCACAACCTGGGCAGCTTTCCGATGGCGATATCGCTGCCCATGCCGCTGTTCACCCCTTCGTAGAACATGCCGGAACCTGCATAGTGGCCGAGAATCGGAACCGGGCAGGTGCTGGCGATATGCTGCAGCATACTGTAGCCGATGGTTGCGAAATTCAACATCAGCGCTTTGGCTCCCGCCTCCAGAAGCCGTTTCACATGGTCTTCCTGTACGGACGCGCTTTCCGTTGCGTTTACCACATAGATGGTTTCTTTTCCTGTCTTTTCATAAGCGGCTTTTGCCGCCTCGTTATAGGCTTTGACCCGTTCCGCGGCCGGAGAGAAATCCGGATTCCCCAGGAGTTCATCATCCTTGATAAAATCCACGCCGCCCAGGGCCGTTTCATAGAAAATGCCTGCGCCGGTCTTCGGGCTGTGGCCCGTACACGGTTTGATCATATTCAAGAGCAGCGGCCGGTCCTGTACTCCGGTCAGCCTGCGAAGCCCCTCGATCCCATAATTGGGCCCGCGAAACTGCTTCACGAATACATCGGGCAGCTTCAGATCCACCAGCTTTACCTGGGCGGAGGTGGAGGCGTCGTTGCCCAGCAGGGTAGTCAATAACATCGGCAGCGATCCCTGGAAATTCACGTAAGGATACGCGATCTGGATCAAATAGTCTTCCTGCTCCCCAACGCTTTGCGTAGACAGATCATTGGGCGGCGCTTTCAGAATCCGCACTACTTTTCCCATATGATTCCTCCGCATAGCCTCATCGATGCCCGGCACGGGCACCCAGGTGCCGATGGTCTGCCCCACCGCCATCGCCGACGCCTTAGCCGTTATATCCGTTCCCCGGGGAAGCCTGATATAATAGATGGCCAGCACATAGTCCTGTCCCTGTATCTCCTCCGGCAGGCAGAATAATTCTTCCTGTTTCATGTTTACCTCCCTTTGCGCATTTTCCAACCTAGATATGGGCGGGGAACATGATATGCAGCCCCTTACTCCCCGGTTACCGTAATTCCTGTCTCATATAATATCCCGTCCCGTATTACCTGTACTTTCATCTCCCCATGCAGTCCTTCTTTACTGATGAATTTATCAATCTCCCGGGAATCGCTCTTCTGAAACGTTCCGACACACATGGCCTTAAAGCTGGCCGCCGCCGTGGAAATGTAATACCGGTGCACTTTACCGCTGTCCTCGGTCAGCAGCAGCATAACCAGTTCGCCCTTTTCAAATTTCGCGTTAAACCGGATCCGGTCTTCTTCCTCCGTAACGGAGGCCTGACAGCTTTCCGGCAGCTGCTCCCCGGCTGCCTCGGCAGGTATCTCCGTATCGAATTCTTCCGTAATCCCCAGTGTCCCCAGAAGTTGGCCTTCCCCTAGTTCGGTGGCCTCTCCCGCGTAATAAAGGGGCAGTTTTCTGGCCCGGTAGCAGTTGGCCGGGACCTCCAGCTCATAGACCACCTTTCCGCCGGCCAGTTCACAGGTGATGGAATTAAGCGTCAGTTTGTCTTTGTCCGGTCCCATCAGCGCCATGGAACCAAGTTCCTCGCTGGGTTTCCCGTCAATATAGGCGATCCCGCCCGAGTGAACCATGTAGCGGCCTTCGCCGTAATATTCCACGTTGGATATATAGGGCGAAAAGAAATCGCTTCCCCGTTCTCTGCCGTACTCCCAGACCTGGCGCACCGTGTGCTTCTTATGGTCGATCCGGTACCGGACTCCCCTGGAATAGCTGTCAGCGGCCTTCTGGTATTTCTCCGGATATTTACTCCGGAAATGCCCGTTGTCAAAAAGCATCAGATCCCCGTCCGGGGTATAGATCACGCCGTGCTGTTCGTACTGGTATTCAAACGGTTCTCCCTCGGGTTTCAGAAAATATTTCCTGACAAAATCCTCCGGCCACTGGTCCGGGTCTCCCAGCACCCAATTCAGCGCGCCGGTGTCATAGTCCAGATTGATCACCGCATCCTGATGCCGTCCGGAGATGGTCAGGCTGTCGGTCTCTTTGTCATACCAGATGGAGTTGTTGTGGAACCAGTCCCTCTCGTCCCAGCTGCCCGATTTTCCGCAGTCCTGGGGCAGAACGGATTTGTAGTCCCAGCGTTTTAAGATCTCTCCCGTGTCCTTGTGGATGAGTGCGCAGACATCCTCCACCGTAGGGGCATCCGCGTCCTGCGTCAGCACCAGGATATTGCCGTCCTCCATCTCAAACTGGTCGTGATGGTAGCCGCCGGGCAGCCGGTATTCCCGGAACACCTTGCCGCTTACCGCCATCTCATAGAGACCCGTAGTATAGTAAGGGAGGCCCGTCAGGCGCTCCGTTCCCACCAGCAGATGGCCGTTCGGCAGCCGTTTCAGCGCAAAGTTCAGATTCGCGTCGGAATACCAGCGGATATCTCCCCGGTAATCCACCGCCACCGGTTTGGATCTCACCGCCGCGGTGAGAAACATCATCTGATCCCCCATATATCCCGGGTCCGTCTCGCAGCGCGTGGGCTTTGGCACCCGTTCGTTCATGGGGCCGGTCTGAATGAGCACTTCGCTGCGCTCCCCGGTAGACAGGGTCAATAGAACCCGGTTGGCCGTGTCCGCATAAAGCCCATAGACCGGCAGAATATGTTCACACTGTACCGGAAATGTGTGAACCACATTTCCGGCCGCCTCCCTGCCGCACACGGTAACCGTCACCTCCGCCGGAACGCCGGTCCGGAACAGAACTATAGCGGTTAACGGCGCCAGCAGGTAAGGGTTTAATTTTACCAGGGGATTCTGAAGCGTCCAGTCTCCTTCGGAAAATTCTTTCAGGAAAGCCTGCTCATTCTCCCGCTGGGCGGTAATGATATGTTTTTTCTTTCTATATTTCATTTCTATTCACTTCCTGTTGTCTCGGAATCCGCCCTTTTATTTCCACTCATTTCCAGCCCAGTAAGGCATGTAGACATGGCTTCGGTAGCAGGTGCAGAAGTTGCCGTTGTAGCGGGCCTTGAATACCACTTCGTCGTTTAAGAGTTCCACGAACAGACAGTTTTGAACCGGCGCTGTCAGGAAATCCCAGTACCCCTGCGTCTGGCGTCCCTCGTTATCAAACATGGTGGCTGAGAAATCGATCCAGTAATGCCCGGTCCCCAGATAATCCGCGTTCCCCATAACGGCGGAGTTTCCTTCGATGCCCAGATCCCGGTCGGAGGCCCAGAGCTTTTCCACGGTCATCTGATCTTCGTCCACACGGTAGAGAACGGCTCTGGAAGATTTGTTAATCACTTCGATCCCCAGGTTCTCCCGATATTTGTGATAGGAAACCATATTGTCAAAGATCAGCAGGTCGCCGTTGGGAAGAAGGGTTACCTTATGCTGTCCATGCGGATAGAAGAACAGATCTCCCTGCGCTTTCAAAATCTTGCCCCGAAGCTCTTCCGGTATTAATTCTTTCTGCGGATCGTCCGCCGGCTCGGTGAGAATCCACTTTACCTCCCCGGTGGCCGCGTCGTATTTCACCAAAGCGTCCTGGTTCCGGGCGGAGAAGATAAAGCTGTCGTCGGAAGCATCGTAGACGATGGAGTTCATATGACACCAGTCTAATGTCTCCGGGCGCTCCGGATGTTTCCGGCTGCGGTAATGGAATACGGATTCCGGGATCGGGAATATTTTCTTGGCATCCCATTCCCGGACGATCTCGCAGGTCTCCCGGTCGAATTCCACGATATAGTCTTCTTCCCGGTGGCTGCCCGGCTCCCGGGTCAGCGCCACGATCTTGCCGTCGGGCATCTCGATGATGTCATGATGGATGCCGTCGCAGAAATATTCATGGACAAATTCACCCATCAGGTTGATTTCATAACAACTCTGGGTATAGTATCCGGTCTCCGCCTTCTCGGAACCGATCATCATGTTGCCGTTTTTAAGAGGCGTCATGGGGCCCACATTGCCCAGGATAATATCGGACAGATACCAGCGGATGTCGCCGTTCCGGTCAAAGGCCGCCGTATAGGAAGGCTTCTGTCCCGCAGCCTTGCCGGCATCCGTCAGATGCATCGGCAGCGCGTAATTGCCGTTTACGAAGATCAGGCCGTCCGCCAGTTTTTCCCGTTTGATCTCCTGGATCTCTATTTTCTGCATATCTGCAGGCAGCGGAGCGGTCTTAATATGTACGGTTTGATAGGCTTTCCTTCCGTCCCTGCCGATGGCCGTCAGGCGCACTTCGTTGTCACAGCCGGCATACAAGGCGTAAACCGGGATATAATGTACTTTGGAATATTCCCCGAACACTTGGGTAAATGTGCTCTCCCTGTCCTTTCCGGGGGTTTTCATCACGATTCTGGTCTCCTGATCCGTCCGGAACATGAGCAAAGCGCTCAAGGGGGATTGTCCGAACGGATCCACCGTCAGATAAGGGGCGTCAAATGTATAGTTTCCAGCCTCAAATTCTTTTATGAGCTGTTCTCTGCGTATTCTCTGGGCGGGTTTCAGATCCTCATAAACTTTTTTCTCACTCATTTTTTCTTACTCCTCCTTAACTTTAATTTCTATATTTTCAGAAAACCGGTCAGCATCCAGAATGGTATGATAATAATACACAGGAAGACCGTGGCCAGTACGAACCGGATGCTCCCCCATTTTAACGTGGTCTTATTATCGAACATGCCGTAGCTGAACAGAATCAGGAACAATACCCACTCATACGGGAAGAAAAGCTGCTGAACGCCCCATACGAAACCGTAGGACGCGCCTACCGCCGACAGGCCCAGCTTGCCCGCTATCTCGATGATAGACGGTACCAATGCGGCCGTAGCGGCCATAGGGGTCATGAACATATTGAAAATCACGCCAAACGCGTAAGCCACCAGAATCATTCCGAAGTTATTGGCTCCGCCCAGCAGCGGCAGCGTCATATCGCCGATCATGGAGCTGAAACCTACCGCGTTAGATACGCTGCCGATAGCCATACAGGAAGCGGTGAAAATAATAATCGGAAAATTCGTCGCCTGAAGATCCTCGATGGGGGAAATGTGAATTCCCGGAAGGAAACAGGCAGCCGCGCCCAGCATAAACAGCCAGCCGGGATCGATCTTCGTAAACAGCATCCCAAGCAATACAAGCGCGATGATAACCAGCATCTTCTTCTCTCTGATCTGCATGGCGCCTAACGCTTTGGATTCTTGTTCCAGATGGTCTTTGCTGGAGAACTGTACATCCTGCTTGAACAGGATCAGGATCAGTCCGGTACTGACGACCAGCCAGAGCAGGGCGGGCAGCGCGTTGGAGATCAGATGCTGCATCCAGGTTACTTCGATGCCCGCATTTTTCAGATGCTGGGCGATAATCATAATATTGTCATCTCCGGACATCCATATCCAGCGGGGGCCGATCCCGGCGTTAAAGCCCGCGAACATGATGCCGATCCCGGTCTTGGTTCCGGGTTTTAAATCCATGGCTTTACAGATTCCGAAGGAAATCGCGCAGAAGATGGTAACACGGCCGGTGATATTGGGAACCAGCAGGGCTGCTATAATACCCGCAACTGCCATTCCGATCACGATCCCTTTGTAGGATCCTCCGGTTTTCCGGATGCAAAAATATGCCATTCTTTTCATCAATCCGCTCTTATCAAACACCACGGCGATAATCAGGCCGCCCAGGATCAACCAGATAATGGAACCCGTCCACGGCGAAAATACCACATCCGCTCCCGCTATCCCGAACAGGATATAGAACAGGTTCAGCAGAATTCCGGCTATGTACACCTGGATGAGGTCCATCACCCATACCAGGATCGCCCACAGGGTAATGGCCATAAATCCTTTCATCTGCAAAGTCACCACTTCCGTGGTCGGTACCAGTAAAAATATTAGGAGTGGAACCCCTAAGGAAATTACCCATTTTAAAATCTGTAATACATTGTTTTGATTCGTTTTTGCTGTCATCCCTTTTCCTCCAATTTTAAATTTCCTCTGCAGCTTCACTGAAAAAGCACCGCGATTACTTAATGAACGCTGTTTAGACCTAACATTTTCTCAGTCTTTTTCTTATGTTCACAATCATTTGCTTCACCTCCGCCCAAATAATGTTCACGTTTCCTCTTTTCTAACATTTTACAAACAAATCTTAACATTTAACTCTCACATTTACAACATTTTTTCTTACATTTTATTCATTTCGTGATAGCAAATAAATGTCAATCCCCAATTTTGTTACATTTTACTAATGTTTTTCACTTTTTAATGTTTGATATAACACATTTTTGTTATTAATTTGTTAACATTTAACGAATTTTGTTAATATGTTCATTTTATAGCAGCATCATATTGATTTTATGCCATAAAACCGTTATAATTAGACCGACATATGGTATCGAAAATAATACGATAAAGGGGTATTAACTTGGGAAAAAAGAGTGAACGGATGAACCGTTTAATTGAATTGCTCAAGGAGCAGGAATCCATATCGATCAGAAAATTGTCTGAAATGTTAAATGTCTCAGAAATGACAATCCGGCGTGATCTGAAATCATTGGAGGAAAATGACGTGATCAATCGTGGCTATGGAAAGGCCACCTTGAAAGAGACACCACGGGAAGACTTTAAAGATGAAAATTATGAACTGCTTTCAGCGAAAACGAAGCATAATGACGAGAAAGAGAGGATCGGCAAATACGCGGCCACTTTGGTAAAGCCGGGTGATATTCTGATCCTGGATACCGGTTCCACCACAGAGAGAATAGCCAAATATATACCGGACGACATGGATCTGACGGTTATGTGTTATAACTACAATACGCTGGCTTACCTGGTTCACAAGCCTTATGTAAATCTCATATTTCCCGGAGGCTATTATCACCCGAACGGTCAGTTTTTTGAATCCCTGCACGGTATCAAGTTAATCGAGGAAACCCGCGTGACCAAGATGTTTCTCTCCGTATCCGGGATACACAAAACGCTCGGCATCACCTGCTCCAACAATTATGAGGTGCTGACCAAGCGAAGCGCCATCCAGTCCGCCAGGACCCGGATCATCGTGGCGGATTCCAGCAAATTCGGAAAAATAAGGCCGGCTTATTTTGCCACTTTAGAAGATGTGGACATGATTATCACCGACACCGGATTATCGCAGGAATGGCAGGAATATCTGGAACGGCTGGGAATCGAGCTGGTTATGGTATAATGAGACCGGTAAGACAAAAACAGCTGAAATGACAAACGTTACTGTTCAGCTCCTTTCAGGAACTGGAAACGGTAACGTTTTGCATTTCAGCTATTTCAGCAGCCAGATCAAAAGATAATTATGGTTATACAGCCAGGTCAGGAAGGAACTGCGTCCGATCATGGCAAAGAATCCCTGTCCGGTCTGCGTTCCCGCAAATACGGTCAGCAGCAGGAACCCGATCCAGATGACCAGAAGTCCTTCCGCCGCTCCCAGCACCAGACCTGCGGTTTTATTCACTCCCCGCAGCACCGGCAGATTCGCGATAAAATCAAATGTAAACAGCGTAAATCTAAGTACCAGTGTTAATATCAGAAAAACCGCAACAAATGCGATTAGGTTGATAATCGCTCCCGCAAGATAAGCGGCTATCGTTTCATTCAGTCCTGTGGCTTCCAGGAACGAACTGCCCTCCGGCAAATCCGTATCCGCCTGTGCGCCGCCTCCATCCGCGGATTCCGGCTCCTGCCCGATCTGCGCCAGCATATTCTGAATAATGGAAGGCAGTTCTACAGAGGCGCTGCCGCCGGAACCGCTCTCCCCCTCATTATCTTCATGTTCCGCATCCGTCTCTCCCAGCTGCGCCACCACTTCCGCTATATTTTCCTTCACCGTGCCATACAGGGGCGTGTGATCTTTGAGAAAATCACTCACATAGGGAGTGACAAACCAGACTACCACCAGCGTTACGATCAGAGACAAAAAGGATATGAGAATCCGAATAAAACCTTTGTGATAACCGTTGACCGTCAAGCCGGCCAGCACGATCACAACCGCAATCAATAACCAGTTCATGTGTGCCACCTCTTTTATTTCAGTTTAATCTGCCGCGTGTTCGAGGAATCCACCACAATAAATTGACTCCCTTTGTTCTTTGGAATGATATCCAGTATATTTCTTGTCATGGTTCCCGTAAATTTTTCCACACCCTTCAGATTAAATACGGAGAACTGTTTTTGATAAAACATCAGAAGCTGGTCGTCATATATTTTAATCCGGTCAAAATCTGTGGCCAGCTTCTGGGTCAGCAGCAGGTTCCCCTGCGGATTATAGATCCTTAAGCTGTATTTGCTGGCATTATCCGCAGAGGTCACCACGATTCCGATATGGGTTTTATCATAAAAAATATCCACCAGCTGTTCGCCTTCCTCCAGCGGCACCTCCGCCAGAAGCTCCGGGATCTGTTTTCCCTCAAATATAAGAAACCGGTCGTCGCCGAAAGCCACCGCATGTTCATTGTCTATAAACGCAGTACGTGGGAACAGCACCCCGTCCACAATCTTACCACTCACCAGCTTATCCGTATAATTTTGCCCCACCGAACCGAAATTATAAAAGGCCACATGGGTTTTCAGCGCCCCTCCGTCCAGCTGCAGATAGGATACGATGACCCTGGTATTGTCATTGGAGATATCAATGTCAACCGGATAACCGGATATGTCCAGGGAGGTCTTATTCTTGGCAAGCGCTTCCCCGCCGCTCTTGTCATAGATATTGATCCAGGTGGTATCGCCGTCTTCCAGCACTACGGCCACAGTTCCAAGCTCCGAGACCCGAAACTTCTGAATCGGAAAATTCGTGTTGATCTCTCCCTGATTTCCGTCCGAGTCAAAGATAAACAGCTTTGTCCCCTTGATATCGCCGACAGCCGCCATATTTTCGCATATATCCACCGTGGGGGACTGCATTTCATACGTATAGGCCCACAATGTATTATTCTGGGCATCACAATAAGAGACTCCATCCTTATTGTATTTCAGGATTTTCCCCTGAAATTCCATGTACTGAGTCGTCACGGTATCTTCTCGCTTTACGTCGGTCTGTACCTCGTACTCTTTATATTCCCGGTTCTGCAGATAAAAATAGGCGGCTGTTCCAATAATGCCCAGCACTACCAGTACCGCCAGTATCTTATAAAATTTCAAAATCCGGTAGCGCCGGATTTCTTTTTTTACGGAAGCCGCCTCATCTACGGAGACGATCTTCCCCTTGCTTTCCAGTTCTTTTTTCTTTTTAAAATATTCCCTTGCGTTCGGCAAAGTTCTACTCACCCTTTTATATTTTAAGCCCGTGTCTGTCGGTGCCAAGGCAGGCGCTCCGGCGCAGATATAATGTCTACGACATTATATCACATATAAAACCCGTAATCAAAAAAATAAATGTGAAATTTGTATGACTCTATCAAATTGTGCTGATAATTGTATATTTCGGAGCGCAGACTCTCCTCCGGCATTAAGGCAAGCCCGCCTGCACGTCCCGGTTCCCCGCATCAGTGCAGGCGGATTTGGCGGATGCTGGCGGAGTCTATTACCACATATTCATATTTCTTACTTCCCGGAAGGATTTCCAGGATCGGCAGCGGCATGTTTCCGCTGTATCGGAGCCGGCCGTCAAACTCATAGATTCGAAGGGACGCAGACCTGTAAACGAGCACCTGCTCCTTGTATAGTTTGATTCTATCATAGCCCTCCTCCAGTTTTTTTGTGAACTGAAGTTCCCCGTTTGCGCTGTAAATTTTTAACAAGGGGGCTTCTTCCTTCTGTCCTGCCACTGTCATTCCCACATAATGGTCATTCGAGAAATAAGCCTCCGCTCTCTCTTCTTCCGGAAGATCGATCTGTTCCAAAAGCTCCGGTATTTCATTCCCCTCAAACAGGAGCATGCCGCCGCTTCCGAGAGCTGCCGCATGAGAGGAATCCAGGAAGACCACCTGCGGAAATATGTCCTCTTGTATAATTTTACTGCTAACCAGCTGGCTTACCGTCTCTGAACCTACTTTCTGTAAGCGGTAAAACGCAATGTGGCTGGCGGATACAGCTTCTTCCGGTCCCATAGTCAACTGCATATAGGAGACTATGAGTTTCGTGCCTTCGGGCGAGATATCCAGGTCGGCAGGGTATCCCATACTGTCTTCCGGTATATCATGGCCGCTCAGAAGATCACCGACAAGGCCGTCGTAGATCTCCAGGCGGCTGTCTTCTCCCTTGGCAAGAATAACAGCCGCCAGCCCTCGGTCCGAAACCCGGTACCGCCGGATTGGCAGCTGTGTATGTATCTCTCCTCTCTTACCGGACGGATCAAACAGAAGTATCCGATTTCCCCGGATGTCGCCAATTGCCGCCATGGAACCGCAGGTGTCCGAAAAAGGTTCCTGCATCTGAAAGCTATAATTCCACTCGCGTTGGTTCTCTTTATTGATATAGGTGACGCCCTGGGAGTCATATTGCAGTATTCCGCCGTTAAACTCCAGGTATTCCATTTCCTTGGAGCCGTTCAGCACCTGATTCGACTGCACCTCATAGGCTTCGTAAGTATGGCCCGCGAGTCCGGCGGCCGCGGCCGCTATAGCTATCGTGAGAACGCATAAAACCGCCGCCGTCCCAAGACGCTTCCCTCTTCTTCGTCTAACAGCTCTTTTCCCGTCCGTCTTTATGGGGGACGCTTTTACACGCTCTGCTTTTATACGGTCCGCTTTTATATAGGCTGCTTGTCCATGGCCGGCTTTTGTGGGGGTTGTCCTATTCCTCTTACCTGCGTATTTTTTCCCGCCTGCTCTGATCGTTTTAAATAATCTGTTTTTCCTGACCTTCTTCTTTTTTCTGAAATACTCCCTCGCGTTCGACAATCGCTTTCACCTTCAGGGAAGCTGGATCTTATCACCCGCCAGAATACGGTCTCCGTTGTCAATGCCGTTTAGCTGGCAGATCTCATCCACCTTACTATAAGTTCCATATAATTTCTTGCTGATTTTCGCCAGTGTGTCCCCTTTCTGTACGGTGTAATACTGACCGGTCAGAGAATTCGACGCGGGCTCCGCCGGAGTCTCCGGCTGTCCGGCCGGCTGTTCCGTCGGTTCCTGTTCTGCCGGCTGCTCCCCTGCCGGATCGGCGGGCTGTTCTCCCGGCTGATCCTCCGGCTGGCCGCCCGGCTGTTCTCCTGCCGGATCAACCGGCTGCTCCGCGGGGGCTGCCGCGTTGGGATCAGCCGGCTGCTCTGCCGGGGCCGCCGCGTTGGGATCAGCCGGCTGCTCTGCAGGGGCCTGTCCCTCCGGCTGGTTTTCACCGGCCTGCTGCTGTCCCGCCGGATTCTCCTGGCTCTGCGGGGCTGTCTGCGGCGCCACATTGCCCGCAACGCTCTGGACCGGAATCCCTTCCGTATTCTGGCTTGTCCCTCCATTCTCCGCGGTGATGGTATCGTTAATATTATTCAAAGTCGCCTCGATGTTCTGCATCTTATCATAATTATTAATCATATTGATTCCGATCACAAAGACGATCAGCACCAGGAACGTGCTGGCCGTATACATAAAGGTCATGATCCGTTTCTGATGCCCGGTATCCTTCTTATCCTGCATAACCGTGCGGAAACTCACCGCCGCGGTATCCGGCACCGTCTCTACCGGTTCGATGCCTACCCCCTCATGTTTATAAATCATGTATTCCTGCATTGGTTCATTCTTTTCATAATAAATATAATAGCCGTGCTGTTTTACCAGTTGTCCGTTTTCATAGAAAAAGAAAGCATCTTCCTTTTCCAGAGGCTCTCTCATAAAAAATACTTTTTGATTGCCGGCGAAGTTCTTCGTGTGGGCGCTTAAGATATCCTCACCGGCCTCCAGGGCAAAGCCCGGCATCGACCGATACCATCCCACGATCTCCCGGTTATCAAAAAACTTCTTGATGGTCTCATAGATGCCTGTCCAGGTATCCTCCGTGAACCGGATGCCCTCTTCATCCTTCTCCACGTGTTCCGCTTCGATGGCACTGTTGATAAATAGATACTGGCATCCCTCCTGTCTTTTCGCTTCCCCCAGGAGCACCGCCGTTTTCGACTCGGCATCCTCCGTATCCGCCAGCTGATTCAGGTATGTAATCACATAATCTTCCACATATATTTTCTTTTTATCATCTATAACCCCAATTTGTCTTACGTTCTTAGGAAGCCTGACCGGTTCCGTCTCCCCGCCGCCGGTCTGCTCTTCTTCATTATATATTACCTCGATCATACTCACACCTCGCTTCAACCCTTTTCCAGCATATTACCACAAACCACCGAACAGATTTTATCGTTTTATGTCACCAAAACCTAAGTTCTTACCGACATTTTTTCTCATCCTTCGCAAGCGCAAAAAAATCCGGAGCCGGTTCCGCCATTCTATGTTCCTTCACCGACTCCGAATTTCTATGTAATTTATGAAAGTTGAAATGCCAGGTTTCCCTTCTGATCGAATCCTGAAATAGTAAATTCCAGTTGTCTTAAATCCGCTTTTAATTCCGCCAGGCAGCCTCTTCTTTTCCACCTGAACAGGATTTCCGGGCCTTTCCCTTCCGTTTCAAGCTCCGCATCAAATCCAAAAGCCGGAAACCCATTTCGGAATTTTAGCATTTCCAATTGTTTCCGCACCACATCGGACTCTAATTTTTCCTCCGCTTCTTCCAAAGTGAAATTCGTCCGGTTTATCTCCTTATGTCCCCCGGCGCCTGCCCGCTTTACCGCTTCATAGTCATTACTGCCCGCCAACAGATCCAGATACCAGACCTGCGGCTTGCCGGGCATGAACAATTGGACCGCCCGCGCCAGGAGAAGTTTCCTGTCATCCTCCCCAAGCGCGCTGTAGTAGGTGGCATTCACCTGATAATACAGGTTCTTCTGCCCATGCAGGTTCTTTACATAGCCGCCCCGCTCCACAACGATATCTATAAGCTTTTCTATCTGCGCCTCCCCGATCAGGCCCTTCAGATCCAGCAGCGGTATGCCGTCATGACATCCCAGCATATTCACGGTCCGGATTTTCTTCTCCGTAAGTTCCCTGGCCCAGGACAGGAGGACTTCTCCTTCTCCTCTCTCCAGCGCGTCGATTAAAAGACCGGGCAGGAAGAAATCATAAGTCATGTATCCTTCCTCCGCCAGCCGGGCATAGATTTTTTCCTCATATGCGGCATGGATCTCCGGAAGCAGTTCAAGACCGTATCTATCCGCCAGCTTCCGCACTTTTGCCAGCAGATCCCACGTCCCGGGATCATTTAAAAAGTTTCTGGCTCCAGGTTCTTTGGGCGCATAGGCGAACGCGTCCAGCCGGATGATTCCGGCCCCATACCCGGCGAGAGTGCTTAAGGTATGCTCGTAAAATTCCCATACGAGAGGGGAGCGTATATTCAGATCCATCTGCCCCAGATATCTGCAGCGGCTTTCCAACAGCCTGGTTACGCGCTCCTTGTATTCCTCAAATTCCCCAAGGGACAGTTCTTCCGGTTTCTCCCCTCTGTTCAGGCCGGCGTTTATAAGTTTCGCCAGAAGCTGTGCGGACAGGTACTGAATCTCCATAGCGTCCATCAGATCCCAGGCGTCTACCCGGGGATACCGCACTTCCTGATAAAAAGTATTCCAGTAGGGTACTTTTTTTCCGTCGGGCATAGGAACCATCAGAATCGGCAGCCCGGGTTTCCGAAAGAACATATCACGGATCAGTTCCTCGTCCGGCCGGATATATCCCTCCTTTGTCATGGTTCCGTGACCATCCCAGAATTTATTCCAATCGATAAAGAAGTCCCTGTACCGGGAGTTTTCTCCGTTTTTTAAAATATCCTGAAATTGTTCCGACAACACCGAGGCATGGTTCAGTATAAAATCCAGTTTCAGACCGATTCCCAGCTTCTTAAGCCGCTCCAGGTCCTGTGGACCGGCCAGCTGCCGGTTCAGCCCATAATCGATCACCGAAAATCCTCGGTCCAGATCCGTATTGAAAACGCTCGGCAATAGATAAAAAGATTGAAACGCCCCTTTTACCTCCGGATTTTCCAATAAGCTTACCGTGCCCGACAGATTTTCTCCGATGCTGTCGGGATAGGCATTCAGCATAGGACCGTTATCCGTCATCCCGTTAACGCCCCTCATAAGGCCGCCTCCGTATTTTCCCCCATCAGCGCGAAATACTGCTCATGGCTTAACAGGTCACCGTTTTTAGACAGAATAATCTGTGCCTTATGGGCCTGTGAACGCAAAAGTTCCTGTTCAATCTCCAGTACCAGCGACGTAAACGGACTGTCGGTGCCGGTATCCCGGTTTCTCGCTTTCCGATGGGCATACGTTTCCTGTGGAGTGCTGTTAAGCAGTACCGGCACATCAACTCCCTTATAATAATCGCTGTTCCCGTGGGTCCACTCAATCAGCAGGATGGATATCTGTCGGAAATCCACTTCCTCATACCACAGTTCCGTATCCGCGCGTCCCATTCGTTTCAGCCAGATCTGTCCGGCGCCCTGGTGAAAGGCTTCCGTTATTTTTGTGACTTCGGCGAAATCAATCTCTTTTTCTGTCCCCAGATACCCTTTCAGCCCGCTCTTGCCCGCGGACAGATACGATGAAAACCACGGATATTCTTTACCGTGCTTTGGGTCCGCGTCGGTTCCGTCTAGCTGCAGCTGATGAATGGTTTCAAAGCGTTCCCGCGTATACTCCCCATCCGCAATCATCCCCCGCAGCGCGCAGGTCCTGAATATCCGCAGACGCTCCGCGTCATTGTACATGGGAATCCGGTAAGGATAATTATCTCCGGACAGGATATAACTGCCGATCCCGATCTGCTTTAAATACCAGGAAAGAATCGAAGCGATCTCCGATTTTCCCACCCCGGAGCCGCCGCACACCGCGGCTACGGCTCTTTGATGAGGATTCGCCCGGACTATCGGATACAGCTTGTCAAGCAGCTCAGGGAATATGGTGTTTGCCTTACAGATATGCATATCGTTGATTTCCACTTTGTCGCCCGGCATATCTCCATGGGGGATCTCTCCCTCAATGGCGGGAGGGGTCCACGATAAAAGGTGTTGTTCAATTATATGGCCGGGCTCTTGTTCTAAAGTATGTACGTTCATAAGATATTACCTCCATTATGGTTGGCCGCAGGTATTCAGCATCCACAAAATAGCCGGTTCCAGGTACTCATTCCAGAATTTCCAGTCATGGCAGCCCGGACTTTCCCGGTAAGTCACATCCACTCCTTCGCTTACCAGAAATTGATGAAATCTCCGGTTATTCGGGAGCAGATAATCTTCTGTCCCGCACGCCATGAAGATGGGCTGAATACGTTCCTGTCCCTGAATTCGCAGCTTTATCTGATGTTCCGGATTGTTTCTGCTGGTCTTAAGCGCGCTTAACTCTCCAAACACGGAGGTATAATAATCATAATCTGCGATCGCATTTTCTTCCCCCGGTTGTAATCCTGCGATATCTTCTATAATCATCGCCGAGGAAAGCGCGGCTATCTTCCCAAAATTCTGCGGAAACAGCATTCCCAGATGTATCGCTCCGAATCCTCCCATGGAGAAGCCGCCGATAAACGTATCCTCCGTTTTCTTTGCCAGACCGAAGGTACCGCGGACATAATCCACCAGTTCTCTTCCCACATATTGGGCGTAAGCATGTCCGCTCCCTTTTCCGTCCACGTAAAAACTATTATCCCCCGACGGCATAACCACCGCCAGGTTATACTTTAAGGACATCTCATGGGCCAGGCTTCCAAGAGCCCAGTCTTTATATATTCCGGAATATCCGTGCAGCAAAAATAAGGTTTTGGTCTTTCTTTTGTACGCGGGGTTTCCGTCTATTATTTCCGCTGACACATCATTCGGCAGAAACAGCTGAAATGTAGTCAGCCTCATGATTGAATCCGCGTGAAAAGTAATCTCAATATTTGCCATTTTCTCCCTCTCCAGTGATGTAATTGCAGCTTGTAGCGCTCAGAGTGCTTATGCTATAATGAATTTATCTTAACGATCCGACGTTTATGCAGAAAGGTATCCCGGTGAAATAATTATGAACTCTACTTCTTTATACGAGGCTTTTAATGATACGTTTGATAAAATACCCGCATTACTGTACAGACACGATCGTATTGGCAGTGATATTTGGGCTCCTCTGCATTGGCATCGAAGTTTAGAGATTCTGATTGCGTTCGAAGGCCGCCTGTCTTTTAACGTAGGCAGTGAAAACTTTGACTTTTTCGAAGATGAATGGCTGATTGTAAACAGCAGCGAACTGCATTCCCTGCGGTACACAAGTCCTTCGGATCATTTTAAGGGCATCACGATCATGATCTCCTACCCTTTTTTAGAAACCTGGATCGGCAAGGATCTGTTTTTCCACAACCCCCACAGACAGACCGTCACCCGCCAATTACAGGAGATCGGTCTGGAACTCTATGCATTGGACGAAAATGAGCCCCATTATGCGCTGATCCTCATGCGCAGGCTCTATGACCTTCTGCTCCTTTTGTCCTCCGATTGTATCAAAGAGGATGTGAAATACTCGGTTCCTTTTTCAAAAGAATCCGTGCAGGCCGCAGATATATTAGAATACATAGAGGCCAATTACAAAAACGATCTCTCGCTGGATGATATCGCGTCCCATTTCCAGTATTCTTCCAGCTATTTTTCCCGTTTTTTCAAAAAGTGCATCGGCGTTAATTATTTTTCTTACCTGAACTTCGTGCGGGTGCATCACGCGGCGCAGCAGCTGTTAAAAAACAAATCAAGCCTCACGGAATGCGCCATGGATAATGGATTTCCAAATACCAAGTCCTTTATCACGATCTTCAAAAAACTGTACGGATGCACGCCCAAACAATTCTTGAATAATCATTAACCCTTCACGCTGCCCGCCACTACTCCTTCGATAATGTACTTTTGTCCAAAGAGATAGAACACCAGCACCGGTATGATCCCCAGAACCAAACCTGCCATCATGGGGGAATAGTCCGCCGTATGGTTCGTCAGGAAAGCAAAGGCGGCGATGGCCAGGGTTCTGGTTTCTATTTTTGTCATAAACAGGCTGGTCATCAGATAATCATTCCATACAGCCAGGGCCACAAACACCATGACCGTAATCATGATTGGTTTTAAAAGCGGAAATATAATCTCAAAGAAAGTTCTGGTAAATCCGCATCCGTCAATCTCCGCCGCCTCATCCAGTTCTCTTGGAATCCCCGAAACAAAGCCATGGTATAAGAAAACAGCAAACGGTACGTTTAATCCGGCCGCCACATAGACAACCGTAATAATCCGGTTGGACATTCCCAAAAGCCCTCCGTACAGTTTCACCAGAGGTATCATATACACCTGGAAGGGCGCCACCATAGAGGCCAGAAGCAGCATAAACAAAACGCTGTTAATCCTCCATTTTTTTCTTGAGAAAAAATACCCGGTCATCGAAGCAAGCAAGGTATTGAGCACGGTCGCAAGTACCGTAATCACCGCGGTGTTTTTAAAGGCGGACCAGAATTTCATCGTATCAATGGCGCTTCTGTAGTTATCCAGGTTAAACGCAGCGGGCCATGAAAAAGGATTCCGGGTAAATTCCGCCGTCGGCTTAAACGTGTTCAGAATCAGAATAAAAAAAGGAATCATAAACAGCAGTAATATAAATAAAATGACAACAAACAGGACCCTTTTGTTCATCTGTCTTTGTCTCATTCCTCAACCGCCCCCCTTCTGGTAAAATAAACCTGCAGCAGCGATACGGTTACCACGATCACAAACAGCACCAGCGCCTGCGCCTGTCCCTTGCCAAATTCCATACTTGAAAACGCAGTCTGGTATATTTTATAAGCAATCAATTCCGTGGACTTATAAGGCCCTCCTGAGGTCAGCGACAGGTTCAGGTCAAACGACATAAATGTCCGCGTAATAGACAAAAATATGCAGATGGTCACAGAATTCCGAATCAGCGGAAATTTCACATTGCGCACAATCTGCCAGGGAGATGCCCCGTCGATCCGGGCCGCCTCGATCAACTCCTGCGATACATTCGTAAGTCCGGCTATATATATAACCATCAGGTACCCGCTCATCTGCCATATTGTAACGATAATCAGCGCCGTCAGCGCTTTGGTCGGATGCGTCAGCATGGAAGTGGACAAGCCTTCGATCCCCATTCTTTCTCCGATCCCGGTGATCGCATAAGAAAATATGAAATTCCAGATATAGCCCAGGATAATGCCGCCGATGATATTCGGCGTAAAAAAGCCGGTCCGGAACAGGCTCTGGCCCTTCATCCCGCTGGTTACCGCTAACGCCAGTAAAAAAGCGATCAGATTACTTCCCAGTACGCTCAAAAACACATAGAGAACCGTTTTCAACATGGAGGTAAGAAACGCCGTGTCCCGAAAGACCGCAATATAATTTTTGATGCCTATAAAGTGAATATCCATAGACAGGCCGTTCCAGTCCGTGAAAGTGATCGCCACTCCATATAGCAGCGGAATAATCACGACTGTCATCCATATAAACACAGACGGAACTACAAACAGCGCAAAAAGGCGAAGGTTCTTAATCTTTTTTGTCGCATTCATTCATTTTCTCCTCCATTCGTACATTCCATTTTGCTGCAAATAAGCGGCCGGAGCGGGGATGGGTAAGATACGGTCCGCTCCGGCCTTCTCAACCTGCTAGTTCTCTAACGCCTTCCAGTAACTGCCTACTTTTTCCGACAATTGTTTTCTGTCGCAGGCGCCGGCCAGATACTCACAGGTGTAAGCGCCGCACTCATACCAGAAATCCGAGGGAAGTCCATTCACGGAACCGTCATAAATATCATACGCTTTACCCTCGCTGATGTATTTCTGCGTAGCCTGTCCTAACGGGCTCTTGATTTCTGCGGTGCAATTCTTATACGGCAGGGCCTGGCCGCCCACATCGATACTTACCTTCTGCGCATATTCGTTGGATGTGATGTATTCGATGAACTTAAGGCCTGCTTCCTGCTGTTCCTCCGTATTCTGGCTGGCATCTACACAGTAGCCCTTCGGATAGGATAAGGGAATGGAGGTATTGAATTTATCATCCGGGTCATCGGAATAAGGGATGGGGATAATTCCGAAAGAATCTCCCTCCGCTACCAGGTCTGCCAGATATACCCAGGCCCAGTCTCCCATAAACCAGGTGCCCGCTTTGCCGGTAACCAGCGCTTCGGCATCCATATTGACATTTCCAACCAGCGGATCTTTTTTGTTGTAATTATATTCCGCAATTAAGTCAAAGGTATCCATCAAACCGTTAAAAAGCGAATCATCGATCAAATTAGCTTCCCCGCTTTTTTGCGCCTGCACAAAAGCATCTCTGGTCGCCACATCCCCTCTGGCCGGTCCGTAGACCAAAGCTCCCAGGTAGTGGGAACCCAACGACCAGTTCACGCCGGTAAACATAGATCCTGCCGCTCCGGTAGCTTCGATCTTTTTAAATAAAGCCTCCAGGTCACTTCTGGTTTTGATGGAAGCGGGATCGAAGGTTCCTCCAACCGCTTCATCCAGCACTTTCTGATTATATAAAAGCCCGTATCCCGCAGCGGACATAGGGATGCCATATAATTTGTCGTTGTAGATGTAGCTTACCAGCGACTCCTCTAAGATGTTGTCGAGCCACGGACAATCTTCCTTTGTCATTTCCCTCATTCTGTCCTGGTTCTCCCAGATATTGATCGGGTCCATCAGGGATACGGTCGGTCCTTCATTGCTGGCGTACAAAGACATCCATTTCTGCAGCTGGTCATCCCCCGCTGCGATGTACTCTACGGTAATTCCCGGATTATCCGCCTCGAAATGATCGATGATGTCCAAATAGGTATCGTCGATCCCGGTCTGGGTCGAATAAAAGGAAATATTCACCTCTTTCGCGTCTGCGGGCGCGCTCTCATCCGTTTTCTCCGCGGCCGCTTTATTATCCGGCTCTGCCCCGGGAGTCCCGCTGTCCTGCTTGGAACCGCATCCCGCCAGCATTGACGCTGTCATGACGATCATCAGTAAAACACTTATCCATTTTCTTTTCATACCTTCTCCTCCTGTATTTGATTGACAGTGTACAATTTACACTACCTATGTTTGAAGTAATTTTATTATATTGTTTATTTTCCAATATTACTTTTCATTTTTTGTTGTTTTTATGGTTATTTTTTTACCTGTGCCGCAATCCTTTATACCGGATAGACGATACCAATGTCATGATACGTGAGCAGACGGGCGCACCGTCCCTGGTTTACCGTCTTCTCTGCGCACATATTCCCGCTTATAATCCCTTGCGCCGCCTCCAGATACTGACAGAGTATCTCCGGCTGTACCGGTTTGTCATGATGCGCCGGCCATGTGAGATTGTAATTTTCTCTTTCTTCCAACAATTTTTTCACGGATTCCTCATAAACCTCCACGGAGGCCGAGTAGTCCATATGCAGCAGTACATGTCCCCTGCAGCAGGTGTCCCCTGTGAACAGCCAGCCATTTTCCTGATCCAGTACGCAGACAGACCCAACGCTGTGACCGGGTGTGTGAATGACCCGCAGGGATCTGCCTCCCAGGTCAAATATTGTGCCGTCGCGAACGGGCCGAAGCGACTTCTGCAGGGCCGGAATGTCATAGTTCCCTAACAGCCCCCTGTAGTCGGAGTCGTGCAGCCGGTACGTAGCCATATCCTTCTCATGCAGATAGACCTCAGGAAAAGCGCCCGTGCCCCCGATATGATCGATATGCCCGTGAGTCAGCAGTACTTTTACCGGAAGATCCGTCAACGAGGAAACCGCTTCTTTTAACGGTATCATCCCCATCCCGGCGTCAATCAGAACAGCCTCCCGGTTTCCCGCCAACAGGTACATATAGACCTTTACGTTCTCGTCATATTCCTCAATGAGCCATGTCCCCGTTCCGATTTTTTCAATCTGATATTTCATGAAAACTCTCCTATTTTAACACCATCCTGTTTTTCTCTCCTTCTTTAATTCCCGCCAAAAAAGAAAATACAGGGTCCATCATATTTCCCCAGAATTCCAGTTCATGATCCCCGTCCGTCTCTTTATAGGAGACAGCTTTTCCATTTTCCCGAAGAACATCCACAAAAGCCTTTACCTGCCGATAGACCAGCCGATCCTGCCGTCCGCAGCACAGGAATGTTTCCGGCATTTTATCTTTATCCGCCTCCAGATAAAATTTCTTCAGGTTGGCATCGCTCTTAAGATACTCTTTTTCCTCCCCGAATAAATAGTGAAATAATCCCTCCGGGAAACCGGCGTCTGCACATGTGTCTTTTGAGGTCAGTTCCAGGCAGTCCACCACCGGAGACATGACCGCTATCTTGGAAAACGTATCCCGATAACGAAGGCCGTTGTAAAGGGCCCCGAATCCGCCCATGGAGATGCCCCCGATATAGGTATCTTCCCTTTTATCCGATAGGGGGAGAAGTTTTCGGGTCATTTCCACCAGCTCCGCACCCACGTAGCTGCTATAATTCATCCCCCGTTCCGGATGGTCGATATAAAATGAGTTCTCCCCTTCCGGAATAACCACGGCGATTCCTTTTAGATCACACTGCATACGGAATCCAAGATACGTATAGAGTTCCGTCCCGCCCGCGCTGTAACCAGGCAGGAAATAGCAAGTCCGGTAGGGTGGCTCCGCTTCCTCTCCCAGTAAATCCGCAGGTAAAAATACCTGCGCCGAGATCTCCCTTCCAAGCTCCTTTGATTTATAATTCAATTTTATAAAAGCCATCTTTGCTTCCTCTCCTAACGAAATAGATACTGTGCAAAATCATAGATACAATACCGCCACACATTCCAGTCATGTCCGCCGCCATAGGTTTTTCGGATATGACGAATCCCCTTATCCCTGCATAGGGCGTCATCCTGATAAAAGTGGTTCAGGAAGGGATCTTCCTCACCGATCGCCCGGAAAAGCAACCGGAACTCCCTATGGAATCTCTCCTTATCCTCCAACAGAGCCAAATGTTCATTGGTACTATTTTCCCGCTGCACCATATCCAATTCAGATCCCTGTATAAAGTCATGCATAAAGCCGCTGAACACGCCCAGCCAGGCAAAATAATCCGGGTGGCAAAAACCGGTCAGACAGGTCTGTATGGACCCCATGGACAATCCCGCCATAGCGCGGTTTATTTTATCCTTTTTCACCCGAAACCGCTTCTCAATAAACGGTATTACATCGCGGATCAGGCGGGAGCCGAACAGTTGATAATCCACCATCCGTTTTCCCTGTGAATTTTCGGTCTGGACCATTCCGTTATTCATCACAATCAGAAACGGGACCGCCCTGTGTTCCGCCAATAGATTGTCCATAATGAAATTCACTCTTCCCGCCGTGATCCATCCCACCTCATTTTCTCCGTGCCCATGCTGCAGATACAAAACGGGGTATTCCCGCTCCGCCTCCTCATACTCGGGAGGCGTATATACCAGGCAGCTTTCCCAGGTGTCTGTCACCGTCGAATAATAATACTCCCGGCGCACGCTTCCGTGAGGGACCTCTTTCAGCCGGTAAAAATCCTCCCCTTCCCTCTCAAGGGAGACAAAGTTATAGGGACGGCTGTACCCATAGCCTATGGGCAGAAGAGGCGTGAGAACCTCGGCTCCATCGATTACCAGCTGCACAAAATGAAAACCAAAGCGGTAGGGAAACCGAAGCCCCCAAACGCCTTGTCCGTCCTGCACACAGTCATATTCTTTTTCTCCGATCACAAAAACCACCCGTTTGGCCTGCGGCGCCTTGATTCTCAAATAAATACTCCCGTCTTCCCTTCTCGTGACCGCTTCCTCCTGTCCCTCCCACGGCAATACCGGGTCAAAGGACAGCGCTTGTGACGTCAAATCCTGCGGCATCAAATTCCGTATTCGTTCCATATATTCCTCCAAGCATTTGTTTATCGGTAGATACAGAAACCGGATGCAGCCTTTTATATCCTTCTTTGCTCCGCCGGTGCACGCGATTTCCGACTATCTGTAAGTGTACTATAATTATAATATAGATTCCTACATTTACTTTTCCCTTTTTGCTCACTTTATGGTAAGTTTTTTACATTTGATTCACCTTTCTTTCAGAAGCGCATGGACGCAGAGAATAATACCGGAAAAATAGGTAAAACTTAAAACAGCAAGTTGTGGGACAAAAGAGCATATATGGAGGATTCAATGAGACCAAAATCTTCAGATACGGTTTATTATATAAATCCGAAAGGGATGCGGGCGGTGAACCGTTTTTGCGGTACCCTGCAGAAATTAGTGAAAGAGACGGGGGGCAGCGGAAGGCCCATCGTTTTTGTTTGTATCGGGAGCGACCGGGTCACCGGGGACAGCCTGGGGCCTTTGATCGGTTATAAGCTGAATAAGAGCCCGTTTGCTTCCCGTTTTATTATCTACGGGACGCTGGAGTACCCGGTTCACGCGCTGAACCTGGATGAGACCATCGGGCATATAAAAAGCACCCATCCGGGTGCGCTGGTGATTGCCATCGATGCTTCTCTTGGGTCTCCGGGACATTTGGGGTATGTCACACTGGGCAAGGGATCTTTGCGGCCCGGAGCCGGGGTAGATAAGGATCTGGCGGAAATCGGGGATATCTTTATTACCGGAATTGTAAATGTATCCGGTTCCATGGAACAGCTGCTGCTCCAGACTACCCGGCTGTCCGTTGTGATGCAGATGGCGGATTTTATCAGCTCGGGTATTCTGGCGGCAGCGAAGAAGCCATTATTAGCCACAGCGATTTATGATGAGGTGTGGGGCATCCAGGACTTGCACTTTTCCGAGTAAGCCCGCGCGATCTCCACAAAGCCGCAGTATTTGTCCGTATACGCGATGACCAGCACTTCCGGGTTCGTGGGAATCGGTAACGTTACCGGCCACATATGTTTCAGGATGATCTCCCGCTCCAGATCATTCAGCTCAAAATATTTTTCCGCATTTAAAAGCGCCGCTCTGGGATGGGTCATGGCATGAAAATGTTCGCCGGTTTCCCTGGCGTGGGTACGCCAGTCATAGAGGAACAGATCATGCAGCATTCCCGCTCTAGCCGCTGAGCGGGCGTCCAGATGCAGAGATTTGCAGATACAGTAATTATAGTACGCCACGTGAAGGCAGTGGTCATAGCAGGACGTGTCGCAGTGATGCGGGAATTCTTTCATCTGAAGTACGACCGGATGTTCCGCGATATCCCGTATGACCTCGTAAAACTCTCTTTTGTCTTCCTCCGTAGCCGCTTGTTCTACGTTTTTAATTAGCTTGTGCATTGGAATCACCTACTTTACATATCTTTTTATTCAACAAACCATTCTTATCTGTTGAACGAAAAAGGGAATAGAAGCTCTTCACTTCTATTCCCATTATAATACGCATTTCTAAGGAAAAAAACCTAATTTTCCTTAAGAATTTCTAATTTTTTTGTAGATGCCTTCCGCATCCAGTCCATATTTGTGAATCAGAGCCGTAGCGGGACCGGATTCACCGAATACATCGTTGACGCCGATCTTCAATACGGGAGTCGGGGCTTTTGCTGCGAGAGCGTCGCAGACAGCGCTTCCCAGTCCGCCGATGACGGAGTGCTCTTCTACGGTAACCACTTTTCCGGTTTCCTTAGCAGCCGCCACGATCAGGTCTTCGTCTAACGGTTTGATCGTATGGATGTTGATGACTTTCGCCTGGATTCCGTCCGCCGCAAGCATTTCCGCTGCCGCCAGAGATTCGGAAACGCACAGGCCGGTAGCCACGATGGTTAAGTCCTTTCCTTCTCTTAAGACGACGCCTTTTCCAATCTCGAATTTGTAATCCGGATTGTCATTGATCACCGGCACGGCCAGTCTGCCGAATCTTAGATAGACCGGACCCACATGCTCCATCGCTGCGCGGACAGCCGCCTTTGCCTCGATATCATCTGCCGGGCTGATCACTACCATTCCGGGCAGTGTTCTCATCAGCGCGATATCCTCGTTGCACTGATGGGTAGCGCCGTCTTCCCCTACGGAGATGCCGGCATGGGTAGCGCCGATTTTTACATTTAACTGCGGATAGCAGATGGAGTTGCGGACCTGCTCAAACGCGCGGCCTGCCGCGAACATGGCAAAGGTGCTGGCGAAAGGAATCTTGCCGGTGGCCGCAAGGCCGGCGGCTATCCCCATCATGTTGGACTCTGCGATACCGCAGTCGATATGACGGTCGGGATACGCTTTCTTGAATACTCCGGTCTTGGTAGCTGCTGCCAGGTCGGCATCTAAGACTACCAGATTCGGGTACTCGGCTCCAAGTTCTACTAATGCATTACCATAGCTTTCTCTCGTTGCGATCTTCTTTACTTCTGACATAACGCTTCACCTACCTTTTCCAAATCTGCCATTGCCACGGCGTACTGCTCATCGTTGGGAGCGGAACCGTGCCAGGATGCCTGGTTTTCCATAAAGGATACGCCTTTTCCTTTTACGCTGTGAGCGATAATCGCGGTGGGGCATCCCTTGGTCTCTTTCGCCTCGTTGAAAGCAGCGGCGATCTGATCGAAATCATGGGCATCTATATTGATTACATGGAAATTAAACGCTTCGAATTTCTTATCGATGGGATAAGGGGAGCACACATCGGCTACCGAACCGTCGATCTGCAGGCCGTTGTTGTCTACAATTACAACCAGATTATCCAGCTTTCTGGCGCCTGCGAACATGGAAGCCTCCCATACCTGGCCTTCCTGAATCTCACCGTCGCCCAGCAGGGTGTATACGCGGTAATCGTCGCCGCTAAGTTTCGCGGAGAGGGCCATACCTACCGCGGCGGAGATTCCCTGTCCCAGGGAACCGCTGGACATGTCAACGCCCGGAATGTGTTTTTTATCCGGATGTCCCTGCAGATAGGAGCCTACATGGCGGAGGGTCTTCAGATCCTCTACCGGGAAGAATCCTCTGTAAGCCAGCGTGGAATACAGGCCGGGGGCGCAGTGTCCTTTGGAAAGGACGAAACGGTCTCTGTCCGCCTTGTCCGGTTCTTTCGGATCTACGTTTAATTCTTCAAAATACAGATACGTAAATAGGTCTGCTGCGCTCAAGGATCCGCCGGGATGTCCCGATTTTGCACTGTGTACGGCAGTTACAATACCTTTGCGGATCTCATTGGCAGTTTTCTGTAACTCTAATTTGTTCATGTTCTAACCACCTTTTCCTTTATTCTCCAAAGACAGCTTTATAATCTGCCTGGAATTTCTCAATACCCTGATCGGTCAGCGGATGCTTGCACATCTGCTCAATTACTTTAAACGGAACGGTCGCGATATCCGCCCCCGCCAGCGCACAGTCGATTACATGGATCGGATTTCGGATGCTGGCCGCGATAATCTCGCTCTCTATCCCATGGATATCAAACATCTCAGCGATGGTGCCGATCAGATCAACCCCCGGCATGTTGATATCATCCAGCCTTCCCACGAAGGGCGATACATAGGTCGCGCCTGCCCTGGCCGCTAACAGCGCCTGGTTGGCGGAAAAGATCAGGGTGACGTTGGTCTTGATTCCCATGGCCGTGAGGGCTTTCGTCGCTTTTAACCCTTCCATGGTCATCGGGATCTTAACCACCATGTTAGGATGAATCGCCGCGATCTCCCGGCCTTCCCGGATCATGCCTTCCGCGTCTGTGGTCGTCGCTTTGACTTCGCCGCTGATGGGGCCGTCAACGATAGCGGCAATCTCTTGAATCACTTCATTGAAGTCCCGGCCTTCCTTGGCGATCAGCGACGGATTCGTGGTAACGCCGCAGATGACGCCCATATCGTTAGCCTTGCGGATGTCTTCCACATTCGCTGTGTCGATAAAAAATTTCATATTCCCTCCATTTCTGTGCTTGTTACAACCGGAACGCCTTCCGGTCTCAGCTGCCTGAAACAACTCTCTATTCCATAACCTGGGCTTTCAGCGCTTTCAGCCGCTTCATCACATCGTTTCCGCCGGCCGCAAAATAGTCGCTGAGCGTCTTGTATTCTTCATAGAGCTTCTTATATACCGCCACATTTTCCGGGATTGGTTTGTAATATTCGTCTTTCACCTTACCCATCACTTTTGCAGCCTCAAAGATGGAGTCATATCCGCCGTTTGCTTTTCCCGCCGCCACGGCTCCGAACATAGCCGCCCCAAGGGCCGGAGTCTGGTCGGAAGCGGAGATCCTGATCTCCCGGTTCGTGACATCGGCATAGATCTGCATCATCATTTTATTTTTCTCAGCGATACCGCCGCAGGCGAACAGCTCATCGATCTTCACGCCATTCTTCTCGAACGTTTCGATCACCAGGTTGGTACCGTAAGCGGTCGCCTCAATCAGCGCCCGGTACATCTCTTCCGGTTTGGTCAGCAGCGTACAGCCTAACATCATGCCGGTCAGGTCGTAATCCACATATGGGGTCCGGTTGCCGTTCCACCAGTCCAAAGCCAGTAATCCGCTCTCTCCGGGTTTTAATTTCTGCGCTTTTTCGGTCAGCAGCTGGTGAATGCCGATCCCTCTCTCCTTCGCTTCCTCAGTGTAGGCCGCGGGCACGCAGTTTTCAACCAGCCATTCGAAATGATCTCCCACGCACGCCTGTCCGGCCTCGTAGGCAAAGTAGCCGGGCATAACGCCGTCCTCTACCACGCCGCACATGCCGGGCACGATCTCTTCGGTCTCGCCCAACAGTATATGGCAGGTGGAAGTTCCCATTACCATCAGCAGCTGTCCCGGTTTCGTGATTCCGATACCAGGCACCCCTGCATGTGCGTCTATGATACCAACGCCTACCGCGGTTCCTGGTTTCAGGCCGGTTTTCGCCGCCCACTCTTCGTTTAACTCTCCCGCTTTCATACCAAGCGGATAGATTTTATCGGACATTTTCTCTTCGACCAGATTTTCCATTCTGGAGTCTAACGCTTTGAAGAAATCTTTGGAGGGATAGCCGTCCTGCTTATGCCAGATCTCCTTATACCCTGCGTAACAGCTGGAGCGTTTTTCCACTCCGGTCAGCATGTAATTCACCCAGTCGCCGACCTCCATGATCTTCTCCGCACGGTCGTAGATCTCAGGGGCTTCGTTCAGGATCTGAAGCACTTTGGGTTCCATCCACTCGGAAGAAATCTTTCCGCCGTAACGGTTTAAGAAAACTTCGCCTCTTTGTTCTGCGATCTCGGTTATCTTATTCGCCTCGGGCTGGGCCGCGTGATGCTTCCACAGTTTTACATAAGCGTGAGGCTCCGATTTCAAATCCTCTTTGTAGCACAGAGGCTCCCCGTCTTTATCTGTCGGAAGTATCGTGCATGCGGTAAAATCGGTGGAAAGTCCGATGACATCCTCCCCGTCGATCCCTGCCGCTTTTAAAACCTCCGGTATCGTTATCTCCACAACCTCCATATAATCGGCCGGATGCTGAAGCGCCCAGTCCATCGGAAGCTTTGTCTTTCCGTCCGGAAGGTACTCATCCATCACACCGTGGGTGTAAGGTTTCACTGCCTGCGCCACAACATTTCCGGTCTCCACTTCCACCAGTACGGCACGGCCGGATTGTGTTCCATAATCAAGTCCAATTGCGTATTTTTTACTGCCCATAACATAACCCTCCAATTTTATATTTTTAGAATACTGTAAGGTATCTTATCAGTCAAGAAACAGAAGTATTATTAATAAATAAATTTACTTATAATTTTTATTTTATTAACGGTTTTCCCAGAATTTTTGGATTTTTCCGCTAATCTGCTTGAATTTCTGTTCATTTTCCAAATGCCGCCTTGGATTTTCGCAATTTTATTATTAATAATTTTGAACTTCGCATTTATTTTTAAGAATCGCTGCGCTGCTCAGGAACGGATCTTCGCATAAGAGGTACTGCCGCGGATAATCAGTTTCGGTTCATATTCCACATGGTAAATACTAGTGGGCTGAATCTCGCTGTTATACGTATTCAGGGAGGCGATCTTTTTAACCACAATGTCGCAGGCGTCCCGGCCTTTGAGCACCACGAAATGTTCCAGCGTCGTCAGGGACACCCCCTGCAGGCTGGATATCAGCGTATTATCACAGCCCATAACCGAAATATCGGCAGGTATCTTATATTTCGCCTCCAAGAGAGCGTCCATAATGCCCACCGCGATCATATCGTCCAGCCCAACGATGGCTGTGATTCCCTTCTCATCCCGGATCAGTTCCTTAGTCATATCATAACCCATCCGGTATTCGGAATCTATGCTGGGCATCTGCTCATTCCACCGCTCATCCGGGCTTTTGATAATTACCTGATAGCCAGGCCCCATGCCCTCGAACTCACCGACAAAACCATCTACCCGTTTGATTCTGGCCGGAAGGCGTTTCAGAAGCGGCGTCGTCACGAAGGCTACTTTGCGGTGTCCCAATTCCAGCAGATGTCTGGCCATCAGACGTCCGGGCTTGGTGTTGTTTAACTCCACCGTGTCCACGCTCATGGTTTCATCCCGATTCCCGATGATCACGATGGGAATGCTGGCGGACAGCTCGTCCACCTGTCTGCAGAAACTGGGGCTGGATGTATAGATGATACCCATGGGCTGGATAGACTTCATCATCTTCAAGTATTGGTCTTCCAGCTTCAGATCCCGCTGTGTATTGCAGACGAATACCCCATATCCGTTTTCTTTGGCCACTTCCTCGATCCCCTGCAGCAGCATGACATAATAGGGATTTGTAAGCGTCGGGCAGAATACCACGATCAGTTTTCCGCCTTTGCTGTCTTTTCGAATCCTGCGGCGGGGCACTTTATAGCCCAGTTTCGAGGCCGCCTGCTCCACCTTCTCCACGGTCTCCTTCGAAAATGAGACATTATACTTTTTATTCAATACCATCGAGACCGTCGCCTGCGACACTCCTGCCGCCTTGGCAACATCCGAAGAAGTGACTTTATTCTTCCCCATGCCTACCTCCGCAAGCCCATTTTTTCCATTTTTCCTCTCAGGATGATTTTTCTCATACCCATACATTATTATAGACGATGTTGGGGTTTTGTACAATGAATTTTGTGTTAATTGCTGGGGCCGGAGAGGGCAGGGGCGGGGCGCGGTACCGGAGGGGAGCTGCACGTATCGGGCGCCAAATCACTTCGGACAGGCCTAAGAACGGATAACTCCGATGGCGGGAGAACCTCTTATTGGCAGGGCCCGGAACAAACTCGCCAGAAAAACGGCTCGGACAGTGTTCCGGGCCCTGCGAGGTTCTCCCGTCATCTGCGTAACCCGTTCTAAGGCCTGTCCTCGAGTGATTTGGCGCCCGATACGTGCAGCTCCCCTCCGGTACCGCGCCCCGCCCCTGCCCTCTCCTTCTTTGGTATTAGCTGAGATTCATGTGTATTCGGTTTAGGGCGCTTTAACCATAAGGTGAAGCGGTTTAAGGCGGTGGTTTTAATAATTTTTATTTTGTGTTACTGGCTGGTCGTTTTGGGCTTGGAGGGATTGGTAATAGGACGAAACCTGACCCTGATACGGACTATGCAGACAATGGAAATTATGGTTACGACGAGTCTGAGGAGTACGGCGACGCTAACTGAGCAATATCGGATGGTAGATATTATCTCCGTCATTTGCAACACGAATGACAACGTGCATAGGGCCGGTTGCGGATACCGTCCACTCCCCAGCGGAAGTAATTTAATCAACCACCTTTAGGTTTGGATATATTTTTTCGATTCTGTCGTCCGGGAAATGGCTGTCCAGGAATTGTTCCCATGTGGTCTGCGCTTGGGGCTCGCTCTGGCGTTGTGTGTAGCGTCCCAGGGCCATGGCGGAGAGAAGCATGTTGCATATCATAAATATTATCAGAAACCATGTGACCGGTACGCCTGCTTTTTTGGGTATTTTTTCAATCAGTCTGGATAGGAACGGATATATTCCTTTTAACCAGACTACCGCGGCGATTCCCCAGAAGAAACAGTAAAGGAGATTAATTCTGCCGCCCAGATTGAACGGGATGTCACTGTAGTCCCAGAATACGGTTCCGAAGGCCAGCTCCGTAAATACGCTGCATATGTATTCGTAGGCTCCCCCCAACACTGTGCCGCAGATGAATAGATACCGGTCACTTTTATCTTTGTATTTGTACAACAGGGCGGTGAGAATCGCGCAGGCCAGGCCCCACACGATGCTGAATGCGCCGTAGACTACGCTGCTCCTGCTCATCCAGATGCCGGCTGTGATCCTGCAGAAGATCGTCTCCACCACATCTCCCAGGAATGCGCCGATAAAGAACAGGGCGGTTAGTTTATAGAAGCCGCATCCTTTGGCAAATGTCTCTTTTTCTGCCTTCTCTTTTTGTGTCTTTTTTGTTTCTGCCTGTTCCGCCAGCAGCTTTGAGGCCTCAAGGTTCGGATAAGCTTTCATCATTCTGCGCTGTATCCTGCCGGTTATGGCGTTTCCGAATGAGTCGGAGATGCGCTGCATGTCCTGCGTCATCTCATTCAGTCTGCGGATACGGATTTTCAGCTGGAGCGCAGCGGTCAGGGCGCTTACAAAATCAAGCGTCAGAAGGATCAGGGCCGCTAATAATATGATCCTGCCGATCCAGCGGGGGATCAGGCCCAGTAAGGTCAAAAGCAGCGGGTTTGTTACCCGGATGCAGAGCACGCCCAGCAGTCCAAATATGACCGCCAAAGGGAAACTTATGTAGCCTTCAAATTGAAACCGGTTTTTGCTGAAATCCCACCACTTTCGCTGGAAGAACCGTTCCAGAAGCAAACCGGTTATGTACATGAGCGCTGATGAAAGGATAATTCCGCCGATGAATAAAAAGAACAGATTGCTTTTTAGTTCCGACAGGAATATGGTAAATAAAATGCCTCCGAATCCGTATATGGGACAAAATGGAAGGTTCAAAAACCCGTTGTTGACAAACCTATGCTTTTTGGCTGCGGAATAGATGACCCCGGCGCACCATCCCGCAAAGGAATATATGAGAAAGTACCAGAATAGTTGGTATAGCGTATTGTACATGTTATGAATCCTCCGTATCCGGGCCGGATGCAGCCCCGCCGACATCCCTGTGCGCCCTTGTTGTATGTGCTATGTCCTATTGTAAGATGTTAAAAGGGATTATAACATAACGCAGCAAAAGAACAATCCTATATTTTGAAAGTCCTCTGTTGCTTTGTCTAATCAGGGAGCATGGCAGCCGGGTGTTTCAAAGATAAGCGTTACGGGGATTAGCTTTACAGGGATTAGCTCTTGAACATCCCGAACCGGTTGTGATATAATAAATAACGTCTTATGAAGGCACTAAGCAGCGTTCCCGCTCGAAGGACATGTATTGCGGGGTCCCGGAAACGGCACCAAGTTCTGTGGCGTTTTCTGCTGTTTCTATGGAAGGAAAATTTGTCTGATCATCTCATTCTTTCGTGCATAAGTGCACCGTACCTGGCCGGTTCGGCCTCAAAATCAATATTTGTTTTGCAATTGCTTGGGGGGATGCCTATTATTATTAATATTTAATATCCGGGGTATCATTTTCTGCTGCTCTGGAATATTCTTATTTCTTTAGTTTATAGCCTATATAATCTATAGTTAGCACTTATAGCCTTTATTGTCTATAATATTTAAATATAGCTTATATAATCTATAATATGGGATTATAGTATTATAAATCTATAATGTGTAAATATAGCTAGTATTATCTATAATAAGAAAATATAGCTTTATAAAGCTATAATATGTAATTATAGCTTGTGGGATGCATAATAATTGATTATCGGTTCCTTTTGCTATATAATGGTGAAAAAGACCTGGGGGTGCCAGATGTATTTTTCCTTTTCTTTTAAACCATATGTGGCAATTATTGGCGACCTGAAACAATCGCGGGATATATCGGACCGGTACGTGGTTCAGGAAAAATTGAACAACGTGTTAGGTGATATAAATGAATCTTATTCCAAGGATCTGTCATCCAAGTTTACTATTACATTGGGCGATGAATTTCAGGGTCTATTAAACTGCGGAGTGAACGCGATGCGGATTACTTCCGAAATTCAACGAAGGATGCACCCGGTAAAAATACGGTTCGGCATCGGCATCGGTTCCATCACTACCGGTATCAATTCGGAGATGGCCATCGGGGCGGATGGGCCTGGTTATTACAAGGCCCGGGAGGCTGTCGAATATCTGCGGGTCATTGAAAAAAGGAACGGCACGCAGGCCGCCGACATCCGGTTTGAGGCCGATGGGGACAACCAGGGCATTGTGACCATGCTCAATACTATTTTGACCTTGATGACTGTTATCAAAGAATCCTGGAGCGACCGCCAAAGAGAGGTGATCGAAGATATCCTGGAACATCAGGACAGTCAGACAAATACTGCAAAACGCCTGCAGATACGGCAGCCTACCGTTCACAGTATACTGGCAAACGGAAATTATTACGCATACAGGGAAGCATTCGATACGCTTGAAAAAGCATTGGAGGAAATTACACAGGATGTACTTTAAAGAAATCTTTCTTTTATTACTATTAGCTCATGTGATAGGGGATTTTTATCTCCAAACAGAGAAAATGGCAGAGAATAAAACGGATCATGTACGCTGGGTTCTTATTCATTGTCTGGTCTACTGGGCGGCATTCGTGATCGTTATTCTGCCGGTATTCAACTGGAGCCTTGTCCTGTACGGATTCCTGGCAGCCCTGCTGCACATGGGCATAGATATGGCAAAATATGCATACACTTCCTTGTCCAAAAAGAAGGTGCGCGCTCTGCGGCGGGAACAATATATCTTTTTAACCGATCAGCTGCTGCATATCAGCGTATTATTTTTTATGGCCTACTATTATACGGTACATGTCGCAAGCCTGCCCTTGAGCCACAGTCTGACCGGAATTTTTTCTGTGACCGGGTTGTCAAAAACAGCCTGTATCTCCTGGATCACAGCACTCCTGCTTATACATAAACCCGTAAATATCGCCATATCCAAAATTTTAATTGTTTTTAAGCCGGAAAATAAAGATGCCGACAGAGAGCAGGTTCACAATGCCGGAAGGTTGATTGGAACCATCGAACGGCTTATTATGCTGATTTTTATATCTCTGGGGCAATACGCCGCCATAGGCCTGGTGCTGACTGCGAAATCAATCGCAAGATATGATAAGATCGTAAAGGAACCTGCATTCGCGGAATATTACCTGTTGGGAACTCTGCTAAGTACAGTATCCGTGATTATAATTTCATTTGTCCTCTGATCAGCCCGCGGCAGAAGGCGAACTTTACATGGTACAGACAGGAATCCCCGGGGCACTCTCAAAGCTGTATTGCGGTGAGTTTACCCCGGGGACCTGCTTTACCAAATTTCTTCTCTTCTAGGTTACGCACTCAGGTACATCTGTAGACCCGTACGGCTGGTGCGGTTTGTTTTTAACGGTTTGTTTTTAACGGTTTGTTTCTTACATTTTGTTAATCCAGTCCGCCATATTATCTTTATAGAACACATAGGGATCATCCATGATCACTTCTGTGCCGCCGTCGGAAGCCGGGATAGCCGTAAAGGTAGTCTCGGGATAATCTCCCCAGGCGTCCATGGTAAACGTAGATCCCTCTTTGCCGTCATAACCATCGTTCATGACTGCCAGAGTGGCTGCCGCGGAGAGTGCTCCCAGATGTCCCAGATCCCACAGCATCATGTACGGGCACACATAGTCAAACGCATTCTCATCCGATGACAGAGGCATGAACGCCTGCATTTCCGAAGGCACGCCCAGCCCGGTTACTTTCATGTCGCTTCCGGCCTGCTTCAGCACCTGGCCCTGCGCGGCAAGACCCACGGTGGTCGGCGCGATGATAACGTCCACTTTGTTCTCGGACATGAATGCCTGAGCCTGAGTGGTGGAAGCGGTCAGGTCGTCGTTTCCGTATTTCTTGTCCAGATCATGGCTTACTTTTCCCTGATAGCAGGGACGCTGCAGTTCTTTTTCCATATCCGCGATCCAGCCGTTCTGTACCGGGGTGTCGATGGAAGCGGAAAGCACACCGATGCGAAGTTCATCACCGGTATAGGCTGCCAGCGCGTCATCCACCGCTTTCTCCATGTTGTCTCCGGGATAATCCACTCCCAGCGCCTGAAGGACCGCCGCCCGCACCTGATAAGCGCCCAGAGCTTCGGAGGATGCCTGATTTACATGGATCGTCCGGAATTCGGGGTTACAGGCGGAATCCACGGAGTTAATAATGACTCCTGCCTCCTTTGCTTTCTTGAACACTTCGTCATAGCCGGCGTCCCCGTTGGTGGCTATGGTAATGGATGCCACTTTTTGAGTGATCAGCTCGTCAATAATCTGGACCTGGGCTGCCACCGTTGTCTCTGTGGGGCTCTTTTCCGCGGTCTTATACCCATGGCTTTCCATGTAATCCGAGTAGCCTTCGTAGATCTTTGTGGTAAATGTCCCCGCCGCCTTAAGCAGCAATACATGAGCGCCTTCCAGATCCCCGCCGCCGGAGCCAGAGGCATCCGCCGGAGCCGCGCTGTCGCTGGAAGCCGGTGCTGCGTCCTTCTCTCCCCCGCTTTGCGCGGACGCATCCGTGCTTTGGCTTCCCGTGTCCGCAGGAGCCGCATCCTGTTTGGAACCGCAGCCTGCCATTGCGCTGACCGTCATGGCCAGGCACAGAGTGATTGCCAATAGTTTTTTCTTCATGTTTCTACCTCCCAATAGAATTTTATTTATATAAACAGCTTTGCTGTTCATACCTTATATACACCCCTATATTTTCCGGAATTTTCGTCTCACCGACGCGAACAAATCCTTGTTGATGTTGGGAATCAGGACGGCGATCAGCAGAACCAGCCCCGTCAGCGTCTTTTTTGCGTTGGCGTCCACACCCATCAGGCCCAGCGTATAGATCAGAAAAGCCATGATAAAGGTAGAGATTATCGGCCCGTACATCTTGCCTTTGCCGCCGCTGGTGGAGATTCCTCCCAGAGCGCAGATGGCGATGGCGTTCATCTCGTAGCCCACACCCATGGTGGAGCTTACACCGCCGCCCATTCTCCCGACGAAGAAGATAGAGGCAATCCCGCACATCACGCCCATGATCAGATAGACGGCCAGTTTGGTTTTCCGCACATTGATACCGGAATATTCCGCAGTTACGGCGTTATTTCCTATAATATAGAGTTTCCGGCCAAATCCGGTCTTCTGAAGAATCACCACAAATACGGCTGCCATCAGCAGGAAAATGATCATGGCCAGCGGGATACCCGCGATCTGGTTCCAGGCCAGCTTCGTATAGAAGTCCGGGAAATTTCTCAGCACATTTACATCCAATATGATCTTTACCACTCCCCGATAGAGCAGGGAATTGGAGATCGTTACAATAACGGAGGGCATTCCCACATAGCCAACCAAAACACCGTTGAACATTCCCAGTAAGACTCCCGTGGCGATTCCTGCCAGGACACAGACCACTGCGGGCACTCCCCGGTCCATCAGCAGTCCGGTTGTCATGGAACAGAAAATCATGTTGGCCGCGCAGGATACATCGATCTCCCCCATCATCATAACCAGCGCCATCCCCAGAACCAGCGGGCAAAGATCCATACCGGACTGGATAATGGATGTGATCGTCCCGGACGCAAAATACAGATTCGGCCTCGCAAGCATCAGCAATATATTGATCAGGAGCAGCAGATAGATCAAAATCATTTCCCATTGAACGAGGAAACCTGTGAGCTTCCATTTTTTCTTTTCGTTCATTACAGCAGCGCCCCCCTCTCCTTTAAATCTTGTCTTCTGGTGGAGCGGGCCGTCCAGATATTGATCCCTACGGCTATAATGATAATCGCTCCCTTGATGGCATCCTGCCAGACACTTAATCCGGGAAGCATGCTGATAAAGGACGTGATGATGCTCATCATCAGAATAGCGATAAATACTCCCCCGACTTTTCCCTGGCCTCCGATGATGCTTACTCCTCCCAGGATGCAGATTGCGATAGCCGTCATCTCGAAACCGTCTCCGATAGCAAAATTACCCACCGCGAAGTTAGCCACATAGAGCATCCCCGAAAGCCCGCATATCGCTCCGCAGATGGTATAAGACATCAGCATGACGCGGGATTCCCGGATACCCGAAACTTTTGCGGATTCTTTATTGGTTCCTACCGCGTAAATCCTCCGCCCCGGGGTGGTATAGTTCAGGAACACCGCCGCCAGAATCAGGATCAGACCGGCGAACCAGATTATATTGTAGATTCCCGCAGTTTTCCCGATGGAAAAGTTCTGAAAGGTCATCTGATACTGATGCGGATACCACCAGGCGCCGGAGGAGATGATAAATGCCAGGCCCCGGAATATGTAATTGGTGCCAAGCGTGGCAATCATGGGCGTGACTTTTAGAGTTCCCACCACAAAACCGTTGAACATGCCGCATACCATCCCGATCAGAACCGCAACGATCAGCCAGAGGAATACCGGCACCTGCGGATGGTTGAATTGAAGCAGCGAGCACACGCACCCCGACAGGGCCATGATGCAGGCAATGGAGATATCGATCCCTCCGCTGATAATCACGATCATCTCTCCCACAGCCAGAAAGACAAACACACAGTTGTTGCGGAGCATATTCATCAGCGATCCCACGGAATACAGATCCGGGGTGATGACCGCCGCCAGAATCATCAGGACGATTAAACCTACGATCAGGCCGAAATTCTTGTTTCCGGTAATTTTTCTCATGCGCCCGCCTCCTTCTGTCTCAGGGAAGCCTCCAGGATCATTTCCTGCGTGGCCTCCCCCTTATCAAACGTCCCGGTCACCCGACCGGCTTTCATCACCACGATACGGTCCGCCATGCCCAGCACTTCCGGCATTTCGGATGAGACCATAATGATCGCGTAGCCTCCGGACGCCAGTTCGTTCATAATCTCGTAGATCGAGGATTTGGCTCCCACATCGATCCCCTTGGTCGGTTCGTCCAGGATCAGCACTTTCAGGTCGCAGTTCAGAAGCTTCGCAAAGACCACCTTCTGCTGGTTCCCGCCGGACAGGGAAGAGGGAGGGGCCTGGATGCTTTCCGCCTTCAGCTGAATCTTTTGGCAAAAACCCAGCGCCGCTTCTTTTTCCTGCTCCACATTTATGATTCCATATCTTTGAAATTTATCCATTGCGGCCGAGGTCACATTCTGATAGATCGGAAGCTCATTGATAAGCCCCTGGATCTGCCGGTCTTCCGGCAGCATGCCGATCCCGAAGCGGAATGCGTCCTTGGGACTCCTGACATGGATCGTTTGTCCGTTCAGCTTAAGGCTCCCGGTATCCGGGGGCATAATGCCAAAAATACTCTGACAGACTTCGGTCCGTCCGGCCCCCACCAGTCCGGTCAGCGCTACAATCTCACCCTGTCGGACGTCGAAGGACACATCTTTGAAATATCCTTCCTTGGATATTCCCTCCACCTCAAAGACAACCTGCCCGATCTGCGCGGTTTTCTCCGGATACATCTGATTCAGTTCCCGTCCTACCATCTTCGAGATCAGGTCGTGATTCGTGATCTGGTCCACATCCCAGCAGCCGATATACTCCGCATCCCGGAATACGGTAACCCGGGAGGCCAGCCGGTACATGTCCTCAAACTTATGGGTAATAAAGATAATCGATACTCCCTGGTCCCGCAGATTCTCCGTGATCCGGTAGAGTTCCTCGCATTCGTGGTTCGTCAAAGACGCGGTCGGCTCGTCCATGATCATGATACGCGCATTCCTGGACAGGGCTTTGGCGATCTCCACCAGCTGCTGTTCTGCCACAGAAAGGGCGGACATAGGCTTACGTACATCCAGAGTCGGACTCAGGGGCGCGATCAGTTCTTTTGCCTTCTGATTCATAAGCTTCCAGTTATAGAAGCCCATCTTATTCTTGATCTCCTGCCCCATAAATATATTTTCCGTAACCGTCAGATCCGGGAATGCGGTCACGTGCTGATAGATCGCCGCTATTCCCATACGGGCGGATTCCAGCGGGGAACGGAAGGTAACCTGTTCCCCCTCTAACAGCATGGTACCGCTGTCCGGCTGATGCACGCCGGTGATCACTTTGATAAATGTGGATTTTCCTGCTCCGTTCTCCCCCATCAGGGCATGAATCTCCCCTGGTTTCAGCTGAAAGCTGACCCCTTTCAGCGCCTGTACGCCTCCAAACGTCTTAACTACATCTTTCAGCTCCAATATATAGTCACCCATTGGTTAAAGTCTCCTTTCCTCCGCCGTTTTCTATGGAATCAGTATTACTTTGGAGGCTTCCTGTGTTCTGGACATTTCAAACCCCTGGTGATATTGTTCCAACGGCAGTTCGCAGGTGATGATGGATTTGAGATCCAGACGGCCGGCGGCAGCCAGGGCCAGGCTGTTTCTCCAAGATTCCGCGTTATAACCCATATGTCCGATAATCCGGACATTTTTCAGGGCGAAATCGTCCAGACCGCGGTTATAGGTCTTATCGCTCATTCCGATTCTGACAATCGCCCCTTCATTTCTTACGATCCGGATCGCCTGTTCCGTGATCATGGGAACGCCGGCGGCATCCACCACTAAGGCCACACCGTTCCCGCCCGCTATCTTAAGAACGCTTTCCGCCAGATCCGCTTCCTCATCCGATGCCAAAAAATCAGTAGCTCCGAATTTTCTGGCGGTGGCCTCCCGGCTTCTGCGGTCGGAGGACATACCGACGGCAATCACTTTAGACGCGCCGCCGATATAAGCCTGCTGGATGGACATAAGCCCCAGGGCCCCGACACCGAATACGACGGCAGTCTCGCCCGACCGGAAACCTGCCTGCTGGATGACGGCGTTGTAACCGTTCGCCGCCGGATCCATCAGGGTAGCTTCCGAAAAGCTTAAGTTGTCCGGGATGTGGTACAGGCAATTTGGGTACATCTGTAACAGCCGGCCCGGTATCCGCACTTATTTTGTAAATCCTCCGTCCATGGAACAGCCCATGGTCTGCCGGTGTGCACAGGCCACGAAGTTACCTGCGGCACAGGAGGGGCAGCGCCCGCAGGCGTCTCCCGTATTCTCCGATACCACCCGGTCCCCGATCTTCCAATAGTCCGAGACATTTTTACCAATTCCTGCTATGACGCCGGCAAATTCGTGTCCCATGATAAACGGGACCTGGCCCATGGGCTCCAGCCGGCCATAGTAAAAATGCAGATCACTTCCGCAGATTCCGCATGCTTTCACTTCCAGCAGAATATCGTCGTCGCCGATCACCGGTTCCGGTACCTCCCGGAACTCCACCTGTCCTTTTCCGCACAAAACAACCGCTTTCATTTTACACACTCCTTTCTTAGATACCTCCACCGATGCCGCTCCCGTATCTCAATTCCGATGGGGAGCCGCACCGTCTATTTTTCCTTCTTAACGGATTACCTCGTTTAGCTCCAGCCGTTCTCCGCTGGGTCCCCGGAAGGTAACGTATTTTACCCCTTTGTCCCAAAGCTCTTTGTCCTCCACAATCGGACCGTCAAATACGATTCCCTTGGCTAAGAGAACTTCCACGGCCTGTTCTATGTTACCTGCCGCGATGGCGATATGTTCAATCCTGCCTCTGTCCGGGAGATTTGTCCCGGGCTGGCAGATACATTCCAGAATCAGATTCCCTTTCTGTAAAAATACGATCTCCGTCTTGACGCCTGATTCCGGATCCACTACGGTTTTCGCAGTGGGGGCCTCAAATCCCAAGATATCCTGATAGAATTTCTTCGTCTCCTCCATGTCTGTGACCCAGAGGCCGATGTGGGCCAGATCTTTCCATTCCTTCTCCTGCATGAATCCTTCCTCCCATCTGTATTTTTGCTTACTGCACGCAGCTGCGTGCTCCCTGTAATTTACACATAAGATCCCGGTAATCCGATGTCTAAAAACAGTATTCATACATCGCCTTCAGCGCGGTTTTGTTATACTCATCTTCTATCCCGTTGTCCAGGCAGTCTCTGTAAGCCGCTTCCACCAGAAGATCCACCTCCCTGGTCGGTATCTCCCCTTCCCGAAAGGAGGCCGGGACACCGATCCGGTGGTACCACTCCTGCAGGGCTTTCATACCCAGCCGCGCCTGAAATTCCTCCGGGAACATCCGGATTCCGAATACCTGCCGCGCGAATTTTGCAAATCTTCCGATCAGGCGCTCATCCTTTTTGTCCAGCATGTAGCGCATCCAACCGGTAGTGACAATGGAGACCGCAGCGCCATGAGGCGTATCATAACGTCCGCTGAGCGGATGGGACAGAATATGACAGGGCACGTAAGTCTTTCCAAGACCGCAGCGGTAAAATTCATTCCAGGAAATGGATGCAGCCCACATCATGGTGTCCCGCGCCTCCTCATCCTTCGGATTCTCCAGCAGGCATTCCATACATTCCATTACTGTACGCATCAGGCTCTCGCAATATCCGTCCTGAATCGGCGTCCAGCGCTCCTGCTCCGTAAAGTAAGCCTCCGAAAGATGGGATATAATATCCGCGGCGGAGTAGGCCGTATTCCGGATCGGAATGCCGTAGGTCAGCTCCGGGTCCAGGATGGAAGCCCTGGGATAGATCTCCGGTCCGGACAGTGCGGATTTTTGTTTTTTCTCCTCATTATTCATGACCGAGATACAGTTCATCTCCGAGCTGGTGGCCGGTATGGTGCAGACCGTAACCAGAGGCAGCGCATCCGAGAGTTCTCCTTTTCCCTCGTACAGGTCCCAGACATCCCCGTCATAGAGCGCGCCGGCGGCAATGCATTTGCCCTCGTCTATCACACTTCCTCCGCCCACGGCCAGGATGACGCCGATCCCGTTCTCCAGAACCTTTTGGATTCCTTCCCTGGCATGCGCAACATCGGGATTGGATTTGACCCCCAGGTGCTCCACGGTCTGCACTCCCGCCCCGTTTAAGGACTGATGCAGCTGTTCATAGATCCCGATCTGTTCCAGCACCTCTTTGTCGTAGGACAACAGCAGAGCTTTATGGCCCCGCATCTTTACCTGTTCGCCTGCCTCATTCACTCTTCCCTTACCGTATATCATCTCTGTAGGAATACAGAAATTAAATGGTCTCATGGCCTGTCCCTCCCTTAGAACTCTATGGCTACCTTCACCGCTGTCTGTTTCTCATTTAACGCGCATTCGAAGGCTTTCTGCACTTCCTCAAATTTGAAAGTATGGGACACCACCCCGGATACGTCCACCTTGCCGGACGCCACCGCATCCAGTACCAGCGGATAGATCCCGTGATAGCGGAATACGCTCAGGAGATCCACCTCATTGTTGTTCAGCTGCAGCTGATTAATCGGAACATCCTCATGGACATTGCCCACCAGGACGATCTTTCCGCCCTTCTTCACCAGATCCGGCGTCATCGCGGCGGTAACTTTACTGCCCGCCGTCTCAAATACGAAATCCGCGCCTTTCCCGCCGGTAAGCCGCAGGACTTCCTCCATCAGATTCTGTCTGGAGGAATTGATCACCGCAGTTGCTCCCAGCTCCTTCGCCTTCGCCAGACGGTTGTCATACAGGTCGGCTATGATCACGGCGGAAGCTCCCAGCGCCCGGCAGGCCAGCAGCGTCATCAGGCCGATACAGCCGGACCCCAGCACGACCGCAGTCTTGCCAAGAAAGATACCGCTGCGCTTGGCCGCGTGCATACCTACGGCGAACGGCTCGAACATCGCTCCTTCCAAAGTGGAAACGGAGTCCGGAAGCCGGAACGCCATAAAAGCCGGATAGGATATGTAACGGCTCAGCGCCGCCGTCTGAAACGGCGGGGAAGCCATGAAAATCATGTTATCGCAGAGGTTATAACGTCCTTCCAGGCAATAGTCACATTTTCCGCAGGGGATACCTGGTTCCACAGCCACACGGTCCCCCTCTTTCAGATGTTTCACATTTTTCCCCGTCCGGGTGACGACTCCGGCGCATTCATGTCCCAAAATAAAAGGCAGAGGCGGTTCTTTCACAAATCCCCCATAGGTGGGATCTTCAAAGAAACCCACATCGGAACCGCAGACTCCCACATGTTTGATCTCAATCATAACATCGTCCGGCCCGCACTCCGGCATAGGTACATCCCTGATCTCAAATTCAAACGCTTTTAACAGATAGGCACTCTGATTCTGCATAGCAAAAATCCCCCTTTCAATCCAGATTATCCGCGATGGCCGCATCGATCATCGCGATCTCTTCCGGTGACAATTCCCAATCCATTCCACGGCAGTTTTCCGCCGCTTCTTTTTCATTTCTCACGCCTACAATGGCCGTATGTACATACTCCTTTTGTATACTCCAGTTCAGCGCCACCTGGGCGACCGGCGCATGGTGGTTCCCCGCCACTATATCCAGAGTTTTCAGGAGCTCCATGATCTGTGTAAACATGGGTTCTTCAAAATACGGATAGAAGGTTCTCCGGGTATCCTCCGGCGGGAAATCCGGCATGGCCCGGATCGCTCCGGTCAGAATCCCGGCTCCCAGAGACCCGTAAGTCATGATTCCGATCTCACGCCGCGCGCACCAGTTCATCAGATCGGTTTCCACACGGTTTACCATGGAGAAGGGCGGCTGGATCACCTCCACCGGCCCGTACTTTTCCGCTTCCAGGATCTGTGCTTCGGAAAAATTCGATACGCCGATATGGCGGATCTTCCCCTGATCCAGCAGTTTTACCATGGCTCCCATAGACTCTCCGATCTCCACCTTCGGGTCCGGCCAATGGATCAGGTAAATATCGATATAGTCCGTGCCCAGATTCTTGAGCGATTCCTCGCACTGACGCAAGATATTTGCCGCTCTGCCGTCCTTGATATAGCTGCCGTCGGGTCCGGTGTAGAGCGCCGTCTTTGTCGTCAGATACACCTTATCCCGAATGCTTCGGACTGCCTCTCCCACTACCCGTTCCGAATGTCCGGCATTATAACCGGGCGCCGTGTCGATCAGGTTGACTCCCTGGGCGGCCATCTCCTGTATCGCCGCGATGCTGTCCACTTCATTGACCTCGCCCCAGTTGGCGCCGCCAATGGCCCAGGTGCCTGTTGTCAGAACGGATACATCCAATCCAGTTTTTCCGAATTTTTTATAACGCATGTGAAACCTCCTTCTCCGAATCCAAAACCTCCTGCAGTTGTTCCCGGCTCCGAACACCGGTGGAAGCCCCTATGTGAGCGACCGCGATCGAAGCTGCCGCATTGGCGTATCGGCAGCAATGATACAGGTCCTGGCCTTCCATCAGACCCGTAATAAATCCTGCCGCAAAATTATCCCCGGCTCCTGTCGTGTCCACCGCTTCCACCAGGAAAGGCGGCACGATCATGCGGGTATCCCGGTTTCTGGCCAGACAGCCTCTCTTTCCGATCTTGATTATGACATTGGACACCCCGAAGGAGAGTATCCGCTCCGCCATCCGGTCCGGATCATCTTCACCGGTCAGTCCCCGGGCTTCCTCCTGGTTGGGAAAGAAATAATCGATACAGGGCCAGAGATCCCGGTAGGTTTCCAGTCTGCATCCCTCGGAATACATCATGTCGGCGCAGACAATGGCTCCGCTTTCCTTGGCCGCCCTTGCCACTGCCAGCGCATTGTCCACGTCATCAAAGGGCGGGAAGTAGAGGCTGGCCAGCGATACGACCCGCGCCCCCCGGACCTTCTCCGGGTCCACCCGGAAGCTCAGTGATTCCGGGCGGGCTGCATTGAAAAAGCTGCGCTCCGCATCTTCCCGGATCAAAGGCACCGACAACATGGAGGGGCTGTCCGGATTCGTGACGCTTTTGGAATAATCCACGCCGGCCTCATCCAGCACCATACGGATAAAGTCCGCGGTGGGATCTCCCCCAAGGCCGGTGATCAATTCCACCTTTTTCCCCAGCTTGTTCAGCACATAGGACTCATTCACCGCATCGCCGCCGATCCAGATAGAGGTCTCCTTTACCGGAATCAGCTCTTTGCTGAAATCTATCTGCGCAACTCCGCGAATGCATACATCCACGCAGCAGAACCCGACGCATATTACTTTATCTGGCATCTTACTCCCTCCATCGTTTCAACATCCGATTAACGGCTGTGTTTGAAAAATCTCAATATGCTCCCTGACGATCTTTGTAACCGCCTGATCTGCCGCTTCCTGAATCTCCTGCATGTGAATCGGACGGTCACCCGCTTTGGCGACAGTCTCCTTCACTGCGCCTGCGGCGGCCAGGGACATGCCGGTAAAAAAGTTGATCTTGTTAATTCCATGTTCCACGGCTCCCCGGAAAGCCTCCGGTGTCAAACCGGAACCCCCGTGCATCACCAGAGGAATGTCCACCTGGCTGCGGATATCGGACAGCCGCTTCAGATCCAGCTTCGGCGTCCCCCGGTATATTCCGTGGACCGTACCGATCGCAACGGCCAAAGCGTCCACCCCGGTGGCTTCCACAAATCTCACGGCTTCTTCCGGCGTGGTGAAATTCGCGCTGTCAGCGACCGCCCCATCCTTGAGAAGCGCTCCCCCCTCTGCGCCGCCCACATGTCCGATCTCCGCTTCCACGCTGACACCGCAAGCATGGGCGGCCTCCGTAACTTTTTTCGTGATGCGGATGTTCTCTTCCATGGGCAGAGACGAACCGTCAAACATCACTCCTGAAAAACCGGCGTGAATCGCCTTCATGCAATCCTCGAAGCTTCCCCCATGATCCAGATGGAGCGCGACCGGTACACCGGCATTGCGGATCATTTCCAGCGTCAGCTTTACATATTCCCCGGGTTTCTCCTGCTCCTCGATCATCCCCCATGTAACCATCAGGATCATAGGGGTTCCGGTCTGTTCCGCCGCCTTCAGTATCGCCGCTGTGTTCTGATAGCTCGCAGTGTCAAAGGCCCCGACGGCGTATCTTCGTTCCACAGATTCGCGAAGTACCTCTTTGAGTGTAACTAGTGACATTTTCCTTCTCCTCCTTCTTCTGTATCGGTTCCTTAATCAGTCAGGTGGTTATGAGTGATCCACCGGAGGCTTCTGCGTCTCATCCGGGAATTCCTCTGTCTGCAGCTGCTTTCTACAGGCTTCATAACCCGCGGCGAATGCCAGCAGTTGTTTTGTTTCCGATTCATCCAGGCAATCCAGCACATGAATCAGCGCTCTTCGATTATCATACTGAATCTTCATAATCCGCCTCCTTTCTTTGACTTAAGCAAAGTATGTATCGAACAAAGTCAAATGTCAAGCTAATTTTTATTTGACCAAGTGATACTTTTATGATATGCTAGCTTCAAGAATTGAGGTGGTATAGTATGACACTGGGTGATCGGATAAAATGTATCCTGTCGGAAAAAAATATGAAGCAGGTGGAATTTGCTTCCACTCTGGGGATAAGCGCCAACTATGTGAATCAGCTGGTCAATGGAAAGAAGACAAATATCTCAGAGACATTGGCAAAATTAATCGAAGAACGTTTTGGATATTCAGCAGAATGGATCATAAACGAAAGTGGCAGCAAAATGGCATCTCCTACCCTATCGGCAATTAAAAAAGAATTCATCCGTAAAATCAGGAAAATGCCGGATGAAGAAGTTTTGGCGATGCTGGCATTTGCGGAAACCTTCGCCAGTTTTAAACGGCAGTACGGAATGGCCGCGCCGGAAACGCAAAGCTGAGATTCCCGGAGCGAAGGCCGGGATTTCAGCCGGAGAGTTACCTCCGGAAATCCTCCCGGCTCTTTCGATCCGTTTTCCATTTTCTTCTGTCCTGATAGCAGTCGAAGAGGATCAGCCAGACCGTAAAACCATAAGTACGGATGATCTGTTCGCTTACCGGAGCCAGCTCGCTGTCCGGGTCGTTTATACAGGGAATGCCGGCTCCGGCGATCCTGGCAAACAGGCTTACCTCCTGCTCCGGCACCATCGGATCTACAAAGAGGGTATCCGCATTTAAGTCATACAGAACCACAAAATCATCCGGCTCCATCGTATACCTTTCATACAGCAGAAGTTTCATAGCCTCTGTCAGCCCGTTTTTATCTACACGGATTATGTTCATATCATTCAAAGCATACAGCTCCTTTCCGGAATCCTCCTCCCGGCATTTCAAATTCTTACATTATCAATACTGCAGTTTCTATTTTCTAAATGGATTTTCTGTGTTGGAACTACACAGAGAAATTACTGGAATTCCTTCGGATGGGAAGGATAAGAAGGGATATGAATATTTTTAAAATATTACAGAGTTAAATAACTCTGTATACTTATTATAGCAATACATCTGCGCTCTGTCAAGAACATATGTTCTATTTTTGAATTCACTTTACCTCTCGGCAATTGGGAAAGAAAAGGGTGCGATGAACATCACAGGAGGTGGTTCTTATCGATCATCAGAATACCATCGGATCACGAATCCGATACTATCGGAATATTCAGAAATTGACTCAGAAACAGCTGGCTGAATCAGCCGGCATCAATGAAGTGACTCTGCGCTGTTATGAAGCCGGAAAATACCGGCCGCGCTATGACAAGGTCTGCAGTTTATGTAAAGTGCTCGGCCTTCGTCCGGAAGACATCCTGGATCCTCCGACTTCAGAGTCGGGGGATCCAGGCTCCGATGCAGCCTCCTGTATTCAGGAGGATACCACCTATTCCCCCGGCCCGGTCCTGTCCTCCTCTCTGTCAAATCTTTCCTCTCGTACGCAGGACCTGTCCTTTCCTGCGTACGGGGAGAACCAGGAGCTGATTGACGAGGCGCTCCGGCATCTCCTGGCTTTAAACCGGGACGGCCTTCTAAAGGCTCTGGAACAGCTGGAGCTTTTGGGCAGGATTCCTGAATTCAGGGAAAAGGGAGAGAAGGATTAGAGGAAAGTCCCGCGGAAGATCCGCAGCCTTAAACCAGCCTGTTTACCGGCTCTTTGCCCTCAAATACGGCAATCAGCGCTTCCGCTGTAACGACCGATGTAGTCGCGCAGTTTTCATAGGTCTCTGCCGAAGTATGGGGCGTAGCTACATACTGTTCAAAAGCAAACAGCGGATTGTCGGGCAATACCGGCTCTGAGGCAAATACATCGGTGCCTGCGCCCGCGATTTTTCCGGACTCCAGAGCTTCACAGAGCGCTTTTTCGTCCACTATGGTTCCACGGGCGGTATTAATCAGGCATACTCCGTCTTTCATGCGGGCGATGGTTTCCCGGTTGATCAGCTGTGCGGTCTCAGGCGTTGCGGGCAGGTGGATGGAGATGATATCGCTCTGCTCCAATACTTCTTCGAGACTGCAAAGCCGTACGCCAAGCTCATCCGCCTTTTCCTGATTCGGATATTTGTCGTACGCGATCATTGCCGGATGAAAGCCCTGCAGCTTTTCCGCTACATTCCGGGCGATAGCCCCGAACCCCAGGAAGCCGACGGTCTGGCTTTTCAGCTCGTGGGCCATAGGGCGGACCCATTCTCCCCGGCGGATGGCCGCATTCAGGAACGGGATTCGTCTGGTGAGGCTTAGTATCAGGCCGACCGCCTGCTCCGCAACCGCGGAGGTATTCACGCCCGGGCAGTTGCTGACCGTGATTCCGTGGGCTTTGGCAGCGTCCAGATCTATATTGTCGACTCCCACGCCAAAGCGCGCAATGGCTTTCAGCTTCGGAGCCAGGCCGAAGATTTCCTGGTTCCATGTATCGACGCCTGCTACCACACCGTCAATGTCTGCTATGACTTCCTTTAACTCTTCCGGGGTATAGGGACGGTCATGAGGGTTCTCCACAATTTCGCACCCATAGTCTTCCAGGATTTTTTTGCCTTCCAGACAATATTTTGAATAGTTGGTGGCGGTTACTAATATTTTTTTCATTACCGTTTGAGTCCTTTCTGTTCGATTGGGGACATGTCCATTTCGATCATGTCTATTACGATCAATTTGGGACATGTCCATTTCGTGATGTCCATTTCGTTATTTTTCAGTTTTATCCAGCCGGATCTTGAATACGAGCTTTTTTACCGGGGAAGGGCTATTGATCCGGCAGCAGGGGAGATGCGCATCCCACGGATACATCAGCATAAACATTCCTGTTTTCAGTTTTGCGCAGACAGATTCGTCCGGTGTCCGGTAAAAGACAAAATCCCCCTCCGGCGTCTGATCCTCTATTACGTTTAACTCGTCCGCAAAATTAAGGAAGACCAGTTCTTCCCCGTCCATCATGTATTGCAGATCCAGATGAGCCTTATGGGATTCCATTTTCCCGGCTGACTTTTCCCGGGTCTCATAGCACTGGACCAGGACAAAAAGCTTATCGCCGTCCAGTTCATACCTGCCTTCCGGCGGCATTTTTGCGCCTGCTTCCCGGATAAAATCCTGAATCAGGCCGCACTGGCGCTCCGTCAGCCCGTAGGCCTGAAGGTGTTCTATTTTATCAATAATCATACGCGCTCTCTCCTTCCAGCTCCGCTATCACGATCTGTCCCTGAAGACCATAGGGCTTCAGAACATAGGAATCCGTGTGGAATTCGCCGGCGGTCCGAAAATCCTCCCAGCTGATCCGGCTGCATCCGGTATATTTCTGGTGGAATGGCCCGAACATATTTCTGGGACTTCCGATGATCTGAATATCTATGGCATTGCTTCCCGTGGTTAAAAAGTCCGTAATGTCCACGTTTTTCCTGGTATTTCCAATCAGAATCCCGGCGTTTTTACCGTTGACCGTGACTTTCCCGAGGGTTCCCCGGTAGTCACCCAGCTTAAGCTCGTAGCGCTTTTGCCTCTCCGGCGGCTGTTCCACCTGAAAATGATAGACAACGCTGCCCGGATAATGGTACAGGCCCTGCATCGTCCAGTCCCCGAAATGCAGCCTTCCGCGATCTTGTATCATCCGGCGCTCCGAATCCACCATAAAATCTCCCAGAAGGTAGATATCCTCCAATTCGGTTGTATTCCTGTAGATTCCTTTCAGGATCAGCTCATTTACACCCTTCTTTAATCCGTTCACCCGGAAGCGTATAATCTTCCGGTCCAGGAAATATTCCTGCGTCTCCTGACAAGCCTTCCGGTTACAGGTCAGGCTATAGTCCAGGGGCTTTTCAATAGCCGCATACAGGGGACCGTCCGGGATCTCATTTACCTCAAACGTAAATTTTAGTTCAAAGACTTTGCCGTCGGCGCCGCACTCCTCGCCGATCCAGCTGTACCGCTGCGGAGCGCCGTTATAGTAGATCTGCCGGAGCCCCATGGCATCCCGCATCTGCCGCTGGGCCTGCCAGACTTCCATGTCCGGCGACCAGGGGAGTGCGCAGATGTCCTGCTCCGTATCCGCCAGCCGGTAACTGCACCGGTCCAGCGTCAGCACATTTTCCATATCTCTGGTAATCATAGCTTCCGGCCCCAGGCACGCCCATACCCTGTCCGCCCGGTGGGGATGCTCGTAAGGGAACGCAGCGCCGCCTTCCAGAGGTTTTTGCCCGGTGCGGATGAAATATACCCGGCTCATGGCGGGCGTGAAAGTTTCTACAAATTCGATTCCGCCTTGCTCCAGGACTCTGACCGCAGCCGGACGTGTCACATCGTCAAGCGGGTCGTAGCTCTGCACCGCCCCCGGGGCAGCGAACCGCAGCATTACCCGGTGCTGATGTTCCCGGTCGTTGTTCGCGGCAAATATCAGATAGCCGTCCTCCGTTTTCCGGATCATAGCCAGAATGTCCGTATCTTCCTGCATCCGGTCATTTTTAACCCGCAGCAAGCGTGGATGGATATGGTTCAGACGGGAAACCGCCTGCTCATAATCTTCCGCCCGCTGCAGATTGGGATGCTGCGCAAGCCTTCTTAACTCACAGCGGTCTGCGTCCGCGCCGGGCTCGGATATTTCCGGGATATATCGTCCATTGACCATGGAGATCATGGGCCCGGTCCAGATTACCTTGCCGCCCTGATCCATAAAATCGTTCAGAAGTTTCACTGTGCCGGAAAACAGCGTAGCTACTCTGGGCACAATCACTATGCTATAAGAGCGCTCCTGCACGAAAAGCTTCCCTTCCTGCACCCGGCCCGCTTCTTCCAGTATCATCTCATCGCCGAAATCAAAATCCTGATGAATCCCCATCAGCGTTTTTGCCAAACGGTTATACTCTTCCCCAACCCGGTTCAGGCGGAAAATATGTTCATCCAGCCATCCCATATTCATTTCCACATGATTCAGATCCTCGTCCGGCGCGCTCGCGCACATGGTCCAGATCGTCGACATGGGATGTATGACCAGAATATCCCGCACCACTTCCCCGGTTCGGACGCAGGCGGACACTCTTCCGAAGTAATCCTCCAGAATCCTGTTATTCTCCCACCAGGTCGTCTGGTAGTTGAATACCGGAGGGTAGTCCCGTTTACGGCAGCCGGTTATGGAATACAGCGCCAGATGCTGGCACCTGCGGTTCACGCCCAGCACGAACTGCCAGTCTCCCAGCCATTTCTGCCCTTCAAACGTAAAGTCCCAGCCCGTACAGCCATACGTTTCCGTCAAAACCATATCCCGGTTATACTGGTTGGCCACGCTGGTACATTGCTTGACCGTCAGATATTCCCGGGTCTGCTCTCCCAGAATATCAATCCCGGGCGCATGCATATACCGGTAGTGGGGCATGGCCGCGCCGCATACCCGGGCCCCGTAACCCAGGTCATTTTCATACAGCATGTGTCCCGTCATCAGCAGTCGGTTCGCATCACACCAGTCATAGAGCTGCTTCGCATAACACTCGCTGAACCGTTCGGTCAGCGTATGCCAGTAATCATGCCTTATCTTTTCGCACCCTTCCCCGTCATAATACAGGTAGGGTAAATAGTCATAAAAAGAATAGCCCCTCTTCTCCCGGAAATATTCGTCCATTCCCTCTCCCCAGGGAATCCAGGGCCTCCCCTTGGTGAACACGCTAAAAAAGTCGCAAAAATTCGGTTCATCGGTAAAAAAGCCTTTCACCGTGCGTCCGAACTCGCTCTGAAAGCGCTCCTTATAGCGCTCATGGGTCAGATCGAGAAACGTTCTGACCGCAGCCGGATTCAGATTATCCGACGGCGCGAAACCATTATACCATTCACTCTCTCCTGAGATCTCCACCCGGAACACCAGCCAGGCATACCCCTTGGGTATCTCCTGCCCGGTCTTAAGCGTCTCTTCCCGCGTATACTTCCCGACCGTCCGCCCTTCGATCCGGGCAGACATCAGAGCTACTACCGTACCATCCTCACAGGCATCTCCCACCCGTATCGTGTGTTCCGGCAAATGCCCCGCATCAAATATTTCCAGGCTGATTGCCTTGGCCGTATACTTCCCGGGGTCTGTTTTGCTTACCAGCCCGCCGGCGCTGCCGGACGGCCATTTGTCCTCATCATAGATCCATGCCTCCATACGCTGCCCGGCGGCTCTTTTAACCGCCGTGCCTACCGCCTGCATCCATTCTTCCGACAGATATTCCGTCTCCAGCCCTTCCCGGGAATGAATAAAAAAGCCTCCCATTCCCTGTTCCTGCATCCCGTCGATCTGCCGGGCCAGCTCCCCTTCCTCCAGCCGGTCGTTCCAGGCCCAGAACGGGGCGCTCCGGTAAGCTTCCGAAGGATTCGATAACTCCAGCTTCAATTCTTCAATCGTTCTCAATCTATCACCTCAAAAAACCCATCTTAAAGCAGTATGCCTTTCATGTACTCGGTCATCCGGATAAACTGTTCCACTTCCGACACGCAGGTGTCATTGAGCAGGGCCGGGTCTTTCGTACGGGATACGATTGTCCGGAAATTCCCGATCTTGCGCTGATAATATTTCGCATTGATCGGATATACCTGGCGCTCAATGAAGGAGGCCATGGTCAGGAAGTCCGCCATGATTCCGGCTTTCTCCGGCTCTTTCTCGAAATTCTCCGTCAGCCATACATAGAGTTCGGGATGGAAGTTGGCCATTACCCCGCTGAAGCCGCCGGCTCCTTCCCGGAGGGAATCCAAAAGGGTGGAGGTGTTGGCGTTGAATAGTTTTAATTTGCTGCCCTTGATGGCTTCCAGTTTTCCTTTAATATTTTCCATGTCGCAGCTGGTATCTTTGGTGAAATAGAACCGGCCGGTCTGGGCGCACCACTTCAACAGCTCGGGCGTCATGACCCTCTTGTAGGGATAGGGGCACTCGTAAAAGCCCAGAGGAAGATCTTCGGGAAGCTCTTTTAACAATTTCTTCAGATTGGAGAGCCAGATTTCATCGCTTTCCTCTTCTTTTGCCAGACGGTTCGTTAACATGATCACCGCATCCGCGCCGGCTTTTGCGATTTCGTTCAGTTCTTTCGCCTGATCCTCAAGAGAATCGGATATATGGCCGGAGGAAACCACAGCGACTCTTCCGGCTGCTTTTTCCACCACGAAGCGGGTAATCTCGACGCGCTCTTCCAGGGATAAGAAGAACATCTCGCTGGACTGGCAGACGGCAAATAAACCGGCTACCCCTGCGTCGATATACCACTCGATCAGTCTGCCGAGGGATTCATAGTCTACCTTATTGTCCTCTGTGAATGGCGTTAACATAACCGGATATACACCCTTTGGAAATTCTGTTCTCATAACTTTATTCCTCCTGAATCTTTTCTCTTTTTATTTTTTATTTACAATTATTTAAATCCGTCCAGTTCCAGACACCAGTAAGCGACGGCTTCGCGTTTATAGGTGTATGTGACATGAATACGGCGGCCTTCCGCGATCACCGCCGGATAGGAGAATTCTCCCTGTCCGGTCTCCATATCCAACAGTTTATCCCAGTGGATTCCGTTGTCATCTGAGGTCAGCAGCGAAATGGGGGACCGCCTGCCCCAGTTTTCAGCGACCGGATTGCACGCCAGAACCAGCCGGCCATCCTCCATCCGCACCAGATCCAGACCGCTGTTATTATTGGGCAGCCCCGTGGCATAGGCCGGACACCAGCTCTGCCCGTAATCTTCGGAATCGCTCCGGAATACCCGGCCTTCCGAACTTCTCAGCAGCATATGCACATTTCCCGGGGCGGATTCCCACAGAGAGGGCTGTATCACCCCTCTGCCCGCAAAAGACTGTTCGGTTACCGGTATGCCGCTGCCGGTTATTTCCTGTTGGGGCAGATAGCCGCTCTGTGGTATGCAGATATCCTTGCTCCTGATCCAATGACCGCCTTCGTCCACGCTCCTGTCTACAAAGGCTGTCCACACATCTGTTTCCAGGGATGCCGGCGCCAGGATACTTCCGTCGGATAAACGGATCATTTTATTCTTCACAGGCCCGCGGCCTCCCAGATCGCCGGGAACCAGTTCTCTGGATTTCGTCCAGGTCCGGCCGCCATCCGTGGATTGCACGACCATGGTCCTCCATTGGCTGATCTTATGTCCGACCTTAAAGCAGAGGCCGATCACCTGTTCACTGTAACGGAACAGTACCGGATTCCAGTGGGGTTCCTCCGTGGCTTCTATGAGCCATGGACTGCTGAAGGTTCCTGCTTCCCGGGCGGCCATCCAGATTCCCGTGTCCGGCGCGCCTTCCGCGCTGCCTCCGAACCAGGCGGCCAGCATGCGGTCTTCTTCTGCTCTCAGAAGGGTGGAGGCATGGCACATCTGTGTTTTTCCCTCCAGGGAAATGAGTTGTCTCTCTATCACCCGATACATACTTTTTCCTCTATTCCTCTTCCAGCCAGCAGACAGGAGTGGTCAGGATTCCCATCTCTTTCAGCTGGTATTCATAGCTCCACTTGTTCCCCTGTGTCCGCCACAGATTCGGCCCATACCAGGTTTCCGCGGCGTCCGCGTTGTGAACCGGCCCGAAGGCGTTATGCCGGTTTCCGAAGATCTTTATTCTCAATTGGTGCGCTCCCTTTTTCACATGGCCGCAGTTGATCCGATACGGGGCCAGCACCACATTTCCAGCCTTTTTCCCGTCCAGTTCCACCTGTATCAGCGCCCCGCGGTAGTGGGAGAACTCCAGATGAAGCTCACCTTCGCCGCAGGTTAACGGAACCTCATAGACCAGATTCCCCGCATAGAACGGCAGACCCTGCCTGGTGAAGTCTCCGAACTGAATCTTTTCCGGAAGGGGGATCAGCTTCTTTTTCCGGCCGCTGACCTGAACGCCGAAGCCTCCCAGCAGATAACACCATTCCACATTGGTCTTTCGGCCGAAGGGAAGGGTTATCTCCAGAATATTTTTTCCGGCGCAGATCGGGGGCAGCGCTGTCTTGCGGATGCACTCATCCACGTACCAGCCGGTGTCCTGCAGGGGAACCGGCCGGCCATTCAGCCGGATTTGGGCCTGCTCCGGGTGTTCCATCGCAAGAACCGGAGCGTTTACCTCCACCTCCGAGCTGATCGTAAACCGCAGCCGCAGGGTGTGGTCAGCCTTTTCTTCCTCTTCGTATATCCAGGGCTGGGCCAGGGCTTCCATCCGCAGGGGCAGTCCCAGCTTTTCCCGGAACTTGTTGTCGATTCTCAGGATCTCTTCTTCCGGCTGCCATGCCTCCCCGTCAAACGCATATTCCGCCAGATCTAACAGCAGCGCGTTTTCCTCCTCCAGCTCATATCCGCTGGGTTCCGGTAATTCGGAGGTCTCTTTGGGCAGATGACAGACTTGTTTTCCAAGCCCGGTCTTCGCCGGTACTTCCTGTCCCTTAGGAACCGGTTCCAGCCGAAGAAGCAGGCTGTCGTGCTGTGAACCGTAATAGGTAATGAGGGTTCTGCCGTTTTGGTATTTTGCATCTATGGGATATATTTCTCCCGTCATGGTATCGTAAACCACCGGACGGCAGCGCCGGTTGAGCCGGATGGTCCATTCCTCCGTGTAGGTAATATGCTCGTTTCTTGGCTTATTCACATGGCAGATGAACAGCCACTGGCCGCTGCCGTCGTCCCGCAGCTGATAGAACAGGTTGGAGGCCCGGTTTCCGGTCTCTTTGTGTTTCATTCTGGTGGGATCGTCTCCGTCGACACCCCGTACCGTAATGTCGATATCCCGGTATTTCTCCAGCGCTTCCAGCAGATTTCCCCGGTTAAAGGGGATTCTCGTACAGCGTAAGGCCAGCTTTTCCGGCGCCCCGCTCACTCTGGCGTCCATATAGCGCGGCAGATTTCCCATAAACAGCACTTCGCCGCCCCTGTCCGCGAATGCTTCCAGCAGGTCAACGGTATGCTTTCTCAGTGTGTGGCATTCGGGTACGATTACCACGTCATAGGCCATTGCTCCCATATGGAATTTCGAATCCTGGGTCTGCGCCTGTTCCTCCTCCAGAACGGATTCCGACAGGAAGTCAAAGTCGATCAGACCGAACAGAAGCCACTCGATCAGGGTTTCAAAATTATGTTCCAATACCTGACGGATTAAGGAGGTCTGTTCTTTATTTCCCCAATGAATCCAATAGGATTCCACCGGGTGGATGACGCCGACCCGCACATGGGGCGTTCCCCGGGTCAGGGCCGTGTTCAGTCTGGCAAAGTGATTCTCTATGTAGGGGTATTCTTTGTACCACGGGGACTGGTAACCGATGCTGGCGGGATAATCCCGCTTGGCTTCCCCTTCCATGGAGACCCAGCTCAAATGAGGCACGCGCACGGTGACTCCCAGCGCGGCCTGCCAGTCCCCCGCCAGTTTGTGGTTCCGGAGGTCAAAGTCCCAGCCGGTCACTCCGTACAGCTCGCTCATGACCCCTTCCCGGCCCTCCTGGCGGGCGATGCTCTGCGCCTGCTTGGCCGTGGAATATTCCCGGCGGTCGCACAGCATGTCGATTCCGGGCAGGCCGAAATTCTTCATGGGGCGCATCACTTCCCCGATGGCCAGCGTCTGGGAGTGCAGCGTCCATTCATTCATCATATGGCCGGTCAGGGCGATGCCATGTTCCCGGCACCAATTACCGATATTGTCTCCGAAGGCCTCCGAAAAACGTTCACTGACATGGACATGATAGAGATAACGGGCGTGGGATACCGGGATATCCTTCTGTTCCCAGATCAGCTCCGGCAGATGTTCAATAATAGAAAAGCCATATTTTTCCCGGAAAGTGTCTTCAAAGTCATCGGTGAAAGGAAAGATAACCGGTTCTCTGGAGAACGGCTCCCGCAGCATTTCTTTATGGCTGGTCTGGGGTTCGTCGGTAAAAATTGCCGGAATCTTTGTTCCAAAATCTTCTTTTAACTCTTCATAATATTTTTCATGGGTCAGTTCAATAAAACGGTCAATGGCCTTTTTATCCAGTGTATTTACATAAGCCTGATTATTAAACCAAGGGGTATCGCCCGAGATTTCCAGATAGGCTTTCCACAGGTCTCCGGTTGCTTCGCTGCCTGCCTCTTCCTCATCATCCACTTTTTCGTAGGATGTCATATATCCCTCTTCGTCCAGATGAATCCGGTATTTTCCAATCCCCGTCCGGTTCTTACTGCGCACCGCCTTGGCCGCGGCCATATAGGCCCCCTCCTCCGGGTCCGGCGCGTCGTCCGGCGCGAAAACCAGGAATCTGGTGCGGTACTGCTGATCCCGGGTCACAAAACCGCCGGCGCTGCCGGAGGGCCAGCGGTCCTCGTCGTAGAGCCAGCAGAGCATATTCTGCTTCTTGGCCTCTTCCTCACACATCTTGATTTTCTGAAAGAAATCTTCTCCCAGGTAGCGGGTGTCCAGGCCCACACGGCAGTGCATGTGAAAGCCGCCCATTCCCATCTCCTTTAACTGTCCGATCTCCTTTAACAAAAGCTCATCCTCCAGGCCGCAGTTCCAGGCCCAGAAAGGGGCCGCCCGGTACTCGCTGGTCGGATTCCGGAACAGAGACTTTGACAGCTCCGGTTCCTGTGCTTTCTTGTATAACATGTAATGCCCTCCGTTTCAGTTGGGGACATGTCCATTCCAGTTTGGGACATGTCCATTTCATTCTGGACATGTCCCAAACTGGAATGGACATGTCCCAAATTGAAACTACCGGTGTTGGTTGCGGTATTCCACCGGCGTTAAGTTGGTCATTTTCTTGAATATTTTGAAAAAGTACTTGGGATTGGAATAGCCGATCTCATCCGATATCCGCTCCGCGCTCAGGTCTGTCTCCTGCAGAAGCTGCTTGGCCTTTTCCAGCCGGATATCCGCCAGATATTCATTGAAACTCATGTTCAATTTTTCTTTGATCAGGCTGCTGCAGGCGGCCGACGGGACATAGAACTGGGACGCCAGCACCTGAAGGGTCAGCTTCCGGTGATAATTGTTCAGGATGTACTCCTGTATCCGGCCGAACAGCAGATCGCTCTCCTGGGAGGCCATCCGTATGGAATTCAGGATGAGGATCACATAGCCGGAAATCTCTTTTTGCATCTTTTCGAGGTTTGGCTGGAACATGTAGCGGCGGTAGAAGACGCTCATGATATCATCGGTTTCCGTGTTGTTCTGCACCGCGTAATCATTTACTTTGTCTATCAGATTTTCACAGGTATTCCCGATCACGCCCAATGTGTGTTTGGACAGATCCATTCCGCCGAAAAAATCATCCAGCAATTCTTTTGTATCCTGATTCTGATATTTCAGGCGGCGAAACAGATTCTTCATATGGTCCTCGGAATAAGCCATGCCCTTCTGATCGGAAATGGCTTTTGCCGGAAGAATCCGCACCCGGTCGTTTAAGAAGATCTGGCGGTTCAGCCTCTCGTTTATCAGGTAACAGCGGTTCAGCTTCTCAAAGCCCTGAACCGGATCGCTGATGAAGATAAACAGCTTGCCTGCCGGAGTGGCTTTCTCCAGATAGCGGGCGATATGCTGCGCTTTCCCTTCCATTTTCTCCTGCAAATCTTCCCGGGCGGTTTCCATCAGGATAAAATACTGGAATTTATTCGTCGGGTTTTCCAGGATAATGTAATTAATGTCGTTCAGATGTTCCCCGCAGATCTCCCGGGCCTTGCGGATACTTTCCTGGTCCTTGCTGTTCACGGATATCAGGAGATTGCAGCTTTTTAAGTTATAATTCCTGGAGGCCAGTTCTTCCTCCGTGGTATCGTTCCACGGCTCCAGCAGCGCCTGGATCAGCACGTCCTGCTCCTGTTTTAGTTCAAAAAAGGCGACTTTTTCTTCCAGCTTAATCAGATTTTTCTGTTGTTCGATCTGTGCGATCGCCTTGGCCAGCTGCTTTTCGATCTCTTCGGTGGAGAACGGCTTCAGCACGTATCCGACCGCTTTTTTCTCTATGGCCTTGCTGACATAGTCAAAGGCCTTGTATCCGCTGATGACAATAATCGGTTTGTCGGGATAGCGCTCGGCGATCTTCTCCAGGAATTCCATTCCGTCCATTTTCGTCATTTTCATGTCGGTAATGATAATATCCGGATCCTCCGCCTCTATGAGCGCCAGGCCCTCGATCCCATTGGCCGCTTCCCCCGCGCAGGCTATCTGTATGGAAGTTATGTCTTTGATCTTGCTGATTAACCCTTTTCTGATCAGGACTTCATCATCTACAATAATATAACGGTACATATAGTTCTAAAGCCCCTTTCCAATCGTAATTCATTGATCCGGACCCTGTTTATGAAATATGAAACGGCAGGGTCATGGTTACGGTCACACCTTCGCCCGGCCGGCTGTCTATGGCCAGTCCGAACTTGTCGCAGTAGAGCAGCTGAATCCGCTTATGAATATTCGACAATCCGATACTGCTGTATCTGGCGTCTTCGGAAATCGTGTCGGGATGATAGATCCTCTCCCGGACCTGAACGAGCGTCTCGCCGTCCATTCCTCTTCCGTTGTCTTTCACCTGAATCATCAGGCTGCCGTTTTCCCGGATTGCCCTTATGGAGATCTTCCAGGGCATCTCCTGGCCGGTCAGCCCGTGTTCTATGGCATTTTCCACCACAGGCTGGAGCATAAACTTCAGCACTTTGGCTTCCAGCAGCTCTTCGGTAATATCCAGATCCACCTGGATCTGATTCCCGAACCGGATCTCCTGGATATTGATATACTGGCGGATGTGCTTAACCTCGGTTTTCAGTTTCTCTTCGTCCCGCTCGTACTCGATACTGTAGCGCAGCATATCGCCAAGGGATTTTGACATGGTGACGATCTGCTGGTTATTCTCGATCTGGGCCAGACAATTAATATTTTCCAACGTATTGAAAATAAAATGCGCGTTAATTTGTGACATCAGGTTCCTAAGCCTGCTTTTCAGGAATTGGATCTCGCTGACATATTTTTCCTCGATCAGCTGATTGATCTGCTTTAACATATTTTCATAGCAACGGTAGAGCACACCGATCTCATCCTGACGGGTCCGGTATTTATTCTCAAAGCACTGTTTGATGTCTTTCGTATTGCTCATGATACTGGCCAGTGATACCAGCGGCGTCAGCAGCACCTTTTCCGTAAATAAAAGCAGGACGATGATAAAGACCAGGATGGCCACGATAATCGCAATCAGGTACACCGTACTCTTGTTGGAAACCTGGGCCAGCGTCTCAAAGGACACCTCATTGACTATGTTCCAGTCCTCCACGTTCAAGGTTCCGTATATATAAGCGTCATTGCTTCCCTTTTTGATGATCACGCCGCTTTCATTCCCGATAATTTCCTGGATTTCACTTTCTTTTAAGCTGACATCCCCGGAATCCCCGTAGAGAATGGCGCCTTCCGCGTCCATGACAAAGTTCTTTCCCCAGGGCAGGCTGTTGTCCTGGATATTGTCAAAAATATCGTCGTTACAGACCAGGGCCAATACGGCCGAATGCTCGCCCTTCACATCCGTGAACCGTCTGGCGATCACGATTTTCTGCTGGTCCGGCGGGAAATTGTCGGGCCGGTACATTTTCGTAACCTGGAGGCTTTCGCTTTTCATCAGGTCCTGATACCAGACCGATTCCTCGTAATCCTTTTCCAGCCCCAGCTCCCTGTTTCTTACGAAGGAATAGGTATACCCGCTTTCGTTAAATAGATACACGCCCTCCGCGTACTGGTTATTTCCGATCAGATTACTGCATACATACTCATACATGCGGTAATTTTTCAGCCGCTGGCCGGCAGTCAGAAGATTTTCCCGGGTCTCATTCTCACAGATATACAGCATACAATTGCGGCCGTCGTACTCACTGAAGATCAGGGACGTCATCACGCCGTCCAGGTTTTCAAAAATATTGTTTATCCTTGAGGTAACCACTTTCACTTCATTGTTGCTGGCCGTCGATATCTGCGCCTGGTAAAACTGTGTGATATTTCTTAAGGTAAAGATAAACAGTACGACGATGGGCAGAATGGATATGGCCAGCAGGCATCCTAATATTTTAAAGCGGATACTTTTTGAACGTTTCATAAACGCACCTCCAACTGTTCTCCATTCTACCGTATTAGCCGTAATTATACAAACACCGACGCTGTCACACTGCCGCTGTCACATCGGCCGCACTCAGCCTTTGACCGCTCCCACGGTCAGACCGCTGACAAAATACCGCTGCAGGAATATGTAAATAATAAGAATCGGGATCGCGCTTAGGAAGCAGGCCGCGAATAGCATATTCCACTGGGTTGCATTTTCCATGTCGCCGATGAAGTTTAACATCGTCAATGGCAAGGTCTTCTTTTCCGGAGCGGACAAAAACAGCATGCTGAAGAAGAAATCATTCCAGATGGGAACTCCCTGCGTGATCACAATCGACGTAAGGGCCGGTTTGGTCAGCGGGATTACGATCTGTCCGAAGGTTCTGATTGTTCCGGCTCCGTCTATCGTCGCCGCTTCCTCTAACGCATAGGGCACACTGGATTTTATGAAATTCGTGTACAGGAAAATGGAAAACGGCAGGGCCGAGGTCACGTACAGGGCAATAGGCGCTGCGATCGTATTGCCGATTCCGATTCCATTTACGATCCGGTACATGGGAATGATGGACATCTGGGCGGACACGATCATACCGGCCAGGAAAAAGATCTGGAAAAAAGGTCCTAATTTTCCTCTCAGTCTGGCGATCGCATAACCTGCCATAGAGGTAAATAGCAGCAACAGAACCGCACTGATAAAGGTAATCAGAACGCTGTTCTTAAGCGACCGGAAATAATTCATCTTGTCAAACGCCAGCCCGTAACTCTCCAGGGAAAAATTCTGGAACAGGTTCAGATAAGAGCTCGAATCTTTGAGCGGCCGGAAAGACCCTGACAAAGCGATAATAATAGGGGAAAGGAACAGCAGGAAAAATAATGCCAGGCAGATGGTGATAATAATTTCTTTTCTTACACTTTTTCTCATTATGCCTCTATCTCCTTTCTCCTCATAAAGAACAGTACAACTACAGAAATAATTAGAATGAATACAAAGGCGAAGGCCGCCAATGCTTCTGCTTTGCCGAACTGCCCCTCCACAAACGCCATCTTATAGATGGTATACATAAGCGTGCTGGAAGAGCTTCCAGGGCCGCCGCCCGTCAATGCGAATACATAGTCGAAGGATTTGAACCCGCCGATCAGTCCCAGCATGACGTTGACTGTGATGGTATTGGCCAGCATGGGGATACGTACTTTGGTGGTGGTCTGCCATGCCGAACAGCCGTCGATTCTGGCTGCTTCAATGATTTCCTCATCGATTCCCTGAAGACCGGCCAGGTAGATGATTGTCATGGTACCGGACGTCTTCCAGGTTTCCACAAATGCCACCGCCAGCAGCGCAGTTCCTTTGCTTCCCAGCAGGTTGGGTACGGCGCCGGATCCAAGCGCACTCAGCACTTCGGAGATCATTCCGTAGTAGGGAGCGTAGACATAGCTCCAAAGGAACGCCACCACAATGGTGCTGAACAGGGCAGGCAGGTAAAAAATTGTACGGAACACGCCTTTTGCCCGTATCTTCATATTCAGGATTAAGGCCAGTGTAAGCGCCTGTATATTTCCCCATACCACGACGAATATCGCATAAATGATGGTATTCTTCATGGCATTGGTCAGTGTACCCTCCTGGAACAGATACTTGAAGTTCTTAAGTCCCACAAAATCATAATCTCCCATACCGCTCCAGTTAGTCAGTCCGTAAAAGAATGACATCAAAACCGGGGAAATCCAGAAGATGACGTAAAACAGCAGCGCAGGAATCAAGAACGCAAGCAGAATATTTCTTTTCTTCTTATTGATCATGGATAGCCTCCTATTATATTCAGAAAGGCATTTACAAAAGTGAACTCACTGTTTGCAAATGCCATCTGTGCCCGTTTTATCTTATCGACTTATCGGTCTATTTGTCCGTAAGCTCTTCAAATTTACTTTGCATTGCGTTGCAGACATCTTCTGCGGTTGCATCACCGGCAATTACTTCCTGGAACTTCGTGCACATCATATCGCTGACACCTTCCGGCCATGCATTGTTCAGGTTATAGATATTCTTATAGTCTTTGTAACGGTCCAGATATTCCTGAATCAGAGGTCTCTTATCTTCTACGCCTTCGTAGCAGGGGATGTCAGAGCTTAACTCTACCCATTTCTCGAATAAGGGAGTCCCTTCCGTGAACCAGTATTCCAGAACTTGGTCGATGGCTTCCTGATTCTTGGAGTTGGCGCTTACGAAGATACCGTTAGACGGTGTTAAGTTGTATACGAATTCTTTTCCTGCCTCATTGGAAGGAATTGCGAACATACCTTTTTCGAACTCTACCGCGCCCTGTTTGTTCAGCGCGTCATAGCCAAAGCTTCCGTCGATAATCATGGCAGCTTTTCCGTCCAGGTAAGCCTGACGGCTCTGCTCCTGAGATAAACCTAATGAGTTTTCAATGATATATCCATTGTCATACAGCGATTTATATTTATTGATCGTGTCGATCCAGGCCGGATCTGTAAATTTGGTTTCGCCTGTGAATAACTGTTTGTCAAAGTCATAGTTGTCTGCATAGATCGCGGATGCGCCGACCTGATATACACCGAACTGGATTACGAAGGACTGCTTGTCACCCATGGTAATCGGTGTGTAGCCTTTTGCTTTTAACTTATCGCAGGCTGCCAGGAACTCGTCCCAGTTTTCAGGGATCTTGTCGATACCGGCATCGGTAAAGGCATCTTTGTTGTACCAGGTGGTCAGGAAGCTGGAGCCCAGAGGAATCGCGTAGGTCTTTCCGTCAAAGCTGTAGGAATCCGCGATGGATTTGCTGAATTTTCCTAACTGGGAGAAATCGGACATGTCTCTTACATAACCGGCGTCTACCAGATCCTGTGCCTGAAGCCCGGCCCACCAGGTGAAGATGTCAGGGCCCTGTCCGCTGGCGAATTTTAATTTTACAGTTTGTTTGTACTGGTCGGTGGGGAGCTGTTCTACCTCAATGTTGATGTTGGGGTATTTTTCTTTTACCAGTTCCGGCAGCCAGTCCAGATAAAAGTCTTTGTTGTCGGTGGTCGGTCTTGTGGTTACCATTAAGGATAAGGTTACCTCTTCGCCGCTGTCCTGTGCGGGCGCCGCGTCTTGGTCCGCCTCTCCCGCTGCGGTTGCCGCCGGTGCAGCGGATGCGTCCGCGTTTGCGTTGTCTGCTTTACTGTCGTTTCCGCTTCCGCATGCTGCCAGGGATAATGTCATAACAGCTGCTAATAATATACTGACTATTTTCTTTTTCATTCTTAATTGAATCCTCCTGATCTTTTTTTGATCTTTTAAGGGGCCTGCAGGACTTCCTTTATCATGGTCTAAGGTTATCATAGGGTGGAGTAACTTTTCTACATGAGTTATAGTAACTTTTTCTGATTTTGTGAATATTTTATGTACAAACCTTTAATAAAACCTTCTTGACTGTCTCTTTTATTAGGCTTACAATATTATATATTACATATGTAATCATTATTCAGGAGGCCCCAGAATGAAAGATTTGCCAAGGATATCCGATGCCGAATTAGAAGTCATGAAGATCGTATGGAACTGTGCCCCGATCAGCACTACGGAAGTGATCGAGCGCCTCACCGCCACCACCAAATGGAGCCCGAAGACCATTCAGACCATGCTTCTGCGGCTGGTTAAAAAAGGCGCCCTCTCCTATGAGAAAAGCAGCCGCGTATTCGTATATTCTTCGGCCGTCGCCAGGGAGGATTACGTAAACCGGGAAAGCGAATCGTTTCTCCATCGCTTTTACGGAGGCACGCTGCGTTCTATGGTTGTCAATTTCCTGGAAGAAGAACGGTTATCCCAGGACGAGATTGAAGAACTGCGGCAGCTTTTGGAACAGAACCAGGCCCGCAGCAGGAAATATGATAACGACAGCGGAGAGAATCAGGGTTAAACCAACCCCACACATGGAGGAACGGTTGAACAACGTTCACCCTTATCTGTATGTGCAAAAATACGCACAAATGGAGGAAATATGTATATCCTGCGTTTTCTGATGACGAATCTGTTAATAAGTGTCTTATTACTTGCTTTTCTGGGAATCCGGGGGCTTCTGTCCCGTTATTGGACCGCGGGCTGCCGCTATGCGGTCTGGATTATTCCGGCAGCTGCTCTTCTGATTGCTCTGCTTCCCTTCCGCCTGTTCCCATCTTCGAATGAATCCGGCGCACGAATCGAGTATCAGGCAGGTACCGCTGCGGTTTCGGCCGCCCTTACGCAGACGCCTGCAGCGGACGGCAGTTGGATTCAGGATTTTACGGAAGCTCTGGAGCGGCCAGACTTAGAAGGCTTGAATCAGATGATTACGGTCCTGTGGTGTTTCGGTATGGCGGCCGCCTTGGGTTTTTATCTATTGGCTCATATGCAGCTAAAAAAGATCTGCCGTCATGCCCACGCTCCTGATCCTTGCGTCAGGGCGCTCTATTGCGACATCAAATCAAAGCTGGGCATCCGAAGAAACATTACCTTATTGGTTTCCGGGCAGGTATCCACTCCGCTGATTTATGGCATTTCGCGTCCCTGCCTGATTTTACCTGCCGCTCTTGTTGATAAGGGTGGTAAGAAAAATAACGGCGAAATCGGTTTTATTTTGCTCCATGAACTGACTCATTATAAAAATCATGACCTGATTTATAATCAAATCCTGTTGCTGCTTAAGCTTCCCTATTGGTTCAACCCCATGATCCACGTCATTTCCCGGGAATTTCGGTCCGACCGTGAATTATACTGTGATGCCTGCCTTTTACATGGAATGCTGCCCGGCGACCGTTTGAAATATGGCCATACAATTCTGAATTTCGCAGCCGGAGCCGGACGCATTCTCTATGGTCCGGTCACTACCGGTTTCTCCGGCACAAAAAAACAGCTTACCCGCAGAATCAAACAGATCGCCGCTTATCGGGTACCGTCCGGCCATGACCGGCTCAGGGACACGGTTTCGTTTCTGTTGATCGCTCTTTTCCTGGTCATCCAGCTTCCGTTACTGAATGCCCAGGCAGCCGGTTCCCCAGTATCTGCTTCTGCCCCCGTACCGGCTTTAGCCGGCGGTTCGACCGTTCCTTCCGTCCCGGTATCCGGCTCTTCCGCTTTGGATGTGCACGGCTATTTCCAGGGTCTGGACGGCTGTATGGTACTGACCGATCTGAATTCCAGTCAATACAGGATCTATAATGAAGAAAAAAGTACCCGGCGCATTCCGCCGGACTCCACTTATAAGATATATTCCGCGCTCAACGCCCTGGAAGCGGGGATCATCACCCCGGAACAAAACACTCTGCCCTGGAATGGGCAGTCCTATCCTTTCCCGGATTGGGAGAGCGATCACTCCCTGCAATCCGCTATGCAGTACAGTGTTAATTGGTACTTTCAGGATCTGGATCAGGAAGCCGGTCTTGAGAATCTGAAAAACTTTTATCATAGAATCGGCTATGGCAATCAGGACCTCTCCGGCGGCATTGACCGCTACTGGCTAGAGACTTCGCTTGCTATATCGCCGCTTGAGCAGACTGAACTGCTTAAGTCCTTCTACCTGAATGAATTCGGCTTTCAACCGGAAAATGTCGCTGCCGTAAAAAAAGCCCTCATGCTTTCTTCCGGTTCCCTGGGCACGCTGTCCGGTAAGACCGGCACCGCGATGATTAACGGTGTCTATGTATCCACCTGGTTTGTCGGTTATGTGGAAACTCCTGATAACACCTGGTTCTTTGCCACAAATATATCCAACGCCGATAATACCGCTGGGAATACTTCGGCGATGATTACTTTACAGGTACTGGAAGATATGGGGCTCTATACCCCAGATTAACAGAGGGGGCATTTGATGAAAAATCAGATTTGCCCCTTTTTCATAGCGGTAGGCGGGGCAGACTGTCAGAGACTTATTTGTGGATGATGCGCAAAGCAATGTTTTTCGCATCAGCACCGGTAATGCGGCTTTCCTTAGCCGCAGCCAGACGGACTGCAAAGTAGTTGGTTTCCTCCCCATCTACAGTCATGCCCACGTACCAGGCGTCGGCATGGTTGCCGTTTTGGCCTGTTCCGGTTTTTCCATAGATCTCAATTCCGCACGTGTCCTCATCCTCGGTCTTCATCATGTCACGAAGCATCGATACATACTTCTCCTGGAATTCCGTATTTCCATCAAAGATCCTGGCCAGAACCTCTGTCTGTTCCCGGGCGGATATCTCCAGGGAGGATTCAAGCCAAAAGCCATTCAATTCCTCTGCTCCTCCGTTTACGGATCCGTCGCCCTTCCATTGGCTGATATCACAGTTGCCGTAATCGAGCGCATCCACCCATTTTTTGACCTTTTCTTCTCCAACCTGATCCAGAAGCTTCCGGTAATACCAGACACAGGATTTTTGAAAAGCCTCCTTTAGATTTAAGTCCTGATTCCAGGTAGTATTCTCGTAAATAGTACCGTCATAACCCATCCTCGATTCTTCTGAATCTACCAGGCCCTCTTCCAGCCCGATCAGCGTGGAAATCACCTTAAATGTGGAACACGGAGAAACACGGACGGAAGCCATCTCTTCCTGGTAGATGTGAAACGTGTTGGCCCTGCTGTTATAAAAGACGGCGCACCCGTTTATTCCGTCAAAATATCTGCTGTAATCTTCCTTTATAATCACCGGACTTTCCGAGACGGATTCCCCATTCTCTGAAGTGTGCGCCGGATTTACTTTTCCCTTATCCGCCTGATCTGATTTTCCCCCGTCTATCGGATCTGGCTGTTTCTCGTCTTCTGCTTTTGCCGCTTCCCCATCTATAGATAAGATTCCCTTGTCCTTCTCCAAATTTGCCTCAGATTCCGCAACAGAAGGGGCCTCGGTATCTGCATGTTTCCGGCCGCACCCCCAGCCAAATATCCCAAGGCTAATAAGCAGCATTACTGCTATAAATATAAAACCTATTTTCTTTCTAAATATTTTCATCCTACGTCCCTTTCCCCTTTTGCCGGTATAGTTATGTAATCTGAATTTCCGTGTCTATTGCGTTGTATTAGAAACTTTTAACCAAGATTTCATATTGTAATAAATATTATTAAAAGAAGCCGTGTTTATTATTTCTGATATAAATCTACTATTAAAATATTACATCTGTAAGTTATATAAGTCAACCTTAATTTCCGGTTCTTACCCAGGTTAGGGTAATTCTCCGGGATTAGGTATGTCCTCGAGTTTGGGTGTTCCGGGGTTGAGTGTGTTCTCGGATTGCGTATGCCCCGGGGTGGATATGTTCTCGGATTGCGTATGCCCCGAGGTGGATATTTTCTCGGGTTGCGTATACCCGCTGCTTCGACCGGGGAGCGCCGGCATCCTGGGAGGCTTTTCGCAAGCAGACACTTTGGCGTCTACCTGAAAGCGCATAGGAAGCTGTACATTTCTCAATAAAATAAAAAACCGGATTCAGGAACCCACGACGGACTTCACGTCCGACGGACAAGAGCCTACTCACCGGTAACACATCATGTCCTCCTGGTGAATAAGCTCGGTTCCTGAACCCGGTTTTTGATTCCTCTTAACGGATGAAACGTACTCTGCCGTTCCATTTCGCATATCAAAGCTCCACTCTTCCCTCAAGAGCCCGCAAAAGCGTCACCTCATCAATGTATTCCAGGTCGCCTCCTACCGGCACTCCGCTGGCAATACGGCTCACCTTCACGCCGGAAGGCTTGACCAGCTTGCTGATATACATCGCTGTCGTCTCCCCTTCCAGACTGGAATTCGTGGCGATAATCACCTCGTCCACATCCCCCTGCAGCCTGGCCATCAGTTCCTTTAGCTTGATATCACCGGGGCCGATTCCCAGCATCGGGGAGATCGCGCCGTGAAGTACGTGGTAGACCCCATCGTATTTTCCGGTCTTCTCATACGCTGCCAGATCCCTGGTATTCTCAACGACCATGATCGTGTGCTGGTCTCTCTTCGGATTGCTGCAGATCGGGCACAGTTCCTGATCGGTCAGCGTATAGCACTGTTTGCAGTAACGCACGTTATTTCTGGCGTCCACCATGGTGTTGGCCAGCCGCTGCACATCCTCCACCGGCATATGGATCAGATGAAAAGCCAGCCGACCGGCTGACTTTGCACCAATTCCCGGAAGCCGGGAGAGTTCTTCAATTAAACGGTTTATCTGATTGCTGTAGATGTCCATATTTTCTCCCAACGGCGCTTTCACCGCGCCATAAATTCCGCGAAAATTCGGGAAACCTTTTCACTTATAGAGTGATGTACCGGCTATCCCTAGAAAGGAAAACCGCCGCCCATGCCGCCCATGCCGCCGGTCAGCTTCGACATGACTGCTCCGTTAGCCTCTTCTACCTGGCGCAGCGCCTCATTGGTAGCGGCTACGATCAGATCCTCCAGCATTTCGATATCTTCCGGATCCACCACTTCTTCGGCCAGTTTTACCTTAACGACTTCTCTTTTACCGGAAATGGTCACTTCCACCGCTCCGCCGCCGGCAGCCGCGGTAAATTCCTTCGTTTCCAGTTCTTTCTGGTTCTCTTCCATCTGACGCTGCATCTTCTGCGCCTGCTTCATCAGATTATTCATATTGCCGGGCATACCTCCGCCCGGAAATCCTCCACGCTTTGCCATATTCATGTCCTCCTTATTCTTCCTCAACGGTAATATCCATGTGGATGATTTTCTCTAAATCAACAAAGCTGTCCTCAAAGGAACGCCCTGTATCAAGCATTTTCATATCGACTTCCACTTCTTTGCCAATCCTGTTGGAAATCAACGCTTCCAGCTCTTCTTTATGTTCTTTGGAGCCCACATAGGCAGCTCCCAGTTCATTTTCAAATACAATCTGCAGTTTATTGCCGCCGCCCAGACTTAGCCTGGCCCCTTTAAGGAATACTTTGTCAGGTCCGGAAGCCTCGTTTACAATACTTCGCCAGTTGGAAACCACCTGTTTGATATCCTCGGGAATCGCCTTTGGCATCGGCGGTTTTGGCCTCTCCACCGCAGCGGGCTGCGCGTTCGGCTGTGCACTCACAGGAGCCTGCGCCGCTGTGACGGTAACACCTTTTTCCAGTTTTTCTTCCACCACCCGCAGACGGTCCAGCAAAGATCCGCTGTCCTTTTCCATGGCCGGCTTACACAACTTAATCAACGCGATCTCTATTAATATCCTCTTCTGTGAGGCGTAGCGGATCTGATTGGACAGGTCCGACAGCACCCGGATATAGCGCATCAGGGTCTCCGCGTCCAGTTTCTGCGCCATCTCACTCATACGGGCCAGAGATTCCTTGGACGCGTCGATGACATCCCCCGCCTGGTCCGACGTCTTCACCAGCAGCAGATTCCGCAGATACCAGATCAGATCCGTGACAAACTGCCCCATTTCCCGTCCGTCCATGACCAGAGCTTCTATGGATTTCATGACACCGGTCACGTCCTGCCCGATAATCTGTTCCAGCAGGCTGCCGAATACTTCGGTATCCACAGCGCCCAGCACTTCCAGCACATTTTCATAGGTAAGTTTCTGTCCCAGATAGAAGGCAAGACACTGATCCAGCAGACTCAGGGCATCACGCATGGACCCGTCGGCAGCTTTCGCCACATATCGAATCGCCTTTTCCTCTACCTGGGCGCCCTCCTGTTCCATCAGGTCCATCAGCCGGGCGGATATGGTTTCTATGGAAATCCGCTTAAAATCATATCTCTGGCATCTGGAGAGAATGGTAATGGGTATCTTGTGAACCTCCGTGGTCGCCAGGATAAAGATCACATAGGACGGCGGTTCCTCCAACGTCTTTAAGAGCGCATTAAACGCACCTATCGATAACATATGCACTTCATCAATGATGTATACTTTGTACTTTCCTTCCGTGGGCGAATACGCCACTTCCTCCCGGATTTCGCGGATATTGTCCACGCCGTTGTTGGAGGCCGCGTCGATTTCGATCACGTTCATGCTGGTCCCGGAGGCAATGGCCTTGCAGGAGGCGCACTCGCCGCAGGGACTCCCGTCCACCGGATTCTCACAGTTCACGGTCTTTGCAAGGATCTTCGCCACCGTGGTCTTACCTGTGCCCCGCGTACCGCAGAACAGATAGGCGTGTCCGATCCTCCCGGTGCGGACCTGGTTCTTTAAAGTTGTAACGATTGCGTCCTGGCCCTTCACATCCTCAAAGCTGTCGGGACGGAATTTCCGGTATAACGCAGTATAAGACATAAGTTTACTCCTGTTCTAAGCTGTCATTTTCCTGTTTTGGCTGTCATTCCCGGTCTGCCGCTCCTGGCATCTGCCGTCGGCATTCTGCTGTCGACCTTCTGCCATCGGCATTCTGCTTCCGGTCTTAACCCGCCGGTCAGTCGCCGAAGCTGATTCCGATTCTTTTCGCTTCCTTGATAATAGACGACTGGGGATCCACCATTTTCAGCTTGCCGGCTACTTCCTGCAGCGGGACTTTCTTTGTTTCTCCATTTACCATGCCGACCATATAGCCGTAGTCTTCATTCATGATCAGCTTGGCCGCTGCCGATCCCAGCCTGGTGGCCAGTACCCTGTCATAAGGACATGGGCTTCCGCCCCTCTGGGTGTGTCCGGGAACGGTAATTCTGACCTCTGAGCCTGTGGCCTCCTCTATCTTCGCGGCGATCTCATAGGACACGGAAGGGTATTTGTTCTTCTTCTGCTTCTCCCGGAATTCTTTCTTGGATAATTTGGCATCCTCCTCGGAAATAGCGCCTTCCGCCACAGCCAGGATTGTAAATCTCTTTCCGGCTTTATTCCTTGCCTCGATGGCATTGACCACCTTCTTGATATCATAGGGGATCTCCGGCAGCAGAATGATGTCCGCGCCGCCCGCGATACCGGAATGTAAGGTCAGCCAGCCGACCTTATGGCCCATGACTTCCACGATGAATACCCGTCCGTGGGAAGCTGCCGTGGTGTGGATACAATCGATGGCGTCCGTGGCTATGTTGACCGCGCTGGTGAATCCGAACGTCATGTCGGTGCCCCACAGGTCGTTGTCGATGGTTTTGGGAAGGGTTACTATGTTCAAGCCTTCCTCCCGGAGCAGGTTCGCCGTCTTATGGGTGCCGTTTCCGCCCAGTATGACCAGGCAGTCCAGCCCTAATTTGTAATAGGTGTGTTTCATTCCCTCCACTTTGTCCAGCCCGTTCTCATCCGGCACACGCATCAGTTTAAACGGCTGGCGGGAGCTGCCCAGAATCGTTCCTCCTCTGGTAAGGATACCGGAGAAATCCGAAGATCCAAGCATTCTGTATTTACTGTAAATCAGTCCTTTATATCCGTCGTCAAAACCAAAAATTTCCACATCGTCCAGGTTGCTGCACAGCCCCTTGACTACTCCCCGCATGGCCGCGTTCAACGCCTGGCAGTCACCGCCGCTGGTTAACATACCAATTCTCTTTTTCATTGACTCACACCCTATCTTTTAGATTTATATTGTTTGGTGCATCCTGTAACTTGTCCTCATTTATTATATATTATTTGCCTGGGATCGTAAAGGGCTAAAGTGGAGAGGCCCGGCAGGTCCGTATATAAGAAATGCAACCGGGAAGTTGCGCAAAATTGGTTGTCCGCAACTAAGGTTGCATGTAAAATGGGCTTATGCCAATGAGAGGTGGAGGATTAAATGACATTAGGTGAACAGATTAAACAGAAACGGGAAGAAAAAAATCTTTCCCAGGAGGAGCTTGCCGAACAGATTGGAGTCAGCCGGCAGGCCGTATCCAAATGGGAAAGCGATCTCTCGGTACCCACGGGAGCGAACAGAAGATTATTGTATCAGGTCCTTCCTTTAGATGTACCGGAAGCCGCCGAAGCTGCGGAAACCGGAGTATCAAAATGGCAGCGGATTCTATGCGTAGCGGGATGGGGACTTGCCGCGGTTTTGCTGGTTCTATTGGTATACCGTTTGTTTCCCTTGAACACAGGGACGGAATCCGATTTGGATTCTTCCGAACCGGCTTTACTCAGTATTCACTTTTATGATGGGATACAGGAAGAAGTATTTCCGGAAGCGTTGTGGTACAACATGGCGGGGATCGAAAGCATTCTAATTCAATGGACCGGGGATACTCCGGAAACCGTGAAAATGTTCTTCACTCCGTCTGGATCCGAAACCGCGGATCAAACAGAATTGTTAGAGGTGAAAGCTCCTGCCGACGGAGAATCTGCGCTGTTACTTTCTGCGGATTCGCTGCACCGTGACAGTTTGATGGGGCACCTGTATTTTGAACTTCATTTTGGAGGCGGTCAGGTAATTGTTACGGACAATTTATATAATGTACTTTACGATCCGATGCTCCTGCATGAAGCAAACAATAGTGAGGAATAGCGAAAAAGACGAATCCGAACACATCCCCGATCCGGAGAATGTGTTCGGATTTTCATTTTATGGACCTATTGCCGGCTGCAAAACGCCGCATGGTGCTGTTATTTCAGGCCTATGGTAAAGGCTTCCCCCGCTTGCTGCCAGCTGCTTTCTGTGCGGCCGCTCTTTTTGGGGCTTGGAGATATATAGGGCGTAAGGGTTAAGGCGCCGGCATCCGGAGAAATCAGGCCCGTGAGCCGGTCTATGTTGAAACGTCCTTCGGATTTTGTGGCGTGTGATACATAGAAGGACACCGGGTTGCCGAGATCGTCGGTTCCTTCCAGCTTCATGTCATAGTCACTGGAACCGGCTGTTTTATAATATATTTTCTGGCCTATGGGACTTGAAGTGTAGGCGGTCAGGTCGACCTGGGTTCCGTCCGGAAGGCTGTAATGAATATCGGTAGCGATTTCCTGGGTTTGTTCGGAGAGCTGTTCCCCATTCGCGTGGAATTCGAATTTCCAATTGCCGTCCAGGGTATGGGAGGCATCCTCCAGAATCAGCTCCACGTCCATATCTTCTTTTTTAAAATGGCGTCCCAGGTTATAGCCGATCAGGGATTCCCGCCCATTTCCATCTTCCGACGGCTCTAAGACGCCGCTGCTCGAATTTTCGATGTATTTTCCGTTGACGAAGAGACTGCCCAGGAGGGATACTTCTTCCATGTTCAGATCCGATTGGGGCTCTTTGGTCTCTGTGGTAGATACGTACAGGACATCATCCTCCAGGATCACGGAGTTGAGGGTAATCGTTACATCTGCGTTGGTAACCGAATAATTTACGATGTTTTCGTAAGGGGTAAGATTCTCATTGGTCCCAAGCAGTTCCCCGATGTTGTACGTTAATGTTTTGGCAGCGGCGCGGACTTCCGTGCGGAAGGGTCCTGTGCCCAGGGCCAGAAGGCAGACGGCGATACAGGCGGCCACAGCGAGTCCTCTGCCCGGGAATCCTTGACGCCCGGTTTGGGTCCGGCTGCGGAATTGCCGTTTATAACCGTCGGCTTCCGCTTTCGGCAAAGGGGCGGAGTCATAAGCTTGACAGTCGGTTTCTATATTATTTAGAAGTTCATAGATGTTGGGTTTCATATGCGGACTTCTCCTTTCCATTTCGGCTGAATAATTGGCGTATTTTCTTTTTTCCTCTGGATAATCGGTTGTAGATTACTTCTTTTTTCATGCCGGTATTCCGGCTGACCTGTTCGATATCCATGTCTTCCCCGTAGATGTCTAAAAATAACTTTTTATCGGTTTCATTCAGGCAGTCTAACATCCGGCCAACCTCTTCCGATAGTTCCTGTTCCACGGCGGCTGAGAGTTTTTCGTCTTCTGCGGAGATAACCACCTCTTCCCAGCTTAGCTGTTCCAGCTCCCGCTTGTATTTTCGCAGATAGTCGATGGATTTGTACCGGGCTACTCCGGCCGCCCAGTTTTGAAAGGTATTCCTGGACTCGTCGAAGTCCCGGCTGTAATTCCAGATGCCCAGCAGCACGTCGTTCATACACTCTTCCTGCCGGTCCGGCAGGGCGAACAGATGCCTTCGAATGACTGAGCGGAGCAGTCCGCCGTATTCGTCAATCACGTACAGCAGCGCTTTTTCATTGCCCCGTCTCAGCTCTTTCACAAAGTTTTCCTGGTTTATTTTCATAATGAATACTCCTGATGCGGTTTGTAAGCTTACAAATGTTTCGTTACACTATATACTTCGGTCGTGTGGTACTGATTTCTATCATTTTAGCAAATATTTTTTAAAGATTTTTAAATTTTATGGACTGCTTTTTCTTAAATTTGTTTTGGGGGGATGTTGTTTATTCTGGTAATGAATACTTAATGGATGCTTGTTGGCCGTTTATGTGCATCTTGTAAAACAAGTAGCGAGGTGTGGCTGACCTGATATGGTCGGTTGCGATCTGTTGTCATGGGCGGACCGGTGATGAATCTGAGGATAATCTGAGGAGATCAGAGAAGACAAGTATTCTGGACACTTTGTCGGATTCTGGAGTATAATGGGATTAATTACCAATTTTACACCATACCTGAATTTATGCCGCAGTTCTTGCGGCCCTGGAGGAAATAATTACATTATACCTGAATTTATGCCGCAGTTCATGCGGCTCTGGAGGAAATTATGTACATAGCGGATCTTCATATTCATTCAAAATATTCCCGGGCTACCAGCCGGGATTGTGAACCGGAGGCTCTGGATCTGTGGAGCCGGCGCAAAGGCATCGACCTGCTGGGAACCGGCGATTTCACACATCCGGCCTGGAGGGCGCAGTTAAATGCCAAACTGGAACCGGCCGAAGACGGACTTTACGTATTAAAGGAAGAATACCGGATCAGCGATGAGATTACTTCCGGTGAGAAGAAGCCCCGGTTCGTGATATCCGGCGAGATCAGTTCTATCTATAAAAAGAACGGCAAAACCAGGAAGGTCCATAACCTGATTCTGCTGCCGGGGCTGGAGGCTGCGGAAGCGCTGTCCTGTAAGCTTGAGACTGTCGGCAATATCCACTCCGACGGCAGGCCCATCCTTGGATTAGACAGCCGGGATCTTCTGGAAATCACGCTGGATATCTGCCCGGAGGCCATTTTCATACCGGCCCATATCTGGACACCGCATTTTTCCCTGTTCGGCGCATTTTCCGGCTTCGATACCATCGAGGAATGTTTTGAGGATCTGACCCCGCATATTCACGCGCTGGAGACCGGATTGTCTTCCGATCCTCCGATGAACTGGAGAGTCTCCGCTCTGGACGGCTATCAGCTGGTCTCTAATTCCGACGCCCATTCTCCCGGCAAACTGGGGCGGGAGGCCAATCTGCTGGATACGGAACTTGGCTATACCCATTTGTCACGGGCCATCCAGCAGGGACAGGGGCTGGCCGGTACGTTGGAATTCTTTCCGGAAGAAGGGAAATATCATCTGGACGGACACCGGAAATGCAATCTCTCACTAAATCCGTCCGAGACAGCGGCATACGGCGGGAAATGTCCGGTCTGCGGCAAAAAAATCACCATAGGCGTCCTGCACAGGGTGGAGGAACTGGCCGACCGGGAGGAAGGCTTTGTATCCGAAAACGGCAGGCACTATGAAAGTCTCGTTCCGCTGACAGAGGTGATCGCCGCCTCCACGGGAAAATCTTCAGGAAGCGCTAAGGTGGCCGCTGAGTACGAGAGTATGCTTGGGAAGCTGGGATCTGAATTTTCCATACTCCGGGATATCCCGCTGGAGGATATCCGGCGGGCGGCGGGGCCTTGTGTGGAAGAGGGGATCAAAAGGCTGCGCTCCGGCGATGTGACACGGATTCCCGGATATGACGGCGAGTATGGAACGGTCATGATCGTAAACAAGGATGAGATCGATGAATTATACGGGCAGATCAGCCTGTTTGAGAATTATATGGAGCCGGCGGCTGAGACAGCTGCATCCCAGGCTTCGGACAACGAGGGCAGCGGGATAATAGCGGCTTCTGGCCGTCCAAGACTAAGCGAAGGGCCCGAGAATAATATGTCCGTTACAGAAGGATCGGTAGATAGATCAACCGGAAACGAAGAGGCATCAGGCATGAGAGCGACCGGTATAAAAGGATCCTTGTTAGCAGCAGAGGCCAAAAAAAGTGAATCCTCTGCCGCCCTTCCCAAGTTCCCTGACGGCTTAAACCAGGAGCAATATGACGCCGTAACCGCAGCCGACCCTGTGGTAGCTGTAATCGCAGGCCCCGGTACCGGCAAGACCAAAACATTGGTTTCCCGAATCGCCTGGCTCGTAAAGGAACAGCAGGTGGACCCCTCCCGTATCACGGCTGTGACCTTTACCAACAAAGCCGCCGCTGAAATGCGCACCAGGCTGGAAAAAGAACTGGGCGGCAAACGGGCGGTGCGCCCCATGACGATCGGTACGTTCCACTCCATATGTCTGAACCTTCTGAAGAGCCGGAAGAGGGAAGTCGTGCTGGCGGATGAATACCAGTGCCGGGATGCCGCGGAGCAGGTCATCCGCCAGACCGGCCTGAAACTGCGCCCGGCTCAGCTGGTACAGGAGATCTCCCGCCTGAAAAATGGCCTGGCCTCTGAACATATATTGCCAGACAACACAATCGCACTCTATCAGGAACAGCTGGAACGGGAAGGGCTGATGGACTTTGATGATCTGCTTTTGCAGGTGCTTAAAATGATAGACGCAGGCGGCAATCCGGATAATCAGATATCCGACCCGGATATGGAACAGGCTTTGCTTTCTTTTTCCTATCTGCTCGTAGACGAGTACCAGGACATTAACAATATTCAATATCAGCTGGTAAGAGCCTGGGCCAAAGGACATGAGAGCCTGTTCGTCATAGGGGATCCCGACCAGTCCATCTACGGATTCCGCGGCTCGAACGCCGAATGTTTTCATTTGTTAAAAGAACAATTTGCCCATGTCCGGGATATCCGGCTGACCAGGAATTACCGGTCCGCTCCTGAGATTCTTTCCTGTGCGCTGCCCGTAATCAACCGGAATCCGGGAGAAAACCGGATCTTAATCGCGCAGCAGCCCTCCGGTATCCCGGTCAGTCTGCTGACAGCGGAAAGCGATCTGTCCGAGGGTATCTTTATTGCCAAAGAGATCAACCGCATGACGGGCGGGATCGATATGCTGGATGCCCAGCAGTATGCCATCCATACGGATAAGCCCCGCAGTTTCCAGGACATCGCCATCCTCTACCGCACCCACCGGCAGGCAAAGGTGCTGGAAAGCTGTCTGCGCAAAGAAGGGATTCCCTATGTGGTAACGGGCCGGGATGATTTTCTGGCGGATGAAACCGTACGCGGCGTCCTGGCTTTCTTCCGGTTTCTGTTAAACCCGGAGGATGAGGCTTCCGTGAAAATCTGTCTAAAAAATGTATGGAATTATGATGACGGATTAATCGGGGAGTTTTTGGATGTTCTGAGGCAGAACCAGGTAAAGGAATTAGACGCCAGACAGCTGCGGAAACTGGACAGCCAGCTGTCGCCCGCGCTGGAGCTGGCCTCCTGCTGGCAGATGGTCCGGCTTTTCCTTCCCACCGTCCGAAGGGAAAAACCGGCTTCATTGATCGATAAGTGGCTGGAGGCCAATGAGATCGGTATGTCGGAGCCGCTTCGCCGTCTGCTGAATATGGCCGTGCTTCACAAGGATATGCCTGAGTTTCTTCAAACTTTGTTACTGGGCCAGGAAGGGGATCTGCAAAGAAGCGCGGATAAAGTTTATGCTTCCGGCGCGGTTACGTTGATGACTCTGCACGGCTCGAAAGGGCTGGAATTCCCGGTGGTCTTCCTGTGCGGAGTGAAAAAGGGCTGTCTGCCCTATGAGTCCGTCACACATCCGGCCGATCCGGATGAAGAACGGCGGCTGTTCTATGTGGGGATGACGCGGGCCAGGGAAGAGCTGATTATACTGACTTCCCGGGAGCCATCCGAGTTTCTGGAGGATATTCCGGAGGGCTGCGTAGAAAAAGGGGATGTCCATAAAAGAAAAGATGGGAATGCTATGGAGCAGTTGAGTCTCTTTGATTTATGATATCCTTGGAACAAGTATAACCATCGGAATAATTCGGGTTTCTTTTTCAAAATTAATACTTTTTTTCTTATTACAATTATGTTATAATGGGCGATGTGACCGGATGGCACACCGGGGAGACGTAGCGAAGTGGCTGTAACGCGCCGCACTCGAAATGCGGTTATCGGGCAACCGGTACGTGGGTTCGAATCCCACCGTCTCCGCTATGCAATAGAAAGCTTTCGATTAAATCGATAGCTTTTTATTTTTTTAGTACTTGATAAACCAAGACTATATTTCATTTTTCTCGCTCTCTTAGTTGTTCTTTATAGAAATTATTCAAATGTTATTCCTTCAGCATTTATAAATAGCACTATCCTTGTCCATCAGACAACTTTACACGCACTTCCAAATATTATAAAATATTTATAGATAATACTTAGGAGATGATATTATGAAGTTAAATGTTTTGATCATATTATGTTTCTTAATACTTGCTTTAGCAGGCTGTAATACACCGCTTGTTGAAAACGATAGTCTTGTTGACAGAGAAACTGAAAATCTTCATAATTTATCCGATTCGTCAACCATCCCAAACGAATTTAGAATATCTCTATATTCTGATAGACAATACGATGACTCAAGTGCTATTATTTTACAAACGTCAATATTATTACCAGATTATCAACAAGAATTCGAGCTTCTTCAAAAAAAGGGGGATATAATTTCCGCCCCTGTGAACAATGTATGGCTATATGAGGTACGCGGTTATAATAATGACAAACAAACTGTAATTTACAAATTGTCTGACAAATATATGTTTGATGGCAAAAAATACTATGAAGCAGATCCTAAGCTGATATCTTTTATATCGGCATGTTTTCAGGCCCGTAGTATAGAAAGAGTGGAATTGAGTCCAATTGATAATCCATATAAAATAAAATCATGGGAACAAGGCTTAGACACAGAAGCAATTCTTAAATGGTGTTATGCAAGTAATCGATGGTTTGATTATCCTATCGATATAACTAAAGAAGCTATTTCATTACAGGGAGCTTTAATTCTTAATTTTCTTAATGAAACGAAAGAAAATAGAATTATTATAACTCGTGAATATATAATTACTTCAGATAAAATATATGAATCAATTGAAGATTTATATGAAAAATTGTTAGAGGAATCCCAGTTAGATACTTTGTTAATTTAAAATTCCGGCAAACTCTGCCGGCTGGCCTTTGGCTTCGCCAACTTCAAATTATATATTCTGTCCGGGATGCATTTTTTTAGAGCAATCCTTTTGAATTCCCGGATAGTGTACCTACCTTTATGGGGCGCTGTTTCGTATTCCAAATGAAAAGGAGCAGCCCTAAAGCCGCTCCCCACTGTTGATGTTAACCTTTGCTGAGCTCCGGCGAACATAAAACCAATTTACAGCAGTTTAAACCGGAAACAGATCGGGCAATTCGTATCCGGTTTTCCCTGAATCCTGATCTCCATAAACTCATCCAGTCTCTCCACTTCAAACGGATTATCAAATCCTAACAAGTCTATCTGCTCGATGAGCCCCTGATAGGCATTATCCGTATATTTATATTTTTTCAAATTGCGAAGTCGTATCACCTCGCCGTTTTCCGGCGCCTGCATTACGAAAGCATATAGATATCCGGCACGGTAGGTATAACGAATATCCTCACATGTGAATGCGGAACGTTTATCATCCGTGGAGGTTCCCTGTAAGATTTGCGTCGGTCCTTCCCCAAATATCTTCCAGTAAGTGGAATTGTATATGCCTTCCCCATTGACTTCAAGCCATCTCCCGATTTCCAGCAGCACCTGCGTCTCTTCTTCCGTGATGGTGCCGTCCGCCTTTGGACCGACATTGAGTAACATACAGCCATTTTTACTTACAATGTCCACCAGATCACAAATAATTTCTCTTGCCTCCTTGTATTCATTGTCGACCGTATACCCCCAGGATTTTTTTGCAATTGCGGTGTCCGTCTGCCAGGTTCTTGGATAAATACTATTCAATTGTCCCCTCTCTATATCAAACACAGAGGAGCTGTGTACATACGAATCATATTTTGAATGAATCGCAACTTCGATTCCCCATTCCAGAGCACGATTATAATAATAGGCAGCGAATTTTTTCAAATATGGTTTTGCACACGCACTTTCGATCCACCAGTCAAAATAGACAGACCGGGGATGATATCGGTCTACGAGTTCACAGGTTCTTGCCAACCAGTCTTCCATAAAATCCGGATTGTCTAGCGTTACCGCATCCAGGCTTCCCCGGTCTTCAAGGAAAGGCAAACAAGGTCCATAGCAGCCCCCATACAACATATTATTACGCTCATCTCTGACATCCGAATCAAAAGCCAGTCCTCCACCAAAATACCAGAGGTGTTCCATCCTGTGGCTGGACACAGTAAACACCATATCATTTTGCTCCAATTCCTCTTTTAATTCTTTCAGCACATCTCTGCACGGTCCCATTTCCACAGAATTAAAATTCGACAGATTACTTTCATACATCTGAAACCCATCGTGATGCTCGGCTACCGGCATAACATATTTGGCTCCTGCTTTTTTGAATAGCTCAACCCATTCTTTGGCGCTGAATTTTTCCCCCCGAAACAACGGAATAAAATCCTTGTACCCAAAATTCTTATGTGGTCCATAAGTCTTTATATGATGCTCATATTCAGGTCGTCCTTCCTGATACATCCAGGTTGGATACCACTCGTCTCCATATGCGGGTACACTGTAAATTCCCCAGTGGATAAAAATCCCGAATTTAGATTTTTCCAGCCAATCCGGTACCTTGTAACCGGACAGCGATTCCCAGTTATCCTTGTATGGCCCTCGTTCAATCACCTCCTGAATTTTTTTCTGATAGTCTTTCATCACATGATAATATTTCTCGTTGATCATACGCTTAGAATTCCTTTCTTATTTGGGGCAAATTATGTGACTATGATGATAAGGCCCATGCACATCATAAATCCGTAAACAAAGAAATTTAACTGTTTCTGTGTGATCTTCTTAAAGATATAATTTCCTAATACTAAACCAATCAACATGCCAAGAATGGACAATGCACTATATTTCCATACCTGTACGGTAAATACTCCGCTAAAGAGTCTGGCTATCGTAGTAAAAATACCGGATAACAGAAACAGGCACTGGGTAGTCGACAAATACTCCTCCTTATCTTTCGTGGCCGCCATCATATACATTACTGTCACCGGACCGCCCATACCAAACAGTCCATTTGCCACTCCGCTCACAATACCGGATATCAGCCCTGTTTTTACGTTAGCTCTGATTTTAATACGGTTGTTTAAAAATAGTAAATACAAGGCCATTCCGATCAGAAATACGCCCAGCACTTTCTTCATCAACTCATCAGGCTGTCTGACTACTATTCGAATCGTAATCCACGCACTAATCACAGAGGATATCAGTGGGATTAACATAATTCTAAAATTTATATGTCTTCGGCTTTTCAGTGACAGATATACAGACTGGACATTCCCGATCAGGCCTGATATGGCTACCGCACTGACAGGGGACATTACCAGGGGCAGAGCCGCCATGGAAACCACTCCATATCCGAAACCGGTCACCGACTGGGCTGTAGCCGATAAGACAGCCGTCAGAAAAATATATACTATGGTCAAAGCCTCTCTCCTCTGTTCCTATATTTTACTCGATAACCACCTTGATCTCTTCCGTGCCCACCATAAGAAGAAGTTCCCCCGGTTCAACCACAAAATTCATATTGAGATCCCAGATGGAAAGCTCTTCCTCTCCAAGGAACAAACTCACGGTTTTGGTCTCCCCCGGCATCAGATCGATTTTATCAAATCCTTTCAATTCCTTTACTCTTCTTGTCACACAGGACTGCAGGTCTCTTACAAACAAAAGCACGGTCTCTTTGCCTGCGACAGTTCCGGTATTGGTTACATCCACGGACACACGGATCCGGCCCCCATTTTGAAGCTCCGCCCGGCTTATATTCCCGGCTGTCAGTTTCGTGTAGGAAAATGTGGTATAGCTCAGTCCGTATCCGAAAGGATATGCCGGTTCCGGGGACATATCGGTAAAATTCCTGTGGCCTTTATGGTTGTAATACACAGGTAACTGTCCTGAGCTTCTGGGTATGGATACGCTCAGACGTCCGCTTGGACAGGTCTCGCCGCTGAGAATCTTTGCAATGGCCAACCCGCCCATCTCTCCGGGATACCAGACCTGAAGAAGTGCATCGGCCTGTTTTGCCCAATCCAGGGAAAAGGGACGTCCGCTGATGTTTAACACAATAACCGGTTTACCAATTTTAAATATTTCTTCCGCCAGTTCCCTCTGTACGGCGCCTATATTCAGCTCCGCGATATCTCTGCCTTCTCCGGTATCCACTTCTGTGTTATAACGCACGATTTCCGCAGCGCCGTTCTTTCCATAAACCACTTCCGGATTTCTGGCACTGCTGCCGCCCAATGCCAGAATTACTACATCTGCCTTTTCTGCCGCCTTGACCGCAGCGGCAAATCCGTCCCGGGCTTCGTTTCTGATCCCGCATCCTTTTTCATACAAGATTTGGGAATTGCTGAAAACCTCACGAATTCCATCCAGTATTGTATATACATCTTCTTCTTTTTTCCAGGATGTAAAATCACCCAGCATATTATAGATACTATGGGCATTCGGCCCAATCACCGCAATGGTTCCAATATCTTTGCCAAGCGGCAACAGCTGATTCTTATTTTCCAGCAGCACGGCTGATTCCTCTGCCAATTGCAAATTAATTTCTTTCATGCGCCTGTCATGGATGACCTGATCCACCAGTTCTTCCTGTGCATAAGGGTTTTCAAACAGCCCCAGAATAAATTTTACATACAGAATATGCCGCACAGCTTGATCGATATCTTCCTCCCGCACTTTTTTATTTTCAACCGCTTCTTGTAATTTTAGGAATGATTGGTTCCACAGATTCAGATCTACACCGGCACTTAAAGATGCGGCTCCCGCATTTTCATAGCCGCCGTACTGTTCCTCCAACATATCTATCGCACATCCGTCGGACATGACGATTCCCTGAAAACCGTATTCATTACGTATGATATCTTTTAACAGCTTCGCATTCATATGGCAGGGGACGCCGTCAATATCGTTATACGCCGCCATGCATGCGAGAGCCCCCGCCCGTACCCCGGCTTTCATACCCGGAAGATGAATTTCGCGCATCTCCCGTTCTCCGATATTGCTGCAGATTCCGCTATGAGCTCCAATCGGAGCTCCAAATCCACATAAATGCTTTAATACAGCTACTATCTTATTATTATTTTTCAGATCCTCCAACTGTTCTCCCTGAAATCCCCATACTGCATTTTCACACATACGGGCCGCCAGGTAGGGATCTTCTCCAAAAGATTCCTCCGATCTCCCCCATCTGGGTTCCTGTAAAATATCCAGACAGGATACCAGGCCAAGTGTACATCCTCTGATTCTTATCTGTGCTGCGACACCTTTTGCCGCTTCCTGATACAGCGCTGGGTTAAATGTACTGCCTATTCCTACATTTACCGGTATGGAAGTTCCTTCCAGAGCTTCATGTCCGTGAGGGCATTCCTCACTGATCAATGCCGGTATCCCAAGTCTTGTATTCTCTATCAGATATTTCTGAAACAGATTAACGACCATGGCGCTTTCTTTGGCCGTTACCCCCGGAAAATCCTTTATATTCCATCCATCCGCCCGGAACGGGGCATATATGGCGCCTACTCCGTCACCAAAGGCCACTTCTTTCCGAAAGGTATCTGTCAATTCGAATCCGGTGCCCTTTTTTATATATCCTTCCCAACCATATATAGTTTGGTTCAATTGACCCACTTTTTCCCGCAGCGTCATCCTTTTCAATAAATCTTCTACCCGGTCCTGAACCGGCTGCGTACTGTCTTTATAGATTTCCATATCAAATGTCCTCCTGCTGTGCCGCCCCATGAATCAGTTCGTATTTGATCTCTTCCTCATCCGGTGTTGCAGGATCCGGCGTTAGACCCGGAATATATTTGCATGCCTCGTATAATATGGACGATACCTTCCCATACCCGCAGGCACAATGATGTACATATGGTCCGGTCACCAGTTTATGTTCCCATGCCTTCCAGTCCGGAACTTCCAGCCACACATAGGTACCCAGCGTATGCGGACCGTCCACCGCCTTTCCTTCCCCCAGAAAGAGGGAATATTTTCCATTGTCTCCGTCGAATCTGCAAACGGTAATATCACCTTTCTTCAGTTCCCAATTACCGGTGCCCGGCTTATGTGTGGGGAACACAAAATGTTTGTCTGCAATGGCTTCCTCCGGTTTCTTTGCCAGAGAAGGCGGGAAATTCCCGCAATGCCATAAAAGCTCGGCATTCTCATTATACGGGTGTCTCACTGTCAGATCTGCAAAAAAGATCGGGGAGGTTTGCAGAAGCGCTTCCTGTATCATGATGGCTGATATGGCTCCATGGATATCTGTTTCACAGACAGCCGGAATACCTTCCTCGCAGAGAAGGCCGTTGGAAAGGCATGGCATGATCCCGATCTCTTCCTGCATCTGTGTCCAGCACTGTATGCAGACCGCATTACATCCAAGCCGTGAGCAGTACTGCCTGATAACGCTGTTCAAGGCCGCCATGGTCTCTAAGCCGTCCGTCTTCTCAAATACCGAACAGTCAATCTTCCGGAGCTTTTCAACCGCTTCATTATAACGGTCGCTTTTCATCTCTTTCTCCTGTTTGACCTGGCTGATCAGTTCAGACATGCTGACCGGTACCACCTCTATCCCGAATTTTTCCAGAAGCTCCCCCTCATTGACGATCATCGTCCAAAAAGAGGAAGGCCTGGTGGATATCTGCAGAATTCGGGTACTGCGAAATGCCTTTACTACCGCGCACACCGACAGAAAATCTGATATTCCCTTGTCAAACTGCGGATCTTGCATTGTTACGTTCACAAGATAGGTAAATGGTACATGAAACCTCCGCAGCACTTTACCTGTAGCAAACAGGCCGCATTGGGTATCCCGGCTTCTGACACCATTTTCCAGCGGCGCATCATCCCGGGGCCCCCAGATCAATACCGGTTTTCCAACCTGTTTGGCCACTCTGGCAACGAGATATTCCGTACCAAAATTGGTGTGCGGGAAAAACACGCCATCCACACCAGCCTGAACAAATTTTTTTACGATCTCCTCCACATGAGCTTCCTCGAACAGCAGCCCCTCCTCGTTGATATCCTCAATATCAATCACTTTGACATCAAAATCCTTTAATTTATCTAATACCAGGTTCTTATAACGAATAGCTTCTTCCCGTGAAAATACTTCTCTTCTGGTTGATGCCACTCCCAACACGATTTTGTTTTTGTTCATAGTAATCCCCTTTCTTTTCCAATTTCCTGTTTTGCTTACTGTTTATTACTTTTCCCAGTTCACGCCGGCATGGTTTGGATAAATTTCTTATATTCCAGTTCCCAATCCTTTAGCGTATCCGGATCGAATATCCTTACATCCTGAGTATTTCTTATGATTGCCCTGCCTTCCTCTATATCTTTGATCTCTTTGGACGCCATAAGCTGAAGCAATACATTTCCCATGGCTGTGGCCTCGGCCGGACCCGATATGACACGCGTTTTACATATATCGGCCGTCAGCTGGCATAACAGGCCGCTCTTAGAACCGCCTCCTACCACATAGATACACGAATAATGATTACCGGTACATTCACTAATACGTTCGATCGCCAGCCGGTACTTCATAGCCAAACTTTCATAGATGCATCGGATAAATTCTCCAGGCGTCCCGGGCACGGACTGATTAGTCCGGGCACAATATTCCCTCACATTTTCCGGCATATCTCCCACTCCGGTGAAACATTCGTGATCTGTATCTATAAAACATCCGGCAGACACTGCTTTTGTACCCATTTCCTCCAATTGTTCATAACTGAAACAAGAACCTTCTTTTTCCCATTGTCTTCGGCATTCCTGCAGTACCCACAGTCCCGTAATATTGGTCGCAAATGTAACCTTTTCCTTATATCCGCGCTCGTTCGTCATGTTATATAGCTCCGCCTTCCGGGAGATAACCGGAGCATCCAGTTCTGTACCTATAAAAGACCAGGTCCCGCAACTAATAAAAATAAATTCCTTTTCCCCGGCAGGTACTGCGAGAACCGCGCTCTGAGAATCATGGGAAGCTACCGCCATCACTGTAATTTCATCCACACCCAGTTCTTTTTGTACCATTGGACTCAACTTTCCGGCTATACTTCCGGACGGTATAATTGGCGGGAAAAGCCTGGCCGGGATCCCCAATTTGTCCAAGATCCTTTCCGACCACATACCCGTATGTGTGTTTACCAATTGCGTCGTCATAGCTGCGGAGTATTCCGCATGTATGTTATTCGTCAGCATATATTCCAAAAGATCAGGAATCATCAACAATGTTTCTGCATTTTCCAGGAAATCCGGCCGTTCCAGCACGAGAGACAGCAGCTGATAGACCGTATTGTTCTCCAGAAACTGGATTCCCGTCGTCTTATACAAAGAGACGGAATTCCCCAGCAATCCATCGCCAGCCTCTTTCATCCCTCCTGTTCTGCTGTCACGGTAATGTATTGGGTTTTCCAGAAGTCTGCCCTGCTTATCCAGCAGCCCAAAGTCCAGTCCCCATGTATCAATTCCAAGACTTACAATTGTACCTTCTGACTGAGCCATCCGAATGCCATTCTTAATCTCATGAAAGAGGCTGAGAATATCCCAGTAAAGAACGCCTCTTACTTCTACCGGCGTGTTCTGGAATCTGTGAATTTCTTTCAGCCTGATACTGCCTTGATCAAACAACCCCAGCACAGCACGCCCGGAGGAGGCCCCAATGTCAAAAGCCAGTACACCTTTGTTCTTCAATCCTTCCACCTCATCTATCCATTCTTTTTTATACACTTTGCAACAGAGCGATCATATGCTTTGCCTGAACCTTCATCACATCTGCGGCGCACTGCGCAATCTCATGATAATACAGGGGGCCTTCTGCGTTTCTTATTTTATTTTCTATCGGCAGCGACGCTGAAGTTGCCACTCCTGTAAAGTAGTTAAATTTTCTTACTCCTCCCTTTACAGCCCTTTTTATCTGTTCTTCCTCTACACCGGTAGTCCCGTGCATAACCAGTGGGATCCCAGAAGCTTCTTTGATTTTCCTGAGTCTTTCAAAGTCCAGCACCGGTTTTTCTATGTAGAAACCGTGTACGGTTCCGAAGGATGCCGTGAGCATGTCTATCTTCGTCTCACGGCAGAATCTTCCCGCTATGTCCGGATCCGTAAAGTAGTCTTCTATGCGGTCGATTTTTTTACCGTACTCTGTGCAGCCTCCCATCCCTACTATATTGCTGGGCATTGTTCCCACCTCTGCCTCCACACTGATTCCGATCTCATGTGCGGATTCTGTAAACGCCTTAACCCTTTGAATATTTTCTTCCAGCGGAAGATGTGCACAATCATACATGATGGAATTGAATCCATAGCGGATTGCTTTTAAAATATAAGAATACTGGGTTCCGTGGTCCAGATGCAAAACCACCGGAATCTTAGCCTTCTCTGCAAAAGCAGCCAGCAGCGGACCAAACACGTCAATTGGCGCATACTTTTCATGCACCTGCGCATGGCTTAGTATAACAGGCGCTCCTAATTCCTCCGCTGCACTTAATACCGCCTGAATCCCTTCCAGCGTTGTTGCGTTTATACCCGCAACCGCATAATTGTTGCGCTGCGCATCTTCCATTAATTCTCTTGGATTAACAATCAATCTGCCTTCCTCCTGTCCATTTGATAGTACGGAGTATAGCAAGCTCAAAAAACTATGAAAAGTCTATATTTAGTGGATAAAGTGTAAGAACCATGATTATCATCCAAAATCCGGCTAATTTCCACCTGCGTTCTATATATTCCACTCACTTACCGCTCAAACACATTGGTTCATAAGTTCAGTATCAATTCTTATGAAGGTTCCGGTACTGGGATGGGGTCACCCCGTAGATACGTTTATATGCTTTGTAAAAAGTATTCAGATTATAGTATCCCACCTGGTCCGCTATATCTTTGATCAGCATGTCCGTATTTACCAAAAGATGCCCCGCCTCTTTCATCCTCATCTTTTCTATATAAAATGAAATATTCTCTCCGGTTCCCTGCTTAAATACGATGGAAAGATAATTCTCCGTAAATTTCATCTCATCTGCAAGAAACTGGAGACTGAATTCCGGATTATGGTAATTTTCTTCAATGCGCTGCAATATACTTTGACATAACTGTTCCTGTTTTTCATTTTTTCGGTTATTAAAGCGGATGCTATAGTAGTTTATAATCCGGAAAAACATCATTTCGTCCACTTGATCAAACTGGGTATTATTGATCAGCTCTATCATCCGTTCCACGTATTCATCCGTGGAGTTCTCCTGTAAGGAAACCTGTCTGCTGAAACGCAGAAATGTAGTACATAAGCTCCGGATAAAATATTTCTTTTCCCTCTTTTCCAGGTGCCGCTGCACATAATTTTCTTCAAATAGCTGATGAATCAGTTCTCTGCTCTCTTCAATCTTTCCCGCAGAAATAAAATTCATAATCCGCTGTTCCTCAACAATTGGATAATAATAACTCTGATATTTTTCCTGAACATCTTTATACCATACGATCGATCTCTCACACTGGATTTCCCCTATACTTTCATTCTCCATAATATGGAGGGCATTTTGGTAAGAAATATAAATCCTGTCACAAATATCCATAGATTTTCCTACCGTACACAGAGTTTGCAGATGATCCTCCTCCAATATAATCTTCTGGATCTGCCGGATTTTCTCTTCTACGATATCCCTGCACTCCTCTGTGTTCATGCAAAAGATAACTGCAAACTTGTCAAAGTCCGTCTTATACGCATACATATTCTCATCTAATACAGCGCAAACCTTGTTCATACTATAGAAGGGAACTCCGCTTTTACATTCCCCTTCCTTCTCTATAATGTCGAACTCCATCAGCCTCAAAAGAGCAACTATATAGCATTCCGATGCAAATATAAACGGAACATGATCCTTGGCGGAGCATATCTCGACTTCTGATATATAGATTCCGTTCAGCAGTTTCACGAAAAAGTTCCGTATCAATGCATCCTGATATTCCTGCCTCTCCTGAACCAGCTTCGTATTCTCATCAAGCATGTTGTCAAATACGTCTTCCAGGAATTGATATTGGTCGCCATCCCGGGTAACCCCTTTGGATTTTCGGTTGCTGATACGCTCAACCAGCAGGTTAATCGGTCTGGTCAACCGATAGGTAAACAAAAATGCAGTCAGTATGAAAACCGTCAGCAAAATACCATACGTAAGAAAAAGAAGCTGTTTGACATGCAAAGAATTCTTCAGCAAAACTGAGTCCATCACGGTCCAATAATAAGTAATTCCCAGATAATCCGACTGGGTACTAAATGTATGACTTCCATTCTGGCGGTCATCTTTTGCAATCCATTCTGTCATCTGCTCTTTTGTTACTTTTTTTCCGCCCAATTCCTCAGAAACTGCATAGCCCAAAATCTCACCATGCTGATCCAGTACATAGGCATAACTGCCTGGATAATAACGGTCTGTTTCCAATAACTCAAAGATTTTTTCCTTTTCAATCTTCGAGATCAGAAACGCATTATTCTTCATCATACTTTCAGGAATCTTCTGAATTAGCGTAAAGGCCCCGGTAGCGTTTCCGTTTTCCGAATCCGCTATCAGCACAGGGTCCTTTAATTCCCGGATATTTTCTTTCCATTTCTGATACTTTGTCGATGCTGAAATATCCTTTGCATTATAGTAAATTTCCGGATTGACGCCGACACTTTTGGTTCCTATAAATAATTCCAGATTCTTAAAATATATGGATAATTCCCGAAATGCAGTCAGATTGTGAGTGAGCGTCCCGAATTGCCTGCGGCATTTTTCCATTTCAATAAGATCATTTGGCGTATACGGTTTTTCCAAAATCTCCAATCGGCTGATTTCCGTACTATTGTAAAGCCAGTAAAGAATATTCGAGGTCTGAAGGATCTGCTCGTCAAGAAATTGCTTCTGTTTTGTGATGGTATCATCAGCCTCCTGGAATGCTTTTTTCTCCTCCTCCATAATATTTTTGCTAAAAAACATGCCGAAAATACCGAAGAAGACAGTAATCAGAATCAGATAAGTCATCAAAAACTTTAAAAAAATTTTACGATCAATAAATTGCCTTTTCATACCCCGCCTCCAAGCCGCTTCACTATAGACTAATTTCCATATATAAAATCAAACTTTCATTCTCTAAGACGACAAGCCGCACGCTGGTAATCACAGGCGCGCTTGAAAGTGCTCCTGTTAATTACCCTCGTGCGGTTATATCAGATTGTTATTTGGCGCTGTCCACCCGTGCCTGCATAATATCTATTACCTGCTGCAAACCGATTTTTTCCAGTTCCGACAGATAGTTTTCCCATGTTGCATCATCTTCTATATCCAATACCCCGGTAATAAACTTTACCCTGCTTTCGTTCATATAGGAATTCAGTACACTGTTTACTGTACTCATCGCTTTCGCATCATCTTCCGTGTAAAGATAAGGGGGCATTGTATTATTAATCTCAGGCACATAAGGCATATACAGCTCTATGCTTTTTTCATATAGATAGCGCTCTGACTCTCTGGGATCCTCGGAGCGTTCCACCCGGGGAACCAGGTCGCTGATATCATACAGTATATTCTGATAGTGGCAATTTTGCTGCTCACCATATTTGAGGATCGGACGGATTATCGCCTCTTCTCCATTCAGCCCGAGAGTCCCCTCCGGCGGAGCGACCCAATCGACATTCTCCTCCCCGTATCTTGCTCTGAGTGAAATATCTTCACTGTAAAAATAATCCAGCCATTTAAAAGCAGCTTCGGGGTTCTTACAAGAGGAACTTACTACGGCCAGATTCTTTCCTTTAAAATCATTATAAGGGCCGTAAGCTGCCAGTTGAACTCCTTCCGGTCCGGTCAAAGGCGCGATGCAGTCATATTCTTTCGACCTTTCTCCCTCCATAATCGTAACGGTAGCTATCGCTCCCACCGGAAAAGCCCCCACAACCGCAGTGTCTGATTCGATCAATTGCTTTAACTGAGAGTTGTCTTGGGTGTAACTCGTAGCATCGATCAGTCCTTCATCAACCAGGCCATTGATATATTTTAAAGCTTCACGGAATTCAGGCTGGGCAAAAGATGCAATCACTTTGCCTTCGTCATCAATATTATATGGAGATACCGGATTATACTGGATAAATGAATTGATCAAAAACGTTTCCGGATCTGTGTTCCATCCATCTCCTCCGTTGTAATCATTAATACATCCAACCAGAGGAATTTCGTCGGCCTGCTGATTACCATTGGGATCCTTTTCCTTGAAATCAATAAGCATATCCCTGAATTCGTCTGTGGTAGTCGGCACCTCCCGGCCTACAGCTTCCAGCCATTGGGTATTGACCCACATTTTATTGGAAACTTTACTGTGCAGGAAATCAGATAAAGTTGGAAAACCATATATATTCCCGTCCGGTGCGGTCAAAAGATCCTCTGCATAGCTCAGCCTGGAAAGAGAATTTTTAAAATTTCCAAGCTGTGTATCCAGATAAGGATTCATAGGCAGAAATACGTTCTGACTGCTGTACTGAGTAATCATATCATTCGTGATACACCCAAAAAAAATGTCCGGAAGATCTTTTCCGCTTGCCAGCAGCAGACTGATTTTCTGTCCAATATCATTGGACGGTATGACTTCCCAGTTAATCTTTATGTTTGTCTTTTCTTCCATATATTTGGTAAGTTTATTATCTACATAATCAGTCACTGCAGGATTCTGAGCAACCATTACCGTCAATTCAATCGGTTCATCTACAATAGGCAAAACTCCCTGTTCCGACACAGAAACCGCCTCTGTCTGCGCCGTTCCCTCTTTCTGTTCACTGACTTCCTCGTTTTTTGTGCCACACCCCGTTATAAGCGATAGCGTCACAACACCTGCCACCAGCAGGGATATTGATTTTTTTAACAACATTTGACCCTCTCCTTTTGTCATTCATGTTCCGTAAGTAGTTACATTGTTCCCGCGGTTGAACATCTTAAGTATAAATTTTCAGATCACGGACTGTCAAAGTGATATCCCCTAAATCAGACAGAAGTTATGAAAATTCAACCTGTTGAAGATCAAATTCCATCATTGGCATTAAATATAAACTATCCTCCGGTATGTATGAATGCTACCATAAAATCATCAAAAGAAGGAGAGCGATCAGCATGATTAATAAGACTAAGACATTACCTTTAAAAAGAGTCAAAGAACCATTTAAGAAAAATTTCAAAAGAAATTACCAACTCTATATTCTGCTTTTGCTGCCCGTTGCCTGGCTGCTTCTATTTAAATACGGGCCGATGTATGGATTACTAATCGCCTTTAAGGATTATGAGATCAGCAAAGGTATACTGGGAAGCGACTGGGTTGGCTTCGCCAACTTTGACAAATTTTTTCATAACTACATGTTTGGCAAAGTAATCCGAAACACACTCACCGTCAGTTTTTACCAGCTTATCGCCAGCTTTCCATTTCCCATTATTCTGGCTCTGGCTCTTAACTCTACCCGGAAAAAAAAGTTTGGTAAAACCGTCCAGACACTTACTTATATGCCTTACTTTATCTCAGTGGTGGTATTGTGCAGTATCGTAATCCAATTTCTGTCACCGAGAATGGGTATTATTAATGAAATGATCCGTTTTTTTGGGGGAACCCCGAAAGATTTTATGGCTGATCCCAATATGTTTCCTCATATCTATGTATGGTCCGGTATATGGCAGTCCTGTGGTTGGGGAACCATAGTTTATCTGGCCGCCCTTTCCGGCGTCGATGAATCTCTGCACGAGGCTGCCATGATCGATGGGGCTACGAGATTCCAGAGAGTCCGGTATATAGACTTTCGCTGCATACTGCCAACCGCGTCGATCATGTTAATATTAAATGCGGGTCAGATCATGAACATAGGTTTTGAAAAAGCTTTTCTTCTTCAAAACCAATTAAACAAAGACACCTCGGAAATTATATCTACCTTCACTTATAATGTAGGATTTGCCACGGCTGTTACAGATTTCTCAATGGCTACGGCGATTGGATTATTTAATTCCGTAATTAACCTGATTTTGATACTAACAGTAAACAAAATTTCCAAAAAGCTCAGCGACACAAGTCTATTTTAACAAAGGGGGATTTCATATAATGAAGGCGAAAAAAATTAACGTCTCCAGCAGAGATAAGATATTTTATTTCATTAACGATTTATTTTTGTTGATTGCACTCATCGTGGTGCTCTATCCTATTATTTATATCATAAGCTCTTCGTTTAGTTCGCCTAACGCAGTTTCCACCGGAAAAGTAGTTTTATTCCCCGTGGATTTCTCACTGGAAGGGTATAAGGCTGTCTTTCAACATGACGGGATACTAACCGGATATGCAAATACAATTTTTTATACATTAGCAGGTACCAGCGTGAATCTGATTATGACAGTTCTGGCTGCCTATCCGCTTTCCAGAAAAGATTTGAAAGGCAGAAAAGTGATCACATTTTTATTTACCTTTACCATGATTTTCAGCGGCGGATTGATTCCCTCCTATCTGCTCAACAGCAATTTATCTTTAATTAATACCAGATGGGTAATGTTTCTGCCGACTGCCATCAATATTTTTAATTTTACAATAGCGAAAAACTTCTTTGAAAACAATGTGCCGGAAGAATTATACGAAGCCAGCCAGTTAGACGGATGTAATTATTTTCGCTTTATAACCGGCGTTGTGCTTCCGCTGTCCAAATCGATTCTGGCCGTATTAGCGCTCTATTATGCGGTTGTACATTGGAATTCTTATTTCGAAGCTTTTCTATACCTGACCGACGAATCCAAATTTCCGCTTCAGATTTTCCTAAGAGAAATTTTAATCCTAAATTCTACCGAAAATATGGATCCTTCCGCGCTGGCGGCAAGGCAAGGGTTAGCCGACTTGCTGAAATATTCCCTTATCGTTGTATCCAGCGTACCGCTTATGGTGGTATATCCCTTTGTTGCAAAACATTTTAATAAAGGAGCTTTAACTGGTGCTGTTAAGGGCTAAAATACTTAGTTTCATTAGAGAGAAGGTAAAAATATGATAAATGAATTACTCTTTAATAAAATTATCACCGCAGAAAAGATCAATACTCATTCACACTTTAAACCTAAAAGTGTCAGCGAGGAAATAAGTCTGCGGTTTCTGATAGAGCGTTCTTACTTATCATGGCACCGGCTGCCTTTACTGTCTACACAGGAAGAACGTTCCTTCTATATCCTGAATGAGGGAAGCCGGTCATATTTTGTTTATCTAATGCGTGCGATTCAAGATATTTATAAAATCAATGACCCTTTAACAGCAGAAAATTGGGAGCTCTACGATTCAATAATTAGAAGAGAAGGAAATGTCCCGGGTATGCAGGAATCAATCCTGAAAAAATGTTGCCGCTATAAGACTTCTCTCCTGGACGCCTACTGGCTCCCCGGTTCTGATAATCAGAAACGGCAGTTATACACTCCCGTTTTTAGAATTGATCCTTATCTTTTTGCATATGATAAAAATATTACAAATCATGATCATCACAATACATGGACTCTGCACAACAAAGTATTTGCATGTTTACATGAATACATAGAATTCTTTAAAGATCTGATACGTAATCAAATCGCTTCCGGATGTGTTGCTCTCAAATGCGCAGTTGCTTACGACCGTCCCCTGATCGTGGATAATCCTACGTTTGATGAAGCATCCAAAGTGTTTGACAATAAAAACTATACAGAAAAGGATGTAAAAGCGTTTCAAGACTATATGATAAATCAGGCCTGCAGACTGGCCGCACAATTAGATGTCCCACTCCAATGGCATACTGGTCTGGGATGTCTGAAAGATACCCGCGCGCTAGAGCTCCTCTCATTAATACAAAGGCATCCTGCAACCAACTTTGTACTTTTTCATGGCAGCTATCCATGGACAGGAGATATTCCGGCACTGCTTCATAATTACCGCAATGTATATGCCGATATCTGCTGGATGCCGCTTTTATCTCCCACCAAAGCTAAAAGTACATTACATGAATTAATTGAAATAGCCCCTGCAGACCACATATTATGGGGTTGCGACACAAGTACGCCGGAGGAAAGCTATGGTGCCTGTATTGCTTTGGCTGAAATACTAAGCGAAGTATTACACGAAAAAATCATCAGTGGATATTTGGACTTTACGCGCTCGGATCTTCTGATTCATCAGATCTTAATGGGAAATGCTTTAAAATTATACCGGCTTTCCGATTTCACTTAGTGTATTCCAGCGCTAGCCGCCCGCGGTTCCAACCCCTAAGCCGCGGGCATACGAAGCCCCCGGGGAAACCCCTCAATGTATTTGTATACTAAACATTTTTTTGTATAGTAAACATTTTCATTGATTTTTTAATTATTTATGATATAATCATCTCATGATAAAAATTTCCAGGAGGTGGTCCGTATGGGGAAGATTACAGTAAGAGAGCTTGCTAAACTGGCAGGCGTATCTCCCTCCGCTATTTCAGTTGTATTAAACGACCGGCCCGGAGTCAGCGATGAGACACGAGAGAAAATTCTTTCTCTTTTAAAGCAATATAATTATACTTTAAAGCCGCGGAAGGAAAGTTCGGTTGCTAAGTTGCGTATCATCAAATATCGGGCGCAGCGGAACGGAGAGCGTGAATTATTTGAAGATTTCTTCAGTGCATTGATGGATGCTCTAGCCGATGAATGCCATAAGCAAAAGTTTACCACGATCATCACCAGCTGTAATGAGGATAATGTATACGATACCTTTACTGAAATACTAAACAATCCTACCGATGGGTTATTTCTCATCGGACATGAATTTGCCCACGAATGCCTAACCATACTAACGCCGCTCAAACTACAGGGTATTCCCATGGTGATTTTCGACAATGGATCTGCTTTCAAGGATATCAACAACTTTTCCATCGATAACGCGAATGTGGCTTTTAACGCAATTACTTATTTGTATGAACGAAACCATAGAGATGTGGGCTTTATCACAAGTTCTTCGCCTGATTATTCCATGTCAGAACGAAAAAAGGGATTCCTGGAAGCACTAAAATTTTATAATCTGGAATTTCAGCCATTTATCAAGCTCACGCCAACGATTGACGGCGCATACAGAGATATGAAAAAATATATCGGCGAGGGAAATCACATCCCGAAAGCCGTATTTGCCGGTAACGATATCATTGCCCTCGGTGCAATGCAGGCGTTACATGAGGCTGGGTTAAGGATTCCGGATGATGTGTCTATTATTGGTGTAGATGATATCGCTGTAAGTTCTATTTCCCTTCCTCCCCTAACTACGTTTCGTATGCCAATTGATTGTGTTGTCGATTTGATGATCTCCGTATTGAAGATGAATCTGACGAGCGCCTATCCTCATATTCACACTCAGATCGGAATGCATATTGTTGAGAGAGCAAGCGTAAAGGATCTGCGCCCGCTTGCAAAGTAAATTTTTCCTTTCCTCCACAAACATCATCTGGTCTTATCGTAGTTCATATAAGCGTTCACTTTAGGTTCGGAAGGGCAGCCCGGAACGAACTCGTTGGTCAGGAAGGCTTCTGCCAGTTCCTCACGTAGCTTGCTTCCAATGGTGAAGGCGCCCATACAGGCAATATTGGCATTATTGCTCAGGCGCGCCCTCTTCGCGGAGTAAATATCAGATAGCAGCGCTGCATAAGCCCCCTTTACCTTATTAGCCGCCAGACATACGCCGATACCCGTTCCACAGATCAGAATGCCTCTGTCACACTCGCCCGATGCCACTGCCTCAGCAACCTTAATCGCAACATTTGCATACACCGTATCCTCACTGCCAAAATCTATCAGCTCCCCCAGGCCTTTGCTTTTGATAAATTTCATCAGCTCTTCTTTTGCTGTCCGCGCATTGGGATCACATCCGATTGCGATTCTCATGATACCTTCCTCCGTTCTATTTCAAATCTCTCGTTCAACATCGTTCAAAACGTCCAAAGCCATTTTCACTTTTTCCTGCCATACTTGGCCCGGATCTATCTAAAATCAACCGAGTATGAAATCGTATAACGATCTCCCGGCTCCACATAAACCATATGTTCCTTTTTCATGATGTCCTTGTCTTCATTTACATTAGAAGGCAGTCCATTCCAGGGTTCGATGCAGATAAAAGGCGCCGGCTCAGCGCTGGACCACAGACACAAGTACGGATATTCCGAAAAGTCAACTTTAATTTCATAATTATTATGATCGCTCTTTAATTTCACCCAGTTGGATTTACCGTTTGCTTTCAAAATGACTGCTTCTTTGAACATGTCATGACTGAGCGGCAGAATATTTGTATCGATTATGTAGTCCTGTAGTTTTCGGATGCCAAATCCGTTCTTCCGAAGCACACGGGAAATTGTCTCGCTGCATTCAAATTCAAGATAATAGTCTTCCATCTTTTCTCCGTTAAGGAAAGGGCACCGGTAACCCGGATGATGTCCCACGGCGGCGGCAAGTCTGTTTTCTCCCTTATTCTTTATCACAAAGGTGACTTTCAGCGTGTGGCCAACCAGTTCATAAATCACGTAAAATTCGAACCGAAACGGATATACTTTCAGCGTCTCCTCATTATATTTCAGAACATAGCTGAGTCTGGTATATGTCTTTTCCTCTATTTCAAATTTCATGTCCCTGGCAAAACCGTGCGTATTCATATCATAGCGTTTTCCATCGTACTCATAAAATCCATCTTCAAGCCCGCCTACGATAGGGAACAGAATAGGCGCCTGTTCCTGCCACTGTGGAGCGGTTTTCTGCCACAAATACTCTCTTCCATCCTGTTCAATACTAATCACTTCCGCCCCCTGCTGCGTAGCGCTTAAAGTGATATATCCGTTACTGATTGTTTCACAAATCATTTTTACCCCCTCTTTCGCAATTCCTATTGAAGTACCTAATTCCTATTGAAGTACCTGTATGATTCCATCCGCCATAGCGTTCAAAATGATAAAGCAGGAAGCCGCTCCTGCGTCCAGAACCCCTCTGGACCGTTCTCCAAGCCTCGACGAGCGGCCATATTTGGCGGCCATATCTTTCGTACTGTCCCTTCCCGCCCGCGCTGCTTCCTTCATATCGGCCAAAGCGTCCCGGAATGATTTTCCCATCTCCCGCGCTTTATCAAGCGCTTGAATTGCAGGGTACAGGGTATCTACCAAAGTTTTATCCCCGGGTCTGGCTTCCACAATTTCGTAGAGTCCTTCCAAGCCTTTCTTTAACATCTCTGTGAAAAGCGGCAGATCGATATTCTCCGCATCTTCCCCAATTTCCGCCATACTTGTCAGGATGGTTCCGTAAATCGGACCCATGGAACCGCCTATTTTATTAAAAAGCACCATTCCCAGCTGATCCAAGCCATCCGTAAAACTGGTATTCCCCGTACCCAGATATTCTTCATACAGGGTAAAACCTTTATTCATGTTCATTCCATGATCTCCGTCACCGATCAATCCGTCAATCTCGCCCAGGTATTCTTTATTCGTCTGGATCGCCCGTATCATTTCAAGCAGGATTCCTCTTCCATCTGCATTCTTAAATGTACTCATATTATTCACCAACCTGTTTTAAGCCCATCGAATAACAATCCATATCAACCAGCTCACGAAGTTCCTCGTCCAGTTTCATTACCGTCAAAGTGATCCCCATCATGTCAAGCGATGTAAAATAATTGCCCACATAACTCCTATGGATATGGATTTGTTTCTCACCTAAGAGTTTACGAACTTCATCGTAGAATATGTACTGTTCCATTAGCGGTGTTGCTCCAAGGCCTGAGACCAGTACAACCACGTCATCCCCCGCCGTAAAAGGATAATCCGGCAGTACAATATCGACCATACGCTCTGCAATTTCTTTTGCGGTACCCAGTTTACACACTTCAATGCCCGGTTCCCCGTGATGTCCGATCCCAAGCTCCATCGTGCCGTCCGCAATCTGAAAATTCGGATGGCCCACTGCCGGAAGTGTACATGGGGTCAGTCCCACGCCCACACTTCTTGTATGGTCGATCGCTTTTTGGGCGGCGGCAACCACCTCATCCAAACCATATCCCTGCGCAGCTTTTGCGCCCCCGCACTTCCACATAAGGATTTCACCGGCGACTCCGCGGCGTTTTTCTCTTTGGTCTGCGGGAGCGCTTGCTACGTCGTCATTGGCGACAACGGTTTTTACGGCAATGCCTTCTCTCTTAGCCATTTTAACCGCCATTTTGACATTCATATTGTCGCCGGAATAGTTTCCATACAGACACGCTACTCCCCCGCCGCCGTCTGCCGCACGGAACGCTTCGAGAAAAGCGAGCGCAGTAGGCGAAGAACAGATTTCGCCAACCGCAGCCGCGTCACACAGATTCTTTCCAACATATCCGATGAATGCGGGCTTATGGCCCGATCCGCCTCCGGTCACAACACCTACTTTTCCCTTTCTTGGAGCATCCACTGCCGCTATGATTCCGCGGACATTCTCTTCACTTGTTATGACCCTTTTTATAATATCGGAATGACATGCAACAAAACCATTCAGCATTTCATCCACGACACGATCAGGATCGTTCAGAATTCTCTGCATATCACACTTCTCCTTTAAAAAATTTATCCTCGATATCCTTAATTGCCTGTTTAGACAACGGTACAAGCGCTCCTATCATCTCAGAATCGAAAATAGACTGGGCTGTGTAATCAGCCACTTCCAACCGGTCAAAGCTCTTAAATTCACTGCGCCCGACACTCAGCAGACAGTCATTTCGAAACAGTACAACCGGTCTGTTCTCTCTCACCTGACCGGCAACTTTCCGGGGATCGTTCTGCCATGTGCCAAATTCCATCTTTGGTAATTCTCTCAGCATCTGGTAACTTTCCGGTATTACTTTTACCGGGAAGTCCCGGTCGGTAATTGCAAAAACCATAATGCTGACCGGGGATGCCATAAGTGCATAATTCAAGTCGGCATGCGTATCGAAAATCGTCTGGAAAAGGATGGCCGAATCGTCCGGGGTCTTCCCTTTTTCCCTTTTTCCTGCCCGTATCAAGACACAGTCATCTGGCTGCATATTCATACGGTCCACATTCGCGGGGGTAATCACAAAACTGTTCTTTGTCACGCGCATTGCAAAGGAACCATCCAGCGTGCCGCAAAGATTCTTTTTATACGCCCTGTTTGCCCATTTACAGATCAATGTTCTCGCTTCCAGCTCTTTTTCCGAAGGCTTCTCCGGTTCATATTCTTCCATCAAATGAACCTGTTGAGCTGCATTTTTGTAGGCATCGGGATGATCCGGATATATCCATTCCAGCCCATTGCTTTTAGCCAGAATTTCCATACGGGCAGTTCTCTCGATCAGCTCTGTCTTAACAAATGCTTCCTCCACAGATCCGGCCCCGGTAACAATACCATGGTTTGACAGAATCGCAGCATCACAGCCGTCTGCGAATTCTTTTGCGATATTGCCGGCCAGATCCTCCGTACCAGGACAGGCATATTCCGCCACGTTGATTCTGCCTACATAATCGCTGTACTTTGGAATAACCTTCATATCGGGCGCTATCTGGGCAAAGCTAAACCCCACAATTGCCTTTGGATGCGCATGATATACTGCGTTCAGATCCGGTCTTGTTTCCAGTACGCGGCGATGGAACGGATATTCTGAGGAAATTGGCTTTTTCCCCTCTATCTTTCCTTGCGCATCTACTTTCAGGATCAGATCCTGACTGACCGTTGCCTTGTCAATTGCCGAGGGAGTTACCCATTGGTCTCCATCCTCATCACGCAAAGTGATGTTTCCTCCACTGCTGGTTGTCATTCCCTGGGCATATGTTCTTCGCATATAAGATGCGACTATTTCTGCTTGCTGTCTATTCTTCATATATTCTTTTTTCAGCGTTTACCACCTGCAGATAACGCTGATACTCCTCCTGCCAAATTGCTGTATCATCAGGTAATAGGACCTCTGCCGGGAAAGAATCCTCGATCAGGTTCCTTGCATCATCCCAGCCGTGCAGCTCTTCGTTCGCCACCAGCTGCGCGGCTGCATTTCCAATCGCAGAGCAGTCCGAACTGCACAGCAGCACCGGCTTTCCTATAGCATTGGCTGTCGCCTGCATGAGAAAATGATTCTTCGTTCCGCCGCCGGCCGCACGCACAGTTTCAATAGATGTTCCTTTCAGCTTTTCCAAACCAAGGAATAGTTCCCTGTGTTTCATTGCCAGGCTCTCCAATACGATACGCATCATCTGGCCATGGCTGTCCGGCAATGGCTGCCCTGTTTTCTGCAGATAATCCAGAATTCTGCGTTCCATGTTCCCGGCTCCAAAAAAATATCCGTCTTCCAGATCAAGATACGCCATAAACGGTCTGCTTTCCTGAACCATCCGGTTCAAAGCGTCATAATCTAAGGCTTCTCCCGCATCCTTCCATTCATTCAGACACTGCTGGTATACAAACAGTCCGCAGACGCCTCTGTTAATCCTGTTACCGCCGCCAATATCCAGCTCGTTACAATATGCATTTACAAATGCGTATTCAGACACATTCACGTTCGGAGTATGGATACCCATCAAAGACCATGTGCCGCAGCTTAAGTAGGCAGCTTCCGTGTCTTTCCCAAGAATTGCAAAAGCCGCCCCCGCCGTATCGTGTCCGGCAGCCATATCCGCCTGCAATCGCGGTATTCCCAGCTCCTTCGCAACTGCGTTCGAGATATTTCCAAGCACCGTCCCGCTCCTTCCCAGAGCAGGGAACAGTTCCTTTTTAAATCCCAGCAGTCCGAGAACTTGTTCATTTAATCTTCGGGTGTCCTGATCCATCAGACCGCCGATTGCCGCCAGTGTTTCATCCAATGCTTTTTCACCGGTCAGAAAATACTGGAACAGATTCGGTGTGGGAAGAATGGCCGCCGCCTGTCCGAACAGCTCCGGCATTAGCTCCTTATACGCAGCCAGCTGGCTTACCGTCGCATTGTCCGTGTGTTCGCTTCCATTTAATTGAAACAATTGATATGGCTTAACATACCGGCTTACGAGTTTCAAGCTGCCTTTAAAAAAGGGATCCATATAATGCGCCGGGCGGTCCAGCAAACGGCCGTTCTGATCCAGGAAGCCGAAACAGCATCCCCAGGTATCAAACGCATAGCTTACCAGTCTATTGTCCGCCTCATAAGCACGGGTCAGAGCATACTTTACGCCCCGCAGCAGCGCATCAAAATCCCAGAAATAGCGGCCGCCTGCCCAGATTGGTCTGTTCGGAAATCTGTAAACGTCATGTAATGTCATATGGGCGCCATCGAAACGCGCCATCACAGCCTTGCAATTTGTGGCGCCCATGTCGAATGTTAAAACTGCACTCATTCTTTTCTCCGCTTTTTGTTCAGAAAGTTGGTTGACAGCCGGTCTATGATCAGCGCGATCAGAATCATCAGCCCTTTGGCAATGATCTGGAAATTGGAGTCCACCGCAAGCAGGTTCAGACCGTTATTGATAATTCCCACAATAAATGCGCCGATGAATGTCCCGACAATATTTACCTTGCCTCCGGTGAATGGGGTGCCCCCTATAACTACGGCTGTGATACAATCCATTTCCATCCCATTACCGGCGCTTACCTGAGCGGATGCGGTACGCCCGGTAAGGACGATCGCAGCAACCGCGCAGCATAAGCCTACCATTCCATATATTCCAAGGCGAACGCGCGATATCCTTACTCCGCACAGATAGGCCGCTTCCTTATTGCCTCCCATAGCGATTACGTGTCTGCCAAACGATGTTTTTACGGTTGCGAACCAGACAATCAGGAATGTTGCCACCATGATAATAACCGGGATGGGAATAACTCCCAAATACCCCTGGCCGATATTGACGAATTCCTGCGGAAGCCCAATAATAGAAACCATATTGGTCCAAATGTACACAACGCCCCGGAACAGAGATTGAGTTGCCAATGTCACAATAAACGGCGGCAGATCCAATGCCGATATAATCACCGCGTTCAGCATACCGCAGAGCATGCCCACCAACAGCCCCGCCAGTATGGCGATAACCATAGGCATCTTCACGGTTACCATCAGATAAGACGTAACGATTCCGACAAATGCCACGATTGATCCGACGGAAAGATCGATCTCCCCCGCTGCAATAATGAGTGAAAATCCCGATGCAACAATCCCTGTTATACAGATCTGCCGGAGAATATTAAACACATTCGTAGTTGTCAAAAACCGTTCCGACAGAAAGGACATAATGACGATCAAAAGCAATGCTACCGCAAATACCTTATTATTGACCAGGATTTCCCTCAGATGTTTTGCTGCCTCTGGCTGTAATTTTTTATTCGTATGTGATGCCATCGCTTACTCCTCCTTATTAATCCCAAAAGCATGAGCCATGACTGTTTCCTGCATAACTTCTCCCCGATTCAGTTTCGCAGCGATTCTCCCGTTTCTGACAACCATGACCCGGTCGCTCAGCGACAATACCTCGGGAAGCTCTGAGGAAATCATGATGATCGCAATGCCGCGTTCCGCCAGTTTTTCAATCAGACGATAAATCTCATATTTTGCCCCTATATCAATACCTCTGGTCGGCTCATCCAGAATCAATACTTTGGGATGCGCCATCAGCCATCTTCCCAATAGAACCTTCTGCTGATTGCCTCCGCTTAAATTCTTAATGGATTCATTTTCAGAATGAAACTTCAGCAGAATATCCTCCATAATTTCATGGAAAGCGGAACGTTCTTTCTTCTTATTCACAACCGTTGCCGAGCAAAACTGATCCAGGGTCGCAAGGGAGGCATTCTGTAAGACACTCATAGAGTATACCGTTCCCAGGCGAAGCCGGTCTTCCTGCAGCATGCAGATCCCTTTTTGGATGGCGTCCATGGGATTTCTGATCTTCAGTTCCTGCCCTTCCAGAAGTATTTCACCGGAATCGTGTTTATCCGCCCCAAAGACAGCTCTCATAATTTCCGTCCGGCCGGCGCCGACCAGGCCTGCCACCCCCAGGATTTCCCCGGCGTGTACGCAGAAATTCACGTCTTCAAAAACACCGGCGCTGCAAAAATCCCTCACTTCCAAAACGACCTGATCGGTTGCGTGTATTCCTTCCCTATGAAAACCGCTGACATTCTCGCGGCCGACAATTAACTTCAGCAAGGTCTGCTCATTGATATCGCAGGTGGCGTTTCTGCCCATGAACTCACCATTTTTCATGGTAGTGACAGAATCACAGACGTTTAAAATCTCATCTAATTTATGCGATATAAAAATGATAGAAACCCCTTCTGCGGACAGCATCCTGACAATTTTTACCAGAAGGGCAATCTCTTTTTGGGCCAGAGAGGATGTGGGTTCATCCATAATAATCAATGTCGCATCTCTGGAAAGCGCCCGAACCAGCTCGATCAGCTGCATCTGGGCAATGCTAAGAGAGGATACTACGGAATCAGGATTAATTTCTATTCCCAGACGATTCATAAGCTCTGCCGTACGCTTTCGCATTTTACCCCGGTTTAAAATCCCTGCCCTCTTAAATAAGTATTCCTGCCCCAGCCAGATATTTTCCATAACGCTCATCTGCGGGACCAGATTGATCTCCTGGTGGATCATGGTAATTCCGTTATTCAGAGCCTCTTCCGGACTTTTATACGCTATTTCTTTTCCCCGGAAAAGAATCGTGCCGGAATCTTTCTGATGGACACCGAGTAAAATCTTCATCAAGGTAGATTTTCCTGCACCGTTCTCTCCAATCAGCCCGTGTATCTCACCCTTATATATTTCGAGCTGGCCGTTTCGCACGGCCCGAACATGATTGAAGGACTTTTGAATATCCGTCATTTTAAGTAATAACTCATTATCCATATTTTTTACCTGCTTTGGCTACTTTTCGATGGGGTTCTCTGCCAGATATGCTTCAATGTTTGTCGCATCAACATACTGTACATGATCATCCTTGTATTCCTTCTCACCTTCATACTCACCCATGAATACCTTAAGTCCCATCTCCGTCATAGACCTGCCATTGTCCTTCGGGCTGAATCCAACGGCGCAATCCAGGGTACCGTCTTGAATACGGATCAGAGCTTCATTGGTAATATCAAAAGATACTACCCACGTAGTTTCTTTCTTCTGCGCACCTATCAGCGCATTTGCTACGCCAAGGGCTTCGGCCGTATTGCCGGTCACTACGATATTGATTTCCGGATGGGCCTGAATCCAGTCTTCCATGATAGACTGGGATTTTTCAGCATCCCAATCGCCGTATGCATCCGCTTCAACGATAATATGTTCCGGATCTTCCTCTGCCCAGCGTTTTACAAAATCCCCCCGCTCCAGCTGATAAGTCTGGGCCGCAGCGCCATACACAATCCCTACATGCAGCGCTTCTGCTTTCCCGTCATCCAGAAGAGCCTGCATCCAGTTTCTCATAAACTCTCCCTGAAGGGGTTCATTACAAAAATCAAGAGAAATACTGCAGCTGTCCAGTTGGTCCATTTTACGGGTGTCGACAACCGTCAGCCCCGCATCATAGGCCGCCTTCATAGCCGGAAGAGATCCGCTGGTGTCTACGCTTGAGAACATCAGAATGTCGTAACCGTTTTGAATGATCGTCTCAACATCGCTGATTTGTTTCTCCACATCAGAAGCCGCGTTGAAGTAATCGATGGACGCCGTATATCCGCTCTGGCTGTTATTAAACGCAGCGATTGCCTCGTCTACCCCTTCCATCTGCGCTACCATCCCCTCCGTAAGAGAGTCCATGGAGTACGCGATGCGAAGAGCCTTGGCGTCTGTACCGGCTGAGTTCTCTGCAGTCGCTGCCGGCTCCTGATTTTTTTCTGTTTGGTTTGCGTTTTCAGATGCAGCTTTGCCGCAGCCGGCCAGACCAAATAACATAGTTCCAACGATCATCCATGACAATGCTTTTTTTAAAGTTTTTGCTTTTTCCATAGTTTTTTCCCCCTAAGAAATTTGTCATTTACATGATTTCCATCGCCCCCGGTCCCTTAAGGCCGAATTGATATTCTTTTAAAATAGTAATACTCATCCAATGACCATTTTGACTGATCGCAGCTCAAGCCGCTGTCTTTGATTCCTACATGCGGCAGATTCACATCGCCGAAAGTCGGATTATTGACATAGATCATGCCAAATTCCAGTTCGTCTGAACATTTGCCGATCACCCTGGAATCATGGCAGTAAAGATAAGCGGCCAATCCGTAGGTAGTTTTGTTAGAACGCCGGATCACTTCGTCTACATCCTTAAATGTAAATATCGTAAATACCGGTCCGAACATTTCCTCAGAAAATACACGCATATCATCCGTACAGTGGTCAATAATAGTTGCTTCGATAAAGTTTCCCCGGGGCATATCCGCCGGAATACCGCCTCCGCAGACGATCCGGGCGCCTTTCTGCCTGGCATCGTCGAATACCCCCAGCAGAAACTCCCTGTGTTCTGATCTTACAAGGGGTCCCATCTGGTTCGAATCCTTCTCCAAATTCCAACCGACTTTAACCTTTTCCACCCGCTCCTTCAGCATTGCCACTACTTTGTCATGAATATCCTCATGTACAAAGATTCTGTTGATGTTGGAACAGCCCTGACCGCATGCAGCGGTTTTTCTCGTCACAATGTAATTCAGAGCAGATTCCAGATCCGCATCCGGCATAATGATGCAGGGCGCATTGCCCCCCAGTTCAAAGGACAAATGTTTGATAGAAGTAGAACTCTGAGCAGAAACCTCAAACCCTGTCTTGCTGGAGCCAATCAGTCCGATCAGCCGCGGAATCCTGGATTCATTTAAGGTCTTTCCGACCGTGCCCGCAGGGCCGGCGACAATATTCAGCACGCCCTTGGGAAATCCGATCCTGTGGCAGATTTCACCGATATATAACGTCGCCAGCGGAGTTGCGCTCGAGGGCTTCAATATCAGCGTACAGCCGGAAGCCAGTGCCGGTCCGATCTTGGCGCCCCCCAATGAAATCGGATGATTCCAGGGAATATGTCCAACCGTCACCCCCACAGGGGTATGATCGATCACATGATAACAATCACCGTGCTTTACATTGTAATCAGGCAGCACGAGACCATATTTGCGTTTTGCCTCCTCCGCGAAGAAGTTAACTACTTTAATAAGATACCCCACCTCATTATATGCTTCTGTCCATGTCAGACCGACTTCCGTTGCGAGCAGCTCCGTCAGTTTGTCATGTTCCTCCTCAAACGCCGCCGTCAGCTTTGCGATCCAGCTGTTTCTTTCATTGATGCTCATCCCGGACCAGATTTTAAATGCTTCTGCCGATGTCGTAAGCGCCTCTTCCGTCTGTTCCACGGAAGCTGCATTCATCACCGCGATCACTTCATCTGTCGCCGGAGATACGATCTTCATTTCTTTTCCCTGTCCTTCAACCAATTCCCCGTTAATATACTGTTTAAACATATCCGCACCACACTCCAATCGTTTACTTGATGATAAAGTATTCTAAATCTTTCGGATAATCGAACAGATTAAGCAGACCCTTTTCTGTCATCAGATAATTATCTTCTACCCGAACCCCCAGCACTCCCTTTTCCTGAATGCCCGGTTCAAGCGCCAGTACCATGCCGTCTTCTACCGTTTCCTTTCCATCCTTGCGAAAATCAGGAACGATACACGCAGCGTCCGTATGTATCCGATGGCCCACATGGCCCCAAAGATAACCCTCATATCCGCTGCTGCTGTATGTCTGATCCGCTAACGCGAACAGTTCGGCTCCGGTGATGCCGGGTTTCAGCGCTTTTTCCAATTCACTGATCACATTCAGGGTCGCATCGTACATTCTGCGGGCCGTATCGCTTACAGTACCCATGAAAAAGGTCCGGCAAACATCTACCCAATGTCCGTTATATCGGAACCATATATCCAGGAATACCGGTTGGCCGTATTCCAGTTTATTCTCAGATTCATGAAGGATATCGGGCAATGCGGTTCTCGGTCCTGAAGAAAATACATAGGAATAATCTATCACCCTGCCTTCAGGCATCGTCATCGCTTTATCAATATACTCTTTCAGTTCTATTTCACTCATACCGACACGCGCGTTTTCCCGAATCGCTTCAAATGCTTTGCCGCAATAAGCAAGGCCTTCCAGAATGGCATCCGCCGTTTCCTGTCCCAGTTTGTCCGCTGTCACTTGTCTGTAGACTTCCCTCAACAACATTCTTCCTCTCCGATTATGCATAATATTTGGTATATGCAGTTCTTTCGATCTCCCCAAGACGCTCGATTGCTTCCACCAGGCCGTCATGCTCACTGGCGGGGAAACCTTCCAGAAAATCCGTCTCAATAAACGTATCCGCCATAGCCTTCGCCAGTTCCGGCGCAACTATATTAGCGCCCAGTGCCAGTACATTGGCATTATTAATCTGTCTGGCAAGCTTCGCCGTGTGGATCGATTCACAAATCGAGCAGTATATGCCGGGAATTCTGTTTGCCGCCATACATACGCCCATACCGGTCCCGCAGATTACGATTCCAAATTCCGCCGCCCCATCGCGAACCGCTTCCGCCGCTTTCGCCCCCGCGTCATAATAGCTTACCGGGTTTTCCGGGTCGGTAGTTCCGACATCGATAATCTCATACCCCTTCCCGCTATAATACTTTTTCAGTATCTCCTTTAGTCCATACCCCGAGAGTTCAGATGCCATGACAAATTTTTTGTTTTCAAAATGTTTCTTCATACTTATTCTCCTTTATTTTCTTAATAATTCTCTTTCTATCAGCTCATCCTGCAGGCTCTTATCCAGGCCAACAAAAAATGAACTCCAACCTGTAACACGAATCACCAGAGCGCGATGTTTTTCCGGATTCTCCTGGGCTTCCTTCAATTCTTCTGCTGAAACCACATTAAACTGTATCTCCTGACCATCCCGTTCAAAATAGGTTTTGATCACAGCAGCCACATTATCGATACCCCTATCCGTACTCAGCATATTATCGCTTAACCATGCGGTAATCACCGTTCCGTTGCTGGCGCCGTAATAGTCCAGCTTGCTGGCGGAATTTACGATAGAAGTGAATGCCGCGGTATTGCGGTTGCTGACCGGCGACAGCCCCGCCGGGAAGGCCTCCCCCGCTCTGCGCCCGTCCGGCGTCGCTCCGAGAGCATTGCCAAAAGTAACATGACTGGGGCCCGGAAAAGAGCCGGCATGGAAGATTCCCCCACGCGCATTCCGATAGCGGCCCATCTGGTCTGTAAATGCTTTGAGCGCAAAGCGCACCAGATAATCAGGCTCATCGATGTCATTACCGTATTTCGGCAGGTTCAGCAAATATTGTCTGAATTCCTCGTGCCCGGCATAATTCGAATCAACAATCTCCAACAGCTCCCCCATGGATATTTTTTTCTCATCGAATACCGCTATCTTTATGGCTTCCAGCCCGTCACCCACAGAAGCCTGCCCTGTGGTCTGAGGCGCCGCCCAGTTATATTTTGCCCCTCCGGCCGTCACATCTGTTCCGCTGTCGATACATCCTGTGTGAAGAGAAGACATGAGAGGTACCGGACAGCAATCGGCCTGCCCAATTTCAATGGCATTTTCTGCAGTAATCTCCAGTTTTGCAAAATGAGCCACGGTGTCGGCATATGCCTTTTTCACCTCTTCAAACGAATGGAAGTCCTCTGCTTTTCCAACCTTTATACCAATCTGTCTGCCCGTTTTGGTGTCTGCGCCGTCGTGGAGAGACAGCATAAAGCATTTTGGAAGATTGAATTTTCCGGCAGAGCAGCTCGCCCAGGATCTATAGGCCGGAGCCGGCTCCACGCAGCCTACTATTCCATAATTCCGCGCATCCTTAAGGCTTGCCCCCCGGTTCATCAATGCCGGGATATGGATCTTATCATTAAAGAAGGAAGGAATGCCGCCGCCCATCCGGTTCACCCTCAAAGCTTCCTTCAGGAGTTCGTAAGGTGTCTTTGCGTGAACCCGCATACAGATGGAAGGCTGGTGGAGGTGAATGGATTCATGGGTCTTTATAATCAGATAACTCATATCGCTGGTTACATCCCTGCCCTCGTCATCTACCCCTCCGATGGTCAAAGCCTGGCGGGACATGAACGGTTCTTTCGCATCCGGAAGCATGATATTACTTTCATTGAATTTTAACCACATGCACTCCATCAGCTCTTCCGCCTGATCCCACGTCAGCCTTCCGGCTGCAATGTCCTTTTCCAGATAAGGCGCCAGCTCCATATCAAAACGTCCCATTGAAATGGAGATACCGCAGGTTTCCAGACGTACCGCGACATGGCAGAACCAAACTGCCTGCAGCGCCTCATGGAAAGTTTCCGCCGGTTCTGCGGGTACTTTTCGGCAGATTCTCGCGATCTCCATCAGTTCCTTCTTTCTCTTCTGATCGGTCTCCTCCTTTGCCTGGCGCTCTGCTTCATCCGCATAATTCCCGGCCCAGACAGGCAGAGCTTCCAGCTCCGCTTTTGCCGCTTTATACCAGAAATATTTTTTCTGGTCTTCTGCATCCGCCAGATTCAGCAGGTCTATTTTTTTGTCAATATCCTGTACAAGCCCCTTCGTTCCCCTTCTCATAACCTCATAATAATTCGGTTGTGTGTGCGCCGCATTGAACATTGTTCCGCTGGAATACGTGAACATCAGCTCATTTGCAGCTTTCTGGGACTCTATAGGGATGAGCGAAAAAATGTGTTCATTCATGGTACGGCCTTTCCAGTAAGGCTCGATTACTTCCAGAAACTCTTTCTTATCCGTCTCATCCATCGTGTATTTACTGTATTTCAATCGTTCTGATAGATCATTGATTTCGTCCTTCAGAATAAAGGTATTATATTCCGGGTAAACCTGAACCGACCCCTGTAACCGCCCCTCTGCACCAACGATCAATTCGTTGGGCCTTACGACTGCAGGCAGTTTTTTAAATACTTCCGCCATGGAGCCGCCTCTTTTCATAACGACCGGCTCACTTTCATGGGTTTTGTAATAATCTGTTACAATTCGTGCGCGATCCATATCAACGGTCGGGATTGTATCCAGCAGCCTGTCATATATTTCCCGCACTCTGGGCCTTTTTTTTACTGTCATATCAATCATTTTATATGGCCTCCTTTATCCGCCGATTTGTACCGGGAATCCCATATGTTCTAATAATGTTCCAAATTGAGAGATTTCTTCATCCGTCAAACATTCCAGATCATTCAGATCATAAAATCCTTTTATCCAGTCGTATTTGGCCTTTGCCATATTGTGATATGGCAATAATTCTATATGGACCGGTTTGCGCAGCCCTCTCAGGAATTCACCCGTAGCGGTGATATTTGCTAAGGTCGCATTATAGTGTGGAATCAGAGGAATCCGGATCAAATAGGGAACACCTGACTCCGCTACCACCTTCAGGTTTTCCAGTATTTTTTCATTGGGTACGCCGGTGAATTTTTTATGTAGAGATGAATCCATCGCTTTCAGGTCATACATTACGAGATCTGTGTAGGCAAGCACTTCCTGCAAATGCGAAGTCTTTGCAAAACCGCAGGTATCAAGCGCAGTATGGATGCCATCGGTCCGGCATAATCTGAATATTTCCTTCACGAATTTCCATTGCATCAGTGGTTCACCGCCGCTGGCCGTCACTCCGCCGTTGGAATTCCGATAGAAATTTTTATTCTTTGCAGCCTCCCTATAAACGGCTTCGGCTGTCATTGTTTTACCGGACCGTTTCATTGCGCCGGCCGGACATGCTTCTGCGCACAACAATTCATGTCTGCATCTGCCGGAATCCTTCACGATCCCTTCCGTCCCCATAGAGAGTGCATCCCTGCCGCAGGCACGGATACAGGCGCCGCAGCGGATACACAGATTGGGAGAATACAGCGACTGCGGCTTTGGCTCCTGGGATTCCGGATTATGGCACCAGATGCATTGTAACGGACAGCCTTTCAGAAAAATTGCGGTGCGGACTCCGGGCCCGTCTACGACGGCAAACTTTTCCAAATCAAATACGATCCCCGTAATGCTTCCTTCCATACTGTTCACCTAAAATTCCGTATTTATCATACGGCTCATAACAGCAATTATGAATTGTCTGCCTGAGCCGCGTATGAATACTATATTTTCGTGTTAGTTCGTTACATATGACCGTTCCTGATTATTTGTTTTTCCGGGCCGCCTCACGCGCATCCTTCGCAAGCTCCAGGTCACACATCTCGGGTGTGCCGCCGAACTTACGCATCAGATTAATAATATCGCCGCCCGCGTTCACATCAAAATCAGTCTGGCCATTGGCCATAAGATAATCGAAGCCTTTCTTCAGCGCGATACCCATCAAAGTGATGGACATGCCGGGATAGGTAATGAACTTATAGCCAAAGTTCTGAGCCTGCTCAACCGTCAGGTTCGGCATAGTGCCGCCTTCGGAGTTGTTGAAACAGCAGGGTCCGTTAACCAGCTTAGGAGCTCTCTCTGCTTCTTCCATATTATTCGGGAATACATATGCAGCGTCTGCGCCTGCATCCAGATACATATTTATCCTTCTTACTCCCTCTTCAAAGCCAAATTCTTTCATGGAATTTGTACGGGCAACGATAACAAAATCTTTATCATTCCTTGCGGCTGCCGCTACCTTGATTTTCTCACACATCTCATCCGGGTCGATAAGCGGGTCAACGCCGATGCAGTGGGTTGCACGGTGCGGGAACACGCAGTCTTCTAAATGACAGGAAGCAACCCCGGCTCTCTCAAGCTCACGGATGGTCCGCTGTATTTGTACCGTGTCGCCGAAACCAGGACCGGCGTCAACTTTCAGCGGGACGTCAATCGCCGCAGTGATATATCTGCAGACAGTCAAAAGATCTTCCAGGCAAAGTCTGGGCTCACCAAATCCAAGCTGGAGACCAAGCGCCGTGCCGCCCAATGCAACCATCGGAAATCCTGCATTCTCAGCCAGCTGTGCGGAAATCGCATCGTGAATTCCGGGATGGACAATAATTTTGTCCTGAGCCATCAATTCTCTTAAAACAGTTGTCATGCGTTTTTTCATTTTCTACCTCTCTCCTTTTTGTTTACTAAACATTTGTTATTTTTTCTTTCATGTTTATTATATGATTATTAGTGATTAATGTCAATCATTATCTCTCATTTTCTTGTTTATTACGATTTATTCGTCATATTAGCTACTTTTTAGCTTGATTTTTTGTAAATATTTCTAAACATAATCTGGTTTGTTCTTTTCATATACTGATTTTTAAGATTATTTTTTGTTATTTTGCATTTTATGTTTATTATATTTTGCAGATTTTTTTGTTTTGTTTAGTGCTATACATATAAACTTATTTGAAAATAGGTTCTCGGGAAAGGGATTGAAAAAAGAATGAAAAAATCAAATAGATTGGCAATAGAATAAATGCCTGAATTTTCTTTATAGATTAAGATAAGTAAGAGTTTGTTACCGTTTCGGAGATATTGCAGAGTATCGTTTACCCTTCGCATTTAACTATTCGCAATATCTCCGGTCAAATCCTTCTCGTCTGTCAATTTTATTCTGCTTTTATTCTGCTACTATCATACCGGACAATTTGCCTGCATTTTCCGGTGTAATCAGAGTACAATCGATCATCTGCTTTTCCTCAGACTCCATGACGCCTGTGCTGATATAGGTATCCGCCTGCTGCACAGCCATTTTTGCGCACTCGGCAAATGGCTCTAAGCATGTGCAGATCATATTTCCGGTGATCACCTGATCGCGGGCGGCGTCTGAGCCTCCATAACCTGCAACGATCACTTTTCCTTCTAGCCCGGCAGCTTGAATCGCTGTCACGGCGCCGATCGCCATAGCATCCTTTCCACAGATAATCCCTTTGATATTCGGATGGTTCTGCAGGATGATCTTCGTTTTCTCAAAAGCCTCTTGCTGGCCCCCGCTCACGGATTCCTGAGCAGCCATGGTCATCGCAGCATAAGGATCAAGCACTTCGTGATACGCATCCGATCGGGAAACGGCATTGGCATCCGATACCGCTCCGGTCAATTCCGCATATTCGCCCTTCCTACCCATAGCTTCTGCAAAGCACTCGCCCACCAGCTTTGCTCCTTGATCATGATTGGATACGACATGGGCAACCGCAGCGCTTTGGGCGCTGCCCTCTCTGCCAATACAAAAAGTGGGAATACCCGCTCCCATTGCGATCTTTACCGCATCTGTGCCGGTGCTTGCCTCCGCGCTATCCAGTATTATAGCGCTTGCCCCTTCCGTAATTGCCGCGTTTATCAAATCCGCCTGTTTTGCAGGATCACCGTCATGGGAGACCGCTTTTGTTTTATACCCCAGGCGTTTTGCTTCCGTTTCCGCCATATCCGCTTCTGCCTTAACAGCCAGGTCTTCCGCGGCGGGCGTTATAATGTAAATCAATTTTCCATTGGGAACCACTGCGTCCCCGTCAGTCCTTTGTCCTATTGCAGCCGTCTTTGGTACGTCCATGAAGTCAGCCGCCTGTTTTTCTGCCCCGGACGCACGGGCCTCTGCCACGACTGATTCGCATCCTGCAAGCAATGCGGCCATAAGTGCCAGGCTTATAAAAATCCCTGCTCGTTCTTTCTTCATATTATATTACCTCCATCTCGAAATCGGTTATACTGGATCATCAGGTTTCCCTGTTTTTCCCCTCTTTGTCTTTTATCAAGTATAAAAAACATTCTTTTTAAAATCAGCGCTATATTTTCACCTCCTGTATGTCAAATAATAATATATTGTGGATATGAACCCTCCGGACGCTATTGGAAACCTTCGATATAAGCCAGAATACAGGAACATCAGAATACGCGAAGATGGACTTGTTTTCAAAAAGTGATATAATGTAATATATAATTTATGAAAAACAGGAGGGGTTTAATGGGTCATACCTTATTACAGTCCGCAATCAATAAGCTTCAGGATCAATTTCCGGAATTGGATTGGACGTATCACGATTCGCTGACAGGCAATCCATCGGAAAAGATGTACCGCTGGCCTGGCATACCGGATGAAAAAATCCTGATTTGCGTACACAAAAGCGATGGCGTTCAGGAATTGTTTCACCGGCATGATTTCTTTTACTTTAATTATACATATAAGGGGGAATACGATTCCCTAAGCTATAAATATGATAACCGTATTACGATTCGCGAAAAAGAGCTCTATGCCGGGCAGCCGTTTGCCGGGCATGCGCTTTGCGTCCATGACAATCAGGAAACCATAATCATCGGCGTGTTGATTCAAAAAGAGACTTTCTTCCGGGTTTTTCTGCCTTTATTATCGGCCAATTCCAAACTGTTCCACTTTTTTCTGGACCCGGCCACGAATAGCTTTTCAGATGAATATATTCATTTCAAAATAGAGGAGGATTGTAATATTCGAACGCTTCTCGAAATGATGATGATTGAATACGCTTATAAACAGGAAGATACGCAGGATGTCCTAAAGCCGCTGGTTCTGGCCTTTCTGATGCAGATCGCCCGGCAGTACGCCCTTATTTACAAAGAACCGGTCTCTGATAAATTATCCAATAAAATTGTCCAGTATATGAGCGAGCACTCCGATATCGTCACGCTTAAAGATATCGCAAAACATTTTTCCTACCATCCAAACTATATCTCCACATTGCTGCATCGGGAAATCGGAAAATCTTTCTCCGAGATCTTGTTGGAACAGCGTATGGAGCGGGCTCTTATTCTATTAAAAGGAACCACTTTGCCTATTACGGAGATTGCGCAGATGTTGGGGTACAGTAACAGCAGCAACTTTTATAAGGCGTTCCGGGAATATTTTCATGTTTCTCCCCGGGAGTATGTACAAAAGGCCGCCAAGTCCTACTGTTAGATAACTGTACGACTTTTTTCATTCGCAACTGCTAGGCTTCCCTTGTCAGATTTTTCAGCCACCCGTACTTTTGGTACCGTGAGATTACAACCGGAAGCTTTACGATTTCATCCAGATTAATAATAAGAAATACAGCGATCACAGGCAGATGCCATACGAATGCAGCTAACAATCCAACGGGAACAGCAAAAGCCCACATGGTAACCGCATCACAGATGAGGCCAAACTTGGCGTCACCGCCCGCCGGGAAAATCCCCGCGATCGTCGTCATATTAAATGATTTTCCAACCATATAGCAGGCGCACAATATCAGCATCCACTTAAGATAATCTGCGGCCTGCGCACTGAGTTCCGTCACATTTATAATCCATGGACTGACCGCCAAAAGTACAACCGCCGATAGTATCCCGCTGATAATCGACATTTTGCAGAGAATGGCGCCGTATTTTTTGGCCTGCTCCAGGTCGTTTCTGCCCAATTCGTTGCCTATGATAATTCCTCCGCCATTGCCCAGGCCGGTGCAGAAGCAGACGATCAGGTTTTTTACGATATTGGCGATAGAATTCGCCGCCACCGCATCGCTGCCCAAATGTCCCATTATAACGGAATACATGGAAAAACCGACGCCCCAGACCAGATAATCGCCCAGCATGGGAACCGTATATTTCCAATAGTCTTTTCGCAGCAGACGGTCGGAATGGAGCAGATAGTTTCCCCGCAGCCTGGCATTTCCGGGCCGGAGGGATTCCCCGTATGCCCAGGCCATCTCGATCAGCTTTGCAATCGTGGTAGCCAGGGCCGCGCCGGCAATCCCCATTTCGGGAAAAATCCCGATTCCAAAGATCAGCATAGCATTCAGCACAATATTGATAACGACAGACGTCGAACCGACCAGCATGCTTTTCATTGCAGAGCCGGTGTTCTTCAATATACAGAGGAATATCTGGGAAATGCCGGTAAAAAGATAAGAAGCCGCCACAATCCGCAAATATACAACGCCGCCGCTGATCAGACGGGGTTCCGGAGTGAAAATTCGCATCAGCCGTTCCGGTATCATCACCGACGCCATAAAAAATACCACGGATATGAGGAAAGAAATTTTTGTCACATAGGCAAAAATCTTTTCTATGGAAGCTTTATCTCCCTTCCCGTAATATTGCGCCGCCAGAATGCTGGTTCCAACCGTCAGCCCGCCCATAAACAGATTAAAGACAAAGGTGATCTGCCCGGCCAGCGATGCTGCGGACAACGAATCCTGGTTCACAAAGCCCAGCATAAAGGCATCTGACGCACTGACCGCCGCCAGCATAAATTGCTGAAAAGCAATAGGCAGAACCAGTCTCATAAGTTTTTGATAAAATGTGGTATCTGAAACGCCCGGTGATTTTACTGTCATATCTGTAGCCATACCTTTCGTTTCCGTAATTTACTGTTAGGGAGAAAGAATTTCCCTTACTCATTTTCGATTCTTTTTATAACTCTTGCCGGTACTCCCGCTACGACACAATTGTCCGGCACATCTTTTGTTACGACAGCGCCGGCGGCAACTACCACATTATTGCCAATCGTAACGCCGGGCAATATCGTACAGTTCCCGCCTATCCATACATCATTTCCAATCGTGACAGGCCTGCTGTACGCTTTTTTCTCCCGCCGGCCTTCCGGGTTAAGTGGATGACCGACTGTCGTTATCAAAGTGTTCGGCCCAATCATGCAATAGTCGCCAATATGCACCGGAGCAATATCCAGGATTGTAACATTGTAATTTGTCAGAAAGTCTTCACCCACATGGATATTTTTTCCGTTGTCACAGTTAAAGTCAGGCTGGATATATACTTGCTCTTTGGTGGAGCCGAATAGCTCTTTGATGGCAAAAAGCTGAGCTTCATAGTCCGCAGGGTCAATCGTATTAAATTTTGTACATCTTTTTAAAGCCATCTCTTTACGCGCCACCACCTCTGCATCAAAAAAGCAGTATTCCATTCCGTTGTCCATTTTTTCTAGTTCAGTCATTTTATCACCTCATGTTTTTTTGTCTATTTTTCTTTAACCGTTGTGGTTGTAAATTTATTTTGTTTTTCAATATTCTCACTCTTTTTTCTTATCAACCTTTAGTATAAAAGAAGAGGAGCATGGAAACAGCGCTAATATTTAACATATATAGTGGTTTTTTCTTACAAGGTGAGATGCAATAAACAATTTTTATTCATTGCAAAAAAATAACTGATCGTCTCAAAGATGATCAGCTTATGGCGGGAAGCAGCTATGTAACAAGTTAGCTCTTCACTATGCCGCTCTAAGTTTGACTTTAATGAGACGCAGCCTTAGAATAAAGACATCTGCCCAGGACATATACGCCTTGGACAGATAAGGAACAGACCGCATTGAAAGCGGCAAAGAAAAAAGCTGTAAAGGAGTAAATTTTATTATGAAAAGGTATATTGCATTGCTACGGGGAATAAATATAAGCGGCAAAAACAAGATTTCCATGTCCGAATTGAAAACCGGATTGATAGAGCTTGGATTTTCAGAGGTTGCTACCCATCTCAATAGTGGCAATGTGATTTTTTCAAGCGATATGGATGATAAGAACGCCCTTACAAATAAAATCAAGCTGCTGATCAAAGACAGATTTGAATTGGATATACCGATTTTTATTATTTCACAGGAATTGCTTAAGGATATAGTAAATCATGCTCCTGATTGGTGGGGAAATGATGGCAAAGAAATATATGATAACCTTATATTCCTTATGCCGCCTTTGTCTTATGAGGAGTTCTGCGACCAAATCGGCAGTCCTAAAGAGGGATATGAGAAATCATATCATTATAAAAATGCTGTGTTCTGGTCTTTCAGCCGTAAGGATTATCAAAAGACAAATTGGTGGTCAAGGACTGCCAGTTCAAATATAAGTCACAGGATTACGATCCGGACAGCAAATACCGTCAGAAAAATAGTGGGTATGTAAAATCTGAAAATCCGCCATCTCTGTAAAACCGTGCTCCTCGGCCACCTGGTAGTGCATGGTCACATCCGCCCCTTTGCACACCGCCTCTGCTTAAGCCTTTTTCCTTAATTTTATTTAAGCAGAACCCGCCTTGATTCGGAAGTTCTGATATGTTATCATGGCGTAAAGCTGGTTCTGCGTTCCAACCCACGGCGTCAATTTGACACCCGCCGCCAAAAAATTCATTGAGGCCGCAGAGTGTTTTTTCAACGTCCAGGCCCATGAAAGTATATTGGAACGATAATATGAAAACGAAAGGATCCGAAATGCGATGTCAACGGAAAACCGAACCTATGCAGCGATTGACTCAAAATCCTTCTATGCTTCCGTGGAATGCAACGAACGGAGGCTGAATCCGCTGACGACCAATCTTGTCGTGGCCGATGTAAGCCGGACGGAAAAAACCATATGCCTCGCGGTTTCACCTTCCCTAAAGGCTTATGGCATTCCCGGACGCGCAAGACTGTTCGAAGTCGTTGAACTGGTAAAAAAAGCAAATAGCCGGCGAAAACAGAACTCCCCGGGACATCGTTTTACCGGTTCCTCCACAGACGATCTGGAACTGCAATCAGATCCCTCGCTGGCCATAGATTATCTGATCGTACCGCCACGCATGGCTCTTTATATGGAATACAGCGCCAGGATCTACCAGATCTATTTAAACTATTTCGCCCCGGAAGATATCCATGTATATTCCATTGATGAAGTGTTCATCGATGTTACCGACTACCTGCGCACCTACAGCCTTACAGCCCGTGAATTGGCAAAAAAGGTAATCCTGGATGTACTCCATACCACGGGGATTACCGCAACCGCGGGAATCGGTTCGAATCTGTACCTTTGTAAAATAGCTATGGACATCATGGCAAAGCGTATCGACCCGGACGAAAACGGCGTCAGGATTGCAGAACTGGACGAATTATCCTATCGTCACAGCCTTTGGACCTATCGCCCGCTTACCGACTTTTGGCGTATCGGAAGGGGTTATGCAAAAAAATTGGAAGAACAGGGCCTTTACACCATGGGCGATATTGCCAGATGTTCCCTGGGCAAGCCGACGGATTATTATAATGAGGATTTGCTCTATAAGATGTTTGGAATCAACGCGGAACTTCTCATCGACCACGCATGGGGCTGGGAGCCCTGCACGCTGGCGGATGTGAAGGCTTACAAGCCATCGTCAAACAGCATCGGCTCCGGCCAGGTACTGCAATGTCCTTACGAATCCGATAAAGCCAAACTGATTGTACGGGAAATGACGGATCTGCTGGTTCTGGATCTAGTAGACAAGGGGCTTGTGACGGATCAGATCGTCCTGACCGTGGGATATGACATAGAAAACTTGTCGGATCCGGAAATACGCAAAAACTATCACGGCCCTGTAACCATCGACCGGTATGGCCGCAGAATTCCGAAACACGCCCACGGAACAACAAATCTTAGCCGGCCGACCTCCTCCACAAAGCTTATTATGGATGCGGTTATGGCTCTATACGACCGCATTATCGATGATAAACTTCTGATCCGCAGAGTTAGTGTAACTGCCAACCGGGTGGTTGATGAACGAAGTATCCAAAACCAGGAATCCTTTGAACAATTGGATTTGTTTACCGACTATTCCGCTCTGCAAAAACAAAAGGAGCTGGAGAATCAGGAGCTGGAACGGGAAAAACGGCTGCAGAAAGCCATGCTGGATATCAAAAAGAAATTTGGAAAAAACGCTATACTTAAGGGTACGAACCTGGAAGAAGGCGCCACCACGATCCAACGCAACCATCAGATCGGAGGCCACAAAGCCTAGGAAAGGAGAAACGGATGCAGAAAAATATCGATCATCCACACCGGTATGATGACATCATTGACCTGCCTCGCCCTGTTTCCAAAACCCACCCGCCTATGCCGGTTTCTGACCGTGCCGCTCAATTTTCTCCCTTTGCGGCCTTAACCGGTCATGAGGCGGCCATCCGGGAAACAGCGCGTCTGACAGACCGGAAGATAGAACTTGATGAGAATAGTAAGGAAATTTTAAATGAAAAGCTGTTATTGGTAATCTCCAGAATAAAAGAGCAGCCGGAAGTCACTCTCACCTATTTTGTGCCGGATAGTAAAAAAGGCGGGGGTTCTTACGTTGTGAAAAACGGCAGGGTAAAAAAGTTTGATGATTATGGAGGAGTACTGACTCTAACGGATGGAACTAATATTCCTTTTGATGATGTGATTGATCTAGCTGGAAATTTGTTTCGCTTTTTGGAGTTATCGTAGATTCATTGCAGCAATATACTTTTGTCATCAGCTTTGCAGGTTAACTCCGCTTTAGATTTTAAGAGCTATAAATGCGATAATTATTGCTCCCATCCCATATTCCTATCTTATCGTAAAATTTCACAATCAAATAAGATTTTTTCAACGACTTTCCAAATGGAAAGAGACGGATTTTCCCTGTAGTATTTGTATCCCTTATATTGCTGCAAAACATAGCCATTCTCTTGATTACGTTGCATAATAGCCTTGGAACGCCGTATCGCCGCTTTAACATGATTCAGACTTAACTGTTTGAGGATTCGTTTGAAGTTGTCTTCTTGTTTGTATTGCTTCAAATTTTCGAAGTGTTCCCCGTAGGCACGATTGAGTGGATCAAGATATAGATTACGATGCGCCAAATGTCTATTACAATCTTCCTTATGCAGGATTATCCAAAGCTCAAATGTTAAATTACTATATCCCAGTTGGTATTTGATGTTTTTCCCAGAGTTTTGTGCCTCTTTCATCCGATCAAGCGCTGTCTTAAATTGCTGCACATGAACGGCTTCCTCACTTTCGTAATCAAATATGTGAGTGACTTCTGTTTTTCCAGTAATGGTCATTTTTTTCACGTGGGCAAGCGGATCTTTTTGAATTTTACTGTTTAACTTAACGGTATATTTAGCATCTGGATCTGCATTAATCATATTTTGAAGCCAGTCCAGATACCATTTTTCGGTTGCTCCTTCGACGGAGAAGTAGTAAGTTCGATTTTCTTTATGCATTTGGTCACACCTCATTCCTATGGGAGAGTAAATCCTCAAATATAGGTGCGAAGTCGATATCCTTAATTGCACCGTATCGATCCACAAAGTAATTTTTCATATAATCCTCGTTTTTACGGACACCTGATTTCCCTGTGGTTCCAAAATCAGAAAGCGCATAATGGCTGCTAAAATGTGTTATATCATCACGTTCCACGAACTTGATTTCATCACGCCGGTACAGATTTGCATTTAAAAAAATAGGATTGTGGGTGTTAAAAACTAACTGCGCATTGTGTATGTTAATCTCATCATTATGAAATATGTTGATTATATTCATGAGCGCCATTGGGTGAATAGAAGCGTCAAATTCATCCACTACCAGAGTACCGCCGTTAAGCAAAGCGTTGACGACCAGCGGAAACATATTCACGAAGCGAATCGTACCATAGGATTCAAACAATTCTGCCTCAATTGCAGTCCCTTTTTTTGAAGCGCCAAATACAGAACATAGCTTTGCTTCGCCTGTTTCTCCCTCTACAAGATATCCGAGTGCGTTTGAATTGATTCCAAAACAAGTGGCCGCCTCATTTAGAGTTTTTTCTACATAGACGGATTTTTTTTGGGGATCACTGAATTTTCTTATGAGGTGCATGGAATCTGCTCTGTAGATCACCATAAACTTGTTATCAAGCCAATCGCTGATCAGAGCAACCAGTTTAGAACTGAACATTGTTTTGAATCCATTCATCAAAAACAGTTCTTCATCGTTCAAGTTACATTTGGCCAGAGCGATAGCGCCCTCTGCATTTTGTTCGAAGGCATTTACCTGATATTCTTGAATGGTATCTAATGATTCAAATTCCAGTCCATCATTCCGTGAGAAAATAACCGAACCATTTATGCTAAGTGTTTCTGATAAAACTTTGCGAGAATAGTCTACCTCTAAGAATCTCCCCAAATCTGCTGTAAATCCATATTCGATCAGCAGACTATCCGCAACAAATTTGATAGAAAAGCACACCGGCTCACTGCATTCCGCAGAGTTGTTTGGAATCAATTCTAATGCATTGGCAGCGGCATTGGGAGCACTCTTATCATCATCGTTACGCAGATTGCCACGCAGGACAATGGATTTAAAGGTATCCATCGCCCCAATAATATTGGTTTTACCCGATGCATTCGGGCCATAAATAACCGCTGAGCATAGTCCTTTATATTTTTTCTTTCCAACTGTTTCTACCAACACACTGTAATCCAACCCCTTTTGCTTCGGTGCCGGCACAAGTGAGAATACTAATTCTTCTTTAAATGATTTATAATTGGATGTCTTAAATTCCAGCAGCATAGTCTTTCCTCCATTCTGCATATTAGTTGCAAAATCTTCATTATATTATAGCTATAATATGCCACAAAGTCAAATATGTATTTTTATTTTGCAACTAATTTGCAGAATATACTATGTATTGAAGACCGGTAGGATGACCGTCCTTACTCTTTTATAATATATTGTTATAACAGAAGTTTCGGATTAACGAATTCGGAGGTAAAAAATCGTCCCCGAAACGAATCATCCGCTCTCCCTGGAACCACATCTGTTTCGGGGAAAATATCTAACCAATCTTCTTCTCATCAAATGCCTCTCCTTCAAATTTATGGTATCGTTCATGGTAAGTATAACGTTAATGCTTACGTCAACACAGATCATAGAACAACGAAATATTCTAAATTTCTACATTTTAGCGGACCTTTTCCCTCAGCCCTTTTCCATCTGAAGTTAGCCATGTTTTCACCTTTCCTTTCTTAATAGTGGCCTGAACAGCCTCTATTATAAGGAAAGGTGATTTTTGTATAACGAACGTCGCGCACCCGCAAATCGGGTGGTTTATATTTCGCACGTTTCCGTTTCTCTGTTGAGAAACGGAAACGTACTCAACTGGGTCTATCCGACCCTTAATAAAAAGAAGCCGCTGCTGACCGGTTTTTGTCAGTTAACGGCTTCATACCACAAGACAGGGATAGCATCGTTATTCTTTTAGTTTTTCCAAAGCATTTTTTCTGATATCCATAGGTTTTTGCCCTGTTACCTTTTTAAAAACGATATAAAAATAGTTATAGCTGGCAAAGCCTACCCTTTCCGCCAATTCTATTCCTTTATAATTTGTAGTTACCAATAGCTTTTCTGCCTTCCGGATACGAAATGTGTTCAGATAATCATTAAAATTACTGCCTGTTTCCTTTTTAAAAAGCTTGCCCAGATATGCGGTGCTGATATGGAAATCATCGGCCAGATATTGGAGGGAAAGGTCCGGATCGGTATAATTGCTCTCGATAAACTGGATCGTGTCAAAGACCGGCTTACTCAGAGTTTTTTCCCGGCTTGATTCTATCATCTCAATAACCTGTTTCAAAAACTCAAGTATCTGTTTCCGTACTCCTTCCGGAGATGTTTGAATCATGATTTTTCCCAAAGCCCGATTTTTTTTACAATAGATCTCGTTCTGGTCTATAAACGCGTTCTCCGCCAGGCATTGGAATGCCAGCACGCTTAATTCCAGAGCGCTATTTTTTAATACATAAATCTCCGCAAGGGGATCACGGCGGATCTGGTCCAAAAATAGTTCCTGCACATACCTGTCTATCAGATCAAAATCGCCCTTCTTTATAAGCTCTTTGAAATGTTCGCCGTCAATTCTGACCGATCCCGGCGCGTTTTCAAAATATTCTTTGATCTCATCATAAAAAAGAACTTTGCCGATTCCAAATATAAACCGGTATGACATTGTGCTCAGGGCATTTTTATAGGATTCATACATTTTACGGTTGCTGCTCACCTGATTGCCGACAGTAATCGTTATCTCCAGATTCAGATGTTTCTTTACTTCGCAAATGCATCTCATCAGCAGCTTCTTAATCTGGACATCCGCCGACCAGCCTTTGAATTCCTTAATGATCATACTCACACGGCCCGAAGAATCTGTAAACGCGATTCCCCTGCCTGAATCCATGATAATTTCATCACATATATTACACACGCCGAATATCTGCCAGGAGATATCATCATCTGCGGCCGGATCGTCATTCTGTACGATTTCTACGGATACCGCGCCAAAAGGTCCTGAGGAAAGATCCAGCTCCAGCAGCTCCAGCTTATCTTTCAGCTCTCTGGAAGAAATGGTCCCGGTTATCAACCGGTTCAATACATTATTTTTTAATAACGCCAGATGTTCGTTATTCTCCAGTTTCGAAATAAGCCCATCTTCCAGGCTGTCAATAAGTTCTTCTATAGTCCGAATGATTTCTTCCTTACCGGAAGGCTTTAAAAGATAATCAACCGCCCCATATTTCATTGCCTTTCGGACCAGCTCGAAATCATCGTAGCCGCTTAACACGATAAATTTGCAATCCAGATTACTGTCATGAATTCTTTTTGCCAATTCCAGACCGCTCATGACCGGCATTTGAATATCCAGCAAGAGGATATCCGGGTTTTGTTCTTCCATGATCTTCAGCGCTTCCTGACCATTCGTGGCTTCTCCGCAGATAATAATCCCGTAATCCTCCCATGAAAGCAGTCTCTTGATCCCCTCTCTGGCCTGTTTTTCATCATCTACGATCAGTAATTTATACATCCGTCCTGCACATCCTTCTTTGTCAAAATTGGAATGATAACCTTCACAGCCGTACCGACTCCCACTATACTTTTAATCATCAACCCATATTCATCGCCAAAAAGAAGCTTAAGCCTGGCTTGAACATTTTGCAGTCCGATGCTTTTGAATTCATCCTGAGCGATCTGCTGGTTCAATTTTTCATACATATCCTGCAGGGTATGTTCCTCAATTCCTTTGCCGTTATCGAAGATCGTTATCTCCAGCCGTTTCCCGTCCTTTTCCTTTGCAACGATACCGATCAATCCCGTATCCTCTTTATCGGCAAGGGCATGTTTGATTACGTTTTCCACCAGCGGCTGCAGGATCAGCTTTGGAATAACATCATCCAGGCATTCATCCGGCACCCGGATATCTACGTCCAGCCGTTCCTCATATCGGTATTTTTGCAGTTTTAAGTAAGTATCTATATACTCAAGCTCATCTTCCAGTGTGATAAACTTATCCGTAGTTCTGCTGCTCCAGCGGAACATTTTCCCCAAAAGCACGATCATTTCTCCCGTTTTTTCATCCTGTTCCGCCAGCGCTCTGGCCCGTATGCTGTCCAGCGTGTTGTATAAGAAATGGGGATCTATCTGCGTCTGCAGCGCATTAAGTTCCGCGTTCTTGCGCTGAATCTCCGCCGCATATACTTCAGAGATGTAATCATTCAGCTTTTTACACATTTCATTAAATGCCTGACTGATAATACCGATTTCATCTTTGGATTTAATCGGAATATATAAACTGAAATCTCCTGTCTGAAGCTGTCTCATAGAACGGATCAAGATCTGAACCTGACGGTTAAAGATCCGGTAAATGAATAGGCATACCGTCATCGTAAAAATAATTGCCACTGCCATAACCTTATAGATCTGATGTTTGATCTGCTGTATCTCTTTAATCAAATCCTGGTTGGAAAGAGTATACATTGCCTTTGCCCCGGAGGTACCCACTTCTTTTGTCTTTACATACTGATCGGCGTCCTCCCAGGTCTTCGGCACAGCTTTTTCTCCCCAATTACCGTGACTCGTTGAGTATAGGATCTGGTCTCTGTTGCTTACAAGTGTCAATTCCCCATCCATAGACGTGTTCAGGGAAGGGTCCTGTTTCTCAATCTTCTGCAAAGGCACATTCATGATAAACAATCCTACCAATTCTCTTTTGGGGAATATGGTAGAATCGAATATTTTACCGACAAAGGAGAGAACCGGCTCTCTGTCTTTTAAGGTATAGGACGACGGATCATCATAGATCATACAGATCGTTTCCTCCGAATTGAGAAATTCTGTAATCGCCGGGTAATGTATAAAATCAAAACTAGGCTTTACCGCAATATATCCATCGCCCGAAAAAGAATACACAATTCCGTTTACTGAGCTAATGATAACATCGCTGATATCCGGGTCCGCGGAAATAACGCCTTTTGCAAATACTCCCGTGATCTCTATATTATTGATCTCGTATCCATCCTCCGGATTTTGCACCGCCTTGGCGGCAATTTCAGAGATAGGCCCGCTATGTATATAATTGTACAGACTATATATCCTGTTATATTTATCATTACAGTAGTCCGCCAGCCTGTCCAGCTTCGCGTCCCCCAGCATAATTTCCTTTTCTATAACCGTATCAGAAAAACGCTCAATGATAAAGGAAGACGTAACGATGACAACAATAATCAGAATACATTCAAACAGTACCAGTATCTTAAGAAACATGCCCGGATATCTCAGCTTTTCGATTATTCTTCTGATCCGCATATCGTCACACCCCCGCATTTATCCGCTCTAAAACATTATATCCCCTGCGCACCGCGCTGGCAATCAGAGAGTGAAGGATTCCTTCACAAGGTAAACCGCGGCGGCGTCATAGTCCTGTTCAAATTCTAACATCAGCGTCCCTCTTTTAAGGCTGATCCGGTGATCCGATTCTTCATATATCATCTCAATCCGGTATCCTCCGCCAACAGGCAGGCTTATCCTCTCCTCCATCTGCCCCTCAAATCTGTGAACGATACATAACGCTTCCCGTCCGTCGTCTGAATACTGGACAATCCCCTGCCAGCCCTCCAGGCGCCGCCAACTCTGCTGTTCCGTTCCATAAAAACATGTGTGTCCGTCCCGTATGATATGATTTACCGCTCTGTAGAACGCTATCCCCCGGTCCACAAGTTCCCATTGGCTGTCGGATAGCGCATATACATCCCCGGACAGGCACATGACGCCCAGAAAAGTATTCGCCATGGAATAAACGATCCTTTTCCCCGTATCGGATGCCCGCAGCACTGCCCATATCTGGCTTTGCCCCGGCGGGATCATTCGATGAACATTTGCCGCAATTACCGGAATCTCTTTTTCCTCGTGGGCATCCGAAAAAGAAACCATATCGCACAGCATGATCATGGACGGCTCCATTCTATGGCCTCCGGAGGCACATAGCTCGATCACCAGATCCGGCAGTCTTTTCCGTATTTTTCTGAAAAATTTCTGGGTTGCCTGCATATTCTGCCGCAGCCCCTCCCCTAAACTTTCCGCTCCATCGCAGCCGATTCCGATGCTTTCATTATAGTCCACCTTCAGATATCCAAATCCGTATTCCTCCAGAAACTCTATCACCTTGCGCGTCAGATATTCCTCTGTCCACGGGTCCCGCATATCCCAAAAACGGCGTCCCCCCGCCGTAATTACTTTCCCCTTTCGTTTCAATAAATGATCCTCGAGCCAAAATGCTTTTGAGTCTTTTCCGCAAATCTCCAGTTCAAACCAGATTCCGGGAATAAATCCGGAGTTCCTGATTTTATCTGCTGCAGCCATCAGCCCTTGCGGAAACAGCTCTTCGGAGACTTCCCAATCTCCCATATTACTCTCCCAGCCCTTCACCGCATCTGCATACCAGCCGGCGTCTATCACAAAATACCGAAAAGGCCTCTTCCCCAGCGTCTCAAGGATCCGGCTGATGTTCTCATAGGATGGCTTTCCCCATGTGGTGCAGAACTCATTAAATATGATCGGCAATTCTTTACCATCATCTTCCTTTTTCCACATTCTGGTCAGTCTCTGGCCGGCATTATCCACATTGCCGCAACAAACGGTCAGGCAGGCGGGAACGGTCCGAAAACACTCTCCCGGTTTTAGTTCCTTGCACCAGTGTCCAAAATCATAATCCGCAATTCCACCCGACATACAAAGAGCTTCGTCTCTTCTGTAAAGTTCCATCTGCCAGCTGGACGGACAGGCCAGGCTGGCCGCCCATACCACTTTACTCTTTGTATCCTCGACTGCTTCAAACGGATAATACCCACGGACCGGAAGGGAACCGGCCTGGCCGATTTTATCACTGTATACCCCATGGCGTGACCAGGTCGGTTCTAATAACAGCTCGCTTGCTGTTCTTGTCTCCATTCGCCCCTCCGCGCTCCATTTACTGCGTATTTTATGAATAATCAGTCTGTTCGGCGCCTCATCCGCCGCAAACGGAGTAATCCCGCCGATCGAAAAGCTGCTCAGCATCTCAAGCGTCAGCGGTCTTAATCCCAAATTTCTGAACTCTGTGATTATCCAGAAAGCAGGATCTCCATTTCGGTAATGCAGTGTATGTAATATCCGGTTTCCTTCATCCTCTTCCAGAATAGTCGTAATATGGATCTCCCCGGCATTTTTTTCAACTTGTTGAGATTTATATTTCATCCGGCTTACCGATTCACTGTTGCGCATCGTCATACCGTTGGCAAATCCAAAGGGGTACGCATCCCCCTCCTTTTTCCACTGGACCAGCGGGTCCACCCGGTAACTTTTCCCCGCTGCCAGGGCCTGGTTCATAGACGCCGGATACAGCTCCATTCCCACTTGGTCTTCTTCATCCAATACATATCTGACAATCATATCTCCCAAACAGTATTCTGATAGTATATTCATATGAGCATCAACCTTTCAATGCGCCGGCAGTCAAGCCTTCAATAAACTGTCTCTGCGCCAAAAGATACGCAATCACGATCGGCAGCGTTGCAAACATAACATAAGCGAACACACTTCCCCAGTCGGAAGCATACGGACCGATTGCCGTGTAGATCCCTACCGTAATCGTCTTAATCTGTCCGATTAACAGGGGGGTGAGAAAATCGTTCCACATGGATAAGCCGATGAATATGGCCACTGTTGTTGTGCATGGTTTTACCAAGGGAAAGATAACGGCTGTAAATATTTTCAGTTGTCCGGCACCGTCAATAATTGCAGCCTCTTCTAATTCTACCGGCGTCGATTTGATAAACCCCTGGTACATAAATACGGAAAAAGAGATACTCCCCGATACAAATACCATAATCAGGCCCGGCAGGTTGCCGACCAATCCAATCCCTTTAAAGATGGAAACCAGCGGGACGTAGACAATTGCATAGGGCACCATCAATCCAAGTAAAAAATAAATATAAATCCCTTGGGATAACTTTGATTTCATTCTGGCAAGATAATATCCTGCCAATGCGGAAACCAGAATGCAGATGAGCGCCCCAAATATTGTAATGCACAGAGAATTAAAGTACATTTCTCCCAGATTGACGTTGGGATTTTTTATTACCTTTATAATGTTATCCAGAATCGGCGGCAGCGGAAAGGACATGGGAGAGGAGGAAATCTCCTTTGTGCTTTTGAAGATATTAATCAGCGTGATATATAAAGGAGTCGCAAAAATAACCGCCAGTATTACTAAAAATATTTTCAGAATAATGCTTGAAGCGCTTGTCTTCCTGTTTTTCATATTCATTTTCAGGATACCTCCAATTTCTTAGATAATTGGAGCTGTAATATAGAGACGGCGGCGATAATCAGAAACAAAAATACGGCGATTGCAGAGGAATATCCCAGCATATTATTTCCAAACGCCTGGGTTACGATATTATAGGTTACCGTTTCTGTAGAATAACCCGGCCCTCCATTCGTAATTACTTTTACGATGTCGTACTGCTTCATTTCCGTCATAATACTCATAATCACCGAAATCGTGATACCGGGAATGATCATCGGAATCGTTATATAGCGGAACTGCTGCCAGCGGTTCCCTCCGTCCATGATACACGCCTCATATAATTCCCGCGGAACTGTCTGTATCGAGGCCAGATACAGCACCATGTGGAAGCCAAGCATTCTCCATATTTCAATCACGCAGATACTTCGAATGGCGTTTTTCGCATTTCCTATGTAATCCGCCGCCAGATTGCCCATGCCAAACATTTCCAGCAGGGAGTTCAGGACCCCTGTGTAAGACAGGATGGCCAGCCATATAAAAGAGATGGCCACTGTGCTGAGCACATAGGGCAAAAAGAAAATGCTCCGGAATACATTGGTCAGCCTCTTGGCCCGGTTCAGCAGCATGGCTATAAACAAGCCTAACACATTAACCGTCACAGCCACCACTGCCGTAATTTTTAACGTCACAAAAATGGCATTCCTCAGCCGTTCATCTGAAAGCATATCCACGTAATTCTTAAAACCAACCGTGTTGTATGCCGCACTGATTCCATTCCAGTCCGTAAAACTTAATAAGAACGCTCCGGCTATGGGAATAATCATCAGGACCGTATAGATCAGAAATGCAGGCACTGTGAATAAAATAGATTTTTTCTTCATATACTTCTCTCCTAAAATGATTTAGAGTACAAACTCAATATTCGATTTTGTACTCTAAATCTTTCTGAATTATCAAATTAGCTTATTACTTTTGCGCCCCAAGCCTCTGCATTTCAGCATCCCATGTTGATAATTCCTTGTCAACATCAGCGCCCGTGAAGATGTTCTGAAGAGATTTCAGCGTATAATCTTCGAATCCGGTAGGGAATGCATCATCGCCGACTAACTTCATTGCCTCAGGCACCAGCTCGTAGCCTTCCAGATTTTTGATAAATTCCGTCTGTACCGGTCCCATGTCATAAGTTACAGGTGTTTTCGTGACAGAAAAGGTGCCGTCCGCCTGCAGATAATATTTGTAGATATCCGGGTTGCCGCCAAGTACATATTCACAGAACTTAAAAGCTGCTTCTTTGTTCTTACAGGTTTCCGCAACTCCCCAATACTGAGGCATGGTACAATAGGTTTTCGCTCCGGAAGGAGTCGGCATCATAAATGTGCCAAAATCGTCTGCGGAATACTCGGTACTATTATCAATGGTAGGCGCGCTCCATGCGCCGTCCATGAACATGGCCGCGCTGCCGCTCATAAACTCGGAAGTAGCCTGCGTATTGCTGAATGACATGGAGCCTTTGTGGTAATATTTGGTTAATGACTGCCAGCTTTTTAACGTATCGGAAAGCACCTTGTCGGTCCATGACAATTTTCCATCCAGAATGTCCCGGTTGAAGTTGGGGTATGCAGAATACAGTTCGGAATTAACAACACCGGTCCAGTATCCGAAAGCAGTCGCCCAGAGATCAGAAGCGCCGACGCCCATCAGCGGTGTGTATCCCTTCGCCTGAAGTTTGTCACATACAGCCGTAAACTCATCCCAGGTCTTCGGTGTCTCTGTAATACCGGCATCCGCAAACTGCGCTTTGTTATAGTAGACCTGTGTACGGTAAGCTTTGTAGGCGGGAACCAAGGTCTTTTTGCCGTCAAATGACACAACGGAACTGTCTTCGTATTTAGCCAGGAGCTCCTCCGGAACTTCTGCATAGACTCCCTCCGTGCTAGCCAAATCTACCGGGTCAATATTGATATCGGGCATATTCCCTGCGGATAACATGGTCTTTAAAAACTGCGGCCTGGAATCCCCGGTCATCAACACTTTTTCAATCTTGATTCCCGGATTGTCGGATTCAAATGCGTCGATAATATGCTGCCACACTTCCGCCGTGTAATTGTCTGTTTCAAATACGGCCCAAGTCAAAGTGATATCATCTCCGGAACTCTCTTCCTTCGCCGCCGTCTCCTGGGGTTTGGCTGTTTCTGTCTGGGTACTCTGGACGCTTTGGTCCGCTGTATCTGCCGCATCATCCCCGGCCTTCTTATCCCCGCATCCGGTAATCATTGTGGCCGCCATGGCCATACATAGCAGCATACTAACTAATTTTTTCTTCATTACACATCCTCCTGTTTTTTAAAAAATATTTGATCAAGTATCAGCCTGTAATTTCTCAATATTTTCCAGGCTGATACCTTCAACCTGCTTCCGATCAGATCCTAGACCTTTTTCTTAAGATCAGGATCAGGCTTAACGCCGCTCCGCAGCATAGCAGCCAGATCACGGGCGCCGCGCTGTCGCCTGTCTGCGCGCCCTGTGCGTTGTTGTCCGAATCATGGCTTTCTCCGCCGCCATTATCCGTATGACTCTCTTGTTTGGCGGCATCCTTCCAGCCAATCACATAAGTGCTGAAGCTGTCCGCTGTAATCCTTAATCCGCTGTCCGTTTTTTCAAATGTGGTTATTCTTTCCGCCTGGCCATCGTTTTTCACATGGAAGATGATAAAATCCTTCGTGGAGTCCGAATGGTCAGGATATGGAACCGTGATTTTTAAAGCTCCCTGCGTTTCGTGTATCTGGCCGCCGTTCTGATCTAATACGGATATGTCAATAAATATTCTGTTTTTATCCGGATACTGTCCGGCCAGTCCCTGATATTCCTGATTTTGTACAAGTACGGCGTTTGCCTCGTTCCTCTTGTTTTCCGGCAGTACCGACTGAAGGATATAGTATTTGATTCCTTCCGAACTGATTACCGCTTGTCCCGGAACAGGGGTGGGATCCGGGGTCGGAGTAGGGCTCGGGGTTGGCGTCGGAGTAGGGGTTGGCGTCGGGCTCGGCGTAGGTGTGGGAGTTTGCGTAGGAGTCGGCGTCGGACTCGGCGTAGGCGTCGGTTCCGCTTCCTTTTTGACTTCTACCTGGAACTCCGCAGTTTTATCCTGATAAGTTACCGTAATTGTCTTGGTTCCTTCCGTCTCAGAATCAAACCCGGTTAAGGTATAAGCATCGGGGTCCAGGACCTCCTCACTGGTATCCTCATATACGGCTGTAACAGAAAGCCCCGCGGTTTCCAGTTCTTCTCCGATAAAATACTCTGTTTTTTCCGGCAGCTGGTCTATCCTGATCATATTAAGGATTTTTTCCGGCAATTCAGCCGCTTTTACCTGCACCGTAAAATCTGCTGTCTGTTCCTTATAGCGGACCGTTACTGTCTTCGTCCCTTCTGTTTCCGAGTCAAATCCGGTGACTGAGTATGTGCCGCCTGCCAAGGGTTCTTCACTATTATCCTCGTATATAGCCGTTACCAAAAGACCTTCGAGATTTAAATCCTCGCCGATCAGGTACTCCGTTTTATCCGGCTGCTGATCGATCCTGATACCCGTAAGTGTTTTTTCACCCGCTGCGGGGGATTTTACTTCTACCGTGAATTCCGCATGGAATTCCTGATAGCTTAACTGAACCGTCTTTGTTCCCTCAGTGTCTGAGGAGAATCCCTCCACGGTGCAGTCTGACAGTGATATTACCTCTTCCGTAGTATTGTCATATACGGCTTTTACGACCAGACCGGACAGATCCAGCTCTTCTCCCTGTTCATATATCGTTTTATAAGGCTGCTGTGTTATCTTGATTTCCGTAATCACAGGCTTTTGCGTAACCTGAACCGTAAACTCTGCGGTGAAACCGCGGTAGGACACCGTGATAACCTTCTCGCCCTCTGCTGTGGATTCAAAGCCAGACAGCGTGTAAGTCCCATCTGCCAGTTCCTGGCTGCTGCCATCGTTATATACCGCATTTACCTTCAGTCCGGAAGGGTCAAATTCGTCGTCTATGTAATAAATATTCTTATCCGGCTCCGCCTTGATTTCGATACCGTTAAGCCGTCTTTCTACATCCGCCTTATCCAGGACTTCCACCTTAATATTATCAATGTACAAAGGTCTTCCATCCGGATCATAATAAGAGAAGTTCAGTCTGCATTCCTTCCCGGTCTGATTCGGCATTTCTCTTACCAGTTCCCAGTTTGAGGGTTCCTGCGCCGATTTTTCCCAGGCTTTCAGATAAAGGCTGTTTCCCTTTACCATTGTTTTACAGGTGTACCAGACCGCGTTTTTAATCTCTTTTCCATTTAACGGCAGTTCGCCTATATCTTTGAGATCCAGATAATATTTAACATTTTGCGCCGGCTTAATATTCACCCTGAAAACGGAAGCTCCTGTATCCCTTAGTACATTATACATACCATACCAGGAATATGATCCTTGCGGGAACTGGAAATCAAAAGTTGTAATATTTTCCCCGTATACAACATGCTGTAATTCATCATTCAGAAGGTCGACCTCCAGATTCGGGTCGTTACCCTTGAGCAGGAGCATACGGTTTCCATCCGTCCCGGTTTCTTCTGCAATGTTAGCCTTCTCAGCTACGGACACGTCATATTGTGCCTCAAACTGTTCCTGTGTCAGCACATTGAAATCTTCCTCATAGAAGACCGCCGGAACGGGCAATTCCAAAATGACATCCTGGTTGGACGTGATATTTTTGCTGGTAGTAACGGAAACTACTCCGTCTACGGCATCTTCCGGCTTTATCAAATTGATCCGGGTATTCGTCCAAAGCAGAATCTTTTCTCCGCCGACCGTGCCTTCGCCATCTGCCGTTTTATAGGTTACACTGCCCGTATCATCTGAGAATCCCTGTCCCGTAATCGTAATCATCTGATGAACGGGATCATAATCCGTCCCACTTATAACAGGCTTACTCTTCTCATCGGAATATTTGGATACTGTTATATTATCGATCCAAACGCTCCTGCCGGACGGATCATAGAAAGAAAAGTTTAATAAGCAATCTTTCTTTACTTCATCCGCCATCTTCTTTTTCAGGCCCCATCCATCCGGTTCCGGGTCTCCCTTTTTAAAGACGCTCAGATAGATCATGTTTTCATATACCATGGTTCTGCAGGTATACCATACTCCTGTTTCTAAATCTTTGTCATTGTCCTTAACTTCTTCCTGGCCCTTTAGCTCGATGGCTAACTTCGTTTGATAAGCCGGCCGGATATTCGCCGTATACTCCGTTTTCTGATCAGTTACCCGGAGTGTGTTATAAAGCCCGGTATATCCGCTCAATTCCTGAGGAAATTGAAAATCAAATTGTGTAACGTTATTGCCAAATGCTAAAACAGTTCCGTTTTGATCCAATTTACTGACATTCAGATTCGGATCATTGCCTTTTAATTCCAAATAATTTCCGGATTCTCCTGAAACAATGGAAGCCTTATCCGCTACAGAGACCGACCAATCCGAATCATTCAGCCGCCCTTCCTCCTGTCCATCGAAGTCTTCCTTCAGCAGTTCGGTTACACTATCCGCAAGCACCCCTACGGGATAAGCCGCCGACGTGATCTTATCCTTTGTGGTAACCGTCACCATATCTCCACTGGCCACATTCTGGGGCGGAACAAAGCTGATTTCCCCATTGGACCAGGATTTTATATCGTCCGAAGTCAACATGACCGTTCCCGACTCGGTTTCAATTGACACCGTTCCGGCATCACTGCCGAATTTCCTGCCGGTCAGGTTCAGGATCCCATAATAAGGATCATAATCCGCGCCATCAAGGACCGGTTTGAATAATTCTTCTTCATCATACGGATCCTGTACTCCGGCATTTTCCATGACCGATTTTACTTTATCCGTTACAAATGCATCATATCCGTTATCGGTATCCTTTCCCCAAAACGTGTAATTTGTCTGCATGTTGTTAGGGCCTGTTATATGCTGGCTGACGCCATAACTGTATACCAATACATTGTCCATCACCGTATATCCGGACGTCTGCTCATCCATGTAAATACCGTTGGCTCCGTAATCCGCACCCTCCGGAAGCATATTGTCATGCATATAATTTTCCAGTATCATGGAGTCCGGCTCCTGGTTCGATAACGTATAGATCGCGCCGCCATCACAAACAATCTGATTCACATGATAGATTTCGTTCCGCGAGATATTGTTGCGCTTCATAGGATTGGGGGTTGATGTCCATCCATAGCCAACCGATATGCCTGAATAGGGGCAGTCATATATGGTATTATTGCCGATTGTGATTCCCTGTACATAACCGGCTCCGATGCCAACCGCTCCCTCATATTGGGTTCCGATCGTATGTATCGTATTGTTCAGGATTCTGTCATTTGTACAAACCTCACGCAGATCGGCAGGGTTATAAGCCGTATGGTAATCCGTATTCTCATCTACTGCAAACTTGCCAACCTCTATTCCATTACCGGCTGTCTCTTCCACTGTATTGTTAATCAGCGTTACTTCGTTCGTTCCGGAAGCCAGCAGTATTCCCGTAGCGCCCATGAAACGGATATGATTTCCGTCCAATCTGATATGCGCGGCATTTTCGATACGGATTCCTGCATCTGCTCGTTTTACTCCGATATCGTTATTTGCGAATATGCCATATGTCACATACTGACAAGCTTGTCCGCCCACCAGCCCTTCTTCGCTGGGTTGCAGCCATGTGGAATGTTCGACTGTCAGTCCTTTGAAGACAATGTCGTGAACCGGATTGTCCAGAGTTCCCTCTAATACGATAACTTCATCGAGTACGGGCGCAACCGCGGATGCGGTACTCATATCCATATCTGCAGGGGCTTTATAATAAAGCATATTTTTATCGGTATCCAGATACCATTCCGTGTCTTCATCTATATACTGGTATGCATTTTCATAATAGAATGCATAGTGGGGTCCGCCGGCATAATTGTCCAGTCCCGGGTGCGGACGGTTAAATATCCTTACCGCTTCCGGATTCTGGATTTTCAGCCTGTAACAGGCGCCGTCCCATTCTACCTCTTTCCCCGTATGTTGTGCTTCCGCCTGGCAGTCATAATGGTCAATCTTCTCCAGCGTATCTACCCGAAGGATGTTTTCGCTCCAAGCAGTAAAAATATGTAATTCGATCTGGCGCAAGCCGTCCATATCTTCCGAGATCCTGCCGTCTGCAGGGACGATCACCCGTCCGTCGGCTGCCTGCACTTTTGCAGCGGCGTTTCCCTGATCTCTCCACCATTCCGGTATCACATTTCCATTTTCATCCAGTCTGTCGGCGCCCTGAATTCTGGACGAACCGTCAAATATACCCGGTTCTCCCGTCCTGGCTCTGATCCCCTTTTCCCCATTTACATAGAGTTGACGGAAATTAAGCCCCTCCTCTACCGGTATCTTGTAGATGTTTTTCTCTGCGTCATGCAGTTCCCATGTTCCTGTGAGCTGCTTCCCTCCGCTGATCTCCGGCTTGGCATCTTGGTATGCTTCATACCTCACCTTGTATCCGTTTGTACCGGAATCACCGGTTCCAAACGTAAGTGACTTGTCCTGATAGTAGACTCCATCCATCAGATATACGACTATATCCGCCGTCATATTCTGATTAAATTTTGCCACTTCCACTCTCGCCCTTTCAACCGTTTTGAACGGTTCTTCCTTTGTGCCGGCATTACTGTCATTTCCATCAGGGGATACATAAAACTCTTTCTCTGTCCCTGATGAAACGTCATTATTTCCAGCCCGCACAGTTGCCGGAAAAGTGCCCAGCAGCAAAGTCACGCCCAAAATAATAGTTAAAAGCCTCCTCATTTCCCTTCCTCCAATCTGAATGTACATCAGTTTCTATATAAATTATTATAAAGGTCCGATACTTTCAGGCAAATATTAAAAATTAGGCATTTAACTAATTAATTAGAAATCTCAACGGTTGCTTTTGTTGAATCGAAGTTTCGTCTGCGGAGGTAATAAAAAGGAATAGGAATGACTCCCAGGCAATTCAGAAATATGTCCTATGCCCTTTCAGATCCCGATGACACGCTTCTACATTAATGCTTCTACACTAATGTCGTTTTTTTACTATGAGGAAACGGAAAATTAATCTATAATATTTTGGAAGAAGAGGATACTTAGAAAAAAGGAGGCTGCCTATGAACTGGGAACCATGGACGGGCTGTTACAGAATAAGTGACGGCTGCGCAAACTGTTATTTTTATGGGCCGTATGCAAAACGTTATGGGCAGAATACGATTCTAAAAACAGATAAATTCGACTGGCCCATAAGAAGAAATAAAAAAGGCGAATACAACATCAAAGGGAATAAAATTCTCGCCACCTGCTTTGCCACCGACTTTTTCCTGCCGGAAGCAGACGAATGGCGTAAAGAGGCATGGGCTATGATCCGGGAACGGACGGATATCGATTTTCTGATCCTGACAAAGCGGATTGACCGATTTTTGGTGTCCCTCCCCGCCGACTGGGGCGAGGGCTATGATAATGTGAACATTGGCTGCACGGTAGAAAACCAGGCGTTGGCCGACTACCGGCTTCCCCTGTTTTTGTCCTATCCGATGAAGCGGCGGTTCATCGCCTGCGCTCCGCTTTTGGAGGCAATCGATTTAACCCCCTATCTTCACGGGGTGGATCATGTCACCGCCGGGGGCGAAACGGGGCGTGAAGCCCGCGAATGTGATTATGAATGGGTGTTAAATATACGGGAGCAATGTGTAAAAGCGAATGTGACCTTTTGGTTTAAGAATACAGGTTCACTGTTCAGACATGACGGCATTGTCGAAAGAATCAATCCATATAAGCAGACCGGCATGGCGAAAGAGCTTGGTATTGATATTTCAGACGGAAAACGGCTGTTTTGATCTTATAAACGCAAAGACAAAAGGCAGGTGATATTAATGGCTTCAAGTCCGGACTTTGTAGAATATGTCTGTGATCAGATCGGCGGCGCCGGGAGCATCGCCTATAAGAAAATGTTTGGGGAGTACGGTATTTACTGCGACGGCAAAGTGATTGGCGTAATTTGCGACAACCAGTTTTTTGTGAAAAAGACCGAAGCGGGCGCGGCCCTCTATCCGGATTTCCAGGAAGCGGCTCCCTACGCCGGCGCAAAACCGCACTTTTTGATTGACTGTGTGGACGATAAGGAACTGATGGCGAGGTTCATCCAAGCCACCTGTGACGAGCTGCCCGCGCCAAAGCCGAAAAGGAAGAAATAAACCCAGGAGATTAAAAGTCCTCCTGTTCTTTTTGCAGTAATTCAAAAAATGCTTCCGCCGTCATGGGTTTTGCAAAGAAATACCCCTGTCCATATTCACATTCATACTGCCGCAGCATCCTTAACTGTTCTACGGTTTCGATTCCTTCCGCCAGCGATTGTGTTCCGGACAATTCCTTGCAGATCTGCATCGCATGTTTCATGATAATGCGGCTTTGCTCGTTGCTGTCCAGCTCCTCCACCAGAGATTTGTCAAATTTAATTTTGTCGAATCGAAGCTTAGTCAGAATGGACAGATTCGAATAATTAGAGCCAAAGTCGTCCAACACAACGCAGAACCCCTCCTCCGACAGCCGTTTCATCAGCGCGGCCAGCTGCACCGGCTCCATTTTATTGATACTCTCGGTGACTTCAATCGTGAGTTTTTCCGCGGGAACTCCATATAGCCCGGCAATCCGCCGAAGCCGCTCCACGATATCGGGGGCCATCAGGGTAACCCGGGAAAAGTTAGAGGAGAGGCTGGTTTCGATGCCCTGCTGTTTCCATTTCTGAAAATCTTGGCATACCGTCTGAAACACATGCAAATCCAAATGGCTGATAACCCGTTCCCGTTCATAATAGGGGACGAAGTAGTTCGGCGGAATCAGGCGTCCGGATTCCCCCCGTTTTCGGACCAGGGCTTCTGCTCCCACAATCCGGCCGGTTTTCAGACTGATCTGGGGCTGGTAGTGAACAACGAACCGGTGCTCCCCGATATCCCGCAGAATTTCCGTCGCACTGCCGGTACGGATTCGTCCGTCGCCCCGCAGGACATAGTGGTAATATCCCTGTTTCTCCGCATACATCAGATCATCCGCACGCATGATTTCATCACCGACGGAGATATTCCCCTCCTTCCAGGTACAGCCAATGGATACGTCATAGTCCTCCATCTTTTCAAAATCCTGGCGCAGTTCCTCCGTGAGCATCTGAAAGTCCCACTGCTGAATATCTTCGCAAAGCACCACGAATTCATCTCCGCCCACCCGGTAAGCATCCGCCGCCGCATGCGCTTTCAGGAATTCCGCCACGTTTTGGATTACCCGGTCTCCATATTCGTGGCCGAAGCTGTCGTTGATTTTTTTCATGCCGTTGATGTCGATATAGATCACGCCAAAGGAGTGTAAATCCCGAAGGGAAAGCTGCTTTAATTTTTTTATGTAGCAGTTGCGGTTGTTCAGACCGGTGAGCAAATCCGTATAGCTGGCCCGTTCCAGCTCCTGGGTCAGCCGGCGCCGTTCCAGCTCATCCAGCACAAAGCTGCATACACTGCGCAGCAGGGATAAGTCGTCCGCATTTCCCGTGGGATTGTCAACGCCCAAAAGGCCGATGATTTTCCCTTTTTTCATCAGCGGCGCAGCCAAAAGGCTTTTAATGCCCTGATCACTTAAAATACGGTATTCCGGAGAATCTACCGAATAATTTTTGTCCAGGGAAGTAAGATAAAATTCCCCCACGGACTCGAATTTTTCGTTCCATTGCGCGATGTAATCCATAGGGATTCCCTGCAAGTTCTCCATCTCCTGCGATACGCCGGGCGCGCACCACTCAAACGTATTCCAGATGGCGTCCTTGCTATATTCAAATATATACGCCCGGTCCGCCGCATAAAAGCGGCCGATCAGTTCCAAAAAACGGTTTACCGCAACTGTGACGTCCGGCTCGCCGGAGAGCGTCTGGATGCAGGCTACCAGTGTTTCCTCCACAGTCAAGCGGCTGGAAACCCGGTCGAACTTTACCTTTTGCTCGGTGATATCCCGGGCGAATTCAAGCCGGACATTTTTCCCTTTATACGCAACCAGGGTGTCTGTAATATCCATCCATTTTTGCAGTTTTTCATTAAAATGCTCCCACCGGTAGTTCTGGTTCACCGCTAATTTTCCGGTTGTGCAAAAAGGACAGGGAGCGTCCTGGCCCTGAATCAGTTCATAGCACTTTTTCCCATAGCATTCCCCGGCGTTCCTGCAACCGCACAGCGTTGCCGCCGCCTGGGTCATATACAGAATTTCATAGGTATCCGTGTCACTGGCATATGCGATTAAATCCTGCCGTTCGATAATTAAGCGCTCAAAAAAGGCGTCTCCCACCGCAATCACCATTCCCTTCTCAGGATTTTCTGCTTCTTAGTCCGGTCCGGCTTAAAAACGCGCCTCCCGGATGATCACAGCGCTCAAAGCCACTTTTCCAGCAGCCGGTGAAGCTGGTCTAAATCAAGGGGCTTAGCCAGATGCCCGTTCATGCCCGCGTCTTTTGTCTTTTGACGGTCGTCCGCGAAGGCGTTGGCTGTCATGGCGATGATCGGAAGTGTTTTTACATCCTCCCGGGGCAGCGCGCGGATTCGTTCAGCCGCCGTGCAGCCGTCCATGACCGGCATCTGCATGTCCATAAATATCAGATCATAAGTGTCGGCTGGAGAATCCTTTATCCGCTCCACCGCCTCCCTGCCGTTTACCGCCGTGTCAATCACGGCGCCTGTCTCCGACAAAATTTCCACGGCGATCTCCCGATTCATAGCGTTGTCTTCTACCAGAAGAATCCGTCTGCCTATGTAAGAGCCGCCCATTAACGGCCTGGTTTCCGGTTTCTCTTCCGGGACGGCGCCTCTTACAAACCGCTTCAGCTCATACACGAGCCGGGAACGGAACAAGGGCTTCGTAATAAAACCGTTGGCGCCGGCCTGCTTGGCGGTATCCATCTGCTCGGACATATCGTAGGCCGAAAGCATGAGGATGGGCAGGCCGTCTCCGACCTTCTCCCGGATGAGCCAGGCTGTCTCCACACCGTCCAGCCCCGGCATCCGGTAGTCCAGGATAACCGCGAAATAATCCCGGCCGTTGGCATGAGCCTCCTCCACCTTTGCGACGGCTGTCCGGCCGTCTCTGACCTCTTCCGTTATCATGCGCAGCTCTTTAAGCCGTTCGCAGGTATTGCGGCTGGTAATCTCGTCGTCGTCCACCACCAGCACCGGCAAACCGGCCAATACATCGTCGCCCACCGCGTCTTCCTCTGCTTTGAGACAGACCGATACGGTAAACCTGCTGCCTTTCCCATAGGCGCTCTCCGCCCGGATCGTCCCGCCCATCAGTTCCGCAATCTTTTTGCAGATGGACATCCCAAGGCCTGTGCCCTGCACCGACATGATCTTTACGTCATCCGCCCGTTCAAATGGCTCGAAGACACGGCTTAAGAACTCCGGCTTCATACCGATCCCGTTATCCGATACCACGAACTCGTAACGCGCCATGTCCGCCCGGCCGGAAGGCGTCTCGCTTAGCTCCAGGTAAATTCTCCCGCCCTCGGGCGTATATTTTACCGCGTTCGACAGCAGATTCAACAGCAGCTGCTGAAGGCGCTGCAGATCGCTGACCACCGTCTCATGGACGATATGCTCAGCGTAGGTTTGGAATTGGAGGCCTTTCTCCTGGAGCAGCGGCTGTATCATGGTCACCACGTCCTGCACCAGCTCCGCCAGATTCACTTTCTCTTCAGCCAGCAGCATCCGGCCGCTTTCCACTTTGGACATATCCAGCACTTCATTAATCAGGCTCAGCAGAAGATTGTTGGAGACCATGATTTTTTCCGTGCAATCCTTAATCCGCTCCGGGTCTTGTATATGCGTGTCGATAATCCTGGCCATACCCTGGATGACATTGAGCGGCGTGCGCAGGTCATGGCTCATGCGGGACAAAAAGTCCGACTTGGCCCGGTTCGCATGCTCCGCCGCGGTAAGCGCGTCCTGCAGGGCCGTCTTCTGTTCCGTCAGCTGTTTTTGCATTTCCTTCAGCTCGGTAATGTCGGTGACATCGATGAAGACCGTCAGATAGACCGGGTCGTCGGCAATGGAATCAATACAGGTACAGTGAATCCGAAACCACCGTTCCCGGTCATACCGGTCTTTTATGTGAATCGTCCCTTCAAAGGGTTCGCCCCGGCGGAAACGGGGGTGATTTTCTTCGATGATAACCCTGCTCTCCGGCTCCAGGGCGGCGTAGACATCAAAGGAATCCAGCCTATCCATATCCACATCAAATATTTCCGTGATGCGGTCGCTGGCATCGGCCATGACGATTTTATCCTTGAGAATGCGGTGCTTTACGATAAAGCCCGGGATATTGTCATACGCAACCGCTTTTTCCTGCTGGATCTGCATCAGATCCGTAACCTCTACCATGGTAGTATAGGCCAGCCTTTTTCCGTCGATATACTCGTCCGTGAAAAAACCAGTCATTTTAACCCAGCTGGTTGAACCATTTGGAATTTTCAGCGGCACAAAGAGCTCATAGCTCGTTTTTCCCGCCGCGTACATTTCCCTGATCTTATTGTGGATTTTCTCCCAGCTGTCTTCGTTGGTCCTGAAATATTCGTCGCAGTGGTTGTGAAAGGCGGCCTCATATTCTTCCCTGGAGTATCCGATCAGCTCATAATAAAAGTCGTTGGCCCAGACCACCGTAAAATGCTCATCCACCAGATGGCGGCTGACGCTGACCCGCATGGCCTGCATCAGTATCTCCTGCTCATTTTTCGTCTGGACCAGCTCCGTGACATCGGTCATTACCGTGTACGAGGTGCGGCAGCCGTCAATATATTCGTCTGTGAAATAGCTGAACAGCTTGACCCAGTAGCTGGAGCCGTCCTCATATTTCATCGGCACAATCAGTTCATACTGATCGCCGCCCTGCGTCAGGACTTCATTCACCTTCTGAGTCAGCATCTCCCAGCCTTCCGGGTTATTTTTGTAAAATTCGTCGGGATGGTTGTGAAACAAGGTCTCGTATTTTTCTTTTGAGTATCCGATGAGACGGTAGTAATGCTCGTTGGCTCGCACGCAGGTATAATGCTCGTCGATGAGGTGCTTGCTGACGCTTACGTTCAAGGCGCTCATAAGCATGTCCTGTTCTTGGGTCAGCTTTTCAAATTCCTGCCTGGCCTGCATCATCTCGGTCACGTCGGTCAAAGTGGTGTAGGCTACCTGGCAGCCATCGATATACTCGTCGGTAAAGGCTGCCTGCAGCTTGACCCAGTAAGGTTTCCCGTCGGGATGAATCAGCGGCAGGTAGGCGGAATTGCCCTTTTCTCCTTTGGCCATAGCGTCCGCTACGGACTCCGACAGGAGCCGTAAGCCCTCGGGGTTATTATAGAAGTATTCGTCCGGCCGGTTATGGAACCGGGCCTTAAATTCCGTCTGCGGATAGCCTATCAGGTCGTAAAAAAAGCTGTTCGCCCAGACGAGCGTAAAATGTCCGTCCAGCAGATGCTTACTGACGCCGACATTCAGCAGACGCAGCAGGGTGCTGTATTCATAATCGGCCGCCGCCTGCCTTTCCAGCTGCTTAGCATTCTCCTCATTCTTATCCAACATCTTGCTATAACCTTTCCTTCGGTGTATTCTTTATACTTTTTGTATTCTCTATGCTTTTTTTATTTTTGCTTTGCTTCTTTGTTTTCGCTTTGCTTTTTTGTTTTCGCTTTGCCTCTTTTTACCTTGCTCATTTCTCTATCAGTTTATTATAGCTTGTTTGATTAGCAAATGCAATAACCATTACATACCGGCCCAAGATCCCGTATTCCCGGCCTGCATTATGGATTTCTGCCTTAATCTGTGCTATACTTAACTCCTAAAAATCAGGAAAATAAAAGGCTCAATTTCGGTGTATAGACGGAAACTCAGGGAACTATAAGACGTTAAGAGAAGGTTTCTTGTAAGACCTTAAGAGAGGGAGGATGCATGGTGCAAAATAACAGTATGGCCGATATTATCTATGATTACTTTACATCCCGGATTCTGTTCGGTTATTATCTGTTCGGCGACCGTCTTCCTTCCATCAGCGATATCTGCCGGCAGTTCCAGGTCAGCGCCCTCACTGTCCGAACCGCGCTGATCCGGATGCGTGAGGAGGGCTACTTAGAAACCACCGAGCGCAAGCGCAGTACCGTGATCTACCGCCCGGACGAACAGCAGGAGCAGCGGTACCGGACTGCTTATCTCTCCCGCAAAGAGGGCATGGACGACATATGCCGGAATGCATATATTATTTTCGACCCCATCGTTCACCGGTATCTGGAAAAGCAAACGGAAGATTCGATCAAACAAATCCGGTCTCAACTGCAAAAGGACAAAAAACACCCGGTCAAACAGCTTATCATGTTCTATGCGGAAGTCATGCGGCCGCTGAACAATCCGCTGGCGGTGAATCTGCATTGGGAAATCGTCCGTTATCTTCAGACGCCCTACCTTCAGAAATCCGCTAATTTTGAAGATCTGGACGTCGCGTCAAAGCACATGGAGCAGATGTTGCATCCGATCGAAGAGGGGAATACAGAAAAAGCGCTGGAGATCTCCCAGGCGTTCAGCAAGAATGTCACGCAGATGTTCTTTCGAAGCCTGGCCGGCCTGATCGATACCGAACAGCCGGTGGAGCCGGTACCGTTTAAGTGGCAGATTTACAGAGATCACCCGCAGCTATGCTACACGCTGGCCGCTGAGCTGATGAGCCGGATAGATGCGCGGGTCTACAAACAGGAGGAACTTCTGCCTTCCTGTCAAATGCTTGCGCGGGAATACGGCGTTTCCCTCATCACTATGCGTCGGACGTTGGATCTTTTGAACGAAATCCACGTCACCAAATCGGAAAATGGCATCGGAACCCGGGTGATTTCCGCAAGGCTTGCCGGCCCGCCCAACTTTTCCCATTTGCAGATCCGGAAAAGCCTTCTCCTGCTGCTGCAGTCCATGCAGCTTTGCGCCCTGACTTGTAGGAATGTGGCGGTAAATACCTTATCTTCCCTGGACGGCAGGGATTTTCAGGCGCTTGACCAGGAGCTTAGCCGGCTTGTTAAGGGGGGCATGACCTACCTGACCGCTAAAACCTGCCTTCTGTTCATTGGAACGAACAGCCCCTCCGCCTTCATCCGGGAGGTGTACCGCCAGCTCTGTCAGCTGCTGCAATGGGGCCACGCCCTGCACCAATTTTCTCAAAAACTGGATGCCGGCAGATTTTACGAGGTACATACCGCGAGGCTTCGGGAGGCCCTTCGCCGCCGCGATGCAAAGCGCTTCGCCGACGGACTTTCGGAGCTGGTGGAACTCAGCCTCGAGGGGTCCAAAACGATGCTGTTGGAGCTTGGTTTTCAGGAGGATCAGCTGGTATAGGGACAGCTTAAGAATGGATATGAGACGGATATAACACTTGTTGGATGTAATCATGAAATTTATGATTGTTCAGTCCAAGCCAAAAGTATCTTCCATAGACAACATTATCTTCTATATTATAATCTAACTCGCTTTTGATTTTATTGTCCTTATAAATGAAAATATTCAAATGTTTTTTATCCGTTTCTAGTAAGCTGCTAAATCTGCGCGGATATATGACGGTATCATCTATAATGGAAGCCAACTCATTTTTATCGTCGGTATCGCTAATCATTATCGCTCCGGTATTTGTGTCAATTACGATCCAATCATAATCTTTACTTTTTATATTCTGAAAGGGTCTGCAATCTATAGAATAGTTTCCGTAAAGGGTAGTACCTATGCCTATCATCATCATTATAATGATCCCAATAGAAATTCTAAATTTGATTTTCATAACTTTCTCCCCCTTCACTATCACGGCAAATTCATCTCATTCGCCGTATTTCGACATGACATGGAGCAGCTCTTTTTGGTTTCTCAAGCCTAATTTTCTAAGGATCGACGTCTTTTGGTTCGATATCGTTTTGGCGGAGGACTGTATTCCTCCCGTATTCCCCATGATGTATTCCAATACCGACTGTTCCGCCGGAGATAACACCGATAGGACGGCGGCGCGGATCAGGCACTCCTGAGGGGTATATCCGGTCGCGGTTCCCCGGATTGTCTGTACCAGGGATTCAAACTGGCTTTTGAACACATAACCGGAGGCAAAGCCTTTGACACTGGCATCGATCACTAACGCCGGATTCTCAATGGCGGTCAGAATGATTACCTTCGCACCGGTGGAAACTCGTATTTCCCTGGAAGCCTCGATCCCTTCCAGCTCCAGATCGGACAGGTTCAGATCCATCAGCACGATGTCCGGCTCGGTTTCCACTGCCAGGCGGACCGCCTCCTGCCTTGTCCCACAGGCTTTTACCACTTGCATATCTGCTTCTTTATTTATCATTTTCTGGATTAGATACCGAAAATCCTGGTCATCCTCTACCACCAGCACTTTGATCACAGGCGACACGCTTCCACCTTCTTCTTTTCTTTTTTACTTTTATCGGAAAATACAGGGAAATGCTGCTTCCTTTTCCCGGCTCGCTTGCAATACGGATACATCCGTCATGTTCTTCCATCACATTATAACAATAATATAGCCCTAATCCCATGTGGGAATCCATCGCTTTCGTCGTATAGTATGGATCAAACACATTTTCGACCGCTTCTTTCGGAATCCCGCGGCCGTTATCCGTGACCCGGATCTCCGCTTTTCGCTGCCGGGGATACCGCACATAGGACAGACTTATCTCCCCCTTTTCACTGATCGCTTCATAGGCATTGCGGATCAGATTGTTCAGGACCTCTATCAGATGCGCCCGGTCGCAGAGAAGCGGGGTATCGTCACATGCTGCGATACCGATTGTAATTTCCTTATTATGGAATTTCTTCTGTTCCTCCATACACTGCCGGAACACCTCCGCTATATCACACTCCGACAGATGCACGACAATCTGATCGGAATAGATCTTCGTCCGGTTGATAAATTCTTCCAGATGGTTGACCGAACGTTCCACAATCTTCAGGATGTCCTCTTTTTCCTCGGATTCCTGTACCTGAAGCAGCTGCACACACCACCGGATTTTGGAAACCTCATTTTTCAGCGCATGTCCTACGTACTGGGCATTTTTCTGTATAATCATGGAATCGCCGGTCCAGTCGTAGGTCTCCCGCCGCAGTCTGGTCCCCCAGATCCCGTCCCGGAACACATGGTAAAGATAATAAATCATCAATATCAGGATAATCAGCATATTCCCCTGCCATGCCTTAAAGTACTTATGCAATCCCAGGATATGAATAGCAAACGCACTGATCAGCCAGTACCAGATCGGCAGCAGAATAATGACTGCCACCATCTTCCTCTGCCGGTAGCGGTTACTCAACCGCTCCGCCAGCAGAGTTCTGACGATCATAAAGGTGCTCAGGATACCGTAGCTCCAATTGTAAACGGCAACCGAAATATAATATTCCGGCACCTGAAGCTGATAATATCTGGTTCTGGTATAAGGGCAAAAAACCGCGTATACCGCGCAAGGCACAAAGACCAGGACTTGCGCCCAGCGGAATAACCTGGGATGGCGTTCATCCAGATGGCAGAAATGAAAACTAAATACCATGACCGCAGGCATGGCAAAATAGTACAGCATAGCTGTGAACACGGAATAAACTGATAGGGAAAAAGATTCGGTCATCCATGGAACCTGTTTCGACATCAAGTACGGATTCAGAGTAAAATAAAGATATTCCTTGAATACACCCATACTGAAAAACATTCCGCTCAGAAAGCACCAGAAGTTCAGCTTGTTTTTTACATTCGACAAATAGATCAAAATGAACAGGATCCAAATCAGAAGTGTAAACACCAGTAAAAATTCACCTGGCAGTCCCTGAGGCGCATGCTCCGTATTTTGCAACATCTCCCTGACCGTCCCCTTTCACCGTTGTCTGAAACCTACTATTCCCAAGTGCCCTTTTTAAAATTATATCACTTTTATATGTCTTAGCTTCCTAAAATTTATGGGAATTTCTATCAATAAAATAGCTGCCGCAGGAGGCGCGGCCATGGGCCGTCCGGTCGGAAATCCCACCGGACAGCCTGCCGCCTTCTGCAACAGCCTCTCGTAAGCTTTGTATTTACCGTTTCAGCCTGTATTTATTTCTCATTTGTCCGTACTGCTTACTTATATGTCTGTAATGGTATGTTTCACCGACTAGCTTTGTTTCCTTCTGCGTCTCACCAGTATAGTAACGGCTGCAGCCGCCGCGCAAAGCGCCAACAATATCAACGGTACCAAAGGAGCGTGATCCCCGGTCTGTCCGCCGGCAATCTTCGAATCCTCTCCGGTGCGGTTCCCGCCTGAGCCTGTATCAGAGGAATCCGGCCGGTTCGGTTTCACCGTCGGCCCAGGAGTAGCAGTGGGGACAGGTTTGGCGGTGGGTGAAGGTTCGCCGGTCGGCACAGGGCTGGCCGTAGGTTCCGGCGTCGGTTGCGGAGTGGGCGTAGGCTTCGGCTCCTCTTTTGGAACCACCGTAATCTTAACGGGCATCACCAGATATCCGTGCTCAGCGTCCCATCCTTCTAATGTACTATAGTCAGTGGGGTCATCGGGGGCAGGGGTGAAAATCGCGTCATATTCATTCTCCCCTTCTTCCAGCTTCTGGTCAGGATGAAGCCACGTCCAGTGATCCGGCAGCGTGACAGTATTCAGCGCAGCTCCGGGGGCCGCAGGCACTTTCGGAATCTCGGGAGCCTTGACTCCCTCCAGGAATCTGGCCTCCAGATAGATATTTTCAAGGACGACAAATCCATACTCCGGTTCCCCCGAAACTTTCCGGCCGTCTACATACCAGCCATAGAATCCGTTCCCGGAATCCGGCATGGCCTGCAGCATAGCGTATTCCCCTTTGGTGTATTGTCCTTCTCCCAATGCCGTCCCGCCGCCCACTTCGGTCAGCGCCACACGCAGCTGAGCCAGGGTATCGCCTTTTAATTCCTCATCCGCTTCCTTAAGGGGCTTCTGGTCGGCGGATCTTAGCGCATAATTTTTTATCTGAGTTCCAAGCTCTTCATTCACGTCGCCATACATGATTTTCCCCGGCTCGATTGGTACGTCATAAAAGTTTACCTGCCGCAGCTTATCGCCGTTTGCACTGTACTCACTGAGGGTGTAGGTCATCGTCCCGCTTCCGTTACCCGCAAGCTTCAGCTGATAGGCCTGGGAACAGGGTAGGTACAGAATCTTCGAATCCCCCAGTACCATGGCGGTGATATCACTGCTGATGGTTGGATCGACGGTATTGTTCACGATTTTTCCAATCAGGTTTCCCTGTCCGTCATATACCTCCACATCCACAGGACAGTTGACCGCAGCCACCTTGAAGGCCGGTCTGGTTCCAAAATCCATCGCCTGCGGATGCTCTGTGTGCATCCAGGCCAGATAGGTTTCTACCGCGTGTGCATAGGACACGGATTTCTGCCATTTAGGATCTATCCCCAGAGTCATGTACGCAAGGATATTGCCGATATCATGGGAGGTAACCGGGCCTTTGTTATAGATGGCGCCGGCAGCCTTTATAAACAGGGATGCGGTTAGCGGCGACAACGTAAGCTTCGACAGATTCAGAAGCTTTCCAAACTCCGCGGAGCCGATGGTCTTAGACTCATATTCGCCGGAGTTTTTTGCTCCGATCGTCAGAAGCCAGGTCATCAGGCGCACGCCGGCAGGGTCCTGCTCCTCAAACGCCACTTTCGTATAAGTCTGAAAATATCCCGCGACCAGCGATATATCCTGCTGATAAGCGGCGCTCCCCTTTTTCGGGAAAGACAGGGTAAGTCCGTATTTGTCAAATCCCCAATCATAGGGCGGGACATACGTTACAAAATCAGCGTCGTTCAGGATGTTGAAAATATTGTGGTAGCGGTTATCATGTACCCCGGGCTGCGTTGTGACATTTGGAGTGGCAAAGGTGTAAGCATAAATATTTTCAGCCGCCGCATATTTTTCACTGCCGTCCAGATCTGCGGCCAGCAGGTTTGCCGTAGCCGCTCCCCGGCTGTGACCGGTTATCAAAAGCTTGGTCTGGTCTTTTGGAATCTCCCGTTCACTCATATACTGATTCAAACGCATCATGACGTCCGTGTAGGAATTACGGAAGCTGTAATGTTCGGTCCCTGTGCCGATGTTAAAGTTTCCGTACCATTCCTCCCCCACCGTTCCCCGGATGACAATTGCCACGATCGTATACACCTGATCCTCTATAAAAATCTTCTTCGTCGCAAAGACGTTGGCCACACTATCCCGGTTCACCGTGGACTGATTTTCCTGCGTATCTGAGGCGCTAAAATTGTAACCCCTGATGTCCGAGAATCCGATATTCAAAAGTCCCTCTTTGATATCGCCGTACCGGTATACGGAAGAGCTTAACGCCAGCGCCAGAGTAGCCACGCCCTGGTCATATTGATAAGAATTTTTAGTAAAGCCGTCTTTGTAATAGCTCCAGTAGCTGGGCTCATTCCCGGTCAGCACCTTCGAGACAGCCACGGTGGAACGGAAGGGAATCGTTCCTGTATTCGCCCGCTGCGTCACTTCCAGTTTCTTATCCGAATCTATCTGTGTATGGACATCAGAAGACAGGGCGATCCGGAAGGTCACATCTGGAAGGGAATCGGAGGGTTCCACAAAGATCGGATACAGATCGATCTTCTTGGGCTCACTGATCTCCCCCACCTTCAGGGACGGAATCGAATATTCATACGTATCCTTTCGCTTATAAGGTTCGAAGCTGAATCCTTCCGGCGCTTCGATCTTTACCTTCACGTTGGTTGCGTCCTTTGCATTTCCCTCCACGGTACGCTTATTCGTTACCGCAGCATACATGTGAAGACAATCATAGTCCGTGTCATCCTCCTCTTCCTTTTCAAATTGGAAACTTCCCTGGGAAAAGACCAGACTCTTAACTTCCTTTTTCAGATCCTCATCCCCGTAGAATTTCAGGGAAGCCTCCAGCTCTGATTTTCCCGGAAAATCATCCGGTTTAAACTCGATTTTCGGGATCAACCCGCTGCCGCATACCAGAACCATCTGACGAAGCACCATCTCCACGCCGTCCTTCAAGTTGTCAAAATGCATGGTGGTGTCATATTGGAAGCTCACGGATTCTCCCGGCTTTATGGTCTCCTTGTCGAATTTCTTGTGATTGCCCCCGCCGTTGATCTCCAGGGTAACAAAATTCAGGGCGGCATCTGTGATGTTGCGCAGGGTAAAAGTCAACGGGTAGGTCTCGCCCGAGACGATCTCCCTTGGCACATTCGAGACCGTCAGCTCCAGGGCCGATGACGTATCCACTACCTCAAGAGGTTCCTTCGTGGCATAGACTACTTTAAAAGGCTCGGCCGGCTCAGGATAATACGAACCGGTGACCTCCACCTGGATCGGATAGCTTCCCGCCTTGTCTCCTCTCACATACCAGGTCTGCTTGATCTGACTCTCCTTTCCGATCGTTCCGACCGGCACCGTGGCGCTCTGGGGATCCTTGTTCATTCCCGCCAATGCCAGACCTTCCGGCAGCTTGATCGTCGCCGAACAGTCCTCCACCCAGTCATCCGGCGAGGTGTTCGCCACCACTAAGGAGACCTCATACATCTGTTTTAGCCAGCCCACCGTACCATTGAGAATAATAAAATACTGCTGCGATTCCGTTCCTCCCAGCGGAACCAGCCATTGGCCGCCGGATGAGATCCACGTTCCTGACCCGGAGCTGCCGCCAGTTCCTCCGGAGGATTCGTTTCCAAAGGCAATCGGCTGCCCTCCGGCACTAAAACCACCGGCATGACGATTGGCGTAATAGGTCACCGGAAGGCTCTGCTTTTGACCGGCGATCTCATATTCCAGGGTCAATTTAAATTCATAGCTGTTTCTGTTGGCCGGATCATTGATGTCGATCCCGGCATCCTTTATCTCCTGAGCCGTCATTTCTCTGGATGTCACGTCTCCGATCAGGTAATGCAGACGGCTAAGCCTGATCTCTTCCTCCTGCGGCTGGGGATCATCCTGTGCCGCGCCTACCTCTATCGTCTTATCCTGCATGGCATATTCGCTGTTCTCTTTCAGCGCGGCCATCTGATATACGGAGTCCGCGTCCAGAACTAAGGTAGCGCTTCCCGTAGTGTCTGCCTTAACAGCAATCTGTTCTTCCTCCTTAGCTCCCTGCTTTGACAGCAGAATCTGCGCCCCTTCGATCCCTTCTCCGCTCTGTCCGTCAGCCACCTTAACCGTCACCAGACGTTTGTGGGAGGCGGCATCCGGCTGCTGCACCTTCACCTCCACCGTGCCCGTTCCCTCATTGCCTGCCGCATCGGTGACCGTCAGTTTTACCTGGTAAGTCCCCGCCTTTTGAAAGGTATGCGCCGACACCGCTTGATTCGACACCGTATGATCTCCGAATTCCCAGTAATAGGAGGCAATCGCATCATTATCCGTCGATCCGCTCCCGTCAAACGTAAGGGCCATCCCGGGGATACCGGACGGATTCAGGAGCGCGATCATCGCCTGGGGAGCTTCCGTATCGTTCACAACAGCGGCGGCGGTAACCTCCCGGCTATAGACCTCTTCGCCAAAGATATTCCGGTATGCCACCTGATAGGTGTAACGCCCCGGGGCGACGTTATCCACATAGGAATCCGCCTTTGTGGTTAAAATCCTGATTTTGTTCCCCTGTTCCCCGGTCCGGTATATAATATAATTTTCTAAAATCGGATCCTTGGGATCCTTATTCCAGGACAAGCTGACAGACCGGTGTCCGCCTTTTGCCGTCAGGGATACATCGGGAGGCGTGTGATATTTCATCACCGCGTACTCTGCCACAACCGGCTCTGCGGCCAGTCCATTCAGATCGGTCACCTCTATTTTCATTTCATAAGTTCCATTATCGAAGTCCGTAATATCCCAGTCATAGTACCAGTATTTTTCCTGTTCCCGCTCCCCTTCCGCTGTCAGGGATACCACCGGATTCCAATCCGTCTGCCCTTTTATCCGATAGGACAGAGCAACCGTTTTCACACCATAATTATCATAGGTTTGAACCTGAACCGGGATATTCCGGTACTGGACCGCATCTGTTCTGGGCAGGTAATCCTCAATCACCGGAGGGACCGAGTCCACGTACTTGGCAGACCGCACCGGGGTGCTTTCGCTGTAGTTGCCCCAGCTGTCCAGCGCTTCCATGTAATAGTAGTAAGTCACGCCCGGTTCTACCTCGTAATCGCGGTAGCCGACCGTTGACATAGCCTCTAGCACTTCAAAATCCTTGTCCGGTGATAACGAGCGGTAGATCAGATAGTATTGAAAATTTTCTTCCACCGGCAGATTATCCCAGTTCAGATAGATATACTCCGCTTCCGCCGCGGCCGTAAAGTTCTGAGGCCGATCCGGAGGCACATTATCAAGCGTCATCATCACACTCATCGGCGTCCCGGCCACATCGCCCCGGTATCCGGTTACCCTGAACCAGAGCTTGTCATGCTCAGGCGCCGTAACATCAATATTAAACTGATAAAATCCAACGTCCGTTTTATCCTTCGTCCCCAGTGATGTGTACGCTCTTTGATCGTAAGAATATTCAGCCTCCACATAATCATAGGGGAATTCATCGGACATCTGCACCTGGACATAGGCTTCTCGTTTTAATTTAATTCCGCTCCCGGTTATGAGGGAGCCTGTATCCACACTCGTAATAACCGGCGATCCTGCCTGACCGATCGGGACAAAGGATATCCCTTTTTTCTGTGCGTACTCTTCGGCATGAGAACCGGAGGGTCCGCAGATCGTCGCAAGCTTCGGGCAGTTCTGAAACAGCGGATCGCTTAATTTTGTGGCGCTTCCCTTTACCGTCACCTGAGCAAGCTCCGTGCAGCCGTTGAAATTATTGCTCAGGCTTGTAACGCCCTCCGGAATCACGATTTCCCTCAGAGAGGAGCAGCCGGAAAACGCTGCAGCAAAGATACCGGTTACCGTGTCCGGAATCCCGATCGTTTCAAGCTTTTGGCAGTTCTCGAATACACTTGAACTGATCGTCTTCAGGCCCTCCGGAAGTTGGATCTCTTCCAGGGAAGTACATCCGGAAAAGACCTCATAATCTAAGGCCTCCAAAGTACCGGATAGTTGAACACGGGTAAGACCTGTACAGTTTAAAAAGGCGCTGCTGCTGATCTGATTTACTTGTTCCGGCACGGTCACTTCTGTCAGCGATTTGCATCCCGAAAAAGCATTTCTCTCTATTTCTGTAATCGATTCCGGCAGCTTTAGGTTTTCCAGATTTTCACAATTCTCTGCCAGTCCGACCGGGATGCCTTTCAGGTTGGCCGGCAGCTTTAAGCTTTTTAAGGCGGTGCAGCCTTTGAAACACTCCGTTTCCACCGTGGCGTTCGTATTCGGAATTTCTATCTCCTGTAGTTTTATACAGTCCTGGAACGCATTGGAACCGACGGACGTTACGGTATCCGGTATAACAATGCTTCCCAGTTTACTACAGTTCTGGAACATGCAGGCACCGATTGTACTGAGGCCATTTTGCAGCTCCACCGTTTCCAGACCGGTACAATCCGCAAAAAGATACATTCCAATTGAGGTTATGCTGCCTGGAATCTGAATGCCGGTAAGACCGCTGCCCCGGAACGCGTTATCTCCGATAGTCTTTACGGAATCCGGGATCTGAATCTCCTGAAGGGCGCTGCAGTTCCAAAACATGGACGCAGGAATCTTAGTGATCTGATTCGAAAATGATACATGTTTCAATTTGTCGCATCCCATAAAGACAGCATTGTCCATCGTCTTTATATTCCCTTCCAGAACTGCCTCTGTCAGGGAAGTATTTTCTGCGAACGCCCCGTTTCCCAGCGTAGTCACGCCGGACGGTATGGTAATCTTAGATAGAGCGGAACACTTATAGAAGGCGGAAGCGCCTATTTTCTTAAGACTCTGCGGCAGTTCTGCCTTTTCAAGTGCCGTACATTCCGCAAAAGCATTCTCTCCAATGGTCTCAATCCCTTCCTGGAAATCTATTTCTGCCAGCCATTTGTGGCCATAGAATGCCTTTTCCGCGATGGTTTTTACATAGTCCGGTACCGTATAGGAAGTATCCTGGCGGGCCGGCGGATAATAAATCAGAGAGGCGTTATCTTTCTGGAACACCACGCCGTTTCCGTCGCTTTCATATATCCGGTTCTCTTCCGATACGGTTATCTCCAACAGGGATGTGCAGCCCCACAGCATACTCTGAAAATCAACGTTTGTAACGCCGCTTCCGATATGGATTTTTTCCAGTCCGGTACAGGAATTAAAGATTCCACTTGCAAGGTTCGTTGTCAGATCGGGAATCGACATTTCTTTCAGCGAGGCGCACTGGCTGAACGCAGATTGCTGAATCGTTGTCACTTTCGCCGGTATCACAAATGCGGAGAGTTTTTGACATCCGCTGAAAACACTGGCTGAGAGCTCGGTTAAATTTTCCGGAAATACCGCTGTTTCCAGATTTTTACACAATTCGAACGCTCTATCCTCAATGGCAGTCACCCCGTCAGGAATGCGAACCGATGTCAGGCCGGCCATAGAAAAGCAAAGCATTCCGATAGTCCGCAGGTTCTCGGGAAATGTAAGCTGTGACAAACCTTCGCAGTCATAAAACGCAAATCTTCCAAGCTCCGTAACCGTATTGGGAATCTCCACCTGACTCAGGTTTATGCAACTAGAAAAACAGTTATCAGGAATTGTCTCCAGACCGGACGGAAGCGTAATCTCAACCAAAGCGGTACAGCTCCCAAAACAGCCGCTGCCGATGGTCTGCACGCTGTCCGGTATCTTCAGGGACTGCAGGGAACTGCATTCTCTAAAAGCATCCTGTCCAATGGTCTGTAACAAAGAGCCCTCCTCAAATTCTACTCTTTCTACGGTACTCCATCTGTAGAATGCTCTGTCACCAATGGATGTCACCGTGGAAGGGATGATAATGTCGGTGTAATTATAGGTATAAGGGAACTGCCCCTCCGTGATCTGAGTGGTTCCCTCCGGAATTCGAAGCACCGTTTCCTCTTTTTTATCATCTTCCTCATTTATAGGCTGGATCCATATGTTTGGCGTATGATCCATGTTTCCATCAACAGCCTCCGGTGATTTCGCATTCGGAAGAGGAATCTCCGGCGGAGTCTGGGCTGGCTGTGAGGGAACGGTGGTTTCCGTTCGCGGTGCCGGGGATGCGGCTGGTTCTGTCTCCGGCGCTGGGGAAACGGCAGGCTCCGTCTCCGGCACCGGGGAAACGGCAGGCTCCGTCTCTGGCGTCGGGGATACGGCAAGCTCGGTTATCGGACCCGGACTTGTGCTTGGCGCCGCCTGCTGCCCTTTACCGGCTGCTGATTCTTCGGTCTGTTCCGCCCCGGGCACTGTCGCCTGCTGTGACGCGTCTGCCAGCTGCCAGGCCGTCTGCGTCGTCAATAAAAATGCTAATGCAACACATATGATCTTCTTTCCCTGTTTCAAATCAATTCCTCCTCATCTAAAATGTTGGCCGGATAAGTCTATGGATAGAAATCTGTGTCAAAGAACAGTCTCCGTATCCAATTTTTGTTATCCTAATTATAGCACCAACGCTTCTCTTTTCTTTCCCAAACAATTTGGGATATTGCCCGGAATATCGATAAGGAACAGGAAAAGGGGCTGTGAAAAAACAGTCTAAATACGTAGAGGACTTACGGTGTCAGATATTGTGAGGAACATTGTGGAGCGCAAAGGGATCAAGCGCGAAGATGTGCTTTCCTCCATTCTTGATTTGCTCTGCTCGTCGATTGGGTCGCTCACCAATCCCACGAGGGTGGCAGACACCATCAATACCAGGCAAAAACGCGCTGGTGAGAACATCGTTGCATTGAATACCGTCAAGTCCTATGTGGAACATCTGTCTGATGCATTTCTGTTCACCGAATGCAAACGTTGGGATGTAAAAGGAAAAAGCTATTTTGATTATCCCAACAAGTATTACTGTGAAGACATCGGACTGCGGAATGCACGGATTGGTTTCCGTCAGCAGGAATTGACCCATATCATGGAAAATATAATCTACAATGAGTTAATAATCCGTGATTGCACAGTGGACATCTGAGTTGTTTACAGCAACGAGAAGAACAGACTGGGTAAGGTTTCTCAGGTAGCGCGGGAGATTGATTTTATCGCAAACTCCGGTGGCAAAAAAACCTATATCCAGTCTGCCTATGCGTTGGGTACAGAGGAAAAAACGATTACCGAGAATAAGCCTTTTTCCTTGACTGGGGACTCCTTCCCGAAGATAATTGTACGACACAATATCCGCAAACGCTGGTACGATGAAAACGGTGTTCTCAATATTGGCATCATCGACTTTCTACTGGATGATACCGTTATTTGACCCTCGAAACCAGAAAGCAATCCCGTTCAGCTTCAGGAATGAGATTGCTTTCTGGAGTATATAATGCCCCTAGACAATTCAGAAATATGTCATATACTCTTTCAGATCCTGGCGGCATTTATGTGCTTACAAAGGAAACTTATCCCATGATTAATCTTTGAGGACAGCCTGCTGTTATAATGAGGGAAAAAGCAGATATGACACCTTCTCAGAAAAAGAGCAGAAATAGCATGGATCCACTGTCCGAGAGATGGTCCGAACACTATGGCACAGCTCAACAGCGGATCCAAAATCATATCAAACTATCCCCCAACTTATAATAAGCTGACCGGAATAATCAAATTCTCGCGGTCAAAAGCGCCCAATTCCTCCGCTATACAGATAACAGCTCCTGTCCCGCGTTTTAGAGGTGACTTTTCAATTACCGAAAAATTTTTCATCATTTTCTTTTCCGGCGTTGCGCTTTTCTTGATCTCAATGGGACACAGCTGACCATCGCCTTCCATTAGCAAATCAATTTCTTTTGCGTCTTTATCTCTGTAATAGTAGAGATATGCGTTCTTACCGGTATTTTGACAGCTTTTTTGTATTTCGCTCACTACATAGTTTTCAAAAAGCGCGCCGTTCATAGCTCCGCTCATAGTCGTTTCGGCACTGCTCCATTTGGAAAGGTAACACACCAGCCCGGTATCGTAAAAGTACAGTTTCGGTGTCTTAATGGTTCTTTTTAACACATTATTCGAGTACGGATGAAGATAGAAAATAATGCCCAGCGTTTCTAAAATTCTAAGCCAGCTTTTTGCCGTTACCTGATCTATGTCGCAGTCGTCGGCAATTCCTTTATAATTTACCAATTGGGATGTCCTTGCGGCAACTGCAGTAATAAAGTTCAAAAACTTGAGGGAGTCTATGGCGCCGGACAGTTCTCTGACATCGCGTTCCAGATAGGTGCTTAAATAACTTGAGTAGAAAATCCCTCTGTCATCATATTTTTTGCTGACTAATGCCGGCATCCCACCCATAAAAATACGCTCAAATATTTGAGGTGTCGTTACGGCAGGAGTAAATTCCTGCTTTTTCTGAAGGGTTTCAAAATCTAAACAAAACGCCCCCGGCTGCCCACCATATATTTCCTGCTGTGAAAGCGGCGGTAAATGCAGCAGCGCCACACGCCCGGCCAATGACTCCTGTACTCCCTGCATCAGCTTGAATATCTGTGAACCGGTCATCCAAAAATCACCGGGGCGGTGATTTTGATCCACGCTTATTTTGATATAGGTGAATAGCTCCGGCGCATACTGTACTTCATCTATGAACACAGGCGGCTGGTGAATCTGAAAAAACATCACCGGATCATTTTTTGCCAATGCCCTTACATTCAAATCATCCAGCGACACATAATGCCTGTTCTTTCCCTCAAGCTCCATCAGCTTTTGTAACATTGTCGTTTTTCCGACCTGCCGGGGACCGGTTATTAAAATGGCGGGGTATTGCTCATTGAGTTTGAGGAATACATCCTCCATAAATCTTTTGATATACTCCATATAAGCACTCCTTTCGGCTAATATATGTTTCAATCCTATTTTAGCCGAAATCCGAGAAATTATCAAGGTTCTACGTATCCTTGTGGCTTAACTATCCTTGTATCTTAACTATCCTTGTATCTTAACTATCTTTGTATCCTAAGTAAACTTGTAGCGGTCAAAAAATTCCTTCGTCAGTAACGCAAAAAAGCGACCAGACTAATCTGATCGCTCAATGAACCCGCAGGATGATCCATCCTTATATATACTACTATTTGTATAATATCTTTATTTCTTCTGCACATACTTCCTGTATAGCGGCAGATAAACCTCCTGATCCCGCACCACACACCCGGTGGTGGTATGGCCAATCTGGATCAGATCATAGCATTTGTCACAGGTAATGCAGCATTTTTTCCGCTGCATCCCCTGTCCCTCCAGGACATCCTTCGCATAATCCGGATAAGCAAAGGCCTGACGGCCGAATCCGGCGATATCAAACCAACCCTGTTCAATGCCGCCCGCGCCTACATTCGCGCCGAACTGTTCCAGCCAGGTGAGTCCGGTACACATAAAGACGCCTCCAGGTACCTGTTTCTTAATGTCACGGGTTGCTTTTAACAAATCATAGGTACCGGCATAAGGCGTAATTTCCTGTTCATTGTGCTCTGCCATCAGGCCGGCGCCATAGGGCCGGTAACGGGGCATCATGGTGGACAGGTTAATCAGCTTAACTCCTTTTTCCACTAACATACGGCACAGCTTGACAGGTTCCGTCAGATCCGGTTCCATAACGCCTTCCTTCTGCACCATACCCCAGCCATAGGGATAAGGGACACAGTCGTAAGCGTTCAGCCGCACGCAGATCTCGATTCCGGATCCGACCCGTTTACGGATACCGTCGATAATCTCGAACAGGGCGCGGGTACGGTTCTCAAAACTTCCTCCGTATTTGCCCGGACGGGTGAAGGCGCTTAATAACTCGCGCAGAATATACTCATGACATACCTTGATATCCACCGCGTCAAACCCGGCCTCCGCCGAAAGCTCCGCCCCATGGATAAAGCCTTCGATAATCTCCTCTATCTTCTCATCCGTGGCGATCTCAATCGTACCGCTTCTGCCGTCTATGGCGTTGTGATCGTCCATATAGGGATTTAAAGCGGCTGCCAGGGGGGTAGGCTCCCAGTCTTTATTTGTGGACCGCCGCCCGGAATGGGTCAGCTGTATAATGTTATAGGGTCTGTGACCACTGCCGAACACATTGGCTGCCGCTTCGTTCGACTCTCGTATGAGCCGTGCGATCTCCGGGACCGTATCCTCATGAATCACCATCTGCAGAGGGTTACAGCGCCCATCCGCGGAAATGGCGATAGATTCATACCAGATCAGCCCGGAACCTCCGGACGCGTACCGGTGATACCTGCGGAAGATCAGATCGGAGGGCGCTCCGCTTGGAAGTCCGTCGAACCCTTCCAGAGGCTGGATTCCCATCCGGTTCGGTACTTCTTTGCCATAGAGGGTAAATGGACTGCACAAAGCATCCAGATTCTCTGAAACCGGAAAATCCAGGCCATCGTTTTTCATAGTATTTTTAAAATCAGAAACGGACTGCATTTGATTAAAATGATAAGGTTTCTTTACCTTTTTCATGTTTTTTACCACCTTTTAATTTCTTATATTGCAATTTTTATGTAAACTTTCCTGTCATAACTGTCCGAAAACCTCTCTGTTGACGTATTCCAGACATTTGGGCGCCACTTTTTCGTAATCCTGCAGATAGATATCCAGCGATACCGGCCCGTCATAACAGGTTTCCTTCAGTTTCCGGTAAACGGCCTTCAGATCGATCTCCCCTTCCCACGGAAGCTTATGGCAGTGCTCTCCCATACACATATTGTCAATATGGGAATAAACAATAAAATCTTTGGCCCGGTCTATCGCCTGTTCAAGATCCACTTCGCTCAGATACATATGCCCTACGTCAAAGTTCAGCTTCAACGCCGGACTGTTTACTTTCTCCGCCACATCAAAAAATATGTTCAGATTGTGGAACAGCTGGTTCGGCTCCACCTCGATTGCCAATTTCACCCCGTGATATTCCGCCGCTTTGCAAAGTTCTCCGGTGCGTACCACCAGCTTATCATACACCTCCGGTGTATTCTCCCTGATCTCATAGGGAATAAACGTCGACATGATTACGATATCCGTATGGTACTTCCGGGCTGATGCAAGCAGCCGCTTTTGCGCCTGAAACGTTAACTCATCCGTTACATAGTTCTGATGGCAGGCCAGAGCAGTAACCGGAAAGTTTAATTCTTCACTCACTTCGTTTACCTCACGGATGACATAATCATCCAGATAATCCAAAGCCAGCACCGATGTCAATCCCCGGACTATGCTTAACTCCATTCCACCGTAGCCCATTTTCTGAAACATTCTCATGGTATCCACCAGCGAATGATCCAGTATCATCTGATTTCTTCCTGTTAAAAACATAATCTTCTCATCCTTTCACCGCTCCTGAGGTAAGCCCCTGGATAAAATACTTTTGCAGATAGATAAACACCAGCATCAACGGAATAATAATGATCATAATCGCCGCCGCGAACGGTCCCCACTCAATTCCATACTGCCCCCGGAAGTACAACAGGCCCACCGGCAGCGTCTGGATCGCAGCTGAGGATGAAGTAGCGATACTTGCCCACATATATTCCCCCCAGATATTAATAAAGTTAAAGACCATAACCGTAGCGATCGCCGGTCTGACCAACGGCAGTATCACCTTGAAAAATATACCGATTTCCCCGCAGCCGTCCGCCCGGGCCGCTTCAATAAGCTCCGACGGAACCGAATCAAAAAATTTCTTGAAAATATAGATACTGAATGGAATCTGCCAGGCCAGATAGGGCAGAATCATCATCCACAGAGTACCGCTCAGTTTCATGCTGTTCATCTGGGTATACAGAGGAATATAGATCGCTACGCCGGGGATAAAATTAAACATCATCAGAATCGAAAGGATCAGCTCCGCTTTCGGTATGCACATTTTAGACAGAGCATATCCTCCCAGCGCGGCGATCAATACAGATCCCAACACTGCCGACAAGGTAATAACAATACTGTTAATCGAATAGGTTCCGATCTTCCCGCTGATCCAGGCATAGGAATAATTTGACCACCGCCAGATCTGAGGAAGTCCCCAGATATTCGAATAGAATTCCTGGTTATTTTTAAAGGATACTAACGCAATAAAAATCAAAGGGTATACCACCGTAACCGCGGTAAGCACCGTCAATACCCGGGAAAATATTTTGGCGGATCTGGAATGGGAGTACGCGGTTACCGTTTTTCCCTGCTTTTTTTCAATATTCATAGCTCTCACCTCGGAACAACAGCTTCAGAATCAGGATAAAGATCAGCACTACACCGATAAACGCCACGCACATGGCGCTGGCATACCCATATTTTGAATAGGTAAATGCATTTTCTACAATCCACATGGGAAGTACCACCGTCTGCCTGGCCGGTCCACCCGCCGTTAAGGATACGACGGAATCATAGATCCGAAGCCCGCCCAGCATCGTAAACATGGTGGCCAGCTCTATCTGAGGTTTGATCAGCGGGACTAATATCCTCCGGAATATCTGCAGTTCGCTTGCGCCGTCTAATCTGGCGGATTCGATCAATTCATTGGAAACTCCCTGCAATCCCGCATAGCACAGTACCATGGTCAGGCCAAACTGGCGCCAGACCGTGGCGATTACGATGACCGGTTTCACCGTGGCCATATTGGACAGCCAGGCGGTAGTCAGATTCGACAAGCCGACCGCTTTTAACAAGCTGTTCAAAAGTCCCACATCCTCCGTAAAAACAAACAAAAAGAGAAGACCGGTAATCGTGGGAGCAATCATACTGGGAGAAAACAGGATCGTACGGAATATCTGTCCCTCCATTCTTCGCATATAAAGGTTCAACCATGCCAAAACCAGCCCTAACAACACACTGAATATTGCGGAAAACACCGCAAAGTAAATCGTATTCTTTAAAGCCATCCAGAACGTATGATCCTGGAAAATGTTTGTGAAATTTTGAAATCCAACGGACTTCGCTTCTCCAAAGCCAGTCCAATTCGTAAATGAAAGGACGAAAGTTCTGCAAAGCGGATAAGCCATAAACAGTAAATATATGACAAGCGCCGGTAGTAAAAGGCAAATTCCGATCAGCATATAATGGCGCTTCATGGATTTTCCTTTCTTTTTCTCCCTGCCTTTTCCTCGATTATTCATTTTTACCCTCCATATGTGCGTTTTCCCATACCTATAGGCATGAGCGGCCAGTTGGTTGTTCCACCGGAGCCTGCCTCAACCGCACAAAGATTCGTAACCATCGCAGTTTTCCGGAAGTCTCCGGTATGCCTCAGCATATCGGAGACTTCCCTGATTACCAGCTTATTACTGTTTCGCCGCCAGACGGATTCGTTCCATTTCATTCAAGGTCTCATCGATCGTCATCGTGCCGCCGCAGGGTGCTGCGAAGATCTGCTGTTTCACAAAGGTCTGCATCTCGGAACTGGTCCTGGTAGGGTTCACTCCGGCAATCAGGTTGCCCGTCTCCAGGTTCGCCATGATATCCTGAAGAAGCGGAGGAATATTCTGATAGGTATAAGAGAGTACGGACGGGATGTTATTGCCGTCAATCACTGCCTGCTGGGCTTCTTCGCTCAGCGCGATCTCCAGAAACGCTACGGCTGAGTTAATCTGCGCTTCCGTACAATTGCTGGGTACAAAATAAACATTGGGTTCCACATTTTCATAGGAGGTCATCCCTTTTTCGGATACAGGCTTCATAAACGCACCTATTTCAAAATCACAGGATTCCGCATGAATCCCCAGAGCTCCGCTGTAATTAAAAATGAACATACAGCGCCCCTGTGCAAAAGCGGCGTTGGCGTCATCCGCCGTACAGTTTATTCCGCCGTCTCCAGGATACCAGTATCCCGCCTCATACCATTTCTTCACCTGCTCGATGCATGTGCGGATCACCTCGCCGGCTTCCGAACCAGGCGCTACGGATACATCCCCGTTCGCAACGCCCCAGGCAGTTCCCTTGCCAACCTTAGCTTCTAACTCCGCGTAGGTCATCCCGTACATGCAGTCCTGCATACTGGCGGAATTCGTGGCAAATCCGAAGATGTCGTCCTGTTTCAGCCGTTCAAAGATCGCAGTCATATCGTCCCATGTCTCCGGCACCTGAAAACCGTACTGATCCATCATATCCTTGTTATAAAATACGGTATGGTACGTCGTATCCGTTGGGATCGCATACACCTCGCCATTTTCACCCATACAGGGCTCCATCAGGCTGCTGTTCACCTTCCCCAGTATCTCAGGATCGATCAGATCCTTAAGATCCAGACACATCCCGTTATCATAGAAGGAATTAATACGGGTGCCCCAATATGCGCCGATGGCCGGGGGATCCCCTGCGGAAATCGCAGTTTTCATCACCTGTTCCCGGGTGCCTGTATCCGTGACAATATACTCCACCTCAACATCGGGATAGGCCTCTTTGAACTTATCAATCGCGTACTGCTGAAAGCTCGTGGGTTCCCCGGTAAATCCGGAAAACACCAGTTTCCCCATTTCTTTTTTCCCATCTTCTGCTTTCACTTCGGCAGTGTCAGCTCCCGCAGCGGCAGAAGATCCGACTCCCGTTTCAGTAGACTGCGTTTTCCCTGAACAGGCAGCCAGTGACAAAATCATTGTCAGAGTTACAATAATGCTTACAACTTTCTTCATCCTAAAAATCTCCCTTCTTTTTTTCAGACTGTTTTGTATTAAAAGCACGACCGGCTCTTAATCGGGTTATCGTTTTGTAGCACCTTAACTTATCGGTTGTCCGACAAGTTGTGTTTATAAAAGCCATCTCCTGGCTTTACAGTTCCCCCCCTTTCCGGCGATTGTTATCTTCTTCACTGTGAGACAGCCAATTCTGCATCCGTTCCAAGAGCATATCGCAGTGCTCTACCATTACCTGAACCGCGCCTTCCGCGTCCCTTTCCCGAATCCTTCGGTAGCACTCTTCATGCTGCTGCAAGCTCTTTTCGCTGCCATGAAAGGCTACAATATCCCTCAAATATACATGCAGCAGCTTTTGGATAATTTCCATAGATTTGATAAACAGGCTGTTGCCCGTAAGCTGGGATAAATAGCAATGGTATCCCATGTCATATTCAAAATATTCATCATAATCCTTTGTTTTTCCCATTTTATCCAGATACGTCTGCAGTACGTCAATCTCTTCGTCGCTGGCCCGCTTGCAGACGATTCGGACACTTTCCGCTTGGATACATTTCTCAAACTCCAGAATACTGATACTGTCGCCCCCCGTTAAAAACAGTGAGGGTACCAGCATATTAAAATAAAAACTGGTATCGATCTGCTCCACGTAGGTCCCTTTCCCCTGACGGGAACGCAGAATCCCAAGCGCACTCAGCCTGTGCACCGCCTGGCGCACCGTATCCCGGCTGACGGAAAAAGCCTCCCGCAATTCATTCTCCGAAGGAATCATTTCTCCCTGTTTCCAGGTTCCCTCGATGATCATATTGAGCATTTTCTGAAATACCAGTTCCGCTACATTCTTTTTTTCTATCGGTTCGATTTTTTGATTTGCCATTTTCTTTACTTCCTAATCTCTGGATATCAGTTGTCCGACAAGTTGTTATGTTTTTATTATATTCCTCTCTATTTCACTTGTCAATTATGTATAATACACAAATACCTCTTACACTATTTAGAAAATATTCCTAAACATCCGGGGACTGCCGCACTAACTTAGCATTCTTCCTGGTGTCGCATAGGGCGGCTGAGCTCCCGCTTAGTGAAATCGGAAAGCCGGGTTCAGGACGCACGGTGGACTACACGTCCGACGTGCAAGAGCTTACATATATTTCCTCCAAAACTCCGCCACCAAGACTTTCACGTCCTGAATATGGGTCCTGCTGGCATACAGCCGTTCACCGTTGTCCAGCATAATTTCCAAGCCCTTAATCCTCTGTATCCGGGAAATATTTATAATGATTCCTTTGTTTATGAATATAAATCCATCATTATTTAATCTGTCCATCACGCTGTTCAGACTGCTTCTGACTGTGCTGATCCCATAGTCCGTTATGAAAACGGCATTCTTCTTTTCTTTATAAATATATAAAATCTTCCGGTAGAACACTTTCTCCCGGCACCCGGCTTTGTCTATAATAAAAAACTCTCCGTTTTGAATATTCATCCGTTTACCGATCTCCTCAAGCGCCTGCGGAAGTTTTTCCTCCATTTGGTCCTTGAGTATATACCGGAAGATGTCCAGCTCATAGCCATACAGAGCATACTCCGAATGATTCGTGATAAAGATAACGTAAGAATCCCAATTTTTATGGGTGTTGATTACCTTTGCCAGTTCCAGCCCATTCATGCCCCCGTCAGATAACTCGATATCCAGCAGATAGACATGAAACCTCTTACCATCTTCCAGCTCATAGGCCAAATTACAGCCTTTGGAATAAGTACTCAGCTTGAATTCCATAAAATATGAAGAAAAATATTTTTCTGAAATTTCTTTCAATCGTTCCAAATAACTGTTATCATCATCTACAATCGCTATATTTATCATTTGCTGAGCCCCCGTTAACTTAAAACTTACCTTATACATCCGGACGGTTACCCACAGTATATCTTATGCGGATGGATGGAGTCAAAACCGGCCTTCCGCAGGTATGTACCTTGTTAAAACGCGGCATAATAATATTCAATATACAGAAAGCGAGGACATAAACATGACAGGAACTGCTTTAACAGAATACGAAATCTATCTGCTCAGCGAAGAACGAAGCGCCAATACCATTGAGAAGTATATCCGGGATGTAAGGGCATTCTTTACATTTTTGGGTAACAGCGAACTTTGCAAGGAAATTGTGCTGGGCTGGAAAGAACAGCTCACGAGATCCTATGCACCGGCCAGCGTTAACTCTATGCTGGCGTCGTTGAACAGTTTTCTGACATGGTCCGGACTGCCTCATCTGAAAGTCAAACCCCTTAAAATTCAACGGGATTTTTACACCAAACCGGAAAAAGAGCTGACCCACGCCGAGTACGGCCGGCTGATCCGGGCCGCGCAGAAAAAACAGAACGACCGGCTTGCCCTGCTTTTGCAGACCATCTGCGCTACCGGCATCCGTGTGTCGGAGTTAAAATTTATCACAGTGGACGCCATGTGCACAGGGCGCGCAACCGTGGACTGTAAAGGCAAGACCCGGACAGTTTTCCTGCCAAAGGAGCTGTGCCGCATTTTACGACATTACTGCAAGAAACAAAATATCGAAAAAGGAAGCATCTTTTGTACCTCCAGCGGAACACCCCTTGACCGCACCAACATATGGCGGGATATGAAATCGCTCTGCAAGAGCGCGGGCGTGGAGCCGGGTAAGGTATTTCCCCATAATCTGCGCCATTTGTTTGCAAGAACCTATTATCAGTTAGAAAAAGACTTGTCAAGGCTTGCGGATCTGCTGGGGCACAGCAGTCTGACCACCACCCGCATCTACACCATGGAAAGCGGGATTGAACACGAAAAGCTATTAAACCGTATGAATCTGGTGCTTGCAAAAAAATAAACGACCACATAACAGCAATTATGTAGTCGTTGTTGATTACTATAATACATAAAAATTCTATCACAGTCATTATGAAATTACAATATTTTTCATAGATCTTAAAATCGAATGAAAATCATTTAAAATAATATACGACAAACAGGCCGGAACCAAAGGCTTTCTTTACCGGCCTGTTTTGTGTGCCATTTTTATTTCTTCAAGCTTCCGAATCCGTACGAAATGATAAAGTAAGCGTATGCCTGACTACATAATTGCTGTTATGTTGTAGAATCAGTAAGGAGGGCTCTTATGGATTTGTTAGACTACCTGCAGTTTGGATGCAATTTAACCTATCTGTCAGATTTGACCTACACAAATATCAGCACATGGAAATTTGTTATAAGCGCGATCGTTCCGGATGAATTCCCTCTAAAAGACTGGAATGAAGCGGTCCATTACCTGTGCCGGGAGAAGGTTGAATTTGATTCAGCAACAAGGGCTAAGGAATACTTATTAAATTATAAGCAGCAAAAAAGCACTTAATGTTTCCTCCCGAAACAACAGAAATTAAGTTTCTCGCATCCGGTTTTTAAATACCTCTATAGAATCCGCTCTAGCCGCAAATTTTAACCAGCGCTTTAGTGTCTCAGGGTCCTTCTCTGATAAGATAATTTCTTTTAAATCTACTGGGACTTCTCCACATTCTCCCAGTAGATCAAGAATATCTTCCGCCTTACCCTCTGCTTTTCCCTCGGCTTTTCCTTCTGCTTTTCCCTCCGCTTTTCCTTCTGCCTTTCCCTCTGCTTTTCCTTCTGCCTTTCCCTCTTCGTAACGTTCCTGTCCTATGTCCGCCAAAACCTGTTCTTCATTATATTCCGTCAGGATTGAATTCATTACTTCCGCCCTCCTCGTCATCAGGAACTCTCTCAATATTCCTTCTTCAATACAT
>NZ_JAHQCW010000040.1 GCF_019042275.1 Diplocloster agilis
CACGTCCGACGGGCAAGAGCCTCTGAACCGGGAACACATCACGTGTTCCTGGTGAATAGGCTCGGTTCCTGAACCCGGCTTTCCGATTCCACTTAGCGGGTGCCAGCGCAAGCCCTCCGCGCTCCCGGGGAGACCCAAAGGAACCCGGCTGTCCGGAGCATCCCGGCCCTGAGCAGCAGGCACCCCCATCCCCGAGGAAGCCCCCCATCCGCTGCCCCAACCTCCGCCTCCGCTTTTTCCCCGGCCCCTTCTCAAAGCCCCCCCGTAAAGCGGTGTATCATTTTTCGGATCAGTATGGTATGATTAAGACAAATTCGTTTCGCGGAAGATAAGATTGGCGGAGGAGGACTGGATATGTTTGATATTATTTTGTATGATCTGGATGGTACTTTGACGGACCCTAAGGAAGGGATTACGAAAAGCGTGCAGTATGCGCTGAGATATTTTGGGATTGAGGAGGAGGACCTTTCGAAGCTGGAACCGTTTATCGGGCCTCCCTTGAAAGAGCAGTTTATGGAGTACTGCGGTTTTGAGGAGGAGAAAGGGGAGGAAGCGGTGTGGAAGTACAGGGAGCGGTTCTCGGTGGACGGGTGGAAAGAGAATAAGATATATCCCGGCGTGGCCGATATGCTGCGGAGGCTTTCGCAGGAGGGGAAAATCCTGGCGGTGGCGTCTTCCAAACCGACCCTCTTTGTGGATAAAATATTGGATTATTTTGAGATTACCAAATATTTTACGGAGGTCGTGGGCAGTGAGATGGACGGCAGCCGAACCAGGAAAAGTGATGTGATCGGAGAGGTGTTTTCCAGGCTTCGGATTGACGAGGAGAACAAGGACAGGGTTGTGATGATCGGGGACCGGAAACATGATGTGATCGGGGCTAAGGAAGCGGGAGTGGCCTCGATCGGGGTTACCTATGGTTATGGCGGTTATGATGAATTGGCCGGGGCGCATCCGGATTGGATTGTGAATTCGGTGGATGAGCTGACGGAGCTTTTATTAAAATAAGGAGGGGCGGATGGAAAAAGAACCGGTGTATGTAAGAATCTGGAAACTGGTCTATCCGCTGGGAATCAAGTATCTGGTGGAGGCGGTGGTAACACTTGCCGCGGCCGGGATATTCACGGCGGTATCCTTGTCTGCGCCGGAGGGCGCGGGCCGGGTGGATGGGCTGATTGTGAAATACAGCAACGGAATACTGCTGGCCGGCAATGTTTTGGTGCTTCCGGTTTTGTGGAAGCTTTTTCGGCGGGATGAGAAGCAGGGACTGCACAAAAGGGACGGGAGCGGGAAGTTTTCCTTCTTTTGGGTGGTTCTGCTGGCGGTCTGCGGCTGTGTCGGTTTTAATGGACTGATCGCTTTGAGTCCTTTGCCGGTCTGGTTCCCCCAGGGGCAGGAGGTTTTGAATACTCTCTACGGCGGGAATAAATGGATTGCGCTGTTTAATGTGGTGGCGGCGGCCCCTTTGGCGGAAGAGCTGCTGTTCCGCGGTATTGTGTACAGCAGATTGCGGGAATGGACCGGACCTTTTTATGGTATTTTGTGCAGTGCGTTTATTTTCGGCTTGCTGCATGGGAATGTTCTGCAGTTTGTCTACGCATTTCTTCTGGGACTTATCTTTGCTTATCTGTATGAGGTATATGGTTCCCTTAAGGCGCCTGCAGCAGCGCACTGTGTGGCAAACCTGTTTTCCGTTCTTTTGACGGAGACGGCGCTTGGGCGTGTGTTGGAGAAGCCGGCTGTCTATTATCTGGCTGTGGCGGCCGCCTGGGTGACGGGAGCGCTGATTTTAGTTAGGATGCATGGAAGAAATGGAAAGAAAGGAGAGGAGCCTATGGCAAAAGGACGCAGGAGGATGGAAAATGACAGGCTTTTGATTGAGGTGGACGATCTGGGGGCGGAACTCACCAGGATTTATGATAAATACAATAAAAGAGAAGTGATCTGGGAGGGAGATCCGGCTTATTGGAAAAGACATGCGCCGGTTTTGTTCCCCTTTGTAGGAAAGGTAAATGGGGATGTGTATCACTATCAGGGAAAGGAATATCCTTCCGGTCAGCACGGATTTGCCAGGGATTTACCCTTTGACCTGAAGGACCAGGGACCTGATTTTGTCAGCCATACACTGGAGGCCAACGATGATACGATGATGGTCTATCCGTTTTTGTTCCGCCTGAAGGTGACGCACACGTTAAAAGGCAACCGCCTGAAGGTGGCGTGGAAGGTGACGAATTACGGGAACAGCACCATGTATTTTTGCATTGGCGGACATCCGGCTTTTCGGCTGCCGTCAGATGCCGACGGAGGCTATGCCGGCTGGAAGATCCGTCTGGGGGAAGAAAAGCGCCCGGTATACCGGCTTCTGAATGGGGAGGGGCTGTGTGATATGAGCAGGACGTATCCGTTGGAGCTTACCGATGGGGTGTATACTGTGGATGAACACACCTTTGATCGGGATGCGTTGATTTTTGAGGGACGGCAGATCCAGAGAGCGGGGATTGAGTTCCCGGACGGTACGCCGTATGTGAACTTAAGCTGCGAAGGGTTTCCGTATATGGGGATCTGGTCGGCGAAGGGCGCCCCGTTTATCTGTCTGGAGCCCTGGTTCGGCAGATGCGACGATGCCGGATTTACCGGGGAGCTGTCCGAGAAGACAGGGATACTGAGTCTGGGGCTGGAGGAGAGCTTCCGGGCGGAATATACGATTGAAATATGCTGATATGTGAAAAAGAGTTTCGAGAAACTCTGCGCCTGAGGCGGGCCGCGTAAGCGGCAATTTGCAGTGAATACAACGAGAAACGCCCCGGCTATGGGGCGTTTCTAACATTTTTATGAGGGGGAGATAGTGAGTGTGTGATCAACTATCTGATACTTATTATAAAAGGAAAATATGTTTAAAGTATGACCAGAGTATAAAAGAAAAAGAAAAATTCTAAAAAATTTATTAAAATTAAATGAATTGATTTCAAAGCCCGGATCGACTATACTAAGACTATAACATGAAATGAGGAGGTACCAAGCATGCCCTTTTTAACGGAATACCTGAATGTTTTTATTATTGCGGTTGTTGTGATTATCGTAGTCCTGATCGTGGTTGCAGGCTATAAGAAAGCGCCGCCCGATACAGCTTTTATCATATCCGGCCTGCGCAAGAAGACTGTGATCGGAAAGGCCAGTGTAAAGCTGCCGTTTCTGGAAAGACTGGATACCCTGAGCCTGAAACTGATCGCCATCGACGTTAAGACTACCAATGCGGTACCCACCGCCGATTATATCAATATCCAGGTGGACGCGGCGGTTAATATAAAGATCAGCAGCGAGCCGACCAGGCTTGGACAAGCGGCGGAGAATTTCCTGAATCAGAAAACGGATTACATAGCGGCGATCGCCCGTGAAGTTTTGGAAGGAAATATGCGTGAAATCGTGGGACGTATGCGCCTGGAGGAGATGGTCAGCGACCGGCAGAAATTCGCCGAGCTGGTGAAGGAAAATGCGGAGCCGGACCTGGCGGCCATGGGCCTTGATATAGTGAGCTTTAATGTGCAGAATTTTACCGATAATAACGGAGTGATTGATGACCTGGGAATCGACAATATTTCCCAGATTAAGAAAAAAGCGGCGATTGCCAAGGCGGAGGCCGACAAAGAGATCGCGGTGGCGAAAGCGCAGGCGGACAGAGAAGCCAATGACGCCCGGGTAAATGCCCAGCGGGAAATTGCGAAAAAGAACAACGAGCTGGCGCTCCAGCAGGCGGAACTTCAGAAAATCGCCGACACCAAAAAGGCGGAGGCGGACGCGGCCTATAAGATCCAGGAGCAGGAACAGAGAAGGACCATCGAGATCGCAACCGCCGAGGCGAGTATCGCGAAGCAGGAAAAAGAAGTAATCTTAAAACAGCGGGAAGCGGAGGTAATGGAAAAATCTCTGGATGCCCAGATAAAGAAAAAAGCGGAAGCTGAGAAGTTCGGCCGGGAAAAAGAGTCGGATGCCGAGCTGTACGCCCGCCAGAAGAAAGCGGAAGCCGAGAAATTCGAGCGGGAAAAAGAGGCGGAAGCCCTAAAAGCGACCGCCCAGGCGGACCGGTATGCCAAAGAACAGGCGGCGGGCGGTATCCGTATGGTCGGTGAGGCGGAGGCGGAGGCTATCCGGGCCAAAGGACTTGCGGAGGCGGAAGCTATGGAAAAGAAAGCGGAGGCCTATCAGAAATATAACAAAGCCGCAATGGCCGAGATGCTGATCAATGTATTGCCGGAGATCGCCGGTAAGATCGCGGAACCGCTCACCCAGATCGATAAGATCACCATCATTGAGGGCAGTAACGGGGACGGAGTCGGCAACGTGGCGGGAAATGTGCCGGTCGTCATGTCCAAGGTGTTCGAGAGCCTGAAGGAAACCGTGGGGATCGATCTGGCGGAAATTGTGAAGGCGGACTCCTACGATGCGAAAGTTAACCGCAATGTGAACATCACCGGGCTTGAGGAAGCGGACCCTCAGACGAAGGGAACGGTGGCCGGAGCGGTGCTGAAAGAATAAGCTGCTAAGGAGCCGCAGCTAAGTGGAATTGATAAGCGGCTTCAGAGATTCCTGGGGCTGTCGCACTAACATAACGTTCTTCCTGTGGGTTTTGCAGGTATGCTGTTCCAAGCTATAAGCAGCGGACCTACGAAGTCCAAGGAAGAACGTTAGTTAGTGTGGCAGCCCCATCCTGATCCCTGCTTCCGGTAAAGGAATGCTATGGTATTGCTATGGAAATGCATGATAAATAGAAAAGGATAGTGTATATGATTAAAATCGCGGTAATCGATGACGATGTGTATATTGGAGATCTGCTGGAAGAACTGCTGCTGCGGGAAGGCTACCAGGTTCTGCGGGCGTATTCCGGCACCGAGGCGCTGCTGCTTCTTTCGTCAATCAGGCCGGATCTGGTCCTTTTAGATCTTATGCTGCCGGGTCTGAGCGGCGAGGACGTTCTTGCGCAGATCAACGGGATACCGGTGGTCATTTTAAGCGCAAAGGCAGACGTACAGGATAAAGTGAATCTGCTGTTGGGAGGAGCCGCGGACTATGTTACGAAACCGTTTGATACCGAAGAACTGCTGGCGAGGATCTCGGTGCAGCTTAGAAATGCGGCGCTGAGTGTAAGCCAGCCGGTGCTGGCCTTTGAGGATTTGACTCTTCATGTGGATACGCACCAGGTCCAACACGGGGATCATTTCATCAGACTGACCAAGACGGAATATGCCATTTTAAAATTATTGATGCAGAATCCGCAACAGGTCATTACAAAGTCGCAGATTCTGGAGAGGATCGCGAAAGACACCCCGGATTGTATGGAAAGTTCTCTGAAGATACACATCAGTAACCTGAGGAAAAAACTGCGGGAATACAGTGAAAAGGACTATATAGAGGCTGTCTGGGGAATCGGATTTAAAATGCGTGAGTCCGGATCTTAACTGTTTCTTTACGAATTTCTTAACCGGTTTCTTGACTACTGGGTGTTAAGATACCGGTATCAAACGTAAGGAGGCATAAACGATGGAATATGTTTTGACAACCAATGGCCTGACCAAGCAATATCGTAATTTTAAGGCGCTGCATGATTTCAATATGCATGTGGAAAAGGGGGCCATCTATGGATTTGTCGGTAAGAACGGCGCCGGTAAAACAACACTAATCCGGTTAGTGTGCGGCCTGCAGGAGCCGACAAGGGGAGAATACACGCTGTATGGTAAAAAGAATACACAACACGAGGTGAGCCGTGCGCGCCGGAGAATGGGAGCGGTGGTGGAGACGCCATCGGTCTATATGGAGTTGACCGCTGAGGAAAATATCAGGGAGCAATACCGTGTTTTGGGACTGCCGGTTTTCGATGGGGTGAAAGAACTGCTAAAGCTTGTGGGCCTTTCCGATACCGGGAACAAAAAGACGAAAAATTTTTCTCTGGGTATGCGCCAGCGGCTGGGCATTGCCATTGCCCTGGCAGGGGACCCTGACTTCCTGGTGCTGGATGAGCCGGTCAACGGCCTGGATCCCCAGGGAATTATAGAGATACGGGAACTGATCCTGAAGCTCAACCGGGAACACCAGATTACATTTCTTATCTCCAGCCATATTCTGGATGAACTTTCAAAACTAGCGACCCATTACGGTTTCATCGACAACGGACATATGGTAAAGGAAATCAACGCGCAGGAGCTGGAGGCGGCCTGCCGCAAATGCATGCGTCTGAAGGTAACGGATGCCGCCGTTCTGGCCCGGGTTCTGGACCGTATGGCACTCGAATATACGATTCTGGAGGAAGGACAGGCGGACGTCTTCGGCAATGTAAACATCACAAAGCTTGCGGTTGCCCTGGACGCGGAACAGTGCGAGATTACCTCGCTTCGCGAACACGATGAGTCTTTAGAGAGTTATTATGTAAGTCTGATGGGAGGTGGCAGTCATGAATAAGCTGTTAAACGCCAACTTAAGCAGGCTTTTCAAAAGCAGAGTATTTCTCGTATGTGCCGGCTTTATGGCAGTCTATGCTGTTGTGGCCTGCCTGTTTTGCAGTTATTACGGAATAGGAGTCTCCGTCGATGTGCTGCTCCTAAGTGCTTATGGGCTGGGAGGCATGATTACGGTGGCTGGTATTGTAATGGCGGCCCTGTGCAGTATGTTCATCGGGACGGAGTTCAGTGACGGCACCATCCGCAATAAGCTGGTTGTGGGACATGGCCGGATACAGATTTATCTGGCTAATTTTATTACCTGTGCCATTGCAGGTATCGTGTTGAATCTGGTCTACGGTATCCTCATCTGTGCCATTGGGATACCCATGTTCGGGGGCTTTCAGCTGGAGGCGGGTACTCTGATCTGCATTATTCTGGACGGATTGCTGATTATGGTATCCTACGCCGCTATGTTCAACCTGCTTGCCATGCTGCTTGCAAACAAGACCACGGCATCCGTTATCAGCCTGATCGGTGTGGTTGTTGTCATGTGTCTGTGCGCCTACCTGATCCTGCGGCTGTCGGAGCCCCAGATCACAGATCTCTATAACTTGGTCGACGGGGAATATGTAATGACCAGAGGGCTGAACCCTTATTATATAGAAGGATCAAAAAGAACCATAAGCCAATTTGTGATCGATCTGTTACCTTCCGGCCAGTCCCTTCAGCTTTCAGGGTTGAGCGCCCCTTATTTCTGGCCGCTCTCGTTATACTCCCTGGGAGTGGTTCTGGCTGCGAACACGGTTGGAATATTGGCATTTCGTAAAAAAGATCTGAAATAAAGGAGAAACTATGGATATCTGGTTATATGTCCTGTGCGGGATACTTACCTTAATTACCGCGCTGCTGCTCGTCTATATCTGCCAAATGAAAAAGGCGGTAAATGAAATTGGTGAAGAGTTTGCCGACCGGGTAAAAACCGATACGAACACCCTGATCGATGTCTCAAGCAATGATTCCAGTATCCGCCGCTTGGCAGCAGACATCAACGTACAGCTGCGGCTCCTGCGCAAGGACCGCCACCAGTATCAGCATGGAGACAGGGAACTCAAAGAAACCATCACCAATATATCCCATGATCTGCGCACACCGCTGACCGCTATCTGCGGTTACCTGGACCTGCTGAAAAGGGAAGAGACAAATGAGCAGGTATCCCGTTACCTGAATATGATACGAAACCGGACCCAGGCGCTGAAACAGTTGACGGAAGAACTGTTCCGATACTCTGTCATTATGTCAGTCGGGGAAGACAATGCTGCGGAAACGGTCAGCATAAATGCAGTTCTGGAGGAGGTCGTTGCCGGCTTCTACGGCGCGTTAAGACAGAAAAATATCGTTCCGGTGATTTCCATGCCGTCTGCGGAGGTGGTGCGAAGGCTAAACCGTAATGCGCTGTCCCGGATATTTGAAAATATTATCGGCAACGCGATCAAGTACAGCGACCAGGATCTGATGATCACCATGGACCAGAACGGCAGCATTTCATTTACAAATACTACGAAGACGCTGGATCCTATATCAGCCGGAAAGCTGTTTGACCGGTTTTTTACCGTTGAGAACGGTCGCGGCTCTACGGGGCTCGGATTGTCTATCGCGAAAATACTGACCGAACAGTTGGGAGGAAGTATCGTGTCTGAGTATGTTAAGGACCAATTGACGATAAGGGTTATATTTGCAGAGCATACCGGTGCTGCAGAGCAGGCCGGGACTGCGGAGTAATGCAGTTATACAGCAGGCCGGGGTCAGAGAATCCAGCCCGTCGGACGTGAAGTCCGTCGGGTGGGATCCTTTGCCCCCGGCTTATTTTATTTCAGGAACAAATGCCGGCCGCCCGGTTTCCCGGGTGAAAAATCGGTCTAGGAATTCTTGTTTGGGTATGGTATCCTATGTAAGGTAAACACATAAAATAGTAGAAAGATGCCGGAGGCGTTTGCATGATAGAGTTAGGTAAATTGTTGGAGAGGCTTGAGTACAGCTGTGAGGCCGGGGATATGGATGTCCTGGTGGGGGCGGTACGTTATGATACAAGGGAGATTGAAACGGGAGACCTGTTTGTGTGTATTAAAGGAAACCGGGCGGACAGCCACGATCTGATCGGTGAGATCGTAAGCAGGGGGGCTAAGGTGATTGTGGCGGAACGAACGGTCCGGGTTCCGGCCGGGATTACGGTGATACAGGTTAGCGACAGCCGGTATGCGCTGGCGTTGATTTCGGCTTCCTATTTTGACTATCCGGCTGAAAAGATGAAATTGATTGGCGTCACCGGGACGAAGGGGAAGACGACGGTGGCGTATATGCTGCGGGAAATGTTGAAAAAAGCGGGGTATAAGACCGGGCTGATGGGAACCATCGTGACCGCGGTGGGGGATGAGGAACAGGCGGCCGGGAATACGACGCCGGAGTCTTATCTGATTCAGGAACTGCTGGCGCAGATGGTGGAGGCCGGCTGTCAGTATGTGGTGATGGAGGTGTCGTCCCAGGGGCTGAAGTTACAGCGTACGGCAGGGATTGTGTTTGATATAGGTATATTTACGAATCTGGGGCCGGATCATATCGGACCGGCGGAGCATAAGGATTTTGCGGAGTATGCCCAGTGTAAGAGCAGGCTGTTCCGTCAGTGCCTCGTGGGTGTGATGAACGGGGACGATGAATATCTGGATCTGATCCTGCAAGGGCATACCTGTGAGGTGGTTACCTATGGAATGGGACTTAAGAATGCGTATACTGCATCGGATCTTATGCTTTACCAGGAGGATGGAGTGCCGGGAATCCAGTTTCAGGTGAGCGGACGCTTGGAAGCGCGGATGCAGGTGGATATTCCGGGAAAGTTCAGTGTGTATAATGCGATGGCGGCTATCGCGGCCTGCGCGCAGTTAGGGCTGCCTGCGGATGTGATGGGCAGTGCGCTGCGGACGGTGAAGGTGAAGGGCAGAGTGGAGGTGGTTCCGGGCCCCTGGGATTTCACGGTATTGATTGATTATGCGCACAATGCGATGAGCCTTGAGAGCCTGCTGACGACACTGCGGGAATATAAGCCCCACCGCCTGGTGTGCCTGTTCGGATGCGGGGGAAACCGCTCGAAGCTGCGGCGTTATGAGATGGGGGAAATGTCAGGAAAACTTTCGGATTTTACGGTGATTACTTCAGATAATCCCAGATATGAGAAGCCGGAGGAGATTATAGCGGATATCAGAACCGGTATGGAGAAGACGGACGGCGCTTATATAGAGATCCCGGACCGCAGGGAGGCGATCGCCTGGGCGCTGCGCCATGGGCAAAAAGGGGATATCCTGATACTGGCGGGTAAGGGACATGAGGATTACCAGGAGATCTGCGGGGTGAAGTACCCGATGGATGAGCGGGTTATTATCCGGGAAATGATACAGCAGAAAAAATGAGGTGAGCAGGTGGCGGTTTATGCCGATGTGATTGTGGATATTACGAATGAAAAACTGGACCGGACGTTCCAATATCAGGTGCCGGAAGAGATGGAGCTAAAGATCGTCCCGGGGGTGGAAGTGGAGATCCCTTTTGGAAGGGGGGACCGGCTGATCCGGGGATATGTGGTGGAGACGACCGACCGGCCCGCCTATGATCCCGCTAAGATCAAAAAGATAAAGCGGATCGTTCCGGGCAGGGTTCCCATCGAATCCAGGCTGATCGCGCTGGCGGCCTGGATGCGGGAGCGCTATGGTTCTACCATGATTCAGGCGCTGAAAACGGTGATACCGATTAAAAAAGAGGTGAGAGCCAAACAAAAGCGTCTGATCCGGCTGGATCTGCCTGTAGACCGGGCCCGGACCTATCTGGAGGAGCTGAATCGAAAGCATTGTACGGCAAGGGCCAGACTGGTGCAGGCGCTTTTAAATGAGCCGGAGCTTGACTATGAACTGGTGACGAAGAAGCTTCATATTACCCCGGCGGTGATAAAGACTCTGGAAGAACAGGGGGTTCTGAGCGTTCAGGCAGAGCAGCTATACCGGAATCCGGTGCGGCCGTCGGACCGGCAGAAGACACAGGTCGTGTTAAATGACCAGCAGCAGTCGGTGGTTGACCAGGTGGTAAAAGACTGGGAGCAGGGGCTACGGCGCACTTATCTGGTGCATGGAGTGACGGGCAGCGGCAAGACGGAAGTATATATGGAAATCATTGCCCGCGTGGTGGCAGATGGCCGGCAGGCTATCGTTCTGATTCCGGAGATCGCGCTCACGTTTCAGACGGTTCTGCGGTTTTATCAAAGATTCGGAGACCGGATATCGATTATGAATTCCAGGCTGTCGGCGGGGGAGCGGTACGATCAGTTCGAGCGGGCGAAAAATAAGGAAATCAGCGTGATGATCGGTCCCAGATCCGCGTTATTTACCCCATTTCCCAACCTGGGCGTGGTGATTATAGACGAGGAACATGAACTGACCTACAAAAGTGAAAATGTTCCCCGCTATCATGCCAGAGAAGTGGCCATCCACCGGGCTTTGACGGAGGGGGCTATGGTGGTGCTGGGGTCTGCGACACCCAGTGTGGATTCCTATTATAAAGCCCTTCGAGGAGAGTTCGGCTTGTTCCGGCTGACGGACCGGGCTAAGAAAAATGCGCTGCCCCACGTATATGTGGAGGATCTGCGGGAAGAACTTAGAAGCGGGAACCGGTCGATTTTCAGCGCCAGGCTTCAGGAGCTGATACAGGACCGGCTGCAAAAAAAAGAGCAGGTGATGCTGTTTTTAAACCGCCGGGGTTACGCGGGATTTGTATCCTGCCGTTCCTGCGGGCATGTGATGAAATGCCCCCACTGTGACGTCTCATTATCCATGCATAATCATGGCAGGCTGGTCTGCCATTATTGCGGCTATGAGGAACCGACGGTCAAGAAGTGTCCGGAATGCGGTTCCCCATATATCGGCGGATTCCGGGCCGGGACGCAGCAGATCGAGGAGCTTTTGAAAAAACAGTATCCCCAGGCCGGAGTGCTCAGGATGGACGCGGATACGACCAGAAATAAAGACGGGCACGAAAAAATCCTGGCCGCGTTTGCAAACCGGGAGGCGGATATTCTGATAGGAACGCAGATGATCGTGAAAGGGCATGATTTTCCGGCGGTGACGCTGGTCGGAGTGATAGCGGCGGATCTGTCTTTGTATACGGGAGACTATCTGAGCAGTGAGCGGACCTTTCAACTGCTGACTCAGGCGGCAGGCAGAGCGGGCAGGGGGGACGTGCCCGGAGAGGTTGTGATCCAGACCTACCAGCCGGAGCACTATGCGGTGGTGACGGCTGCGGCCCAGAATTACGAGGAGTTTTACCAGCAGGAGATCTTATACCGCACGATTTCCGGTTATCCGCCTGCGGCCCATCTGCTGGCCGTGCTTTTGTCCGGGGCGGATCAGGAGGAGCTTGACCGGGCTTCAGGACTGTTGATCCGGCAGGTGCCCCGGGAACTGGAGGGACTTACGGTGATCGGCCCGGCGGAGCCGGCCGTGGCCCGGATTAACGATATCTATAAAAAAGTAATCTACCTAAAACATAAAAAATATGATACACTGACAGAGGTAAAAGATCATCTGGAACGGTATGCGATGGAGCAGCCGCTTCTTGAAAAAATAAATATGCAGTTTGATTTTAATCCAATGCATGCAGGTTAAGGAGTGAACGTAATGGCAATTCGGAAAATCAGAGTGATGGGCGATGACGTACTAACGAAAAAGTGCCGGGAGGTCAAAGAGATGACCCCGAGAATCCGGGAGCTGATCGATGATATGTTTGAGACTATGTATTCAGAATACGGTGTCGGACTGGCGGCCCCCCAGGTGGGGATCTTAAAGCAGATTGTAGTGATCGATGTGGATGATGATAATCCGCTGGTGATGATTAATCCCAGAATCCTGGAAACAAGCGGGGAGCAGACCGGTGACGAGGGATGCTTAAGCCTTCCCGGCCAGTACGGCCAGGTAACCAGGCCGGATTATGTCAAGGCTACGGCTTACGATGAAAATATGGAACCCTATGAGATAGAAGGGACCGGACTTCTGGCCCGGGCTATCTGTCATGAGACGGACCATCTGAAAGGGAAAATGTTCGTGGAGCTGGTGGAAGGTGAACTGCACGGCCCGCAGGAAGAGGAGTGAAGCACGGATGAGAGTTGTATTCATGGGAACGCCGGATTTTGCGGTGGGAACGCTTGAAAAACTGGCAGAGGCCGGATACGAGGTAGTGGGTGTGGTCACTCAGCCCGATAAGCCCAAGGGCAGAAACAAGCAGTTATCTGCTCCGCCGGTGAAGGAAAAAGCATTGGAGCTTGGCATACCGGTCTATCAGCCGGCACGGGTGCGCAATCCGGAATGTATCGAAGAAATCCGAAAATTTCAGGCGGATGTGATCGTGGTGGCGGCGTTTGGACAAATCCTGCCCAAAGAACTGCTGGAGATGCCAAAATTCGGCTGTGTCAACGTACATGCCTCCCTCCTGCCGGACTATCGGGGAGCGGCGCCGATCCAGTGGGCGATCATCGACGGCCGGAGCAAGACCGGCGTGACCATCATGCAGATGGACGAAGGCCTGGACACCGGCGATATGATATTGAAGCGGGAAGTCCCCATAGATGGAAAGGAAACCGGTGGCAGCCTATTTGATAAGCTAAGTGCCGTAGGCGCCGAGCTGTGTGTGGAGGCGCTGCGCCTGCTGGAAGCCGGGACAGCCGTATTCGAAAAACAGGAAGAAAGCCAAACCAGTTATGCGAAAATGATGAAAAAAGAGCTGGGAAACATAGACTGGAACAAGGACGCCGTTTCCATCGAACGCCTGATCCGGGCGCTGAATCCCTGGCCCAGCGCTTATACGCACCTGGATCAGACCGTTTTAAAAATCTGGGATGCCGACGTATTAGAGGAGGCCGGCGATGGGAAACCGGGCGAAATCATTCGGATAGAAAAGGACGCGTTCTGCGTGCAGACCGGCGATGGCGTGCTGTCCGTCAAAGAGGTACAGCTGGCCGGAAAGAAGCGCATGACCACGGACGCCTTCCTGAGAGGATATCCGGTAAAAGAGCATGTGATCCTGCCTTCCTGAGAATTGGCTGGCCAATTGGGCCAATTGGGGGGGACATGTCCATTCTGGTTTGGGACATGTCCAATTCGGTTTGGGACATGTCCATTCTGGTTTGGGACATGTCCATTTCGATTTGGGACATGTCCCCATTCGCCTGTCCCCATTCCCCTGTTTATGCCCGAATCCCGAAGCCAATCATAACGATTCCTGAAATTTCTATGAAATATTTATGAAATTCGGGATTTTAGGGTATGACTGTTGTATAATAAGAAAAATTCATGGAAGTAAAATTAAAGGAGGAATTTTCATGCCTTTCTATTATTTTTGGGACCCTACTTATATATTAATAATCATAGGGCTTATCTTATCCTTATGGGCGTCGTCCAGAGTGAAATCTACCTATGCTAAATATTCCAGAGTCCGCAGCATGTCCGGTATGACCGGGGCGGAAGCAGCCGCCAGGATTTTACACACGGCCGGAATCTATGATGTGCAGATTCAGCATGTGTCCGGAGATCTGACGGATCATTATGATCCGAGAAATAAAACGCTGAACCTGTCGGATTCCGTGTACGGTTCGCCTTCCGTGGCTGCGGTGGGAGTGGCGGCCCATGAGTGCGGGCATGCCATCCAGGACGCTAAGAGTTATGCTCCTTTGAAAATCAGGGGCGCGTTTGTACCGGTTGCGAATTTAGGCTCCGGGCTGTCCATGCCGTTGATCCTGATCGGGCTGATTTTCGGTGTAAACTCTCAGTGGGGGATACTGGTGGACGTTGGTATTATTCTGTTTTCTCTGGCGGTTTTATTTCAGCTGATCACCCTGCCGGTGGAATTTAACGCGTCCCGCCGCGCGATTCAGATGGTGGAGTCTACCGGGATTCTGTATGGGGACGAAGTGGACGGCACGAAGAAGGTGCTGTCGGCAGCCGCTCTGACTTATGTGGCCAGCGCCGCAGCGGCTATGCTTTCACTCTTACGTCTAATCTTGCTGTTCGGAGGAAGAAACCGTGACTAATGCGGTAAATACAAGAGAGCTGGTACTTGGGATTCTCATGGAAGTGACCGGAAAGGGGACGCACAGCCATCTGGTGATCCGTGACGTCTTATCTAAGTACCAGTATCTGGGAAAACAGGAGCGCTCCTTTATCACCAGAGTCTCCATTGGTACCCTGGAACAGATGATTCTCATAGATTATATCATCGATCAATTTTCCAGTGTGAAGGTAAAAAAGATGAAGCCGGTGATCCGGAATATATTGAGGAGTGCGGTCTATCAATTGAAATGGATGGACAGCATTCCTGATTCTGCTGTATGCAATGAAGCCGTGAAGCTGACGAGAAAAAAAGGGTTTCAGGGATTGTCCGGGTTCGTAAACGGCGTGCTGCGAAGCATCGCCCGGGGACCGGCGGAAGTCCGGTATCCCGATGAGAAGAAACAGCCGGCGGAATATATGAGCGTCCGGTATTCTCAGCCATTGTGGCTGACGCAGATGTGGCTGGATCGTTTCGGTCCTGAGACAACGGGGCAGATCCTGGGCGCGTTTCTGGAGGATAGCCCGACCTGCATACGCTGTAATACCGGCAGGATAAGCCCTGAGGAGCTGGCAAAGAGGCTGAATCAGCAGGGAATAGAGACCACGTCTTCTCCATATATAAGGGAAGCCATGGAAATCCGGGGCTATGATTATCTGGGCGCCCTGCCGGAGTTTGAACAGGGACTTTTCCAGGTGCAGGACATTAGCTCCATGCTGGCTGTCCGGATCGCAGCTCCCCAAAAAGGGGATACGGTATATGACGTTTGTGCCGCGCCGGGCGGAAAGAGCCTGTATCTGGCGGAACTGATGCAGAATACCGGCATGGTGACGGCCAGAGACCTGACACCTTATAAGGTGGGGCTGATTGAAGAAAATATTCTGCGCAGCGGCCTTACGAATATCCGGGCGCAAGTATGGGATGCCTGCGCGCTGGATGAAGCAGCGGTGGAAACGGCGGATCTGGTGCTTGCGGACCTGCCCTGCTCGGGACTTGGCGTGCTGGGGCGCAAGCCGGATATTAAATATCATATGAGCCAGGGACAGATTCGGGAGCTTCGCGGGCTTCAAAGAGAAATTCTTGGCACGGTACATAAGTATGTAAAGAAAGGCGGAGTTCTCGTTTACAGTACATGTACCATAGATATAGAAGAGAATGAAAAAAATCTGGAATGGTTTTTGAGTCAATTTCCATTTCATCTGGAAAGCATCGATCCTTATCTATGCGCAGCGTTAAGAAGCAATACGACGGCGCAGGGATATCTGCAGCTGCTTCCGGGCGTGCACCGGGCAGACGGGTTCTTTATGGCGAGGTTACGAAAAGATGGAGAATAAGGCAAAAATAGATATCAAATCCCTGAACCTTAAGCAGCTGACCGAATATATGGAGTCGCTGGGAGAAAAACCTTTCCGGGCGCGCCAGGTGTATCAGTGGATACATGAAAAGCTGGTTACGGATCTTGACGAGATGAGCAATCTGTCAAAAGAGCTGCGCGGAAAACTCAAGGAGAATTGTGAGTGGACTTCGCTGGAGCTTTTGGAGGAGCAGACATCACAGATCGACGGGACGAAGAAATTTTTATTCCGGCTGTCCGACGGCAATGTGATCGAAAGTGTCTGGATGCAGTATAAACATGGCAATTCCGTCTGCATCTCTTCCCAGGTCGGCTGCAAAATGGGCTGCCGGTTCTGCGCGTCGACCATAGGCGGGCTGGTCAGGAATCTGACGCCTGCCCAGATGCTGGATCAGATCTACCGTATACAGGCGCTCACAAAAGCCCGGGTGTCCAACGTGGTCGTCATGGGAACCGGGGAACCGCTTGACAATTATGATAATCTGCTGGCATTTCTTAAAATACTGACCGACGAACACGGGCTTCATATCAGCCAGAGAAATATTACGGTTTCCACCTGTGGGATTGTTCCGAACATCTACCGCCTGGCGGAGGAAAAACTCCAGATCACGCTGGCCCTCTCCCTGCACGCATCCAGTCAGGAAAAACGGCTGGAGCTGATGCCGGTGGCGAACAAATACGGCTTGGATGAGGTGTTAGAGGCCTGTGATTATTACGGGGAACAGACAGGGAGAAGAATGACGTTCGAGTACAGCCTGGTGGGCGGGGTAAATGATACCAAAGAAGATGCTGTCCGGCTTGCCAAGCTGATAAAACCGCTCCATGGACATGTAAATCTGATACCGGTCAACCCCATCAAGGAGCGGGATTATGTCCAGTCCGACCGGTCTGTAGTGGTGGATTTTAAAAATAAACTTGAAAAATGTGGAATAAATGTTACTATTAGAAGAGAAATGGGCAGAGATATAGACGGCGCCTGCGGGCAGCTGCGCAAACATTTCATAGACAGACAGGAAGAGAAAGGCGGGGGAGAAATGTGAAAGCATTTGCAATCACTGATGTCGGAGAAATTCGCCAGACTAATCAGGACTATGTATTTGCAACGGAACATCCGGTTGGAAATCTTCCGAACCTTTTCGTTGTGGCCGATGGCATGGGAGGACACAACGCCGGAGATTTTGCATCGAAGTATACCGTGGAACAGCTGGTCTACGCCATCAGACGCGACGAGGATACAAATCCGGTCAGGATACTTAGAAAGGCCATCGACTATGCCAACCAGGAGCTGGTGAAACGGGCCAGGGAAGATGAGACAAAAAACGGATGCGGAACTACGCTTGTGGTTGCCATCGTGCTGAAGGATTATCTGTATGTGGCCAATATTGGGGACAGCCGCTTGTATGTAATCGGCGATGATATCCGACAGATTACCAGGGATCATTCCCTTGTGGAAGAAATGGTGCGCCTCGGGGAACTAAACAAAGAAGAGGCCAAAAATCATCCGAAACGAAACGTGATTACAAGGGCGGTCGGTGCGGATGAGAGGGTGATTATCGATTTTTTCAGCCGGAAGCTGTCACTGGGGGATTTGGTACTGATGTGTTCGGACGGTTTGTCTAACATGCTGGAGGATGAGCAGATCCGCCAGATTATGAGGCAGCCGCTGGATATAGAAGCGAAAGCTTTGGAACTGATTCAAAAAGCGAACAGCAATGGCGGCAGAGATAACATATCTGTTGTCATTATAGAACCAGAAATAGGGGAGGCGGAAGGCTGAACGTAGGTTCATTCAACCCTCATCCTGTATGCAAAAGAAGCTTCTTTGAATCTTTTTTTGCTGAATTTATCGCGAAGGAAATGCGCAACTGGAGGTAAACATGTTAACAACAGGTATGTTTGTCGGCGGCCGCTACGAGATCATTGAAAAGATCGGGACCGGTGGTATGGCTGACGTCTATAAAGGAAAAGACCGTAAGTTAAACCGTTATGTCGCAATCAAGGTGTTAAAGAATGAGTTCAGGGGAGACACCACGTTTGTGGCCAAATTCAAGGCAGAGGCGCAGGCGGCTGCGGGTCTGGCCCATCCGAACATTGTAAATGTCTACGATGTGGGGGATGAGGACGGGGTCTATTATATTGTAATGGAGCTGGTGGACGGCATCACCTTGAAGGAATACATTGAGCGCAAGGGACGTCTGTCTTCCAAAGAAGCGATCAGTATCGCGATCCAGGTCTCCATGGGCCTGGAGGCAGCGCATAATAACCATATTATACACAGGGATATCAAGCCGCAGAATATTATTATTTCTACGGATGGAAAAGTGAAAGTTACGGATTTCGGCATTGCCAAGGCGGCGTCCTCCCAGACGATCAGTTCCAGTGCGATGGGTTCCGTTCACTATACATCTCCGGAACAGGCCAGAGGCGGTTACAGCGATGAAAAAAGTGATATTTATTCCCTGGGTGTAACTATGTATGAGATGGTGACCGGCCGGGTGCCTTTTGACGGGGATACGCCGGTAGTGATCGCTGTGAAACATCTGCAGGAGGAGATGATATCTCCCAAGTATTTTGCGCCGGAACTGCCCTACAGCCTGGAGCAGATTATTATCAAAATGACGCAGAAAAGCCCGGACCGGCGATACAACAATATGTCGGAAGTGATTCAGGACTTAAAGCAGGCGCTGGTCAGCCCGGAGGGGGATTTTGTAAAGGCGAGCCCCATAGACCAGACAGCCAAAACCGTCATGTTCACCAGAGATGATGTCAAACAGATTAAGCGGGAAACCGGTAGAATTCATGTGCAGCCGGAGCAGCGCTATGAAGACGAGGAATATGACGACGGGGAATACGAGGACGACGAATATAAATATGAGGATGAAGACTACGAAGATTCCGATGAGGACGATGAGGATGACGATGACAAAGAAGTAAATCCGAAGCTTGAAAAAATCATGACCATCGGAGGTATCGTGGCGGCGGTTATCATCGCTCTGATCGTACTGTTCCTGGTGGGCAAGATGGTCGGAATCTTCTCCTTCGGTTCCAATAAAGATAAGGACAAAGAGAACAAGGAACCGCAGACCACAGCGTCTGCCGAGACCGATCAGGTAGAGATGCCGAAGTTGGTAGGAATGCAGGAAGAAAAGGCCCAGGCAAAATTAAAAGAAATGGAACTGGGATATAAGACGACCTACAAGGAATCCAATGACTATGAAGAAGGCGAAGTCATGGAGCAGAGCGTAAAGTCCGGCGATATGGTGAAAAAACATACCACCATTGAACTGACCGTGTGCAGCGGGGAATCTTATGTTCAGCTCATCGATGTCAGCGGCCTGTCGGAAGATAAAGCGAAACAGAAGCTGGAAGACGAAGGCTTTAAAGTGACCATAGAAGAGAGCTACAGCGATGATGTGGATAAAGGGAACGTCATCAGTACGGACCCCAAAGCCGGCTCTGATGTGAAACCAAACCAGACGATTCGAATGACGGTCAGCAAAGGAAAAGAGATTCGGGAAGTAGTGATGCCTAATTTTACGAATATGACGATGGAACAGGTAGACACTTTAATAACCCAGAACAAATTAAAATGGGGAACCGTTACGGAACAATATAATTCCGGTGTGGAAGAAGGACGCGTGATCAATCAGAGCCCCAGCCAGGGAACTACCGTGACGGAGAGAACCGAAGTGAATGTAACGGTCAGCAAGGGACCGGAACCGACGCCCACCCCAACGCCGAATCAGGAATGGGCCAGCGTGCGGGTGCAGTTGAATGACGATGTGGGCGCTTATACAGGCGGCCCTGCCAGAATGGTGGTGGAGCAGTCGTTGTCGGATGGTTCCAAACGGACCGTGGACGTATTTTCCAACCAGACGTTCGGCATCCCGTTCAGCTATGTGCTGGAACCGGTGAAAGGAGCCTCGGGTATCTCTTCCGGTAAGGCATATCTGTACGAGACCGATCCGGCCACAGGCGAGGAAAAGAAAGTCGGGCAGTGGACGATCACGTTCCAGCCTTCAAATTAAGAGAATCAGGTGGTGAAACACAGCTGCATGCAGGGTAAGATAATCAAAGGAATTGCAGGATTTTATTATGTGCATCCCCAGACCGGGGATGCACGGCTTATGCCAGGGGCCAGAATCTACGCTTGCAAAGCCAAGGGCATCTTCAGAAAGGACCAGATGAAGCCGTTGGTAGGGGATAACGTCGCCTTCGATGTCACCCATGAGGGGGACGCCGAGGGAAATATCACCCGGATTCTGCCGCGTAAAAATGAACTGGTGCGCCCGGCGGTCGCCAATATTGACCAGGCCATGGTGATTTTCGCCATCAGTAAGCCAAAACCCAATCTGAACCTGTTGGACCGCTTCCTGATTACGATGGAGCAGCAAGGGATCGAAACGGTCCTTTGCTTCAATAAAAAAGATATTGCCACGGAAAAAGAATTGTTCCTGCTGCAGCAGACCTACGAGAAATGCGGATATCACATCGTATTTACCAGCGCGAAGGAAGGCGAGGGGCTAAGTCAGGTAAAAGAGCTGCTCTCCGGTAAGACTACGGCGGTAGCCGGGCCCTCCGGCGTCGGTAAATCTTCCCTGATCAACATCCTCCAGCCGGAAGCGGGCATGGAGACGGGAGCCATCAGCACAAAGATCGACCGGGGCAAGCATACCACAAGACATTCGGAGCTGATCTGCATCGATGAAAATACGTATATCATGGACACTCCCGGATTCAGTTCCATGTATGTGAATCAGTTTGAAAAAGAAGAACTGAAGGATTATTTTCCGGAATTTAAGGATTATGAGGATCAATGCCGGTTCCAGGGCTGTGTTCATATCCATGAACCTGGCTGTGCGGTCAAGGCCGCGCTGGAGGCGGGTGAGATCAGCAGTATCCGTTATGAGAATTACACGGAACTATTTGAAGAATTAAAGGAGAAAAGGAGATATTAATTATGTACGCTATAGCACCCTCTATATTGTCCGCGGATTTTTCCGCGCTGGGAGAAGATGTTAAAAAGGTGGAAAATGCCGGGGCGCAGTATCTGCATATCGACGTCATGGATGGCGACTTCGTTCCAAGCCTTTCCCTGGGCATGCCGGTGATCCGCTCTATCCGCAATAAATCGGATATGATCTTTGACGTTCACCTGATGATGTCTCATCCGGAACCATATATCGAAGAATTCGCGGATTGCGGGGCGGATATTATCACCGTGCACGCGGAGGCCTGCCGGCATCTGCACCGGACGCTTCGCCAGATCAGGGATTGTAATGTGAAAGCAGGGGTATCCCTGAATCCGGCCACACCGCTGTCCGTACTGGAATATGTGCTGGATCAGACGGATATGGTTCTTATTATGAGTGTCAATCCGGGATTCGGCGGCCAAAGTTATATTGAGAGCTCCACCAATAAGATATGGAAGCTGCGGGAGTGGATTAAGAGAGAGCAGCTGAACGTGGATATTGAGGTGGACGGCGGGGTAGGACTTGGCAATGCCCGGATGATCCTGGATGCCGGGGCTAACATCCTGGTGGCGGGATCTGCGGTATTTAACGGTGAATGTACGGCCAATGTCAAAGCCTTTCTGGATATCTTAAACGACTATAATGAATGATATATAGATTACACCATACCTGATAATAAGCCGTAGCAAGTACGGCACTGGAGGAAATTATGAAATTGGGAATTGTGGGCCTGCCGAATGTGGGCAAAAGTACATTATTTAATTCATTGACAAAAGCAGGGGCGGAATCTGCCAATTATCCGTTCTGCACCATTGATCCGAATGTAGGAATCGTGGCGGTACCGGACGAGCGTCTGGGCATGCTGGCCAAACTATATGATTCGGTAAAGATCACGCCGGCTGTGATTGAGTTTGTGGACATCGCGGGGCTGGTGAAGGGGGCGTCCAAGGGAGAGGGGCTTGGCAATCAGTTCCTGGCCAATATCCGTGAGGTGGATGCGATCGTACATGTTGTGCGCTGCTTTGAGGATCCCAATGTTATTCATGTGGACGGCAGCGTGGATCCTATGCGGGACATCGAAACCATTAATCTGGAACTGATCTTTTCAGATCTGGAAATACTGGAACGCCGGATTGCGAAGACATCAAAGGGAGCCCGGATGGACAAGGCTCTGGCGAAAGAACTGGAACTGCTGAACAAGCTTAAGGGCTATCTGGAAGAAGGAAAGATGGCGAAGGGCTTTGAGACGGATGACGAAGAGGAGCAGGCGCTGCTGGCCGGCTATCAGCTTCTTACCTATAAGCCGGTTATTTATGCGGCGAATGTCGCAGAGGATGATCTGGCGGATGACGGGAATGGGAATCCTTTCGTGCAGCAGGTTCGGAACTATGCGGCCCAGGAGCACAGCGAGGTCTTCGTGATCTGCGCACAGATCGAACAGGAGATCGCTGAGCTGGACGAAGAAGAAAAGAAAATGTTTTTGGAAGATTTGGGATTAAAAGAATCGGGACTGGAGAAACTGATTAAAGCAAGTTACTCCCTATTGGGCTTAATCAGTTATCTGACGGCAGGAGAACCGGAGACCAGGGCATGGACGATTACGAAAGGTATGAAAGCGCCTCAGGCGGCCGGTAAGATACACTCCGACTTTGAACGTGGATTTATACGCGCGGAGGTGGTCAACTATCAGGATCTTCTGGACTGCGGTTCAACAGCCGCGGCAAAAGAGAAGGGTCTGGTGCGGTTGGAAGGCAAGGAATATGTGGTAAAGGACGGGGATGTGATCCTTTTCCGCTTTAATGTTTAATGCTATAACTGGATAGAAATTCATAAAAGCCCGGGGGCTGTCATGGTTGAAACAGAGTCATACGGCCATTCCAGGGCTTTTTTACACTTACCATTTTCAGACGGAAAAAGCCAAAAGTCGAAATATGGGAGAAAATGATGTTTTAATTTGTTTGATTTTTGATTTATATGGAGTTAAAATGAATCTGTAGTCAAGAATCGACGGAATTAAGAGGCAGACAGGAGATTTTAGCGATGGACACGTCAATTCTTTTCCCCAACCTGGGGCTGCAGCTGGAGCATGTAGGAAAGAGCATCCGTGTATTCGGATTGGATATCGCCTTTTATGGAATTGTAATCGGAATAGGTATGGTAGTAGGCATTCTGCTGGCTTGCAGGGAAGCAAAAAGGACAGGACAGAATTCGAATGACTATATAGACCTGGCAATCTATGCGATCATCTTTTCCATTGTCGGCGCCAGACTGTACTTTGTGGCCTTTTCCTGGGACCAGTACAAAGAAGACTTATTGCTGATTTTTAATCTGAGGGCCGGAGGCCTTGCCATATATGGCGGTGTGATTGCAGCGGTCATCACTGTTTATGTGTTTGCAAGGAAAAGAAAATTAAACTTCTGGCAGATGGCAGATACTGGCTGTATAGGTCTGATTGCTGGGCAGATAATAGGAAGGTGGGGGAATTTCTTTAACCGGGAAGCCTTTGGAGGATATACCGATAACCTCCTGGCGATGCAGTTACCGGTATCGGCGGTCCGTGCGGGGGACATAAGTGCAGATATAGCGGCTCATATACAGATCATCCATGGAGTGGAATATATCCAGGTGCATCCCACATTTTTGTATGAGTCCCTGTGGAATCTGTGCATTTTCCTTGTTCTGTTGTGGTATCGAAAACAAAAGAAGTTTCAGGGGGAATTGTTTTTGATTTACCTTTTTGGCTACGGCCTTGGACGCGTTTGGATTGAAGGGTTGAGAACGGATCAGTTATTGCTTCCATTTGCAGGAATTCCGGTTTCTCAATTGCTGTCGGCAATCCTGGTGATCCTTTCGGCAGTTACAATAGTGGTAAGACACAGGCGGCTGAATAAAGGAGGAATGTAGTTATAGTTCGCAAAGAGACAATAGATGAGGTGTATATTATGCAAGATACAGAAGAGTTGAAAGCAAAAATTGAGAAAGCAAGATTGAAGTTAAATGCCTCTATTCAAAGTCGGGAAAATCTGCAGGAAGCATATGAGAATAGTGTAGAGGTTGACCTGTTGATTGAAGAGTACATCAAACGTCTGCAGGGAAGATAGGGCAGACGGGGTAAAAATTTCAATTCGATACTTAGCATGTAAAATAGTTCGTTTGGCAGACCAGGCCGGCCGGGTGGGAGCTTTCGTTTCCGCCTGGCCGGGGGGATGCTGGCGGGCTTTTTTTGATTGATTGGAATTTGCTTGCGATGCTGATGTGGAGCTGCTAAAAAGCATAAAGATGGGCGATCCTGTATGTCTTATGAAAATTACGCTCCATAATCCTGTTTGGCGATAAAAATAGCAGCGCTTAAAAATACCCGCTGACTAAGTTTCATGCAGCAGGCCTTGCCACCCCCGACATTGTGAACGGGGGTGGCAAGGCCTGCTGTTTGTTTCTGCGGGAAAATTCTTACATCAGTTTCTACTATATATAAATATCTTCCTGAAATATCTGTACAAATAAAAAATTCAACCCTTCCTTCCCCCTCCTTTTTCATGCAAACCCGTCTGCTCCTCCAAAAAATATGTCGAAACAGCACATGTGAAATTTGAATTTACTATTGAAATTTCAACCTGATTGGGATAAGATATATTCATGAGTGGTAGAAAGTGGTGAATAGTGGTTTTAGATGGTAAGAAAGTGGGGCCATCTGAGGGGAGTTGCGCGCGGATGTTCATGGGAGAATATAATCATTCCATAGATCCCAAGGGCAGGCTGATCATTCCTTCCAAATTCAGAGAGATACTCGGAGATGAATTTGTGGTGACAAAGGGATTGGACGGCTGCCTCTTCGTATTTCCCAACGATGAGTGGCAGGCTTTTGAAGAAAAGCTGCGAGCCCTGCCGATGGCCAATAAAAACGCCCGTAAGTTCTCCCGGTTCTTTATGGCCGGAGCTACTACCTGTGAGCTGGACAAGCAGGGAAGAATCCTGCTGCCCTCCACCCTAAGGGAATTTGCCGATCTGGAGAAGGATGTTGTTCTGGCAGGGCTGCTCAACCGGATTGAGATCTGGAGTAAAGCCAGATGGAATGAAAATAATACGTATGATGACATGGATGACATTGCGGAACAAATGATGGATCTGGGCTTAAATATCTGACGGGGATGAAAGAGGGAAGCTTATGGAATTTGCACATACATCCGTTTTACTGAAAGAAACCATCGACGGTTTGCACATACGGCCGGATGGGATATATGTTGACGGCACGCTGGGCGGCGGCGGACATGCCTATGAGGTATGCCGGCGCTTGTCGAAAAACGGCCGGTTTGTCGGAATCGATCAGGATGAGGCGGCAATTGACGCGGCCGGCAGAAGGCTGGCGGAATTTGAGGAACAGGTGGACATCGTCCGGAGTAATTACTGTGAGATGACACAGGTGATGAAGGAACTGGGGATTCAAAAGGTGGACGGTATCGTCCTGGATCTGGGAGTTTCTTCGTATCAGTTGGACGAGCCGGAACGGGGATTTACCTACCGGGAGGACGTGCCCCTTGATATGCGTATGGACAGACGGCAGCCGCAGACTGCCAGAGATATTGTCAATGAGTATTCTGAGATGGAGTTATACCGGATGATCCGGGATTACGGAGAAGATAAATTTGCGAAGAATATCGCAAAACATATAGTGGCGGCCAGAGCGGCGAAGCCGATTGAGACGACCCTGGAGCTGTCGGAGATTGTGAAAGCGGCGATTCCGATGAAATTCAGGGCAGTGGGAGGACATCCGGCGAAACGGACTTTTCAGGCAATCCGAATTGAACTGAACCGGGAGCTGGAAGTGCTGAAAAACTCTCTGGACGATATGATTGAGCTGTTAAATAGCGGGGGACGGATCTGTATCATTACTTTTCATTCCCTGGAAGACCGGATTGTGAAAAACATTTTCCGCACGAACGAGAACCCATGTACCTGCCCAAGCGATTTCCCGGTATGTGTATGCGGCAAAAAACCGAAAGGCAGAGTAGTGACCAGAAAGCCGGTCCTGCCTTCGGAGGAGGAACTGTTGACAAACAGCCGCGCCAAGAGCGCGAAGCTTAGAATATTTGAAAAAGGCGAAGTTTAAGAAAAGATTGGAAGTGTGAAGAATGGCAGCGAGAAAGAAGCAGACAACAACTTACCAAAGAAGAAATTACATAGAAGGAAATACCGTCAGAAAACTGGAGGTACTGCCGAACCGGCAGGAGACACAGGCGCCAAGGAAAAAGACCGGGGTAAGTACGCTTCGAAACAGGGAAAAGGCCCTGCATATGAACCCGGGGTATGTTCTTTTCCTGTCCGTTGCCACGATACTGGTGCTGGCCACCTGCGTGAATTATCTGAAACTGCAGTCCACGCTTGCGGGGCAGCTCAACGAGATATCCTCGCTGGAGACACAGCTGAATTCGTTGAAGGCGGAAAATGATGCGGAATATAACCGGGTGACGGCGTCGGTGGATCTGGAGCACGTCAAGGATGTAGCCATGAATGAACTGGGTATGGTCTACGCGACGCAGGATCAGGTCCGGCTGTACAATGACAAGAGCAGCGATTATGTGAAGCAGTACGAGGAACTGCCGGAAGAGGAAAACACCATTAAAAACATATTAAAAAAATAAAAGCAGGTGGATTTTGTGGCGAATAATAAAAAGAAAGATAAAAAATTCACCCGCACAATGCAGAAAAAGCTGGTAGTACTATTTGCCGGCATCATTGTGGTATTCATCGGGCTGAATGTCCGGATTGCCCAGATAAACGCAAAGAGCGGTGATGAATATACAAAGAGCGTATTATCCCAGCAGGAGTATACAAGTACCGTGCTGCCCTACCGGCGCGGAGATATCGTAGACCGGAAGGGGACCGTGCTGGCCACCAGCGAACGGGTATTCAATGTAATATTAGATACGAAACAGCTGCTGGCCACAAAAGACGAAGCACACATTAACAAAGTGATTTCGAGTCTGGTATCCTGTTTCCAGCTGGATGAGGCCCAGATCAGACAATATATTTCTGAAAATCCCGACAACGCATACTATATTCTCAAGAAGCAGCTGACCAAAGACGACAAAGACGCGTTTGAAGATCTGTTCCGGGAAAAGAAGGACGATAAAACCAAGGCAGCGGACAAAAAGGACGCAGATGATACAAAAGCTGACGAACCGAAAGACAGCGAAGCCGAAGACGGGGCAGCTGTTGCGGATGCGGATACCGATACCGAAGTCCCGGAAGAGGAGGAAGAAGAGGTGTCTTCCGTATCCATCAAGGGCGTGTGGTTTGAAAAAGATTATGTGCGCAAATATCCTTACGGATCCCTTGCGGCGGATGAAATCGGCTTTACCTCCAGCGGAAACGTGGGAAACGGCGGTATGGAAGGCTATTATAATTCCACGTTAAACGGCATCAACGGGCGTGAATACGGTTATCTCAATGATGAACTGGAGCTGGAGCGCACGGTGAAAGAGGCCATCGACGGCAATACGCTGGTTTCGACACTGGACGTCAATATCCAGTCGATTGTCGAAAAATATATCAGGGAATTCAATGAGGCCCACAGGGATGAAGCAAGACCGGGAGACGGCAGTAAGCTGACCGCGGTCATGATGATGAACCCGAATACCGGGGAGGTACTGGCTATGGCCAGCACGCCGGAGTGGGATCTGAATAATCCAAGGGATCTGACGCCCTTTTACTCGGAAGAAGAGATCGCGGCCATGGACGATGAGACCAGGATGGACGCTTTGAATAAGATCTGGAGAAACTTCTGCATCAGCGATACTTACGAGCCGGGTTCAACCTCCAAGCCGTTCACGATCGCTTCAGGTCTTGAGACCGGTAAATTAAACGGGAATGAGACCTTTGTCTGCGACGGGAAACAGGTGGTGCCGGGAGCACCGAAAGGAATCGCCTGTGTAAACAGATATGGACATGGGCTGCTGACCATCGAAGGCGCGATCAACGTATCCTGTAACGACGCCCTGATGCAGATGGCCGCTATCATCGGAACGGAAAACTTCTGCAGATACCAGGAAATTTTCGGTTTCGGACAAAAAACACGGATCGATCTGCCGGGAGAGGCAAATACTTCCGGTATGCTCTATACGGCGGATAAGATGAAACCGGTGGATCTGGCGACCAATTCCTTTGGACAGAATTATAATGTCACTATGATTCAGCAGATTTCGGCATTTTGTTCGGTAATCAATGGCGGTTATTACTATCAGCCCCATATGGTTTCCAGAATCTTGGACGCCAGTGGCGGGACGGTCCAGAATATAGATCCTATTTTGTTAAAACAGACGATATCGGAAAAAACGTCGGCCACACTGAAACAATATTTATACACCACAGTGTCCGGAGAAAAAGGAACGGCTAAGAAGGCGGCGGTACCGGGATATAAAGTAGGCGGAAAAACAGGAACCGCGGAAAAATATCCCCGTGAGGACCGGAATTTCCTGGTGTCTTACCTTGGATATGCGCCCTTTGATAAACCGCAGGTGGTCATCTATGTAGTGATCGACGAGCCGAACGTGGAGGAACAAAATCACGCCAGCTCTCTGGCCTGTGAGATGGCCAACGGTATTTTAAGCGAGGTTCTGCCCTATATGAACATATTCCCGACGGAAGAAATACCGGAGGATACGGCCCAGGACGGCCAGCAGGACCCGGCGTCACCCCAGACAGATCCCGGCGCGCAGGATGGCCAGGAGCCGCAGGATACAGGGACAGACGGCCAGAGCCCTGAGGAAGGCGGCCAGGATGGCCAGACCCCGGAAGACGGTCAGGATGGGGAAGGCGCGGACAGCCAGGCCCCGGAGGATGGCGGCCCGGAGGATGAGGAGGACGACGGAATCCCGTATTCCCCGCCGGACACGCAGCAGTCCCAGGAGCCAGACCAGAACCAGGTAGAAGAATAATTAAAATACATAACCTCATAAAAGTTGTAATAGATTATAGTAATAACTTTTATGAGGTTATATGATGTTAAGAAATAAGACCTATAACCGTAAAAAGATCCTGATCATCTTTATCTGCTGTTTTCTGGTGCTGGGAGCGCTGGCCGGAAGGCTGATCTATCTGATGCTGTTCCAATCGGAATATTATCAGGAACAGGCGGATGCGCTTCACGAAAGAGAGCGCAGTATAAAGGCGGCAAGGGGAAAAATTATAGATGCCAATGGCACCGTACTGGCTACAAACCGCACGGTGTGTACCATATCCGTTATCCACAGCCAGATCAAGGAACCGGAGGTAATTATTTCCAAACTTTCGGAAATCCTTGGAATGGATGAGGAGACGGTCCGCAAACGGGTGGAAAAAAACAGTTCCATTGAGCGGATCAAGACAAATGTGGACAAAGAAATCGGAGATGAAATCCGGAATTTAGGTTTAGCGGGCGTTAAAGTGGACGAAGATTTTAAGAGATATTATCCATACAGTACGCTGGCCTCAAAGGTGTTAGGATTCACCGGAAGCGACAACCAGGGAATCATCGGCCTGGAAGTAAAATATGAGGAATATTTAAAGGGAATCGATGGCACTATATTAACATTGACAGACGCCAGAGGAGTGGAGATCGCGGACGCCGGGGAAGACCGCATAGAGCCGGTGCCGGGAAACGATCTGTACATCAGTCTGGATTCCAATATACAAAAATACTGCGAGCAGGCAGCGCAGAAGGTGATGGAGCAAAAATCAGCCGACGCGGTTTCCGTTCTGGTCATGAATCCCCAGAATGGAGAGATCATGGCGATGGTAAATGTACCGGAGTTTGACCTGAACGATCCGTTTACCCTGAACACCAGTGTAGATACCACGGGAATGACAGAGGAACAAAAGCAGGACCTGCTGAATCAGATGTGGAGGAACCGATGTATTAACGATACATATGAACCCGGTTCCACCTTCAAAATCATTACGGCGGCTTCGGGACTGGAAGAGGGCGTGGTACATCTGGATGACCAGTTCTCCTGTCCGGGCTTTCGGGTTGTGGAAGACCGGAGAATCCGATGCCACAAAGCAGGCGGCCACGGGGGAGAAACCTTTGTCCAGGGTATCATGAATTCCTGTAACCCTGTGTTCATTGACGTGGGTTTAAGGCTCGGCGTAGACAATTTTTACAAATATTTCAATCAGTTGGGCCTCCTGTCTAAAACCGGAGTGGATCTTCCGGGGGAGGCGGCCACTATCATGCACAAAAAAGATAACGTAGGCCCTGTTGAACTGGCGACCATATCCTTTGGCCAGTCGTTTCAGATCACACCGATCCAGCTGGCCACCACGGTCAGCAGTATCATCAACGGCGGTACCCGCATCACCCCGCATCTGGGGGTGGAAGTGAAAAATACCGGCGGGGATCCGGTGAAAACCCTGACTTATCCGACCAAAGAGCACATCATTTCCGAGGAAACCTCTGAGACCATGCAGTATCTCCTGGAACAGGTGGTGAAAGAAGGTTCCGGTAACAAAGCCTATATCCCAGGTTATAAAATCGGCGGAAAGACAGCCACGTCCCAGACCCTGCCGCGAAGCGCTCACAAATACATCTCCTCATTTCTGGGCTTCGCTCCCGCGGACGATCCTCAGGTCCTGTGCCTGCTTATTATCAATAATCCGCAGGGGATCTATTACGGAGGAACCATCGCGGCTCCCATCGTAAAAGACATTTTCGGCAATATCCTGCCCTATATGGGCATCGAGCAGCGCTTTACCGAAGAGGAGACCCAGGAAAATAACATCGGTGAAATCACGATGCCGGACCTGATGGGAAAAACCAAAGAAGAGATGCAGGAAATCCTGAAGGAATTCGAGCTTGGCGTCTCCTGTATCGGAGAGGAAGGGACCGTAACGGATCAATTCCCCCTGGCCGGCGAGACCATCAGTAAGACCAGCAATGTTATCGTTTATCTGGAGTAGCCGGAACAGGCCCTGGGCGTCTTCGAAAAGAAGATGCTTGCGAAATCAGAAGAAAAGTTATATACTTGTGAAATTATGGAGAGGCTTGCGGTACATAGCATCTGATATGAGGTGCGCAGCAAAAGAAGTTAAGAGGTGTGAAGATGACGAATCATGTAGTTATGCCGGTTGTGATCGCTTTTTTGATCAGTGTGGCGCTGGGACCGATTATTATCCCGTTTTTGAGGCGTCTGAAGGTTGGGCAGACAGTAAGGGACGAAGGGCCAAAATCCCATTTAAAGAAGACCGGTACGCCTACGATGGGCGGATTGATTATATTGTCCAGCGTGGTTATAACGTCATTGATCTATATGAAAGACTATCCGATGATCATACCGATTTTGTTCGTGACGGTGGGTTTTGGAATTATCGGATTTCTGGATGATTATATTAAAGTGGTGCTCAGGAGGTCGGAAGGGCTGACGCCGATTCAGAAGTTTTTGGGCGAAGTGGTGGTGACCGGAGTCTTTGTCTTTTATTTGATTCGGTTTACGGATGTGCAGCTGACACTGCTGATTCCATTCTCGGACGGAAAATACTGGAATCTGGGGTGGCTTACGATCCCGTTTATGTTCTTTGTCATTATCGGCACGGTAAACGGAGTGAATTTTACGGACGGACTGGATGGGCTGGCTTCCAGCGTGACGGTTCTTGTGGCTACATTTTTTACGGTGGTGGCCGTAGGGACCCGCAGCGGCATTGAACCGATTACCTGCGCGGTTGCCGGCAGCCTTTTGGGATTTTTGCTCTTTAACGTGTATCCGGCCAGTGTGTTCATGGGGGATACGGGATCTTTGGCCTTGGGCGGTTTTGTGGCTGCCACGGCTTATGTGCTGCAGATGCCTTTGTTTATCGCGATAGTGGGATTTATTTATCTGGCGGAGGTCTGCTCGGTGATTATCCAGGTAGCGTATTTTAAGGTGACCGGCGGGAAACGGATCTTCCGGATGGCCCCGCTGCATCATCATTTTGAGCTGGGCGGCTGGTCGGAGACGAAAGTGGTGGCGGTATTTTCTGTGATTACGGCCCTTTTGTGCCTGGTCGGATTGATGGCGGTATCATAGTTGAGGAAAATAGGAATCAGTTTAAAATAGAATCGGAGGATAAGGACGATGGATTTGCAAGATCAGAAGGTACTGGTGATCGGGTGCGGAATCAGCGGAATGGGAGCCGCCAGGCTTTTAAGCCGCGCGAATGCCAATGTGATCCTGTACGACGAGAATGATAAGAGAGATGTGGAGGAAATACTTGGCGGACTGCCGGAGGGAACGAGGGCGGAAGTGATTCTGGGCGAGTGGTCCCGGATTCAGATCAGGGAGCTTAAGCTGGCGGTCATAAGTCCCGGCGTGCCGATGGATATCCCGATGGTGGAGCAGCTTAAGGAAAATGGAGTCCCGGTGTGGGGGGAAGTGGAACTGGCCTGGCAGATGGGACGCGGAAAAGTGCTGGCGATTACCGGAACCAATGGAAAAACGACCACCACCGCCCTGCTGGGTGAAATTGTAAAGAATGATACGGCGGAGTCTTTCGTCGTGGGCAATATCGGCACGGCTTATACGGAGGTGGCCGCCAAGACGACGGAGGATTCTGTGATCGTGGCGGAGATGAGCAGTTTTCAGCTGGAGGGAATCGTGGATTTTCACCCGGTGGTCAGCGCGATTCTGAATATATCACCGGATCATCTGAACCGGCATCACACCATGGAGAATTACATAAATGCGAAAAAACGGATCGCGCTGAATCAGACGGAAGCGGATACCTGCGTGCTGAATTATGAGGATGAGGTTACCAGAAAGTTCGGAGAGGAAATCCGTTCCAGGGCATTTTATTTCAGCAGTAAGCGGAAGCTGGCGCCGGGTGTTTATCTGAGTGATGATGTGGTTTATTATAACGATGGAGAGAAAGATGTTCCTATTTGCAACATTTTGGAATGTAATCTGCTGGGCCTGCATAATTATGAAAATATCATGGCGGCAGTCGCGTGCGCCGTGGCTTTTGGTATTCCGACGGATGTGATCCGAAAGACGGTGACAGAATTCCGCGCGGTGGAACACAGAATAGAGTTTGTTACAGAGAAAAACGGGGTGGTATATTATAACGACTCGAAAGGTACGAACCCGGATGCGGCGATCAAGGGCATTCAGGCCATGACCCGGCCCACCTGCCTGATCGGCGGAGGCTATGATAAGGATTCCTCCTATGAGGATTGGATCCGGGCTTTTGACGGAAAGGTGAAGCTTCTCGTACTGATTGGAGCGACCAGAGAGAAAATTGCGAAAGCAGCCAGGGGCTGCGGTTTTGAAGATATTGCATTTGCGGATACACTGGAAGAAGCAGTAAACATCTGTGCGACTGAGGCAGAACCCGGTGATGCGGTGTTGTTATCGCCTGCCTGTGCCAGCTGGGGGATGTTCACGAATTACGAAGAACGAGGCAAGAAGTTCAAAGAATATGTGAATAACCTATAGGAGTTGAGTGCATGGACCAGAATCGCAGTGACCATATGAAAACAAGGTATATGCCTTTAAAAGCAAGTCAAACTAAGGAAAACGCGAAACAGACGGGATATGTGGATTTGGGCTTATTATGTATCGTGTTGATCCTTGTGGGATTCGGGCTGGTCATGCTGTACAGCACAAGCGCGTATAATGGGCTGATCAAATTCCAGGACGCGGCGTATTATTTAAAGAAACAGCTGTTTGCCACGATTCTGGGTGTCGGTGTGATGATGGTAGTGGCAAATATCGATTACCATTTCTGGGAACGGTTTGCGGTTCTGGCGTATATCGTTTCCTTGATTCTGTCGGGTCTGGTGCTGGTTGTGGGAAGTGAGATCAACGGTTCGAAACGGTGGCTCGCATTGGGGCCGCTGTCTTTTCAGCCTTCGGAATACGCCAAGGTGGCGGTCATCCTGTTTCTGGCATTTCTGATCGTCAGAAATGTGAAGAAGATGGGGAAGATAAAGACCATGTTTTTGATAATGCTCTCCGTTCTTCCCATTGTGGGGCTTGTGGGTACCAACAACTTAAGCACCGCCATCATCATATTGGGAATCGCGGTTATTCTGATTTTTGTGGCCAGCCCGAAATATATGCAGTTTATCGGCATGGGCGCGCTGGGCGTCGGTTTCATCGCGATCTTCTTAAGCCTGGAATCCTACCGGCTGGAGCGTCTGGCGATCTGGAGAAACCCGGAAGCTTATGAGAAGGGCTATCAAACCCTTCAGGGGCTATATGCCATCGGTTCCGGCGGAGTGTTCGGCAGGGGGCTGGGAGAGAGCATGCAGAAGCTGGGCTTCGTTCCGGAAGCGCAGAATGATATGATCTTTTCCATCATCTGCGAGGAGCTGGGGCTGGTGGGGGCCGTGCTGGTGATCCTGCTGTTCCTGCTGCTGATCTGGCGCTTGATGGTGATCGCCGGAAATGCCACCGATCTGTTCGGGGCTTTGATTGTAACCGGTATTATGGGGCATATGGCCATACAGGTCATTTTGAATATCGCGGTAGTGACCAATACCATACCAAATACGGGAATCACCCTGCCGTTTATCAGTTACGGCGGCACATCCGTTTTGTTTCTGCTGGCGGAAATGGGGCTTGCTTTAAGCATCTCAAGCCAGGTAAAGGAAGTATCGCCTCCGAAGGCCTAAAGGCCGGTCTGTGGCCGCGGCAGGGCAAGGAGGACATTGATAAAGTAGTAACACAACTACGGAAACTGCATATGATGGAATATATGAGTAAAATAGTCTGGTAGTAAAACAGACTCTGGAGGAATTGCTAGTTGGACAGAATAGAAATTCTAGGCGGTCATCCATTGTATGGAGAAATTCGAATACAGGGGTCAAAGAATTCCGCATTACCCATCATTGCAGCAACGATCCTTCACAGGGGAGTCTGCGTCCTGCATAATTGCCCGAAAATCATCGACGTGCGTTATATGATTCAGATCCTTATAAGGATCGGCTGTGAGGCGCACTGGGAGGCGGATACGCTGGTCATCGACGCATCCGGCCTGGATTCCAGTGATATTCCGGCGGAATATGCGGAAAAGATGCGCTCATCCATCATGATGCTGGGAAGCCTTCTGGGAAGGACAAAGGAAGCGTCTATCCCTCATCCCGGCGGGTGTGTGATTGGAAAAAGGCCGATCGATCTTCATATCAGCGGCCTGTCCCGGATGGGAGTTGATTTCCGGGAATCTAAGATCCTGGAGGCAAAAGCACAGAAGATAACAGGCTGCCCGGTGGAACTTCCGTTTCCAAGTGTGGGAGCCACGGAGAATCTGATTCTGGCTGCGGTTTTGGCCGAAGGGGAGACGCGGATCAACGGTGCTGCGATGGAACCTGAGATATTCGAACTCTGCCGGTTTTTAAAAGCAATGGGAGCTGACATTCAAGGAGAAGGCTCGCCGGAGATCTGTATCCGGGGAGTAAAAGAGCTGCATGATGTGGAATATACGATCATTCCCGACCGCATCGTGGCAGGTACTTATCTGTGCGCGGCGGCAGCCACAAAGGGGCAGGTGCGCCTGCTGAATCCCCCCAAAGGGCAGCTGAACGCGTTGCTTACGATTATGAGGCAGATGGGAGCTGTGTGCAGACAGGAAGATGGAACCGTCGTGGTGGACGCCACGGAGGGGACCCATGGCGTCGCGTTGGTGGAGACCCAGCCGTATCCCGGCTTTCCCACCGATATGCAGTCACAGCTGATGGCGGCATTGGCTGTGGCCGACGGAAAAAGCACGATTAGAGAAATGATCTTTGAAGACCGTTTTAAAGCGGTGGACGGCCTGGTGAAGATGGGCGCTCATATTCAGATAAATGGAAAAGAGGCCGTCATCGAAGGAGTATCCGGGCTGGCCGGGACCACGGTGCAGGCGGAAGAACTGCGCGGAGGAGCTGCTCTGGTTATCGCGGGCTTATGCGCGCAGGGAATGACATATATTGAGAACAGGGTATTTATCGACCGGGGGTATGAGGATATCTGCCGGGATCTGAAAAAACTGGGAGGTAATATCCATAGCAGGGACAGTTGACCTGTATGCGCGAAAAACACGCGCAAATGGAGGAAAACAATGAAGGAAAATGCACAAAAGGGAAGGGTAAAAACAAAATGGATCATCATCCTGGTTTTCCTCTGCCTGGCAGCTGCTGCCGCAGCGGCAGCGGTTGGAATCTTCCATGTTACGGAGGTGGAGGTCCAAGGAAATGTACATTACACGGAAGAGGAAATTAAGGAATTGGTTATGGAGGGCCCATACAGTACAAATTCGCTGTATCTGATGTTTAAATATAAATATCTGGACACACAGCCAATTCCTTTTATAGATACCATAGAGATCACCATGCTTTCCCCCCACAAGGTCAGAATCAAAGTGTATGAGAAAAGTGTTGTGGGATATATCGAATATCTGGGCACGAACATGTACTTCGACAAAGACGGTGTCGTGGTGGAAAGTTCCGATCTGGTGATGGAAGAGGTACCGCTGATTACAGGCCTGTCTTTTGACAGCATCGTCCTGTACAAGAAACTGCCGGTGCGAAACCAAAAGGTCTTCCGTACCATCGTGGATCTGACCCAGATGCTGGACAAGCAGAATCTCAGGCCGGACCGGATTGAATTCACGGACGATATACAGATGAACCTGTATTTCGGCAGTATTGAGGTTTTGCTGGGTAAGGATGAAAATCTTTTTGACAAGATTGATGTCTTAAAAAGCGCCTTGCCAATCGCCCAGCAGGAGGAGATGGTGGGGATCATGCATATGGAGGAGGTAAGTGAAACACAAAGAGATATAAAATTTGAGCGTACAGAATGAAAAAAATCAAATCAAAATCAAATTGTAGGTTGATTATTCCATTAAAAGAATATATTATATAAGATAGTAAGTGCTAGGAATGCGAGCTAAAGGAGGAACTACCTTGTTAGAAATAATGACAAACGATGCGGAATCAACGGCCAGGATCATTATTGTAGGCGTAGGAGGCGCCGGCAACAATGCGGTCAATCGAATGATAGATGAAAAAATAGGCGGTGTGGAATTTGTAGGCGTGAATACGGACAAGCAGGCGCTGCAGCTTTGTAAGGCGCCCACTGCATTACAAATAGGAGAAAAGCTTACCAAGGGTCTGGGAGCCGGCGCACAGCCGGAGATCGGTGAGAAAGCAGCGGAAGAAAGCGCGGAGGAGATTAAGGACGTACTAAAGGGAGCGGATATGGTATTCGTCACCTGCGGTATGGGCGGCGGGACCGGAACCGGAGCCACTCCGATCATTGCCAAATGCGCCAAAGATATGGGAATCCTGACAGTCGGCGTCGTGACGAAACCGTTTCGTTTTGAAGCCAAGACTCGTATGAATAATGCGCTGGAGGGGATCGAAAAGCTTCAGCAAAATGTGGACACGCTGATCGTGATCCCCAATGATAAGCTTCTGGAGATCGTAGACCGCAGAACAACGATGCCGGATGCGCTCAAGAAAGCGGATGAAGTGTTACAGCAGGCCGTACAGGGTATTACGGACCTGATTAATCTGCCTGCCCTGATTAATCTGGATTTTGCCGATGTCCAGACGGTTATGGCGGACAAAGGCATTGCCCACATCGGTATCGGTAAGGCCAAGGGAGATGACAAGGCGATCGAGGCGGTTAAACAGGCCGTGGCCAGTCCTCTTCTGGAAACCACCATTACCGGTGCTTCCCATGTAATTATCAATATTTCCGGAGATATCACGCTGATGGATGCCAACGACGCTGCCAGCTATGTACAGGATATGACCGGAGAAGATACGAATATCATATTCGGCGCCATGTACGATGACAGTGTGACGGATGAAGCCAGCATTACGGTCATCGCTACCGGACTGCGCAATTCTTCCATCATTGGGCAGGGAGCGAATATTATGCCGAAGTTCTCCTATCAGCCGCCGAAGATGAATGTTCAGAATACCCAGACCGCGAATGCGGGTACGGTGAATACCAGAACGGCTATGCCGAAGGTACAGCCCACGGTAAATACCCAGCCGCTGCCCGGGCTTCAGATTCCCAAGCAGCCGGAGGTCAATACCAGAGAGTCCGGCATTAAGATTCCGGAGTTCCTGCAGAAGAATCGAAACAAATAAGAAGAAAGACCATCTGAAGCAGAAGATGGATGCTTTGTCTTGAAATGAATGACAGGGGTTGTTTTATGGCGTTCTTCCGCCATAGGACAACCTCTTTTTTTGATGTTCCCAGTTACCACTTTTAATCTGCTATTTTTTAATTTCTCGATCCTGTTTCCGTCGAATTACAGGAACTGTGTTCTTTTTCTTAAATACCCCAAAACAATTCAATTCATTTGCTCGAGGAACCGCTGATTCCGTCGAGTGAACACAAAAGCACGCCGTACCCGTCGAAAACCCCAGAAAGAAACTGCGAATCGACACCGTGTTTTTGACAAATTTTCGTGTGACCGGGTTTTATAATGAATATTGCTTAAGGCCGGAACAGCATCACAAAATCCGTAAGGGAAGGATGTGTGATCTTGTATTATGAGCTGTACATAGATGTTTATTTTCTCATCAATCTGGTTATGGATTATCTGCTTTTGCTGTTAGTGAGGAGTATTCTAAAAGGCTCTGCCACGCATCTTAGAATGCTTCTGGGAGGATTATTCGGAGCAGCCGGAGCCTGCGGCCTTCTGTTCCTGCCTGCGTCCTTTCTAATGGGCAAGGTGATATTGACCTATGGGATATTACCCGTATGTATGGTAAAAATCGGGCTTCAACTGAAGGGGAAGAAGCAGATGGTGAAAGGAACCGCGCTCTTTTATCTGGTCTCCTTTTTAACCGGCGGCGTTTACCAGTGGCTGTACGAGCATATCTCATCTAAAACCGGGTTCAGGACCTTTCTGTTTTTTTCAGCGGCCAGTTATGCATTGATTCAGACAGGAATGGGATTTTACCGGCATTTTATGGCCAAAAATGGAAATATTTATCCGGTAGTGCTGTTTTGGAAGGGAAAATGCTGTCACACCAAGGGGTTGCTGGACACGGGAAACAGCTTAAAAGACCCTGTCAGGAATAAGCCTGTTTGCATTATAGAATATGATGCTCTGAGTGAACTTATGACGACAGAAATGCGCAGACAGGTAGAAGACATGCTAAAGCTTCACGTGAGCGAAACACAGGAGTACGAACCGGGCGGGAATTTTTATTACATTCCCTATCATGCGGTGGGTAAGACCAATGGTCTGCTGCCGGGCTGCTCTATCGATTATCTGCGGATCGACCTGGATGGGGAAGCGAGAATAGTAAAAAAACCGGTGTTGGGAATCTGTGCCGAACAGGTTTCCTCACAAAAGAGGTATCAGATGATCTTACATCCACAGCTGCTGGAAGGATAAGAATCGTAAACGAGGAGGAGAAATAATGATGATTAAAGTAGCGATACCAGGACATTTTCAATTTCGGGTGTGCCCGAGTTTCCAGAATATACTCTTTACCAGACAGGGGGACGTTCACTACATAGGCGGCACCGAGGTGCTTCCCCCGCCGCTGGAACCAGACAAGGAAGCGGAAATCATCGCGGATCTGGGAACCGAATTCGACGCGGATGCGAAATCTGTGTTGATCGAGCACAACCTGCGGCTGGTCGTCTACATAGCCAAAAAGTTTGATAACACAGGGGTAGGGGTGGAGGATTTGATCTCGATTGGAACCATCGGCCTGATCAAAGCGATCAACACCTTCAACCCCCAGAAAAATATCAAGCTTGCGACATACGCCTCCCGTTGTATAGAAAATGAGATCCTGATGTATTTACGCCGGAATAACAAGACGAAGATGGAAGTCTCCATCGACGAGCCCCTCAATGTAGACTGGGACGGCAACGAACTGCTGTTGTCGGATATCCTGGGTACCGACGAGGACGTTATTTACAAGGACATCGAAAATGAGGTGGAGCGCAAGCTTTTGCAGAAGGCGATTGAAAAGCTGACGGAGCGGGAGAGGACCATCGTGGAGCTGCGGTTCGGGCTCAACAATGCCTATGGGGATGAGATGACCCAAAAGGAGGTGGCTGACCTGCTGGGAATTTCCCAGTCCTACATTTCCAGACTGGAAAAAAAGATTATCAAACGCCTTAAGAAAGAAATCGTGAGGTTTCAATAGGTTCCTTAATGAGAAGGGGCCGGGCCTGGGGACTAGAAGGGCCGGGAGTGAGCCACGCGGGAGTCCGGGTTCGGGCCGGGTTTCCCCGGCTTTCGGCCCCGGCGGTTGGTAAAGCCCGGGAAGGCTGTGGCCGGTCATATAAGTTCCACTAACTCCGAAAGAGAAAAAGTCTTTATTGCATATCCTGTCACAAACTCGCCAAAATACGGCTCGGACAGTGTGACAGGATATGTGACTTTTTCTCTTTCTGCGTAAGTGGAACTAATATGACCGGCCAATGCCTTCCCGGGCTTTACCAACCGCCGGGGCCGAAAGCCGGGGAAACCCGGCCCGAACCCGGACTCCCGCGCGGCTCACTCCCTGCTTTGGTGCAGGCGGTGCTTTTAGAGGGGATTGGGCAGAGGGGGTTATGGGATTAGGGATTTGATGAGTATGAGGATTATGAGAAGCCAGATTAGGATTATGGGAAGCGCGTAGTACCATTTTTGGGCGGCCCTATGTGTATTGGAGTTCTGTGCTTGTTTTTTGTTCTTTTCCCATATGTCTTTTGGGATGAGTTTGATGGTTATGGTAATAAGGGCGGGGAGTAGGATTAGGTCGTCCAGATAGCCCAGGATGGGTATGAAATCCGGAACGAGATCTATGGGTGATAGGGCGTATCCAACGGTGATTCCTGCGGCTATTTTGGCGGGTAGAGGCGTGTCCTTGTCTTTTAAGGATAGGAATAGGGCTGGGATGGCGGTTTTTAAGTTTTTGGCCCGGGCTTTTAGGTTCATTTAAAGCTCCATTCTGCGCGCTTTGGGACGCGGTATAAGTTGTAATGGGAGAGCGGTGTTTTTTGCTATGTATTTAGATATATATTGGGGGACTGGTTTTATTTTAGCATAGCTGTTTGGATTTTGCAGTTGTTATTGGGATTTTGTAGGTTATTTTGGTTTTCGGGTTATTCTTTCTTTGATGTAACAATATTGACAATCAGTGCGAGAAGTGATAATATTAAACTTATATGGTTAGCTATTGCTAACTTAACGGAGTTACAAATTATTATATCTTAAAAAAGGTACATGCTGCCAGAAGGAAAGAAGGCTTGTACGCGAAAGTTAGCTGAAACTAACTAAAAGGAGGTTGTTTATGTCAGCCTTTATACGAAAACGTTTGGTGAGTTTTGTTATTGTGCTTGTCGGCGTGAGTATTTTAAGCTTTTTACTTCTGGCATTCTCTGTCAGCGACCCGGCAGAGCTGATTGCCAGACGAATCAATGTCAATGCTACTGCAGAGCAAATTCAAGAGGTTCGTGTGGCTCATGGGTTGAATAAGTCCATACCGGAGCAGTACATAAATTGGGTAAGGGGATTTTTTTGCCGGAGAATTAGGCATATCCACCTACTCCTTTAATCCGATTTCACAGGATATAAGATCGCTTTTTCCTACGACTCTTACAGTAGTGGGGGTGGCGCTTGTGTGGGTACTGGTTTTAGCATTGCCGCTTGCCCTGCTCTCCGCAAAATTTCGCAACTCTGTGCTGGACCACAGCATACGGGTATTGACATTACTGGGTATTTGCCTGCCCGCCTTTTGGCTTGGTTTTTACTGCTATTAGCTTTTGCTATTGAAATTCCTGTGTTCACCGTTTTGCCTTCGCCGGGATTAAAGGGGTATATTTTGCCATCTTTTGCCTCGGGCTTTCCCGTGCCTGTGGTATGGTGCGTCTGTTCTGCCCAGATGTACGCGCTTATGCGCCCGGCTGCAAAAAACAAAACAGTTCTTCTTCCTCTAAGCTGCATTTTTTCGTACAGGATATGTTTCATCTTCCTTATGCCGATGAAAGCTTTGCTGTGATTATTGCCTCAAATGTGCTGCGCATCATTCCCGAACCGGAAAAAGCCCTTGCGGAAATAAAACGAGTGCTGGCAAAGGACGGCATCGTGATTTTACCTACCTTTACGCATAAGGATATGGGCGTTTTGCACGCATGAAAGCGTGATGAAAGCAGCGGGTTTCCCGCTGACCTATGCGGAGTGCTTCAAAATGATGAAAAAAGATGATACATGATGGCTTACTATGCAATGCAGTCATTTTTATATGGCGCTTCTTCTATGATACTTGTTTTCCGGCTGACGGAGGTTGTCTCCTTTATCGGCGGGAAATGGAAAGAGTGCCGGAACAGGGGGTAATATGGATGCGACGGTAAGAGAAAAGAATATATACGGAAGCGGTGTTGAAATCGTTTCCCGTAACGGGGACTGCACTGTTTATCGTCTCTTTGACAGTACCGGAGAGCTTGTTATGACAAGCTACGCAGTTTTCCCGGGCATTGAGCTGATTTACAATGACGTGCATATTCAAAAATGCGAACTTGAGCGTGCGGAAACCAGCAATATCTTTGAAATCAACCATTGCCGCGAAGGACGCATTGAGTGTGGGTTTAAGGATGATTTTGTATACCTGACTCCCGGCGATCTGACGATAGCGAAAAAAGACGATACCGCACGCGGCTCTTTTTTCCCGCTCAGCCATTATCACGGAATCACCATTATGATTGATATGGACAATGCACCGAGGTGTTTTTCCTGTGTTTTGGACGATGTCAATGTGAAGCCGGATGCACTGATAAAAAAATACTGCGGCGATGGAAAGTGTTTCGTTTCAAGATCAAACCCTGCCGTGGAGCATATCTTTTCGGAGCTGTATTCTGTTCCCGAAAAGATCAGACGAGGATATTTCAAAATTAAAATACTTGAGCTTTTGTTGTTCCTGAGCGGTACCGAAATAAAAGATGAAAAAAACTGCCGGCCCGCGTACTCGCAGTCACAGGTTGATCTGGCCAAAAGAGTATGTTTTCATCTCACAGAGCATATGGACGACAAAATTACACTGTCGCAGCTTTCCGAGGCTTTTCATATATCCGTCACTCAAATTAAGAACAGCTTCAAGGGCGTTTACGGCGTATCGGTTTACTCCTATATCCGCACGCAGAAAATGCAGGCGGCCGGGCTGATGCTTCAGCACTCAGACTCTACCGTTCTTGAAATTGCCGGGAGGTTCGGCTATGACAACGGAAGTAAGTTTGCCGCTGCTTTTAAGGATGTTATGGGCATGACGCCGAACGAGTACAGAAGTGCTTTTGGAATCAAGACCATTCGGGTTCCCCGTGAAAACTCTTAAATGTCTTTTTGGAGCCTAAGAAAACCTAAACGGAGCGGAAAATGCGGTTCCTTTCGTGTAAACTATATTTGAAAGAAAAGGCGCCCAGCGAGGCGCATCTTTTAAAAACGAAGGTTAGCAATAGCTAACCAGCAAAAAGGAGATGACCTATGAGCGTCGTAATTGTCGGAGAAAACGAATGCATGGTACGGGAATACAAGGACTTGTGCCGTGAGTACCGCTGTAAAGCAAAGATATATCCCAAAATGGGCGGCTGTATGAAAAATATCGGAAGCCCTGACCTGCTGATCCTGTTTACAAGCACCGTGTCGCATAAAATGGTGCGAAGCGCATTATGTGATATGAAAGGCAAATGTACAAAAATTGCCCGAAGTCATTCCAGCTCCATGGCGGCGCTTCGGGGGATTTTAGACGAATATTGTGCAGAGGTGAACAATTTATGCCTGAGGAATTGATTATTCGACACTGCTCTCCGACCCTCGCCGGAATAAAAACCGGTAATTTATTCTCCTGCACCTTTGAAAGCAAAGAGGAGTTATTCGGCGATATTCGTGCGATCAACCGAAAACTTGTGCCAAAGGGCATCCGAATGATTCCGCTGCGGCTCTCAAAGGGGCGAGCCCTGATTTACCTGTACAGGCCGACTAAATTATTCAATGATTTAGCTTCCGCTGCGGCTGCGGCAATTCTTGAAGACCTCGGGTATTCTCAAATCGGGAGCACGGCCTGTATTGCGCAGTTGTCAAGGCGGCTGCAAGCTTCTGCGGGATTTCCGCATGAGATAGGATTGTTTCTTGGCTATCCGCCTGAGGATGTCTGTGGCTTTATTGAAAATAAGGCGGCGTGTGCAAAATGTACGGGCTGCTGGAAGGTTTACGGCGATGAAGAACAGGCGCAGAAAACCTTTGAAAAGTACAAAAAGTGTACATTAATCTATTGCTCGCAATGGGCAGAGGGAAAAAGCATCGAACGGCTCACTGTGGCCGATTGATATATTAAAATTATCTATGAAGGGATGGTACATACAAATGAGTAAAATTGCTGTTGTTTATTGGAGCGGAACCGGGAACACGGAGGCGATGGCCGCTGCCGTTTTGGAGGAGGATGAATTTGAGCCGATGTTTTCAGCCTGCGAAGCAAATCTGAAAGGCAAGAAAATCGCTCTGTTTGGCTCCTACGGCTGGGGCGACGGAGAGTGGATGCGCAGTTGGGAGGAAACCTGTATCGGCGACGGAGCTGTCCTTGCCTGCGACAGCGTAATCTGCAACGAAGCGCCTGACGCCGCCGCCATTAGCTCCTGCAAAGCTCTGGGTGCGGCACTGGCTGAATAACAGAGAATTGGAGGGATAGAAATGAAAACAGAAAAATTAAAAGGTAAAGATCTGATCAATGTCGGTATTTTCTCGGCAATCTATTTTGTTATCATTATGGCAATCGCCATGCTGGGATATATCCCGATTATGATGCCGCTGCTTTGTGTAATCGGCCCCGTTCTCTGCGGGATTCCGTTTATGCTGTTTATGACAAAGGTTAAAAAATTCGGCATGATTTTGATTATGAGCATTATCATGGGTATTATGATGATGCTTACCGGCATGGGATGGTATGCCCTTGTGGTTGGCGCTGTTTCAGGGCTGATTGCAGAACTGATTTACAGAGGCGGTAAATATGCAAGCTCCAAGCTGGCGATTGTGTCATACGGTGTGTTCAGCACATGGATGTGGGGCAATTTTCTCCCGCTGTTTTTCAATCCGGACGGATATTTTTCAACTCGCCAGAGTTTTGGGCAGGAATACATTGAGTCTCTTACAAACCTGATGCCCATGTGGATGTGCCCAACGCTGCTTGTCACCTGCTTTGTTTTTGGGGTTGTCGGCGGATTATTGGGCAAAGCGCTCTTGAAAAAGCATTTTAAAAAGGCAGGAATCGCCTGATGCGGGGAAGTTTTTTACAGGTCAGTACAGAACATCGGGGACTCGTGTTTGATCCGCGCACAAAGCTGCTTTTACTGATTACGATGTCAACCTTTGTCCTAGGCGGAATTGCGGGAGAGAAACTGTCGTTTCTCCTCCCGTGCTTCTGTGTTCTGCCGTTTGTTTTGCTTTTAACAGCAAGGAAATATAAAACGGCAGCCCTTTATTTTATTCTATACACCGGCTCCTATCTGCTGAACCTGCTCGCAACACCGCACCTGACAGGCTTTCCTGCCTTTCTTGTACTCGGCTGCGCCGGAATATTGACGCGCTTTATGCCAAGTATGATGCTGGCCGTTTATGTTGTTTCGAGTATGACGGTGAGCGAATTCACGGCGGCCATGCAGAGATTGCATTTAAGCGAAAAAATAATCATCCCGATGTCCGTCATGTTTCGCTTTTTTCCGACGGTTGCGGATGAATTTTCCTCCATCAATGCGGCGATGAAAATGCGCGGCATTGCATTCGGCGGCAAAAATGCCGGCAAAATGCTGGAATACCGGCTGATTCCGCTGATGACCTGTACGGTGAAAATCGGCGATGAGCTTTCTGCCGCCGCACTCACAAGGGGGCTTGGCGGAACGGTAAAACGGACAAATGTATGTAAGATCGGCTTTCATGCGCAGGATGTAATCGCCATACTCTTTTGTGCCGGATGCTTTGGCTTCTTAATTCTCGATGTTGCCGGTGTATTATAAGGAGGGAAGTTTGAAAGATAAATCTTTCAAACCCGGATTTGCGCCTTTCAGGTCGGCGCGACCTGAATTTCACAACCGCATTTAAAATGCAGTTGTGAAATCGGCGCAAAGTCCAGAAGGGAATGATCATAATTATGATAGAAATTCAAAACGCAAGCTTTCGCTATGCCAATTCCGACAGCGGTGTCCTTGATGAGATTACACTTCATATCAAGGGTGGCGAGTGCGTTCTGCTCTGCGGAAAATCCGGCTGCGGCAAGACTACGTTTACGCGGCTTATCAACGGGCTGATTCCGCATTATTACGAGGGCGAGATGAGCGGCAATGTTACTGTAAGCGGATTAGATGTAACGAAAACCGAGCTGTATGAAACTGCACGGCTGGTCGGCAGCGTGTTTCAAAACCCGAGAAGTCAGTTTTTTTGTGTGGATACCACGAGCGAAATCGCCTTTGGCTGTGAAAATCTCGGGCTGCCCGTATCAGAGGTTGAAAGCAGAATACAGAAATCAGCAAATGAGCTTGATATGGTTGAGCTGCTCGGACGAAACATTTTTAAGCTTTCAGGCGGCGAAAAACAAAAGGTCGCCTGTGCCTCGGTTTCGGCCGTCCAACCGGAGGTGTTTGTACTGGATGAGCCAACCTCGAACTTAGATATTGATGCGATTGAAGATTTGAAAAGAACGCTGCTGCTTTGGAAGTCACAGGGGAAAACCATTATCATTGCCGAGCACCGGCTGTATTGGCTGAAAGAAATCTGCGACCGTGTGATTTATATGGATAAAGGTAAAATAAGCTTTGATATTTCAATGTGTGACTTTACAGCTTTTTCGGATGAAAAAATCAGGTCGCTCGGATTGCGTACACTGTGCTCTGATCATCTGCGAATCGCAGCGAAAATCCCTGTCGCAGAAACGATGGAATTGCAAAATTATCATTTTTCGTATCAGCAAAAGGACGCCCTATGTATTGACTCGCTCGCTTTGCCGGTCGGCGGTGTGATTGCCGTTATCGGACATAACGGCGCAGGAAAATCCACCTTCTCCCGCTGCCTTTGCGGGCTTGAAAAGAAATTTAAAGGAAAAGTATCCTTTGACGGAGTGCAGTACACACGAAAAACCATGCTCAAAAAATGCTATATGGTCATGCAGGATGTCAATCATCAGCTCTTTTGCGAATCTGTAGAGGACGAAGTCTGTCTCGGGATGGATGAGGATAACGAAAAGGATGTTTCGGGTATTCTGTCCGGACTCGGGTTGGCAGAGCTTTCTGAAAGGCATCCAATGTCCCTTTCGGGCGGACAAAAGCAGCGGGTTGCCATCGCTTCGGCGATTTTGGCGGGAAAAGAAATCCTGATTTTTGACGAACCCACAAGCGGACTGGATTTTGAACATATGGAGCAGACCGCAAGGCTGCTGAGTTCTTTTGCCGGACGCAAAACACTGTTTGTCATCACGCACGATCCTGAGCTGATTGTACGGTGCTGTACGCATATTCTGCATCTTGAGGAAGGAACAGTTTTAGAGCAATACCCGCTTACAAATGAAAACAAAGCTCGATTTACGGGCTTTTTCAAAGTGTAATTTCCGTGTCCGAATGGAGCCAAATCCTGCCCGAACAGAGTGGAAACGGAAAACAGACTAAAGTATAATGGAACCAAAGATAAAAAGCGTCAAGGGACGCTTTTTATTTGAAATATGGGTTAGCAGAAGCTAATCGGTAAGGAGTGATGAAACAATGAAAAAACAATCCAACCTGCAAAAATTAATGAACTATGCAGGCAACTACAAAATCCTGACGGTATCCTCTTGGATACTATCGGTCATCAGTGCGCTGACAGCCCTTGTTCCGTTTATATTCATCTGGAAAATTATAAAAGAGGTGCTGGATGTTGCACCCGACTTCGGTAAGGCTGAAAATCTTGTGCACAATGGTTGGCAGGCCGTTTGCTTTGCCATATTATCCATGGCGATTTACCTTTGTGGGTTGTTATGCTCCCACATCGCTGCATTCCGTGTGCAGACAAATATTCGCTCTTGGACACTGCGTCACATCATCACACTGCCTATGGGCTTTATGGACGGTGTAGGAAGCGGAAAGCTGCGCAAAACGGTGGACGAATCCAGCGCCGCTACCGAAACCTATTTGGCGCATCAACTGCCCGATACGGCAGGCGCATATGCGACGCCTGTGGGACTTCTTGTTCTGCTGGTTACCTTTGACTGGCGGCTTGGACTCCTTTCCTTAATTCCTGTGGTATTGGCGTTTCTGATTATGAGCGCTATGACCGGAAAGAGAATGCAGGAGAAGATGAAAGAATATCAGAACTCCCTCGACAGCATGTCGAACGAAGCGGTGGAATATGTCCGGGGTATTCCCGTTGTAAAGACCTTCGGGCAGTCGGTATTTTCCTTTAAACATTTTAAGGCGGCGATTGACAACTATGAAAAATGGGTGATTTCCTATACCAAGGATTTACGCATGCCAATGACGATTTACACTACGGCCATAAACGCTGTTTTTGCTGTACTGATTGCCGCCGCCATGTTTTTCACGGCGGATGGTGTAACAAACGAATTTCTGCTGAATCTTTTGTTCTATATCATCATCACACCTGTCATTACAGTGACGCTGAATAAAATCATGTATTCCAGCGAAAATAAATTGATTGTAGCGGATGCTCTGACGCGTATCGAATCCGTCTTGACCATGCAGCCGCTGCCGGAACCGAGATCACCGAAGCACCCTAAAGACAATTCAATAACGCTGAGCGGCGTTAGCTTCCGATACCCTGAGGCTAAGGAAAACGCCCTGTCTGATGTAGATCTGCAAGTAAAGCCCGGCGAACATATCGCACTGGTGGGCGCGTCCGGCGGCGGAAAAACCACACTTGCCAGCATTATTGCGCGGTTTTGGGATGTGAACTCCGGCGAAGTAAAAATCGGAGGAGTGAATGTAAAGGATATTTCAAAGGAAGAGCTGATGAATACGGTATCCTTTGTCTTTCAAGATTCCAAGCTTTTAAAAACCTCAATTCTTGAAAATGTGCGTATGGCAAAGCCCGGCGCCACCCGAAAAGAAGTTGAAAGAGTGCTGCACGATGCACAGTGTGACGATATTATAGAAAAACTGCCGAATGGAATTGATACGGTAATCGGCACAAAAGGCGTTTATCTCTCCGGCGGCGAGCAGCAGCGAATTTCGATTGCCCGCGTTATGCTGAAAAATGCCCCGATTCTGATTCTTGATGAAGCCACGGCTTTTGCCGATCCGGATAACGAGGCGAAGGTACAGGCGGCTTTCTCGGTTCTGTCCAAAGGGAAAACCGTAATTATGATTGCACACCGTCTTTCCACCGTTACAACCTGCGACTGTATTTATGTGCTTGACAACGGACGGATTGCAGAGTACGGAACGCACGGTGCTCTCACTTCACAAAGCGGAATTTATGCGCATATGTGGTCGGAATACGGAAAAACCGTAAAATGGAAGGTAGGTGCTGTTCATGCTTAACTATTTAAGACACAAGTTTGCACTGTCTGAAACCGGAGCAAAGGATATGAGAAAGGCGTTTTTCTCCTGTACCGCGTCCTATCTTGTTCTTATGTTTCCTGTCAGCTTGCTTTATTTTCTCGTAAAGGATTTATTAAACGGAACAGGAACAGGTGCAAAGACAGCATTCTATATTGCCGGTATTGTGATTTGCCTGCTTTTGATTATGCTCACAACCTATATTCAATACAATGCAACCTTTTTCGCCACCTACAAAGAAAGCGGCGTACGCCGCATCGCTCTTGCTGAAAAGCTTCGTAAGCTTCCACTTTCGTTCTTTGGTAAAAAGGATTTGGCGGATTTGACAAGTACGATTATGGCGGACTGCGCTTTGCTTGAATCGGGCTCATCCCACTGGATTCCGGAGCTGGTCGGCTCTATCGCGTCCACCTTTTTAATTGCAATCAGTCTTTTCTTTTTTGACTGGCGTATGGCGCTTGCCGCTCTTTGGGTGCTTCCGGTTTCCTTTGGTATTGTACTGTCTTCTACAAAATATATAAACCGCAAACAGGTAAAACAGACGCAGGCGAAAATGGCGTTTGCGGACGGTATTCAGGAGTGCCTTGAATCCGTGCGCGACCTGAAAGCTAACAATGCCGAAGATGCGTATATGGTTGGCCTTGATGCAAAACTCAAGGCAGTAGAAAAGCGCACAATTATTACAGAACTGAGCAACGCTGTTTTTAATGGCTCTGCTCGTATGATACTCAAACTTGGCATTGCAACAACTGCATTGGTTGGAAGTGTGCTGCTTGCGAACGGAAGCCTTGATGTACTTACATTTTTTATGTTTTTATTGGTAGTTTCCCGTATTTATGACCCGATGATTTCAACGCTTGATAACCTCAGCGGAATTATCGCGCTGAATATTCCCTGCGGACGAATGAACGAAATTTTAGAGCATCCTGTGCAGGAGGGTTCAGAGAAGCTTACAAACAACGGCTGCGACATCGTGTTTGAACATGTCGGCTTTGCTTACAATAAAGACGAACAGGTATTGCGGGATGTGTCTTTTGTAGCAAAACAAGGCGAAGTAACAGCGCTGATCGGCCCGTCCGGCGGCGGAAAGACCACGGTTTCCCGCCTTGCAGCACGCTTTTGGGATATTACAAAGGGTAAGATTACAGTGGGCGGTATGGATGTTTCAAGGGTAGATCCCGAGACGCTGATGAGCCTGTATTCCATTGTTTTTCAGGATGTAACCTTATTTAACAACACGATTTTGGAAAATATCCGTATCGGTAAAAAAGACGCGACCGATGAAGAAGTTATTGCAGCGGCAAAACTTGCTCACTGCGATGAATTTGCCGAGAAACTGCCGGAAAAATGGAATTCGCAAATCGGTGAAAACGGCTGTGAGCTATCTGGCGGAGAACGCCAGCGGCTATCCATCGCCCGCGCGTTTTTGAAAGATGCGCCTATCATTTTGCTGGATGAAGCAACTGCTTCCCTTGATGTGGAAAATGAAACGATGATTCAGGAATCACTCTCCAAGCTGATTCAAAACAAAACAGTGATGATTATTGCCCACCGTATGCGCACCGTTTCGGGAGCCGATAAAATTGTGGTGTTGTCTGAAGGGGCGGTGGCACAGCAAGGTTCCCCGGATGTTCTCTCCGCGCAGGATGGCATCTACAGCCATATGGTAGCGTTGCAGCAGCAGTCCGGAGCATGGAAGATGGAATGAGAAACCAATCCCGCCATTGTTTCTCTGCTCCAAATTTTGTCTTTTGGTTTCTTTTTGCCTTGTACATGCTTTTGCGGAATTTTCCTTCCGAAGGGAATGATCCTTTGCTACGCTATAGAGCAGGATGTAGTATTTCGACCCGTGATTGCAGGTCGTCTCCTGCTCTGTAACGATTTTGGCGAGGATTTGAAGGCTTTATGAAGGCAGTACAGGCGAAAGGATTTTCTTTTAAAATGGAATCATAAAACTCTTGTATCTCACTCTGCTCAATTTCCATTTATCCATAATGTATGGATGATTCACCAGCCAGATTCCATGTTTTTGGGGCAGACTGTGCAGAATCGGTAGAACTTTCTTTGGGTTTATTTTACTATTGTTATGCATGGTGGTACAATGAAAAGAAAAGGAAGGGGAAACGCATGAAACTTACTTTTATTGGGGCGGCGCATGAAGTTACGGGTAGCTGCCATCTGCTGGAGGCTTGCGGAAAGCATATCCTGATCGACTGCGGTATGGAGCAGGGGCGGGATATCTATGAGAATCAGAAATTGCCGGTGACGCCTGGTGAGGTTGATTATATTTTGCTGACCCACGCTCATATCGATCATTCCGGTTTGATACCGCTAATGTGTAAGAACGGGTTTCAGGGGCAGGTGTTCTGCACGTATGCCACGTATGATCTCTGCGGTATTATGCTGCGTGACAGCGCCCATATTCAGGAGTTTGAGGCGGAGTGGAGGAATAGAAAGGCCAGAAGGTCGGGAGCGGAGCCCTATGAACCGCTGTATACCATGAACGATGCGCTGGCGGCGATCGGACTGATGGTGCCGGTTGTGTATGCGGAACGGATTTCCCTTTGTGAGGGGATTGATATCCGGTTCACGGATATGGGGCACCTGCTGGGGTCTGCCAGTATCGAAGTCTGGATTCGGGAAGGGGACGCAGCGAAGAAAATAGTTTTTTCCGGGGATGTTGGGAATCTGAATCAGCCGATTATTAAAGATCCTTCGTTTGTGGATTCTGCGGATTATGTGGTGATCGAATCTACTTACGGAGACCGGCTGCACGGGGATGAACACCCGGATTATGTGGGAAGCTTTACCAGGATCCTGCGTGAAACTTTTGCGCGGGGCGGCAATGTGGTCATTCCGTCATTTGCGGTGGGCCGTACGCAGGAGCTGCTGTATTTTATACGGGAAATTAAGGAGAAGAATCTTATCAGCGAGTATCCGGGTTTTGAAGTCTATGTGGACAGTCCGCTGGCGATTGAGGCAACGAAGGTTTTTAATATGAATACCAGATCCTGCTTTGATGAAGATGCAATGGCGCTGGTGGACAAGGGGATTAACCCTTTGATGTTCCCGGGGCTTAAGACGGCGACTACCAGCGAGGATTCCAGACAGATCAATTTTGACGAGAAACCGAAGGTGATTATTTCCGCGTCCGGGATGTGCGAGGCCGGCCGTATTAGGCACCACCTGAAGCATAATTTGTGGCGGAAGGAAAGTACCATACTCTTTGTGGGGTATCAGGCGGAGGGAACGCTGGGCCGTAAGCTCTTAGAGGGAGCGGATACGGTTAAAATCTTCGGGGAGCAGATCGAGGTGGATGCTAAAATCGAGAGCCTGAAGGGGATCAGCGGTCATGCGGATAAAAATGGCCTGCTTCGCTGGCTGGGCGGATTCCAGTCCGAGCTTCAGCATGTATTTGTCGTCCATGGCGAAGATGAGGTGACGGATGCCTTTGCACATACCGTGGAGGAAGTCATCGGGTGTCCGGCGTTTGCGCCTTATAGCGGAGGTTGTGTGGATCTGGCCACCGGCGAGATTTTAAGCGAAGGGGTCAAGATACGCAAGACTAAGGAAAAACCGGAGACACAGCGGGCCGCGAATGCGTTCCGCCGCGTAGTGGAAGCCGGTAAACGGCTGATGGCGGTGATTATGAAGAACGAGGGCCTGGCCAATAAGGATCTGGCGAAGTTCGAAAATCAAATCAATAACCTGGCGGATAAGTGGGACCGGGATTAACCGCTTTTATTACGGAAAATGGAAAAAGACAGGATCGTTCGGAGCAGTTTAGGTTCTTCCTCGGGTTTGGGTATGCCCGCTGCTTAAGGCTGGGGTGCGTGTCAATGTCCCGGGATGCTCCGGGCAGCCGGATTCCTTTGTGTCTCCCTGGGAGCGTATAGGGCGGCTGAGCTCCCGCTTAGTGGAATCGGAAAGCCGGGTTCAGGATGCACGGCGGACTTCACGTCCGACGGGCAAGAGCCTCTGAACCGGGAAC
>NZ_JAHQCW010000041.1 GCF_019042275.1 Diplocloster agilis
GATGCACGGCGGACTTCACGTCCGACGGGCAAGAGCCTCTGAACCGGGAACACATCATGTGTTCCTGGTGAATAGGCTCGGTTCCTGAACCCGGCTTTTCGATTTCACTTAGCGGATACGCAGCGTTAGCCCTCCGCGCCCCCAGGGAGATACAAAAGAACCCGGCCGCCCGGAGTGTCCCCGGATACCGCCCACAGTTCCAAGCCCTAAGCAGCAGGCATAGGAAGCCCGAGGAAGAACGCTAAGTTGGTGCGACAGCCCACCGGTTCAGAGGCTCATGCCCGCCGGACGTGAAGTCCGCGGGTCATCCTGAACCCGGCCGCCCGGAACATCCCCGGATACCGCCGCTCTACCTAATTATTCCAATTCCATTTTCCCGCTTCTGACATCCTCAAACTCCTGAAGCATTTCAGCGGAAGGAGCCTTGGTCAGCAGGCTGACCACCACAATCAGAACCAGGCTGATGGCGAAGCCGATGACCAGGGAATACAGGCCGGTCACCGCTCCCAGCGTCTGACCATTTACAAGAGGTATGTAATCCCAGACAATGACGGTCAGGCCTCCGGAGACAATACCCGCGATAGCGCCGCCCAGATTCGCCCGTTTCCAGTACAGGGACAGTAAAACCGTAGGGCCGAAGGCGGCTCCCAAGCCTGCCCATGCGTTGGATACCAGCCCCATGATGCTGCTGTTGGGATTCCAGGCGATGAGATAAGCGATAGCTGCGATGCAGACCACGATGATCCGGCTTAACATGAGAACATTCTTGTCCTTGGCTTTTGGATTGATTACGCCCTTATAGAGATCTTCCGATGCGGAGGACGCCGCTACCAGCAGCTGGGAATCCGCCGTGGACATGATCGCCGCCAGGATGCCGCACAGAAAGATGCCGCCGATAAACGGAATACGGATATCTTTTGTAAACAATTGAACAATCATATTGATAAATACGTTCTCTGCGGATCCTGTGGTCTCCGTGCCAAGGATCGTGGGGAACAGATATGCTCTTCCGATGATGCCGATAAAGCATCCGAAGAACAGGGAAACCGCCACCCATATAATCGCTATAATTCTGGACTGTTTGAGTTCTTTCTCGCTCTTAACCGCCATGAATCTGACTAATATATGAGGCATTCCGCAGTAGCCAAGCCCCCAGCCGATCTGGGAGATGATATCAATGAATCCAAACGGTTTTCCTCCGTTATGGAAGATGTTCAGATAGGAATCCACACCTCCCGCCACGTTGGTCTGAGCCAGAATATCGGTTAGATTCGCCGGCCCCACGAACGCATAGCAGAGAATCGGAACCGTCATCAACCCCACCAGCATCAAAAGCCCCTGGATAAAGTCCGTGGTGCACACGGCCATGAAGCCGCCCATGAAGGTATAGCCCAGTATAACCACAACGCCGATGGTAAGTGCGATGTGATAGTCCACTCCAAATACAATATTGAACATCTTGCCGCCGGCCGCAAAGGCGGATGCCGTATAGACAACGAAAAAGATGACGATCACAATAGAGGATGCGATCAGCAGAATCCTTCTCTTGTCATGGAAGCGGTTTTCAAAATATTCCGGCAGTGTCAGCGAGTTATTTGCACGGATCGTATACCGTCTGAGCCTGGTGGAAATAAAAAGCCAGTTACACACGGTTCCCAGGAATAATCCAATCGCGATCCAGGACTGACCGGTTCCCAGCGCGTAGACTGTGCCGGGAAGTCCCATCAGCAGCCAGCCGCTCATATCGGACGCCTGGGCCGACAGTGCAGCTACCCATTTACCGAGACCACGGCCCCCCAGGAAGTAGTCCTCCGTATTCTTTGTCTTGCGCATAAAACTAAATCCAATCAGAAGCATTCCCAGCATATAGACCGCAAATGCCACCAGAACCCATACTAAATCTGTTTTACTCATTCTCTCCTCTTCTCCTCACTTCTCTTTTTTTCTGAACAGTTTCCTGTCGCTGTGTCTTACCGTATCCCCCACACCAAGCGTCAGCGGGACACCTTTTATTCTTCTATATGCTCCAACCCCTGGTTCATGATCGTCTGGATGTGATCATCCGCCAGGGAATAGAAGATCGTCTTTCCATCCCGTCTGAATTTTACCAGCTTCATCTGCTTCAACACGCGCAGTTGGTGCGAGATGGCTGACTGTGTCATACCAAGCAGCTGCGCGATATCGCAGACACACATTTCCGACTGGAACAAAACATATAGGATTTTAATCCTCGTGCTGTCGCCAAATACCTTGAAAAAATCGGCCAGATCATACAACTCCTGCTCCGGCGGTATTCGGTTTTTTACCTTTTCCACGATATCCTCATGCACATGGATATACTCGCAGCGTTCCACACCACTGTGATTGCTCATTGTTACCTCCTTGCACGCGTGTTGCCGCTCACTGGCCTTTCAGTATCTCGATTGCCTTCTGCAGCTGATTATCCTGATCCATCGGGATGATCGCCATCTTTTTCAGATCGTCGTTTAAATCAATTTCCACATCCGGCTTAATTCCCACCTCGTGAATATAATTCCCTTTCGGCGTAAAATATTTCGACACGGTTAACTTCACCGCAGTATCATCACCCAGGTCAAAGATTTTCTGGACAATTCCTTTTCCATAGGTAGTGGTTCCCACCAAGGTGCCGATCCCGTAGTCTTTTACCGCTCCGGCGAAGATCTCCGCCGCGCTGGCGCTGTTACCGTTAACCAGGACCGCCAGTGGAATATCTAACGGGGTTTTTCCTTCACCGCTGATCTCCTCGCGGTTGCCGTATTTATCTTCCGTATAGACGATCAGTCCGGCCGGAAGGATCTGCTCCAGTGTTTTGCAGACGGAATCCAGCACCCCGCCCGGATTATCCCTTACATCGATAATCAGAGACGTCATCCCCTGATTTTTAAGGTCCTCCATGGCTTCCGCAAACTGCTTCTGGGTTACCAGATCGTCGAACTGGGTAATCAGCAGATAGCCGATCCCATCATCCAGCATCTCATGCTCTACCGTGGAAACCGTCACTTCCCGGCGTTCCACGTCGAACTTAAGCGGTTCTGTCTCATCCTCCCGGACCACCTCCACCTCTACCGTTCCCACGCCGTCGTTGCTGGTTTTTACAATCGATACCACACTTTGCAGGTCCATGCCGGTCACTTCCTGCCCGGCGACTTTGTAAAGGATATCGCCTCTTTGCAGCCCCACCTCCTCGGCGGGAGAATCCCGGAACACTCTTAACACAGTAATCACGCCGGTCTTCATATTCTGGGACATGAGGATGCCTATCCCATTATAGATGCCGGTAGTGGATTCCATCATGGTGACGTAATCCTCTTTTGTAAAATACACCGAATAGGGATCGCCAAGTCCTGCCACATAGCCATAATACAGGGTTTCTATCAGCTTCTCCTCATCCACGTCCCCCATATACTTCGAGTCGATCAAAGACTTGAGCTTTTCCAGTTTCAGGTCAATCGCTTCCGTATCAAGCTGCTGTCCGGCAGCGGTATGATCAGGTGTCTGGGAAGGCGTTGTACCTAACCGTTTTGGCTCCAGACTTTTAACAAATAATACGATGGCCAGGACACACAAGGTGACCAGAACTCCTCCCAGAAAACCTTTTAAGACGCCATGATTGTTTCCCGGGTCCTTCAACCGGGTCTCTTCCGGCTCTAGCTCCTCATTTTTGTCCTGCACATTTTCCTGATTCCATTCTCTTTTTTCCTGCATCTTGCCTCCTATAAGCGAAGCAGAGCTGTCCGAAGACAGCCCTTCTTAATTTGCCTGTTCTCAGTTAACTGACATAATTCCATGGACTGACGTAGCTTCCGTTCAACCGGACCGTAAAATGCAGATGGGGGCCGGTAGAGCGTCCGGTAGAACCTACTGCCGCGATCTGTTCCCCCCTGGACACTTTCTGACCGGAGGATACGTACAGAGCGGAAGCATGCATATAGATCGTATATAACCCGCTGCCGTGATTGATCATCACATAATTTCCCATGACCGAATCGTATGCGGCGCTGACAACTTCGCCGTCATAAGCCGCCAGTATCGAGGAGCCGGATGGCGCTCCGATATCAATCCCGTTGTGGAACTTCTCGTATCCAAGGGTCGGATGGTACCTGGTTCCATAATCGCTGGTAATCCTGGTGCTGGCCGGACACGGCCAGGCGAACTGTCCGTTATCATAAGTCTGCCCTGTTTGCCCGCTGTTACTCAATTCCTGCTGGCGTTTTTTCTCTTCCTCCTCCAGCCGTTTCATAACCTGGGTCATCTGGGCTAATTCCTGCTCATACTCCTCTTTTAACTGTTCCGCGTCTGCAATGTCATTTTCGTACCGCTCGATTTCGTCGTTCTTTTTCCTGATCGCGGACTCCACGCTGGATTTGCGGTCCTCAACCTCAGACTTCATCTCTTCTAACTCTGTCTTTTCCTGGGTCAGTTTTTCTTCCGTCTCTTCAATATATTCCTTGGTCTCCTGAAACTTCACCAACATTTTCCGGTCGTACTCAGACATGGCGCTCATATACTCCACCCGCTTGAGCAATTCCGAAATACTGCCCGCCTCCAAAAGCATCGAGAGCTGGGAACCCGTGCTGTTCTCATACATATACAGAATGCGCAGCTTCATGGCCTCATATTGGCCGGCCTCCTGTTCTTTGGCAAGTTCCAGGGCCTCCTGTGTATCGGAGATCTGCTGTTCCTTCGCGGCCAGCTGTTCTTCCAGGGAACCCAGATCATCCACGATCTGGTTCAGGGAGGAATCCAGCTTTTTGATGTAATCCTCCAGGTTTCCCTTTGTCACCTTCATATCCTTTATCTGTTGTTCAACTTCTTTTATATTGGATTCGATTCCGCTTTTTTCCTTCTTCGCATCCTGAAGAGAGGTGGCAAAAGCGGGCGCCGCCATGGCTGTAATCAGCGCCCCGGACAACAGAACCCCTAATATTCGCTTCGTCATGGACAACACCTATACTCTCAAATGCTTACGAATCGTAAAGAAACTACCCAGGAACCCGATTCCGACTCCTAAAATCAGCCCAACCGGAAGCAGGGAATGGAACACTTCCTCCGCCGGCAGGAATACAAACAGTCTTGCAAGGGTCATAAACTGGGTCTGCACATATTCCACCAGCTTACTGTAAAGGTAGTAAATGATTCCCAGAGGAATCGCCGAGCCGATCAGGCCGATCAGCAGGCCTTCTACCACGAACGGCGCGCGCACGAAAAAGTCCGTCGCGCCGATTAATTTCATAATCGCAATTTCTTCCTTCCGGACCGCGATACCGATCGTAACCGTATTACTAATAAGGAATACGGCCACCGCCAGCAGGATAAAGATAATGGTAACCGATACGTACCCGATCAGCATATTAAAATCACTCAGGGTATTGGCCGTTATCTCAGACTGGTTTACTTTCTGTACCTCATCTAACGAAGTGATATAAGACACCAGCGTTTTCTGCTTGGACACATCATTCATATAAACTTCCAGGTTGGCTGCCTTGGCAAGAGGGTTGTCCTGCTCAAAACCTTCCGCCAGTTCCCCGGCATCCTTCAGATAATCCTTGGAAAATATCTCCCACGCTTCATCCGCGGAGACATAGATCACATTGGAAACCTCATCCCGCTTTTCGATCTTGCCCTTGACATCCAGGATCTGCTCTTCCGTTACATTGTCCTTAAAGAACACGGTGACCGCGACCCCGGCCTCTATATCTTTGATCATACTCTGAAAGTTCATCACTATAGCGAAGAAAAGTCCGAAGAGAAAAATACAGGCTGACATCGTGGCAATCGATGCCAGCGAGAACATTTTATTTCTATATATATTTTTCAGTCCCTGTTTGAGACTGTAGACAATTGTACTAAGCCTCATAATTGTTATACCCGCCTTTTTGTTCGTCGCTGATAATAACGCCCTTGTTCATAGTTACGACCCTTTTCTGCATGGCATCCACAATCTCACGGTTGTGAGTGACCACGAGAATGGTGGTTCCCCTGCGCTCATTGATCTCGCTTAACAGCTGCATGATATCCCAGGAATTCTTCGGGTCCAGATTACCGGTGGGCTCGTCACATAACAAAATAGCCGGACCATTTACCAGCGCCCTGGCTAACGCCACTCTCTGCTGTTCCCCTCCGGAGAGCTGCTTCGGATATGACTTATATTTTTCAGCAAGCCCGACCAGCGATAGCATCGCCGGAACCTGCTTGCGGATTCTTCTGGTCGGTGTCTCGATCACCCGCTGCGCGAACGCAATATTTTCATAGACATTGCGGTCCTTCAGCAGCCGGAAATCCTGGAATACCGTGCCGATATTCCTGCGGTATCTTGGGATCTGACGCCGCTTCAGATCCCCCAGCACTTTATTCCCCACAATAATCCTGCCTTCCGTGGGTTCAAGCTCTTTTAACAGCAGCTTGATCAACGTCGACTTACCCGAACCGCTGTTGCCGACGACGAACACAAATTCCCCCTTATCGATATGTAAGCTTACGTTCTTCACAGCCGGAGAGCCGGTGGAATAGGATTTGCTTACGTTCTTTAATTCGATCATGTTACCTCCTGTATCTGATTAGTAATTTATCGACTCCATATACTTCATGTATTTTACAACCATCAATGCGATCTTAAAGGTAATGGCATCCTCAAACACCCGAAGGTCCAGTCCGGTGCTCTTCTGCAGCTTATCCAGGCGGTATACCAGCGTATTCCGGTGGATATACAGCTGTCTGGATGTCTCGGACACATTCAGGCTGTTCTCGAAGAACTTGTTGATGGTCGTCAATGTCTCTTCATCAAAATCATCCGGCGATTTTCCGTCAAATATTTCTTTGATAAACATCTTGCAAAGCGGAATGGGCAGCTGATAGATCAGACGGCCGATCCCCAGCGCGCTGTATGCGATAATATCCTTCTCGTCAAAGAAAATCTTGCCCACATCCAGGGCCATCCTCGCTTCCTTGTACGAACGGGATACCTCTTTGAGTTCATTGACCACAGTACCATAGGCGATGTGCACGTCGGTCTCGCCCTGCGCGGTCAGCAGGTCCAGGATCATCTTCGCGGTTTTATCCAGATCCTCGTATCCTTCGTTTAAGGCCACTTCTTTCACTACGATTACATTTTTTTCATCCACAGCCGTTACGAAGTCCTTGGATTTCGTTCCGAACAGGCCGCGGATATTTTCCATGACGTTATTGTCCTTCTCATGGTCTGTTTCCACGATAAAGACCACTCTGCGCACGTCCGTCTCAATGTGCAGCTTCTTGGCCCGGTTATAGATATCTACTAACAGCAGATTATCCAACAGCAGGTTTTTGATGAAGTTATCCTTGTCAAAGCGTTCCTTGTAGGCTACCAAGAGGTTTTGAATCTGGAATGCAGCAATTTTTCCAACCATATATACGTCGTCGCTGCCGCCGTTTGCAAGTAATATGTACTCCAACTGCTGGTCGTCAAAGACCTTGAAAAACTGGCACCCTTGTACTACCTGGGCATCCGCCGGGGATTCCACAAACGCGAGCACAGCGTTCTCATAGACCTCCGCTCCCGCAAACGTCGTGGCCAACGGCTTCCCCTCCGTATCTACGATGCATAAATCAATTCTGGTAATGGCTTTCAACCCTTCAATTGTGTTCTGAAGTATCTGGTTGGATATCATCTGCTTCACTCCTTCTACATGATATAGTTATTTTTCACAAAGCGCCCACAAGATTCCCCGCGATTCAAAAGTAACCTAACATATATATTAATGCAATATTACAAAAAAAGAAAGAGGAAATACGAATTTTTTTATGCATTTCCTCAACTTTTTTATGGTAAAACTGTTTTTTTGTGGTATACACAGTTCACAAATGCACTTCCAGGAACCCTTCGCCCAGAACTTCCCGGGCATCTGTCACAATTACGAAGGCGTTTGGGTCCGTTTTGACTACGATTTGCTTGAGCTGTACGATCTCTTTCTTGGAAACCACGCAGAATAACATCAGCTTGTCCGCCCCGGAGTACATCCCCTTGGCCGGAACACCGGTCAGTCCTCTGTCCAGCTCGCTCATAATCATATCTGAGACCTCTTTTTGATGTTCTGTTATAATAAATGCCGCTTTTGAGAATTTTAATCCTTCTATAATTCCATCCGACATTCTGGAAACCACAAAAATCGCGATTACCGCATACAATGCCTTGCTGATTCCGAATACATACGCGCCCACCAGCACGACCAGAGCGTCCACCACCTGCATAATCTGGGCGATCGTATAATGCGGCAGATAGTGCTGGATCAGGGCCGCCACCATATCGGTCCCGCCTGTGGTGGCTCTGGCCAGGAACACCAGGCCCATTCCGATTCCGCTGATCACGCCGCCGAACAAAGACGCCAGAACCAGGTCATCGATCATCAGGCTGAACACCGGAATCACATATAGCCATGCGGAGAGAGCGACGGTAGCGAAAAGAGTTCTGCCTATATAGCGGATTCCTTTTATCTTGGCCGCCAGCAAAAATACCGGAATATTCAGACAGAGGTTCGTAAGCCAAAGCGGGATACCGCCTTTTAGCAACGTCCCCGTCATCTCCTTGGCTATAATGGCGATACCTGTGAATCCGCCGGTAACCAGGCCGTTGGGATCATAGATCACATTGATCGCCACTGCCATAAGCCCCGTACCTGCCAGGATCAGCAGATAATCCACCCAGGCACTTCTCTTATTCATTCTTCCTGATTCTCCTTTTCCTGATCTCGGTACTTTGTGACCCTTCTTTTAAAAATGTTCTTCTCAATCAGTTTGCTCAGCCAGCTGGTTTTTATTCCTGTATCACTCATCCCTTTCTGGTTTTTTCCCAAACCAATCCATACTTTCGCGTTGATCTTCTGCTTATTCCGGATCACGAATTCTTCCTGAAACGGAGTAGTTAAGGCCGCCAATACCACATCCGGCACAACACTGTTAATCTCATTCACAATGACATCCTCATCCCCGGTATTTGTTTCCGTGGCGCAGCTGCCAACGATTGGAACCATAGGATGATGTTCCGTCATATATTCGTGGAATTTTTCAAGTTCCAATTCCGTATTCGTCAGTAAAAACAGACTTTTACGCTCGCTTTGCAGCATTTTCATCAATTCCCGCAGGAATACGTTGTCTTCAATTTCCTGCACCCGCTGCGGGTCCGGCATCTCCAGTATACTGAGAATCTCTTTTTCTCTGGCCATACAAAGATCCATAGACCGGATCGCCTCTTTTAACTCCGGATCTTCATCCGCCGCCACGAAAAGCTCCGGTGTCAATAGCTCCAGGCTGTTCAGACAGTCATTTTCCAGATATTCTTTTACCAGCTCCAATGCTTCCTGTGCGCTGTAGTCCATAATCTGCAATCCCAAAATATTCATAACCTGACTCATCTTATCACCCGGCAGTTTGTCTGCCTTCATCTTTCCAGATTTCTTGCCTATCAAACGCAGGCAGTCCAATCAGTGTGTACGCCAGTTATCTGGGACCGGCGCTTGTCTTTTTGAACATTCCACACTCAATAAATTTGAGATCTTAGACCCGAAAATCGCGGGAGGGGGCCCCCGCTTATTTCATTTATAACCAGATATACGTACCCAGTATATCAAACCGACTTTTACTTTGCAAGTGGGAATTTTGTGCTGTCAGGGTGCCATCTTTTTAGATAGGGCATTAAGTTATATTGAGACAGAAAAACTATAAATTAAACTGGCTCATAATTTGTTTAAACTCTGGCGAATCAGAAAAATTGATCAATAAGGTTTCCCGGCTAATTCCAGAATGAAGCCGTTTTTTGTGATAGTCCAATCCGTCCTGATCAAAATCCCTTCCCATATAAGTACGATACAATACTTTGATGTAGTCATCATCTGAGAGCTGTTTGTTTACAAACTCTTGTGACAGGATAAAATTCCGTGCGGTTTGAACTGGTGACACACGTTTTGATAGAATTTCGTTTATATGATAATTCAAACCTTCCACATCGATCTTCCGCCCTAATCCTTCCCGATAAAGTCTACTGACAAACATAGTTAAATTAATACTCTGATCTCTTGGTTCCGTAAGTGTTATGGTTCCACGTTCAATACCATAGTTCTTACAGATTCCGGCAAACTCTGGAGAACGAATAAATCCGTTCAGAACATAATTCCGCGATGCACCATTTTCTAAAAATTTATTCCAATACACCAATCCGTCAGAATCATATTTACGATTTAAACAAACATCATATAAAATTTCAATGTATTCTTTATTGGTAAGATTTTTTTGTTTAAATTCATCACTGGCCATGAACCTTTCCACAACCTGTGCCGCCGTGTTCTGTTGGTTCAGCAATCGGTTTGTCCAATAACTCAAACCGTCTGCATCAAAATTTCTATCCATTATCTTTTGATAAAGACGAATTACAAACTGCTCTACAGGAGTATATTTAACCGGTGGAGTTACCGGCGGTGAAGGTACCTCAACCAGAACATCACATTCGGCTACTTTATTACCATCTCGCGTTGTAGCAGTTATCAAAGCCTTACCCTTCCCTTTTGCAGTGATTGTCCCTGAACTGCTAACTGAAACTGTTGCAGGAGCACTACTTTTCCATATGACCGTTTTATCAGTAGCATCAGACGGTTGAATCGAAGCTATAAGTTTATAACTTTCTCCAATTTTTGTTAAAGTAATTTTATTGTTATTTAATTTGATAGCTGATACTGGAATACTTTCTATTATAATATTTTGATTCAGCTGACACATTCGTCCAGCGATATCAAATTTATACGTGATCAATGACGTTCCAGCTGCTAAACAGGTAAATACGCCTGTTGATGTATTACATTTTAGAACCTTCGGATCTTCTACTGACCATGATCCGGAGGGTACCACTCCATGGTCTGAACATATAAGAGATGGGTAACCAATATCTCCAACGTTGAACTTTGTATCGGTTTTAATCTGTAAACCATAACTACCTGCCAGTGTACTCGGTTTATTATTACCAAATATTTTTCCATTAGCTGATTGTCCGGTTTTTAGCATATCCCAATAAGTATTATAAACTTTACTCTTCAGTGACTCCACCCAATAGGAAAATATAGCACCTGTTACTGGATTCTGCCCTGAACCATTTACAGCCCCCTGAACAAAACAGCTGTCTATTTCACCGCCGTTTAAATATGATATTAATCCGCCGGCATGGTTAGCAGTTACAGTAGCAGATGTGTAAGAATCTATTATTTTTCCTTCATTCAATATTCCTGCCAAACCTCCGGCACGCGACTTTGACGAGATATTGCCTCCATATACTGCAATATTTTGTAATAATCCAGACACATCCGAAAAGATACCGGCATAGCCATTTTCAGCATGAATTATCGGATTTTCAAAATTTAGATTTCTAATTGCAGCTCCTGCTTCTACTCTGTCAATCAATCCAGCGCCAAACGCACCTGTTACAGACAGATTTTTGATTATTCTTCCATTCCCTTCTAAAACACCTGCAAAATGATCTAACGTTGTAAAATTGACAGAAGATAGGTCTAAATCTTTCATTAACTGGTAATAGGTATTCGCTGTACCAGCTGTTACCATTCTTAAATCATTAGGTGTATAAATCTCGTAGGGATTGTTTTGGGTCCCCTCCCCCTTTAAGCTTTCCGGCATAGATAAATCAAAAGTAATAGAGTTATTCGTATTTATACGGATATTATCGATAATGATACCACTGTTACTCCCATCTTTATAATAGATGGTTTTATTATCATATCCCTGATTTTCGGTTCCCAACGTCTTGCCAAGTGTAGTAAAGCCCTTTTCATTAGTTGGCGAAACAGGCGCATATCCAATATCACCATCCCCCACATTCACATTACTTTCATTGGGCCGGAAGGCAAATATAAAATCTGAACCACTTTTATTCCCCTCAGAATCATACGGTCCGTTCGGATCATTCATAATTCTATAGACCAATAAACCACTGCATTTTTGAGTATCTTGATTACCATCTTCTATCTGCCGATTTTCTATTACAAATCTCTCTTTTGGATTACGATCTGATTCAACTATAATCGCATAGTTTTCATTGGGATCAAGATACTCTGCGGCCTGTAAAGTAATATTCTCTGTAGTTTCTTTATAAATTTTCAGTTTTGAACCATAGCCCAAATATTCCCGTTGATAATAAGCTGTTAAATTTGCCGGATAAGTGGCCCCCCCATCCATGATATCCCATGGTCCAAGTGGTTTGGCATCCATATCATAATAGCGGTATAAGTCTGGAAGTCCTAGCGTATGCATAAATTCATGTACAATAACACGGGATAAGCGCAGATTACTACCCATAATCCCAGTACTCATACTTCCTTTATTTAGAACATTATAGGTGCAGACGTATTTTCCATTCACCTCTACTGGAATTTCACCGGGACTCATCGTTATCTTATGCGGCCAAAGCAAATCGTTATGTTCAATATGATCCAGGCTGCCTGCCGCATAAGTTGGAAAAAGAAAGGAAATTCCGTCAATGGAACCATCATTATCATAATCCAGATTTAATCCACTATTTTCAAGCTGTGGTTTCACAATTGTCATGATTTCTGTAATCAATTCTACTTCTCTGGAATATCTTTCTGCTTCATTTGTATATCCATCTGTTACCAAACCGGTCGAGGAATCCACGTATTGTCTTTTATAATAAGTCGAATTATGTGAAACTTTTACCGATGAATAGGAACCAGCAGTATTGGGGTAAAAAGATGTTGTAATAGTAAGCTCGTTATAAGTAATACGCTTTAAATAGTTTTTTAACGAGGTCTCATCACTATTATATGTCATATCTGCATATCCGGCCGTCGTAGAATTTACATACTCACTACTGTCCTGAAATCTAACAAATATAACAATATTATCTATTTTAGTGAAAGGTAGATTTGAGTATGGATGTGGATTGCTTTCATTCTCATAATGGTCAAATTCTATGTTCAGAAGGTCTTGCGGATCAATTTGATCTTCGTCAATGACCTCATCTGCATAAACTGGCATTTGTATTAAAAGCACAAAACACATACAAATAGCTATCTTCCAAAAATAACTTAGTAACTTTCTCATATCTTCCTCCTAATATAAATATTAGCCGGTGTTCTTATACCATATCTCGTCATTGTTTCATTATTTGTTTACGCCCGCTTAATTTATACTCTAGCATATTATTAACAAAAGGACCAGTATGACATGTTACAGTTATAATCATATAATCAGGATTTTTCACTGTACAAATCTTATTCTACCTTATTGATTATACATCTTGTGATGGTATCTTGTGTATTGTACGTTATTATTATAAGATATTATTAATATGAAATATTGAAAGGTGTGTAGCAGATGAAAGAAACTACAATATCGTTAAAGCAATTATATACTAAGTGGGGAAAAAAGTTGGACAGGGAGTGTCCGTTGCCGGAGCATCCCCGGCCGCAGCTGATGCGTAAGCATTGGGAGAACCTGAACGGAGTTTGGGAGTACGCGATTCTGGAGGGGGTGCCGGGGAGGATTCCCGCGCGTTTTGACGGGGAGATCGTGGTGCCGTTTTCTCCGGAGAGCGCTTTGTCGGGCGTGGGCAGGAGGCTGGAACCGGGACAGACTTTGTGGTATTCGAGAAAGGTGCGCTTTGATGCGGGGGAAGGGGAACGGGTTTTGCTTCATTTTGGCGCGGTGGATCAGTGCTGCACGGTGTATTGTAATGGGAATACCGCAGGCAGGCATGAGGGTGGTTATTGGCCGTTTTCCTTGGATATTACGGAGTTTGTGAAGGAGGGGGAGAATCTGATCCAGCTGGCGGTGACGGATGAATCGGACGGCGGACTGCAGGCTTACGGGAAACAGCGAATGGAGCGGGGCGGAATCTGGTATACTCCCCAGAGCGGGATCTGGCAGACGGTTTGGGTGGAGTATGTGCCGGAGGTCTATATCCGGGATCTGAAGATTACTCCTCATTATGATGAGGGATGTGTGGATTTTACCCTGTTTTTTCAGGGGCAGCTGCCGCCTTCGGAGGTGCTGTTGGAGATTTTTGACGGGGATACGGCTGTGGTGCGGGAAAAGTTTCAGGGTAACAGGATCCGGGCGGTAGTTCCGGAGTTTAAGAGCTGGAGCCCGGAGTCCCCATTTCTTTATCGTGTGATTTTAACGGTTGGGGAGGACTGCGTGGAGAGTTATTTTGGTATGCGTAAGTTCGGCATGATGATGGATGCGCACGGTTATCCCAGGCTGGCATTGAATGGACGGCCGGTTTTTCACAATGGGCTGCTGGATCAGGGGTATTTTAGCGACGGGCTTTATACGGCGCCTTCGGATGAGGCGATTGTGGAAGAACTGAGCCGGGTGAAGGCGCTGGGGTTTAATATGCTGCGCAAGCATATTAAGATCGAGCCGATGCGGTGGTATTATCACTGTGACCGGCTGGGAATTTTTGTGTGGCAGGATTTTGTCAGCGGCGGAGGGCCGTTTAATATCTGGATGACTCAGAATCTTCCTTTTCTGGGAGTGGAGGTGAAGGATGACCGGTATAAGCTGCTCGGGAGAAGAGATCCTCTAGGGCGCAGGATATTTGAGAAAAATATGAGGGATACGGTCAAGGCATTATATAATGTGGTAAGTCTGGCCGTCTGGGTTCCTTTTAACGAGGGCTGGGGACAGTTTGACGCGGTGCGGATCGCACAGACACTGCACAAACTGGATCCCACCAGGCTGATCGATCATGCCAGCGGCTGGTATGACCAGGGCGCCGGGGATATCCGCAGCTATCATGTATATAATAGGAGGTTCCGAATGAAGAAGGATCCCTGCGGACGAATTCAGGCGCTGACGGAATTCGGGGGGTATAGCTGTCCCTCACGGAAACATATGGTCTCCAGGCGTTTGTTTGGATACCGGATTCTAAAAAGCCGGGAAGAATTGACGGAAGTTTATGAGAAGCTTTACCGGGAGGAAGTGCTGGGAAACGTGGAACATGGGCTGAGCGCGGCCGTGTATACTCAGGTCAGCGATGTGGAGGATGAGATCAACGGCCTGTTCACCTATGACCGCGCGGTGCTCAAGATAAATAAGGAGACGGTCCGCAGGATCAACCGGGAAATTCAGGAGATGTTTGAGAAGGCGTCTGCAGCGGCTGATACTCTTTGAGCGGCTGATACTCTTTGAGCGGCTGATACTCTTTGAGCGCCTGATACTCCTTGAGAACCTGGGCTTTTGTGGCAAGCCATTCCTGGAAGGCGGTGGCGCTGCCCGCGGCGATTCCCATGCGAAACGCTACGGCATAGTCCTGCTCCTTTAAGTATCCGGCCAGAAATCCGGCCACCATCGAGTCGCCGGAACCCACAGAGTTTACCAATGTGCCCGAAGGGGCCGGTGAGGTATGCAGCCGGCCATGCTGGTCTATCAGAAGGGCGCCGTCTTTTCCCAGGGATACCAGCACGTTCAGAGCGCCGTCCTGCCGTACCCGCATCGCGCCCTGCTTTATTTTGTCCATCGTGTCACACCGGATGCCGTAGAGTTCTTCCAGCTCCGCGGCATTTGGTTTTACCAGGAATGGATGGTATTTTAACGCGTTTTTTAATAAGTCGCCGGTGGCGTCTACCACTATGCGCGTTTTGTGTCCCCGGAGTCTTAACATGATTTGTTCATAGATATCGGAGGGCAGGGATTTCGGGATGCTTCCGGCCAATACAAGGATATCCTCCGGGCCGCAGGCATCCAGCCTTTGAAACAGCTCGTTCAGAGCTTCCGATGGAATATGGGGACCCGGCGCGTTGATTTCGGTCTCTTGCGCAGACTTGATTTTTATGTTGATTCTGGAATTTCCCTGGTGCAGCGGGATGAATTCCGCATCGCAGCCGTTTTCTTCCAGCAGTCTTTCTATTTCTCTTCCTGTAAATCCTGCCGAAAATCCAAGCGCCTTGCTGGCATATCCCAGATTTGACAGCATAATCGACACATTGATTCCCTTCCCCCCCGGATACAAGGCCTGCGCTTCAGACCGGTTGGTGGCTCCGTCTGTCAGTTTCGGAACCCATACGATATAATCTAAGGATGGATTGAACGTTACGGTGTATATCATTGCGCCTTCTCCTAATCATTTGGATTTCTTATAGTAGTTATTTGGAGATTTTATCTTTTAGTATTTATATTTTGTTATATATCATCTGTTATATATCTTCTGGTTTTAACTTTAGATCTATCTTTTAATTTTTACGGAACGAATTAAAATCATCCACAAGGCTTTTTACATCCCGAATGATATCGTCAAAAATACCTGCTTTGTACAGATTCAGGATAATCAGGCCCAGCGGGACCGCCAGAATCATCCCAAGCACACCGTCGATCCGGTATCCCAGGAACATGAACAGCAGAGTCATCAAAGGATCCAGTCCCACGGAATCCCCCACCATCTTCGGTTGGATCAGCTGGCGCACCAGCTGGCTTACGCCATAGATAATCATCAGGCCGATGGCCATCCGGTAATCCGACGTCAATATTTTAAACAGCGCCCATGGGATCAAGGCGGTTCCTGTCCCAAAAAAAGGCAGAAAATCAAGGATCGCAATGAGAATCGCGAAGATAACCGCATAGTTCACGCCCAAAAAGACAAATCCGATAAACAGGATCAGCGCTACGATCCCCATGATTTTGAACTGCGCTTTGAAATATCCTCCCAGAATATGCTTAAAATCTCCGGTAATCATGTCCACTTTCTTCTGGATTCCCTGTGGCGTGTGACGCCGGAAGAACGCCAGGATTCTCTCCCGGTCGGCGATAAAGAAGTAAGCGGATAAAACAGCGAATATAATTGAAATCAGCACGGACGGAAGGTTCCGCGCGATGTTACCGGCCGCTGCCACGGTCGGCTTGCCGATTCCCTGCATAATCCCGCTGACGTAACTGCCAAAATCAGCGGACACCTCCGCCCACCAATCCTGCACGCCCTGAGGCAATTTTTGGAAGAAAATGGAAAGCTTCTGCCCCGCCTGCGCAAAATCCATGGATACGGACTCGTACATTTCCGGCAGATTTCCTACAAAGCTCCCCAGCTCGGTGATAATTTTGGATATAGCCAGATACCCAGCCAGCACCACCAGCGCCAGTGTCCCGATAATAATCAGCATGGAGCCATGCTTGCGCACGATTTTTAACCTGCGCTCCAACAGCCGCACCAGAGGATTCGCGATCATCGCAATGATCCATCCTATGACCAGCGGCATGAAGAATACGATCAGTCTCGGAGCGAAATAGCATAGCAGCACTAATCCTACAATCCAGATCAGCAGATTCAATATCGTCTTCAAGTATTTCGTGGCCTTATTCATAACCCTTGTCCTTCCCCACTCCAATTTTTTAGGCTTGTCTATCTTGTAAGTTATATTTCTAAGTCCAGAGTTTTAGAACTGTTATGGGACGATTCTTCTACCTGATTTTATTTTATCAAAGAACTGTGGACGCTACAAGAGGAAGCTGCCGCAGGAAAAGCTGTCCTCTACTTCCCATGCCTTGAATAAAAGTACGTAGCGAAGAAGATCACCGACGCAATGATGACAATGGTAGGACCGGTGGCCGTGTTAACATAATAGGATATAATGAGGCCTACAATGCCCGAGAACAGGGAGAACAGAATAGAGAAGAAATGGTACTCCCGCATGTTCTCGGATATGTTCCTGGCGGAAGCTGCGGGCAGAATTAAAAGCGCGTTGATAATCAGGATTCCCACCCACTTGATGGAGAGCATGACGATCACCGCGATGCAGACCGCGAAGAGGTTTTCGATCAGCTTCACCCGGATTCCCCGGCTGGCGGCAAGGGAGCGGTTAATGCTGATGGAATTCAGCTGGTTGGAACACAGAATCCAGAAGATAAACGTTCCTATGAGCAGAAGGACCAGGTAGAGGATTTCCCGCGGGGTAATGCTAAGGATATCGCCGACCAACAGGCTCGAATATTTGCTGAAATTACCTCCCTGGGCCAGGATAACCAATCCGACAGCGATGCTGAACGAGGAGAACACGGAGATGACCGTATCGGTGGCCATCAGGTTCCGGCCTTTGATCTGGTTCAGGGCAAGGGCAAAAAGCACCGCGAAAATCAGCATGGAAAGGTTCGTGTCCGGGATGCCGAACAGGACGCCGACGGCTACGCCGGTCAGGGCGGAGTGTCCCAGGGCGTCGGAAAAAAAGGCCATTTTGTGATTCACAATCATGGTGCCCAGGATTCCGAACAGCGGTGTGATCAGCAGAATGGCCAGAAAGGCCTGTTTCATAAAATCGTATTGTACCCAGGAAAATGGCAGGACGGATTCCAGCAGTTCATAGATCATTTCGCTCCCTCCTGTTCTAATGGATAGCGGACGGAGCCGAATACGCTCCGGAACTCCTCGCTTTCAAAGACTTTTGCAGGCGGGCCGTCCTTTAAAATCCTGGTGTCCAGAAGGATTACCTCATCCGCATATTCGGCCACGTATTCCAGATCATGGGAAATCAGAATAATAGCCAGATCATGATTATTTTTGTAGTCATAGATCGTACGGTAGAATTTGGCCATGCCGTTTTGGTCGATGCCGGAGGCAGGCTCGTCCAGAATCAGAAGATCCGGCTCCTGGATAGTCGCCAGGGACAAAAGCACACGCTGAAGTTCACCGCCGGACAGGTTGCTGACCTGCTCGTCGATCAGATGCTCCACCTGAAAATAAGACAGCTGCTCCCGGATTTTTTCGTACTCTCTCCGGCTCTTTTTTAAGAAAACGGGGACACGGCTGGAAAAACCGGCGATCAGATCATATACGCTGGTGGGGGTGTTCTTATCGATATTTATACTCTGGGGTACATAACCGATGTGCAGGCTCTGCACCTGACCGTTTTCCTGGTTCGTAAAGACGATCTCCCCGGTGTGGGGGATCTCTCCTAACATTGCTTTCACCAGTGTGGATTTGCCCGCGCCGTTTTTGCCGATTATGACATTTAATTTTCCGCAGTGAATATGGATATTGATATCTTCCAGGATCACTTTTCCTCCCCGGACCACACCGATATGATTCATCTTTATACAGTGCAGGCCGCAGGGCTCTGTGTGTATTCCCATAAGCTACAGCGCCTCCCTCAATACTGCCAGATTTTCTTCCATTCCCCGGATATAGCTGTCGGGATCCCCGTCACCGGTGACCAGGGAATCCAGGATGTATACCTTGGCTCCGCTTTCTTTTGCAACCGCTTCGGCCACCTTCGTACTGTACTGTTTTTCCACAAACAGCAACTGAACCTCTTTTTCTTTGATCACCTGCATCAGATGGGCCAGTTGGCCGGCGCTCAGAGTATTATCCTCCTCGATCTCGATAACCTCCGCCACCTGAAGCCCGCACGCGTCCGCAAAGTAGGCGAAGGAGTCATGGAAAATAATAATATTGGCCTGTCCGGTTTTCCCGGTGATCTTACTTGCTTCCACCCGGAGCGGCTCCAGCTTTTTGCGGTACGCCTCCGCGTTTTGGCGGTACTGTTCCGCATGAACCGGATCAAGGGATGCAAGTCCCCCGGCAATGTTATCCACTTCCTGCATATATTTGGAGACATCCATCCACACATGGGGATTCTCATCCCCATGGTCATGCCCTTCATGGCCGTCTTCCTCATGACCTGCGCCAAACGTTTTCATCTCCAGCATAGAGATCCCGTCACTGGCTGTAATCACCGGCAGACCGGGATAATTTTTCAGCACTGTGTCAAGGAAGCTCTCGATCCCGCCGCCGTTGATGATAAATACATCCGCGCCGGACAAGGTCTGCATATCTTCCGGAGACAGCTGATAGTCGTGAAGACAACCGGTCTGGGGTCCGGTCATATTGGTAAGCTGTACGCCGGGGATATCCCCGATGACGTTCTCGGCCGCGATATACATAGGATAAAAGGAGGTGACCACTTCAAGTGTTCCCTCCCTTTCCTCATGCGGTTCTTCTGTAATTGTGACAAAATGAATCACCGCGGCGCTGATCGCAGTGATCACCGCCAGCAGGATTCCTGTAAATACATATTTATTCTTCATTGATGAATTGCTCCATATACTCCCAGATCTCTTCCCTGCCCTGTTTGGTCAATGCGGAATAAGGCAGAACCGGCGCCTGCGCCGGCATCCCGAGACCGGTGCGGATCAGTTTGACCTGTTTTTGCAGCTGGCTTCTCTTGATCTTATCCAATTTCGTGGCAATGATAATGGGCCGGAACCCCTGATGGTTGATCCAGTCGTACATCATCCGGTCATTGGCGGACGGATCGTGGCGGATATCGATCAGCAGGAACACGGCTTTTAGCTGCTTCGATCCATGCAGGTAACGCTCGATCATCTTCCCCCATTTTTCCTGCTCCGACTTAGATACCTTCGCGTAACCATAGCCCGGCAGATCCACCAGGTACATCTGATCGTTAATATTATAAAAATTAATGGTCTGCGTCTTTCCCGGCGAAGAAGATGTTCTGGCCAGGGCCTTCCGGTTCATCAGGCCGTTAATCAGGGAGGATTTCCCCACATTAGATTTGCCCGCGAAGGCGATCTCCGGCTTGTCCGTTTCCGGCAGCTTGCTGGTGATTCCGCAGACGGTTTCCAAACTTACATTTTTTATGATCATGGGCTGTCTCACCTACTTTGCCAGGGCATTCTCCAATACTTCCGTCATATTTTCCACATACCGGATGTCGATGCCCTTTTTGATTTCCTGGGAGATCTCCGCGATATCCCGTTTGTTCTTAGCCGGCACCATAACCATCTTAATCCCGGCATTTTTCGCGGCCAGGATCTTCTCCTTGAGCCCGCCCACCGGGAGCACACGGCCCCGCAGCGTAATCTCGCCGGTCATAGCCACATCCGCCCGGACCGGAATCTTCGTCATGGCGGAGAGCATGGCGGTTGCCATGGTAATACCCGCGGAGGGACCGTCCTTGGGAACCGCCCCTTCCGGGATATGTATGTGAATATCGTTTTTCTTAAAGAAATCATCCTGTATTTTATATTCTTTGCTGATGGAGCGCAGGAAACTGATTCCCGCCTGGGCGGATTCCTTCATCACGTCCCCCATCTGGCCGGTCAGACGGAATTCTCCTTTGCCCGGCATGATATTGACCTCGATCTGGAGGGTGTCTCCGCCCACGCTGGTCCAGGCTAAGCCTCTGGCGATACCGATCTCGTCGGTTTCGTTGGCCATGTCGAAGACGTACCGCTCTTTTCCTAAGTACTTGCCCAGATTATTTTCCGTGATCCGGACCATCTTTTTGTGATCTTCCATGATCTCCCTGGCCGCTTTCCGGCAGATCTCGCCGATTTTCCGTTCCAGGTTACGCACGCCGGCTTCTCTGGTATAGCCGCGGGCCATCTTGCTGTAGGCTCCGTCGCTGATCGTTAAAAGCTCCGGGGTCAGGCCGTGTTTCTCCAACTGCTTCCGGTACAGATGTTCTTTCGCGATATGCAGCTTTTCATTTTCCGTATAGCTGCCCACCTCGATCAGTTCCATACGGTCCAGCAGAGGTCTTGGGATCGCGTTTACGTCGTTGGCCGTGGCGATAAACAGCACTTCGGACAAGTCGATGGGGATTTCCACATAGTGATCCCGGAAATGGCAGTTCTGCTCCGAATCCAGCACCTCCAAAAGCGCGGAGGACGTGTCTCCTTTATAGTCACTGCTCACCTTGTCGATCTCGTCTAAGAGCATCAGCGGGTTCTTCACTCCCGCCTGCCGAAGACCGGCGGCGATTCTGCCCGGCATGGCTCCGATATAGGTACGGCGGTGTCCGCGTATCTCAGCCTCATCCCTCACGCCGCCCAGGCAGATCCGGACATACTGCTTGTCCAGCGCTCTGGCCACAGATCTGGCGATGGATGTCTTACCGGTCCCGGGAGGGCCCACCAGGCACAGAATCGGGCTGTCGCCCTTTTGGGTCAGCTTGCGGACCGCCAGGAATTCCAGCACCCGCTCTTTGACCTTCTCCAGGCCATAGTGATCCTCTTCCAGAATCTGTTTCGCATTTTTGATATCTTCTTTGTCCTGGGACTTCTTATCCCAGGGCATTTCTAACAGGGTCTCAATGTATGCCCGCTGAACCGCGGACTCCGATGAATTCTGCCCGCTGTTTTTAAAGCGCTGGATTTCCTTTTGGATCTTCTCCTTGACGGAATCCCGGGCCGTTAATGTCTCCAGTTCCTCGGCGAAGCGGTCCGCGTCGGATACCGTGTTATCTTCGCCCAGTTCCTCCCGGATCAGTTTTAACTGCTCCCGAAGGATATAATCTCTTTGATTTTTATCTATGCGTTCCTTTACCTTTTGCTGAAGATCGTTCTTAATCTTACTGATCTCCACCTCATTGCTCAGAATCACACTCAGCAGCTCATATCTGGCCGTCAGGTTGACCGCTTCCAGAATCTTCTGTTTTTCCTCGTAATATAACGGGATATTGATGGCAATCTGATCTACCAGCCGCTTCAAATCCGCTATCTCCAGCAGCTGCTTGATCAGTTCTTTTCCAATCTTTGGATTTTCCAGCGCATACTGGCCGAAGATCTCTTTTAAATTCCGGATCATGGCTTCCCGGCTGTTTTCGGGAATCTCTTCCATCTCCTCCGTGTCAAACCGGATTACCTCAGCTTTCAGATATTCCCCGTCTGTTTCCAGATACGACAGCTCCGCGCGTTCGATCCCTTCCACCAGCACCCGCAGTATATTGTTGGGCAGCTTGATGATCTGTTTGATCACCGCGATGATCCCGATTCTATAGAGCTGATCCTGCTGAGGCTCCTCCGCTTCCGCGTCCCTCTGCGCGATCAGGAAAATATTCTGGTCCTGAAGCATGGCAGCTTCCGTAGCCTTGATCGATTTGTCTCTGCTTACATCAAAATGTACTATCATATCCGGAAGAATTGTCATTCCCCTGAGTGCAATCGCCGGTAAATGTCGAATAAGCTCACTCATACCGCTTCCTCCTTCGTTCCTAATATTTCACCGGCTCAGGCGATTTCATCCGCCTTGCCGAACAGCTTTCTTTTCTGGGAACGTGTCTGCGTTCCCGCCTCTATTGCCTGCCTGCGGACGATTTCCGGTTCCTGTGTCCCTTCCACCGCTTCCTTCGTCAGCCTGCATTCCACGATGTTATCATCGGAAGGCACTTTGAACATAAGATCCATCATGGATTTTTCCATAATAGAACGCAGTCCTCTGGCGCCTGTTTTTCTCTTGATGGATTTTTCCGCGATCATCTCGATGGCTTCGTCATCGATCAGCAGCTTTACGCCGTCCAGCTCAAAAAGCTTGCGGTACTGCTTGATCAGGGAATTCTTCGGTTCGGTCAGAATTTTGACCAGCGCGCCCTTATCCAGGGAATCCAGGGATACCACAACCGGCAGCCGGCCGATGAATTCCGGAATCAGGCCGTATTTTATAAGGTCTTCCGGCAGAACATGCTTTAAGACCTCGCCCACATTTTTCTCCCGTCGGCTGGCGATTTCCACGTTAAATCCGATGGACTTCTGATCCATTCTCGTCTCGATAATCTTATCCAGCCCGTCAAAAGCGCCGCCGCAGATGAACAGGATGTTACTGGTATCGATCTGTATCAGTTCCTGGTGGGGATGCTTTCTGCCGCCCTGGGGAGGAACCGAAGCCACGGTACCCTCGATAATTTTAAGCAGAGCCTGCTGTACTCCCTCGCCGGACACATCCCGGGTGATGGAAGCATTCTCCGATTTTCTCGTGATCTTATCGATCTCGTCGATATAGATGATGCCGACTTCCGCCCGCTTCATGTCATAATCCGCGGCCTGAATGATTTTCAGCAGAATATTCTCCACATCTTCGCCAACGTAACCGGCCTCAGTCAGGGAGGTGGCATCCGCGATGGCAAACGGCACGTTCAGGAGTTTTGCCAGTGTCTGCGCCAGCAGAGTCTTACCGGAGCCTGTGGGGCCCAGCATGAGAATATTACTTTTCTGGATCTCCACATCCAGGTCCTTCTCCGCCATAATCCGCTTATAATGGTTGTACACGGCTACGGAAAGCACCTTCTTCGCTTCCTCCTGCCCGATGACATACTCATCCAGAAACGCCTTTATCTCCTCGGGTTTCAGCAGGTTGATATCATTTAAATTTTCATCTTCAAAATCTTCGTCCTCGAATTCCTCTTCCAGGATCTCCGAGCAGATATCCACGCAGCTGTCGCAGATATAGGTGCCGTTGGGGCCTGCGATCAGACGGTTAACCTGTTCCTGGGGTTTGCCGCAGAAAGAACATCTGATTTTATCATCATTATTTTTATTTGCCATATATTTACCTCCTGTGCCGCGTTTGCTGCGGCTTATATAAAGGAATACCTTCCATCATTTTCCTTTTGATTTTTAAAGACTCCTGCGTGAATCACAGGAGTCTTGTGATCCCTGCGGACCCGACGGCACTACATGCCGCAATATCCACAGAGCATATCATTAGCGTCTAACAAATACATCGTCGATCAAACCATATGCCTTGGCCTCTTGCGCGTCCATATAGTTGTCTCTTTCGGTATCCCGTTCAATTACTTCCAGAGGCTGGCCTGTATTTGCCGCCAGAATTTCATTTAACTTCTTTCTCGTCTTGAGAATCATATCTGCCACGATCTTGATCTCAGTCGCCTGGCCTTTTGCTCCGCCGGAGGGCTGATGAATCATGATTTCCGCGTTGGGAAGCGCAAAACGTTTGCCCTTCGCACCGCCGGACAGCAGGAATGCTCCCATACTGGCCGCCATACCTACGCAGATCGTAGATACATCACATTTGATATAGTTCATCGTATCGTAAATAGCCATTCCGGCTGTGACGCTTCCGCCCGGGCTGTTGATATATAAATGGATATCCTTTCCCGGATCCTCCGCTTCCAGAAATAACATCTGCGCAACGATCAGGCTTGCTGTCGTGTCATTGACTTCCTCTCCCAGAAAAATAATTCTCTCTTTGAGCAGCCGGGAGTAAATGTCATAGGACCGCTCGCCTCTGCTGGTCTGTTCAATGACATAAGGTACTAAACTCATGGCTTATCCTCCTGCCTTTCCTTAAAATTGACCGTTTATTTTGCTGTTTCAACGGCCGCTTCCGCTACGAAATCCACTGCCTTCTGAACGGCAATGTCTTTCTTCATGGAAGTTCTCTCATAATCAGAGAGCACTTCGTTTAATTTATCGGCTTCCATCTTGTACATTTCCGCCATCTTCTCGATTTCTTTTTGTAATTCTTCTTCTGTAGCTTCGATCTTCTCCGCCTCGGTGATCGCTTCCAGAACCAGTCTGGTCTGGATTCTCTTCAGAGCCTGCGGTTTCATCTGCTCCAGCATCTGATCCGGAGTGGTACCGGTAAACTGCATGTACTGCTCCATGGACAGTCCCTGCATCTGGATTCTGCGCGCGAAATCTTCCACCATCTGGCGTGTCTGCGTCTCAATCATCGCATCCGGGATTTCCATGGTCGCGTTTTCCACAATCTTATCGATAACCGCGTCTTCCTTGGCGGTCTTGGCGTCTTTTTCCTTTTTCTCCTGAAGTTTCGCCTTGATATCGGCTTTGTATTCATCTAATGTATCAAATTCGGAAACATCCTGAGCAAAATCATCATCCGCTTCCGGAAGCTCTTTCACTTTGATTTCCTTGACTGTCACTTTGAACAGGGCCGGCTGTCCCGCCAGTTCCTTCGCCTGATACTCTTCCGGGAAAGTAACATTTACTTCTACTTCTTCCCCGATATTCTTTCCAATCAGCTGCTCCTCGAAGGTATCGATAAAGGAATGAGATCCGATTACAAGAGGGTAATCCGTGCCTTTTCCGCCGTCAAACGGTACGCCGTCCACAAAGCCCTCAAAATCGATGGTAGTCATATCGCCGTCCTGCACCGCCCTGTCATCCACGGTAATGGTTCTGGCATTGTTCTCTCTCTCTTTATCCAGTTCCGCACTGATCTCCTCGTCCGTAACTTCCGTGCTTACCGCTTCCACTTCGATTCCCTTATACTCGCCAAGGGTAACCTCCGGTTTCAGAGCCACTTCAGCGGTAAAGATAAAAGGTTTCCCTTTTTCCAGCTGCACAACGTCGATCGACGGCTGGGACACGATCTCTAAATCGCACTCCTCGGTTTCTTTTCCATATACATCGGGAATCAGGATATTGGCCGCATCTTCGTAGAAGATCTCCGGGCCGTACATCTTCTCTATCATCTGGCGAGGCACTTTGCCTTTGCGGAATCCGGGAACACTGATGTTACCTTTCTGCTTCAGATATGCTTTCTGAAGCGCTCCCTCTAATTCCTCGGCGGTTGCTTCCAGCGTCAGTTTCGCCATATTCTTTTCCAGGTTCTCTACTTTTAAACTCATCTTCTTTTGATTTCCTCCTTAAACGTTATATGAAAAAATTTTTCGGACGTTCCTAAAAATATCCATTCTTACAGTCATTATATGAGTATAGCATAACGTTTTCCAAAACACAAGAAAAAATTCCACGTATCCCGCCGTGGGACTGGGGTTAGATACCTTGCCCAGAACTCTGCTTCAAAAGTACCAATATCTTTTAACGCTTCTTCTATGTAATTTCAACGTCCAAGCATTTGTGCACAAAATAGACCAGCCGGAAATAGTCTAAGATTTTCTTGGGACTATTTCCAGCTGGTCTATTGGGCTATGCCCGCTATGCGATTAATAGAAAGATTATTCTTCCTATTATCATAGATTACAGATTTGATCCGGAAGACATCTGCTGTTCCTGTTTCATGATCATTTTTTTAACCATTTCACCACCGATGGAACCAGCCTGTCTGGATGTTAAATCTCCATTGTAACCATCTTTCAACGGTACTCCTAATTCGCTGGCTACTTCGTTACGGAAACGTTTCATAGCCTCTTTTGCTTCGGGTACTGCCATCTGATTTGTGTTAGAAGAATTATTCATTGTGTTTCACCTCCATGTTTGTCTTAGACAAGTAACTTGTCTGTACTCCTATTATGTACATGTAAGGTAAAACTATAACTGGAAAAAAATGTATATTAAAATACTCCGGGAAGCTCATAGGTGTTGGTAATTCCCTGGCTGATCACGTTGTTTCGAAGGACTGCATACAACTCCGCTTCCGTAGCCGCCGGGTAGGGATTTACAAATAGCGTTCCGATTCCGCACAGCATGGCGCCGCCTAAGTACCAGAGAAGAAACGACAGGTCCAGCACAAACATATCCCACTTATGGCCCATAGTCATTTCCCGGCTCAGCTCAAACGCGCGCTGCCGGCTGACCGACGGATTCTCAGCCAGTATATACGAAATCATACGGTATTCGTAGCTCTTGACTATACCCGGGATAATAAATACCAGCGTCCACAGAAACGTGAACAGATCTCTCAAAAACATAATTCCCACTACATTCATATAGGAATCGGAAAAAGCATAGCCCAGTTCTCCAAACGCCGCTTTTACCTCCCGGCCCACCAGGAAGAATCTTTTTCCACCTACCATCAGCGGATTCGTAATAAATACTACAACCGCCACCACGATCACGGATGCAACCGCAGCCACAGCGAACACCGTCACGAACAGCAGAGCGATGTACTGGGCGCCGTGTCCCATCGGCGTGGCATAATTGGCAGCGCCGGTCACACCTCTGCTGACCGTCTGCGATGCTCCGCCGCTGTTATCACCTCCCAGGAATCCAAGTATCAGACAGATCAGGAACCCCATCCAATAGTTGATCCTCAGTCGGTCTTTTGCCCGGTTCTTCAGGTCACTTCTCGTCCACATCTCTTAGCCCCTCCTCGATTTTCATTTTCGGTATACGATAGCATCCTGCACCTTTTGCGCGGTTTCCTCGTCTTCCAGACAGCGGATTAACTGAAGCCCAAAAGGAATCGCGGTCCCAAGGCCCCGGCTGGTCACCACATTTCCATCGGCAGCCACCTCATCCTCCACCACCTGCGCTTTTAGCAGATGGGATTCAAATCCCGGATGGCAGGTTGCTTTTTTACCGGCCAGCAGCCCCAGATCGCCCAGCACACTGGGCGCCGCGCAGATAGCCGCCAGCATTTTATCTTTTTGGTAAAATTCTTTCAGCAATTCGACCAGTCCCAGATGGTTTGCCAGGTTCGGCGTTCCCGGTATTCCACCCGGAAGCACCAGCGCGTCGATATCCGAATAGAACATCTCCTCGAATAACCGGTCCGCTTTGACCTGGATTCCGTGGGAACCCGTCACCTGTAAACTGGAGGTGACAGAAACCATGAAGGTTTCAATTCCGGCCCTGCGAAGCAGATCCACCACCATCAAAGCCTCTACCTCTTCACAGCCTTCTGCCAAAAACACACATACTTTACTCATAACAAACAACTCCTTTCTATTTTTCATCTGTATAATCTTTCTGAATAAAATTAAAACCACAGGAAGTATAATCTTATCCTAATATAACATATCTATTGACGTTCTGTCCAAAAAAATACTATTATTACAAGTAGTTACGCTCGAATCTTAAAGAAAGAGATGAATGCAAATGGAAATTGAACGAAAATATCTGGTCACCCGCCTGCCTGATTCCTTGGAACAATATCCTTATCATAGGATCGAACAGGGTTATCTATGTACGGAACCAGTGGTGCGGATCCGAAGGCAGGATGAGGATTACTATCTCACCTACAAATCGAAAGGCCTGATGGTACGGGAAGAATACAATCTTCCGCTGACTAGGGACGCCTATCTGCATCTACGCACGAAAACAGACGGCAATCTCATTTCGAAAAAAAGGTTCCTTATCCCTCTTACGGAACAGCTGACCATCGAATTGGATATCTTTGATCCCCCTTTTGCCCCCCTTATGATGGCGGAGGTAGAATTTCCCACTGAAGAGATGGCTCTTAATTTTGACCCGCCGTCCTGGTTCGGCCAGGACGTAACTTTTGACAGCAGATACCACAACAGCGCGCTGAGCCGTCAGGAATACAAGTCTGTTTATAAGAACAATTAATATATTACATTTTGTGTTTGTTATAAAAGATTCATATCGAGACTTTTAGCCTGGGATAGGCTTCTACCTGTAGCCATGTGAATATTATTTCAATGTAATTGTTATAATATCTACATTATTGATCAGGGAGGTTTTTTCTTGGCAAAAAAGAAGACTGATTTAGATATCGGCGATTCTCTCAGGTACATCAGAAAACAGAACAAATTCACGCAGAAAGAGGTTTCTGAGTATCTGAACATTGCGCGCCAGACCTACACGAATTACGAAAACAACGAGCGCTGTCCGGATCTGAGTATTATTTATGCTTTGGCATGTAAGTATAGAATACTGATTGATCAGCTGTTAAATTATGGCAGGCTTTCCCTTCCTTACATAATTCAGGAAGAGACCACGTATGGTTCCGATACACATCCGGTATATGAAACCGCTCTGCTGTCCGGTTCCGAACAGGTACTGGTCAGTTTATTCCGGGAACTGCACCCGGATCAGCAGAAGGAACTGATCGAATTCGTCCGTTTCAAGCTCCATGAAAATAATACCGGCAAAGAAAAGAATTAACCGGAACAGACCTTTTACAGGTATCTGTTCCGGTTTTCTTTTTGGAAACTTATCAAATATTTTTCTAAGCGCTACTTCTATCAATGACAGGCGCCGCATATAATTTATGGATAGACGGCATTTTCAGAATCCCAGGCACTCATAAACGCCCAGCGCCAGCAATAGAATTCCGGAAAGGAACACCGAATATTTGGTCACCAATCTTCCCATCAGGCTTTTCCCGGCCAGCAGCCCCAGTTTGATGCAGATCCACGTACATAGAAATGTGGCCACGGATACATAAAATGCACTGATATAAGCGATCCCTGCCGCTATGCCGATCCCCGCATTGTTGATGGACAGCACCAGCGCCAGCACGACCGCCTCCACCGTCGACATCACCCGTTCCTCCTGCATCTGCAGACCGGATACGTTACCGGAATCCTCCTGCTCCTTTTTCTTCTGATGGACGCAAAACTTCAAGACAAAATACAGACCGATCAAAACCAGGGTCAATCCCCCGACCAGATTGGCAGCCTGAAGGCTGATCATCTGGGAAAAAGCGGTTCCCACTTTCATCGACATATAAGTAAATGCACTGGTAATTCCTGCAATCAGAAAAATATTCTTGGCACAGATCCGTACATGGCTGACGCCAAAAGGAAGCATTAGCACAAACGTATCAATATTCGCCGATATAACCAGAACAGCGATTGAAATAAATAGCTCCATAAACACATCCTGAAAATCCAATTTATTCTATTATATGTCTGAATCCTCAAGGGGTGTTTAAAGTACAAGCATTCCTTACTGTTCCTTTGCTCTTAGCTACCGGCGGGCTGCCCTACCGGTAGGAAGTTTTCAGCGCCTCGGCCAATACCTTCGGGTTCTTTTTATAAGGCGTTACGGGGCAGATTTTTTTATGGGTTACATTCATCAGGGTGTAAACGGCGATTCTGGCCGCGCGTACCGAATATTCTTCGGTGAATACCATATCCTCCGGAATCTCTACAAACTGGCTGATCATGGCAAAGTTCGTGGAACCTTCCGGGACTACCTTGGGGCGGTCGGACATCTTCCTGGGCTGGAACTGGGAATCGATATAGGGCATCATGCAGGGAATGACATTGACTACGGATTCCATAATCTCGTCCATCTGATCCTCCATATGCAGGTGATGCAGAAGTTCGGTCAGCATCTCTTCTCCGGTACATTCCCGCATAGGTTTCTTGACATAATCCCCGACATTTTCCGTGTAAAGGCCGTAGCCCCAGAAAATGGTGGTATCGATGGGCTGGTTTCTAAAATGCGGCTGGGCGGCTACCACGATGCTCATCAGCCAGCTGGAATCTTTAAAAGTCATAAGGGCGCCGGAACCTGGAATGTTGCCGGAATAGTCCTCGATCATCTTCAGGAGCTTGTTGCCTTTCATGGTGACAGTGAAGCTCTCCCAGTTGGTTTCTTCCGGCTTACCGAAGAAAGGCGCCGGGTTGCCCAGTCCCTCTTTCTTTTCCGCCACTTTCGCCCACAGATTGCCGGAGATGGGATTTTCCGGTTCATAGGAGGCCGGGGTGTGCAGATCGCCCAGAGTGGCGCAGTCTGTCATGCATCCGTTGGTCATAATACAGATATCGCCTTCGTTAACCGTGACGACCTCTTCTTTGGACTCTTTTTGAAGATGGATCGCATTCACTGTAATCTGGCTTCCCTGGGCAAAATCCAAATCCGTGACGACAGCGTCGGTCACAAAATGAACACCCTGTTCTGTGAGCCAGGTCTTCAAAGGCAGGATAACAGATTCGTACTGGTTATAGGGGGTTCTGGTCACTCCTTCCAGCGTCTCGATTCTGGAAAATTCGAAAATCATCCGTTCCATATAGCGTTTGAACTCAAACAGGCTGGACCATTTCTGGAAAGCGAAAGTGGTCTGCCACATATACCAGAAGTTGGTTTCAAAGAAGTGGGGGGTCTCTTCAAACCATTCTTGGATCGTCATGTCATCCAGATCTTCTTCCGGAGTCAGCATCAGTTTGCCCAGCGCCAGGCGGTCATCATTGTTGAATCCCATGCCGGATACGTCCTGAATGACGCCATCCTTGTCGATCAGGCGGGCCTGGGCGTGAGTGGGATGCAGATGGTCGAAATTTAAGATTTCCTGGGTCACGCTCATATTAGGCTTTTCCAGGGACGGGATGGAAGAAAAGAGCTCCCAGAAATTCTCATAGGTCTCCTCGTTGAGCATCCGTCCACCTCTGCACACAAAGCCCTGGCCGGGATCTCCCGCGCCGTCGTTGCTGCCGCCCAGGATCTTCATTCCTTCAAATATGGTGATCTGATCTCCCGGATAGTTGCAGTCCCGCACCAGGTAAGCGGCCCCTGCCATGCTGGCCAGCCCGCCGCCGATGAACCAGGCATGCTGCCCGTTGTAGTCACGCAGCTGCATTTCTGTTCTGGCCTTCTCATTTTCGATGTTCTCTTTTTCCTTCTTGGCTTTTATCGCCACTGCTGTCGCTCCTGCCACCGCACCTGCGGCCAGAATTGCTTTCTTTAATTTTTTATCCATATCTATCTCTCCTTTGTTTTGTTTTCAACCGATGGTCACAGTATATTCCATTTTCCGATGTTCGTCATCATACAGTTTTTTTGAGCTGTCGCAAATCCTGACACTTTTCAAATACTGTACAGTTTTTAGACAATTATACGATTTTGTCTATACAAATATGGAATCATACTGATTAAGATAGAAGTAATTCATATTGGAGATGACGAATATGCGTCTGGATAATAAAATAAAAAGCGCCACGTTAGACACGGCACTTAAGTTTATGCTGAATAACAGTAAAAAATCTCTGGACCGGGATGCCAGAAATATCCTGGAGCTGGGCTGCACCCTGTCCGGACAGCATCTTCCGGAAAAGGAAGCAGGGGCTCTTTACGAGGAACTCTATCAGATGCTGTCCCAGGGCAAACAGTCTCTGGTCAAAGACTGGATGATTCAGCAGTTTCACCTGTTTGTATAGATCTCGTATCCCAGTTTTTCACTGCCCTGAGCCAGCCCTTTGAGCTTATCGGACAGTTTTTTGGTATCTTCTTTCATACCGGACTCCACCCAGGACACCACCACGCCGCAGATCCCGTAGGCATAAAACTGGGAATAGAATTTCTTGTCCTCATCCGACAGGCTCTTATCCTCATCCAGTTTGTCGATGGCTTCATAAAATAAGGTGGAGACGATTTCCAGCAGATATTCTTTGAAATAGCTGTCATCGTTCTTTATGGTGTTCCGGTAAAATTCCTGGTCCGCTTTCATTGTGTCCAGCAGGTCTTTCAGCTTCTCGTGCCAGTTCTCCAGCGTGATTCCATCCATTACATAGATAAATCCCTCGTTATAATAAATCCAGCTGAGCAGCTCATACTTGTCCTGAAAATGATAATAAAAGGTCTGCCTGTTTAATCCGCAGGCCGAGGTGATATCGCCGATCGAGATTTTCCCGAACGGTTTGGCCAGGGTCAGGTCCTTCAACCCCTGAGCGATGGCCTTCTTCGTAATCAGTGCCTCTGACATCGGGAAGTCCTCCCCTTTTCTACCGTATATTCCTTATTTTAACGTCACGCCCTTTAATATGCAACGACTTTTTCTTATTTCTCCCCCTTGCTTTCTGTAGAAATCCGGGCCGGGTTGTGGTAAGATACACCTTAGCGAAGTTTCATGTGAGGCCCGCAAAGTATAACTGCCGGCGCCCCGTATAAGATACATAGGAGGAGGTTTATCATGTCACAGAATACCCAAAATATTTCCCCAAAAGCGATGGCCGCTCTGAAAACCATGCAGCAAAATGAGCTGACGGAGAGCGAAACCTATCGCGCCATCGCGTCCAGAATGAAAGACAGTAAGAACAAGGATGTACTGCTTCGGTTAGCCGCTGAGGAGAAACGCCATTACGAGCTCTGGAAAAAATATACCGGCGTCGAGATGAAGCCGCAGCGCTTCAAGGTCTGGTGGCGAAAGCTCCTGACTATCCTCTTAGGCTTTACCTTTGTCATAAAATTAATGGAAAAAGGGGAGGAAGGCGCCCAGGTAACCTATGAGGAGCTGGAAAATGAGGTTCCCGAAAGCGCCTTGATCCAGGATCAGGAAAACGCCCATGAAAATGCCCTGATGTCCATGCTGGATGAGGAGCGTCTCCAATATGTGGGTTCCATGGTTCTCGGCATGAATGACGCGCTGGTGGAACTGACCGGGACGCTGGCGGGCCTATCCCTGGCCATGCAGAATACCCGGATCATCGCCCTGTCGGGTCTGATTACCGGCATATCCGCCACCTTGTCCATGGCTTCTTCGGAATTTCTCTCCGCCAAAAGCGAGGGGAATGAGAATGCCCTGAAATCTTGTATATACACAGGTATCGCCTATCTGATTACCGTCACGCTGCTGATCCTGCCCTATCTGATTTTCCCGCCGCAGGCCTGGATCTGGGCATTGGCCACCATGCTGGTTACCGTGGTCGTCATCATTGCCGCGTTTAACTACTACATTGCCGTGGCCAAGGACCTGTCCTTCAAGCGCCGTTTTGGAGAAATGGCCTGCATCAGCCTGGGCGTCGCGGTGCTCTCCTTCGCCGTGGGCCTGATCGTTAAGAACGTGCTGGGTGTTGATATGTAAAATAAGGCGGCCCAAGTTATATGATAACTTATGGGCCGCCAATATTTTTTTTACCGTAGTTCGATGGCTTCTCTGAGTTTCTGAATTCCCAGATCCAGATCGATGTTTTTATTAAAGAAGCTGGAGGTACCGGCTACAAAAATATCACCGCCGGCCGCCGACATCTTCCGGGCATTTTCAAAGCTGACATTGCCGTCCACTTCGATTTCCACATCATAGCGGCCCTTGTCATCCAGATATCTGCGTACATCCGTAATCTTCTGAAGAGTCTGCGGAATCAGCTTCTGGCCCGCGAATCCCGGATTGACCGTCATCACCAGGACCGCCTGAATATCATCGATCACATAGTCCAAAGCAGAGATCGGGGTGGCCGGATTGATGGCCAGCATTGCTTTCGCCCCGGTGGCATTGATCTTCTGGAGCGCCCGCTGCACGTGGGCTGTGCTCTCGGCGTGTACCGCCACATATTCGCCGGGCTGAAAATCAAACCAATCGATCTTATTTTCCGGATTATAGATCATCAGATGTACGTCCAGCGGTATATCGCTGGCTTTCCGAAGGCTCTTCACATAATCCGTCCCCAGCATCAGGTTCGGCACAAACTCTCCGTCCATCACATCAATATGTAGATATTCGATTCCGTTCTTTTCAAACGCGCTCAGATACGTGCCAATCTCCAACACACCGGAACACATCATGGAAGGGGATATTTTTTTCTTCATCTTACACTCCTCCTGCTATTTGTGATATAAGTTTCTTAATCGTACAACTTCTTATTCTCTTATTTATACTATCATAATCCCCTTTTCTTTGCCACCCCGAAATACATGAAAACACCGGCGCAAAAAATCTTGAGATTTGGTCCAAAACACGGTATGATTGGAAAAGAGATTTCTAAAGGAGCGAGTGATTATGAATATATTGAAGCAGTGTTTTTATCTGCTGCTGATTTGTTTTATCGGCGAAGCGGTTGCTTTGCTGCTTCCGGTCCCCCTGCCCGCCAGCATCATCAGCATGGTCCTGTTATTTCTACTGCTGCTGACCGGATGGTTTAGGGAAACACAGATCCGGGAGGTTTCCGATTTTCTTCTGGGCAATATGGCCGTGCTCTTTATTCCGGCCGGTGTCTCAATTATCAATTATTTCGATGAGATAAGGAGTGTATGGCCTGCGCTGCTGGCTATCATTCTCATCAGCACGATCGTTACTTTTTTAGTCACAGCTTTTACGACACAGCTGATGATCCGGTTCATGGCGCGCCGCGGCCGGTCATATGCCGCGCCGGAAGCCGGCGTTTCAGAGCCTGCCGGCTCAAAAAGGGAGGAGATGTAATCTATGGGGGAACTGACTTCTATGGCCCTGTTTGGCCTTGGGTTAAGCCTGGGCGCATTTGAGCTTGGTAAGCTGATACAGAAAAAATGTAAAAATCCCGCGGCCAATCCGCTGCTCATCGCCATTGTCCTGGTCATTGCGGTGCTTCAGATTTTCCACATTCCATATGAAGATTATGAGGAAGGAGGAAAATTAATCTCCATCTTCCTGGGGCCTGCCACGATCTGCCTTGCGGTTACCGTCTACCGGCAGGTGCGTATTTTAAAAGCCAATGTATTACCGATTCTGGTTGGTACGGCCGTGGGTTCCGCCGCGTCTATCCTGACCGTCATCGGGCTTTGTTATCTGTTCCGGCTGGATCAGGTATTCCATGTCTCCCTGATTCCCAAGTCCGTCACCACCCCCATCGCCATGGAAATCTCCCGCGCACAAAACGGGATCGTTCCGGTAACCGTGGCCGCCGTGGTACTGACCGGTATTCTGGGAGCCATCATCAGTCCCCTCCTGATCCGTGTCTGCCGGATCAAGAATCCCGTGACCGCCGGCGTCGCCATCGGCACCAGCAGCCATGTAATCGGCACCTCAAAAGCCGTGGAGCTGGGGGAAATAGAGGGGGCCATGAGCAGCATCAGCCTGGTAATGTCCGGTATCATCACCGTTATCTACTCACTTTTCCTGTAGCCCTTTGCTCCAGAATAAAATTCACCAGGAAACCGGCGCCCGCCATTAAAAGCGAGGCTCCAAGCCCGGTATAAAAAGTCCGGATACAATAAGCCGGCCAAAGATTCGACCGCCGCAGTAAAATTCCAAACGTCATCATACCTGCCATGATGCAATAACTTTTTATATCAAAGAAACGCAAAATGTGTATTCTCTCCTGATCGTAACCGGTAATCCGAACCGTATGCTTCCGGATCAGCCGGTGGAAAATCAGACCGTAAAACAACCCAAAAACCGCCAGGGCGGCTGCCGCCAGAAGGAAGCTCCAGTTACGGTGCGTAGCGGTAATGCCGATCCGGATAATATTCACCCCGGCGGCGGACCAGACCAGACCCGCCACCAAAAGCAGGTAGTTTTTGGGTATATGATAAAACTTTCTATCCGTCATTCCGTGTCCAACTCCTCAAACTTAAAAATAATAATATAATCCCGATCCCGGTCAATATGTGCCCGATACCGGCCACACCGGAGATCGCCGCGTCCATCCCCCGGGAAATCTCCGGTTCCGTCACCTGCACCACTCCGCGGATCAGCAGCATGATGGACGTCAGAATCACTCCCGCATTGTATAATACGTAGAAAACCCGAAACTGTTTCCGGCTGTTCAGATCAAACCGGGCTGCAAAAAGCCCGATCACCAGGAACATAACCATCCCCAGCAGGAACAGATGCGTATGTACAAAAGCAAGACTGGTTCTGCCCTCAAAGCCCTGGAACTTCGTAAATTCACGGTAAAACACCCCGCCGGCCATAGCGGCTATCGCATAGGCAAATGCTGTATTAATCATTTTTCTCACAAGCGTTACCTCCTTATGATTTTAAAACATTTCAACATGAACATTGTTCATTATAGTGCAATGATCTCTTTTTGTCAAGCTGGCTGAAAAGAGAATAACCCGGCGGCAGATATTCTGGTTCTTCCCCGGGTTTGGGTACGCCCGCTGTTTCAGACTAGGGACAGAGGCGGTATCCGGGGAGGCTCCCGGCCTCCGGGTTCTTTTGTGTCTCCCCGTGAGCGCATAGGGCGGCTGTGAATACGCTTAGTGAAATCGGAAAGCCGGGTTCAGGATGCACGGCGGACTTCACATCCGACGGGCAAAGAGCCTCTGAACCGGGAACACATCACGTGTTCCTGGTGAATAGGCTCGGTTCCTGAACCCGGCTTTTCGATTTCACTTAGCGTATTCCAGCGCTAGCCCTCCGCGCTCCCGGGGAGACACAAAAGAACCCGGCGGCCGGGAGTTTCCCCGGATACCGCCTCTGTCCCCAGTCTGAAACAGCGGGTGAACCCAAACCCGGGGAAGAACCAGAATATCTGCCGCCGGGTTATTCTCGTTATTTCACTTACTCCACATACTCATCCACGCCGGATAGCATAGTCTGAAATGGAAATCTTCCGCAGTCATCATGATAAATCTGATAACCGTTTTTACCTAATCTCTTGGAAAGATACAGCGCCTGATCCGCTTTATGCAGGAGCGTACCGTAATCATCACCATCCTCGGGATACCTGGATACTCCAAGGCTTCCGGACAACTGGCAGCCGTCGCAATTTCTGCTCAAATGATCGCAGATGCTCTGCAGCTTCTTCTCCAGTGCCTCGTCGGAGGAAATATCCCTTAGGAAAATCACAAACTCGTCCCCTCCGATTCTGCCCACGAGATCTGTGTTGCGGCTGTTGGACAAGAGAACCGACACTACGTGCTTCAGCACATTGTCCCCGAACAGATGGCCAAAATCATCATTGACCGATTTGAAATTATCGATATCGATAAAACAAAGAGCCGCATGTCTTGTTTTGCCGTCGCTCAGGATCTTGCTGATCTGCTCCTGAATGGCCTTTCGGTTCAGCACTCCGGTCAGCGGATCGCTGTCCGCCTCCTTTTGGAGTTTCAGATTCATGCGTTTCTGTTCTTCAATATTAATTAACTTTCCAATATATCCCAAACATTCCACATCATATCCGGCGTCCCAGATCGGATAGAGGTAGACTTCATACCATTCGAATCCATTGCCTTCAAGATTGATCTCCATCTCCAGCTTGCAGGCCGGCGATGAAGAGGTAATACCGGATATTTTCTCCCGCAGCCGGACCAAATCTTTCGGACGGATATACTCCGGATCTGTGATAGCCTGAGTCAGATTTTTTATAATCAGATCGTTACCGGTCAGTGTCTGATATTTTTCTGAGAATACCAGCTTGTCCGTCTTTATTTCATATTCAAACAGAATCTCTCCTGAAAGCTCTGACATCACACGGTACTTCTGACGTTCCAGCTCCAGAAGCCGCAGTGTGCGGTACGAAAGGTCCCCTTCCTGCATCTTCAGATCCGATGCTTCCTGCAAGTGTTCCTCCTTAGCCTCCTGGGGCCGGTTTTTCTGCTGTTCCCGCTCCATCTGGGCCTGGTCTATCCCGTCTTTGAATGTAGATACAATCTCCAAAAAGCATTCCAGCAGAACCGGATTAAACACTCCACACTCGCCGTTTAAGATCATCTGTACGGCGGTATCGCTGGAATAGGCTTCCTTGTACACCCGCTTGCTGCTAAGCGCATCGTACACATCCGCTAAAGACACCGCCTGGGCCCATATGGGCGTTTCATCACCCACCAGACCGTCCGGATATCCTTTTCCGTCCCAGCGCTCGTGATGATGGCGGCAAATCTCGTAACAGTAATCGTAATACGTCAGACTCTGCACACTGACCAGTTTTTCCAGGATCTCACAGCCTTTGACCGTATGGGTTTTCATGACCTCAAACTCCTCAGGAGTTAGTTTTCCTGGTTTATTCAGAATCTGATCCGGTATGGCAATCTTGCCTATATCATGCATGGCGGCCGCTTCTGAAATGTTCTCAACCATCTCATCCGTCAAACCGTATTCCTCATGACGCTTTTTCAACTGGTTCAGCAGCATTCTGGTAATCGTACGGATATTGGCAATATGCTGCACCGATTCCGTATTTTTAAATTCGATGATAGCACTCAGCGTATCGATCATCTGCGCGCTGTTTTCCCGCAATTTCTGAGACTGTCGCCGCAGAGTCTCCGTCTGTTCCGCCACCAGCTTTTCCAAATGCAGCTTATAAGTATACTGCTCTATAATATTGCTGATACGCTGCCGGATTATATTTGGGTTGAAAGGTTTACTGATAATATCGGCGGCGCCCATCTCGTAACCTTTTTGCATTACCGAGTCAGAAGTCTCCGCGGTAATCATGACAACCGGTATCCGGCCGCTCCAATGCCGCTTTACCATTTCCCGCAATACACCAAAGCCATCCATAACAGGCATCACGATATCCAGTAGTATTACAGCCAGAGAATCCGCGTAAATCTCCAGTATTTCGATCGCTTTTTTTCCGTTTTCCGCTTCCAGAACATCATACTCTCCGCAAAAAAGCTCGCTTAATATCGCTCTGTTGAGTTCAACGTCGTCAACGATCAGGAGTTTGGGTTTTATCGGTCCCCTCGGATATACCCCAGTCATTACTCCACCTCCTGTTAATCGATCTGCTTCAGACACTGCAGGACAGCGTCATATTCCTCCTGCGCAATATGAAACAGCGGAGTAATTTTTTCATTTTCCCCTTCTCTGACCGCCATAACCATCTGTGCACATATTTCACTCAGTTTTTCAAATCCCAGATTCGCGCTGACTCCTTTGAGGGTATGCGCGCTGGTTTCTACACTTACATAATCTCCCATTTCCACATTATGCTTTAATTCCTGAAAGGTCGGATCCTGAGGAAACTTCAACAAATACTTTTTCAACAATCCTTCATTCCCGGAAAAACGATATAATATCTCATCATAAGGGAAGCCGGCTTCTACCAAAATCTCTTTTAATTCCATGTTTTCTGCTCCTTTCCCTGGATAGTCTGGTTCTATTTTACCTCACTTTTATATAAAAGTAAAACATATTCCTAACATCTTTAGGGCTTTGGGGGCTTTGGGCGCTTTGGGAGGCAAAAGGATTGTGTTTTATGGTGATTCATATTATAATAAGTACATTATGGATGGCACCGTTCCATTGGTGCGGGGGGAATCATTTTGACCTGGAATATAGCAGCAGAAAGTATTTCGATTGTTTTTTTGAGTATTATATGGGGGTATTCCAGAAAAGGGAGTTTGGTCCCCAGCTTGAAAAATCGTTGTTTTCAAGCTTGTTTTTTGATCACATTTTGTGCCATGATTACGAATATTATATCAACCCTTATGTTGAAGAGTTATCTGGCCGTTCCGTTGTGGATGATTTGGCTGGTTACTACCGTATATTTTGTTTTTACGCCCTTGATGGGGTTGGTCTATTTTTATTATACGGCTGCCGTTATTTATGAGAACCGGAAAGGACTGCCCAGGGTGTTGGTGCTGACCGGTATCCCGAGTTTTATTTATCTTTTTTTGGTCTTTTTGAATCCTATTACAAAGAATTTGTTTGATATTAACAGGGAGCAGGGCTATGTACAGGGGCCTTTGATTTCTATTACTTATATCCTGTTTTATATGTATTGTATCTTCTGCGTGATTCTGGTTCTTATCAAAGGGAAGTGGCTGAATCAGTCGATTTACCGGATTCTGGTGGTATTTCCCCTGATCGCTGTTCTGGTCATTATTTTTCAGCAGTTTTTTCCTTCTATCATTTTGTCCGGCTCTGCGGCTACCTGCGCTCTTTTGATCATTTACCTGTATCTGCAGAACAAACAAATTTCCATCGACTATCTGACCAATATTCCGAACCGGCAGGAACTCCTGCATATGATCGAATTGTTGCTGCGTCGGCCCATTCGGCCGTCTTTTGCTATTATTGTAATTTCTCTGCGCGATTTCAAGCATATCAATGACACGTACGGCCAGCAAAACGGGGATCAGTTTCTGCGAGCTATCTGCTTGTATTTGACCTCTGTTTCGGAACCCAGAACACTCTACCGTTTTAACGGAGATGAGTTTGCTATTTTGTCAAAAGATTCTTCCAGGGAAAAGCTTGTCCAGCTTACCTCTGTCATTCAGGACCGAATGAAGCTGCCCTGGGAAATTCCCGGCTGCCGGTGTATCATCCCCGTGGCCATCGGAATCGCACGCTATCCGGACAGTTCGAAGAATCTGGAAGGGCTGATCCATGGTATTGAGTATGCGGTGTCCAGAGCAAAGTCGGCAAATAAAGACGGTATCTGTTATTGTGATCAGAAGATGCTGGATGAAATTCAACGGAAACATCAGATTGTCGAAATTCTGAAAGAGGTTTGTGCCAACAATAGTTTTGAACTGTATTACCAGCCGATCCTGGATGTCTCGACCGGCCGCTATCTGTTCGCCGAGTCCCTGATGCGGCTCAATCATACGCCGCTGGGGCCGATTTATCCCTCCGAATTCATTCCTTTGGCGGAAGAATCCGGTCTGATCGTGGAACTCACCTATCACATTCTGGATAAGGTGTGCAAATTTATCAATCGTCTGGCGGAGCAGCATATCGATATAGAACGAATTCATGTTAATTTTTCAGCAATTCAGTTCTCACAGCCCGATCTGATCGAGCGGGTTTGTGAGACGATCCAAAGAAACGGGACGCCCTACTCTAAAATTAAAATTGAATTTACGGAGAGCGCCATTGCGGACAACCCTCAGGTGGTTTCCCATTTTGTGGATGAGATGCACCAGTTGGGAATCCGGCTGGGCCTGGATGATTTTGGCGTGGGATATTCCAATCTGGATACTGTCGTACATATTCCATTCGACACCATTAAACTGGATAAGAGCCTGGTCTGGTCTGCCACGGAGCAGGAGAAGTCGGCAATCATGGTAAGAAATATCACCAATACTTTCCTGGAGCTAGGTATGAAGGTGCTGGCTGAGGGCGTGGAAACTCCCGAACAGGACGCTTTTGTCCGGGACTGCGGTATTCATATGATCCAGGGTTATCTCTATGCCCGCCCGATCACCGCGGATGAGACAGAGGAATTCCTGCGTTCTTCGTCCTGTCCTTCCTAAAAGTAAATTTGTCATATCGCTATCCTAAAATTAGCTATCAATAAGGGAGTCCGAAAATCGGACTCCCTTATTTTGTACACATATGATGTGACTCTCACAATTATGCGGGCAACAGGACTTGAACCTGCACGGTCTCCCACTAGAACCTAAATCTAGCGCGTCTGCCAATTCCGCCATGCCCGCGCAAAATGCTATCCGGATAACGAATAGCGCTACCCGGATATTATACCATCCCGCCCCGGCATATTTCAAGAGCTATTTTCATATGTTTTATTCTATTTTTTCAAATCCTATTTTTTCAAATCTATTTTTTCAAAGCGCAGCTCACTGGTTCAGCATATCGTTCATGACGTCTTCCATCTTCTTATATTCCTTCACCCGCTTAGACACACAATAGACGCTCCAGAAGCTGGCCGCCCCATCAGCGATCAGACAGATTCCGATCACAATCACGAAGGTCTTCATAGCGCCAAACGGATTGATCAGAAGCAGAATCCCCAGCACAGCTACCAGAACGGACACAACCAACGCAGTCCACCACTGGTCATAACCGCCTTTTTTGAGCCCCAGCGCATTCTGGATCTTGATCACGGCCTCCATCAGGAAAAAGATTCCAACGATAACCGGCAGGATGGAAGCTACGATCGCCGGCTTCGCCAACGCGAAGATACCGAACACCAGGCAGACGATTCCGACAAACAAATCCAGCTGGAAGGTGCGGAATTCTTTATTGATGCTGAAATACCGGAACAGCTGAACCACCCCATAAAGAACGGTCATAATTCCGAAAAAGTAGCAGACCAGTTTTAGAGACAGGGATGGCCAGATGATCAGCACGATTCCCAATACAATATATAATATTGAAACCAGAACAAAATGCTTTTTAAAATCATTTAAAATCTCCATACATTTCCTCCTTCACGAGTTCCCCCGGCGGCATGCGCCCAGTGTTCTTTCTTTGGGTTCATCATACTCTTTTTTGTGTCAAACATCAACCATTTGCCCAACAGTCCGGGCACTTTCCTATGAATTATTTGCACCGGGCCTGGAACCAATTATCTCTTTTCTCATATGATAATAAGAATACTATTATAAGGAGTCTATTTTGATGGAAGAGAATATGAATTACGAAGAAGAGATGCAGAACGAAGAAGAACGCAGAGTCGACCGGCCGGTTCCGCCGATCGCTCCTGAGGGCGGCGCCCCTGTATATCCCGGCCCGGACGCCAATATCCCTGTACCCCCCATTGCCCCGGAAGGAGGAAGGCCCGTTGATCCCGGTTTCACGTTCCCGGATAACCCGTGGGAGAATATCCCTGAGACTCCGATCGCGCCGGAAGGCGGCAGACCGGTAGCCCCCGGCCCATTTCCCAGCTTCCCCGGACCGATTCGCCCGAACCGCCCGGGTACCTGTCAGGTACGTTTCCTGAATGCCGCAACCAATAACCTGCCCCTGAACATATCCATTGGCAACCGTATGGCCGCCAGTAACCTGCGCTTCGGAAACATCTCTTCTTACGAAACGATTTCCGATGGCTTCCGTCCTGTCACTATCGTCAGCGCGGTAGGCCCCCGCATGGTTTTCTACAATCAGACGCTGCCTTTTGTCGCAGGGGAAAAGATCACTATGGTAGTGATCGACTCTTCTAACGGTCTGGATCTGGTCCGCGTATCGGACCTGGGCTGCCAGAATATGCCGCGCAACACCGGCTGTTTCCGCATGGCCAATATGTCCTACAATAATTCGGCCTATGATCTGATGCTGTACGGCGGGGACGTGGTGTTTACCGACGTGCGCTTCAAAGAAGTTACGCCGTTTAAACAGGCAAGGCCCGGTGAATATGAATTCTATATGACGAACACGGCCCGCTACGGAAACGTGCTGCGGGAAATACCGGTCATCATAATCACGAATGCCCGGCCGCCCTTTAATTCCGGCGAACCTCTGCTGTCCTTTGTGACTACTATCAACGCGGGTGAAATGTATACCGCATATGTGATTGGGAATACCTGGTCTGCGTTCAACTTAAGGATTGTGATGGTCCAGAATTAGGAAGGACGCCTTCCGTAAAATCTTAACCCTGATGGCTTTTATTCCATAGGCGCACTTTTCAATGGGATAAATAAAATGCACCCCGGCCGCTATCGTTACCTGCGCGCCGGGGTGCATCCTATGTATGCTGTATTATTTCTTTCTGCGCATGACAATCACGGCAGCAATCGCGGCGATGGCCAGCACTCCGATCACGATATATATGGCGATCGGGTTATAGTCTCCTGTGGTTGCCGCGCTGACCGTACGTGTTTGATCCGTGGAATTACTGCCGGATGCGGTAGAGTTCTGCTTCGGATTTTCTGTTACCGTCGGCGTTGTCTGGGGTGTTACGGTCGGAACCGGCGTGGGGGACGGACTTGCCGTCACCTGAGGCGCTTCGGTCGGAGCGGGGCTTGCCGTTGGAGCCGGGCTTTCACCTGGCTTTTGATCATCGGCGGAAGGTATCACAACCGTCGATGCCCCAGGCATCTGCTCAGCCGCCAGCTTCTGAACCTCACGGGTATTTCCCGCAGTATTTAATTTTTCCGGAGTTATCTTTAGATTTACTCCGGCCTGATTCTCATCGGCCACCGTAATGATTCCTAACTCCAGCACTGTCTGGCCTTCATCCAACAGGTACTCTCTGCCGGATACGATCAGATGCAGCAGACCGGTCTGCTCATCATAAGCCGCTTCATATACAAGGGCGCGGCTTTTAATCTGGTTGGAATAGTCGAATTTTATTTCTCCCGCGCTCCCTGTAGCCGCCTCCAGTTTCAATTCTATATCCAAAGACCGCATCGTTTCATCTGTGAGGTTCTGCAGGTTTATATGGATTTCATTTCGGTTGGTTACCTCGTATTGTAATGGGCCTGTCCCGCCGGCATCCGCATAGGCGGTTACCGGCGCTGTGATTGTCAGTACGAGAAGAAGCACCAACATCATGATCATTCTATTTTTCATTGATATTCTCCTTCCCTTCATTTCGTTTGATCCTCCATTTGATACCGGGACCCGGTCCCATTCAGTTCGATATCGGGCAGATTAACCGGCATGGTAGTCCACAGCGTGTCGCTTACCAGTCTTTCACCCAGATTCGTGTTGGCGTCGTCCACACGGTAGAGTTCGGCCCGGATCTTGCTGATTCCTTCCGTCATGACATTATTCAGCTGATCCGGCTCTATATAATAAACCCAATAACCGTTTTCCGTCTCTCCAAGTTCGCCATGGGCCGGTACATCCGCAAAGATTACCTGTACTCCTTCGATCAGCTCATCTTTTTGGTTATACAGCTTCAGCGCATTGTAGGCCGGATTTCCTTTATAGCCGCCGGTGAAGATCAGGGACCCCTTCGGGATTTTGTCTCCTGTACTTTGATCCAGCACGTAATCGGATTTTAATATCCCGATTCCTTCCTCTGTCAACTCCACATTATCACCGGAGGGCCCTAATACGTCCACTTCGGATACGGATACCTGTTTCTGATTCTTTGCCGTCAGGCGCAGATAAGAGGCGTCATAGGTATAGAGCCAGCTGTCATTCTCCTTGTTAAAATAAACCAACGCCGTCCGGTTTTCATCCAGAACAAAGGTTCCGGTCTTCACCGTTTCCCAATTTTGGTTATCCGCGCTTACCTGAATCTCATAATCTTTAATCGGAGTTCCGGTTGCTCCGGCTGTGTACTTGAAGCCGGCAACCGTAAGCAGTTCCTGGAAATTAAGCGTTATCACAGCGTTGCCGCTTTTCACCGATCCGGAATACACATTCTCATAATCCTGGTCGATAATTTTATCGACAGCCGAAACCACTCCGGGCTCCGGATTGTCATCGCTTCCCACTTCTGCCGTATCTTCCTCGGAGGACATATTCGTCTGCGCGATCCAGTTCGTCTTGTCCAGACTTCCGTCGTGGGAGATCTTAACCGGTTCAAGCGTTACCGGCTTCGCGGCATTCAGCCACTTATCATAGGCCGTCACTTCATAGGTAAATACCCGGTTATTCACCGTTGCAATGGTATCCGTATACTGATCCTGATCGGCTGTGACAAATGCCACCGCTTTTCCATTGCGGCTGATTTCATACCCCAGCATGGACGACTTATCCGCGCCCTGTAGACTGAGATTCAGTTTCACCTGAGTTGCATTGCCCTGATGCTCCAAAGATGCCTGTACCGACGCCTGAGCGGCTGTGGAGGCATTTCCTTCGATGGTGTAGGCTCTGGCCTCATCGTTGATATACCAGATCGGCCTGGATTCCTTCTCAAACTGGGCGGCATAAGCCCGGGTCGTCTCATTGGGCGTCATTCCCCAGTGTTCAAAGAAGGAAAGCAGATCCTTCTGGGCGGCCGCGCAGGACAGACGCATCAGATTATTATCCACGTCTTTTCCTTCCAGAGTGAGCTTCACACCATCGGGTGCCGGGGCAATAGCCGTATTCCGGGCGTACGCGTCAACCCGGGCAAAAAACAGGTTTTTGAACTGTTCCTCGTAATCCTCATACGTCTTATAGTTATAATCCTTATCGTAAGCCAGATGCAGCTGCCAGTACATACCCAACGCCGTAAATACATTGGACGCCCTTCCCGCCGTGCCGGAAGTCACTTTCTCATAGACATCCTCGTACCGGAAGCGGACGCTGTCGTTGGTATCATGAGCCTGGGACAGCACCGAGAAATAATTGTTGGTAATCTCAGCTATGGCGTATTGGCTCTGATTGATTTCATGTCCGATCTCATGAGCGATTCCCCAGCCGAAGAATCTGCCCTCGGACCATTTCCCGTTTTCCTCACTGACCAGGGAAGGGGAAGCGGACAGGCCGCTGACAGAGCCGAACTCTATTCCGATATGTTTTCCTCCGGCGTACATAAACGCGCCGCTGAACATTCTCATGTAACGGATATTCAGTCTGGTGACCGGAAGGTTATTCTTATTGCCATAGGCCGCCATAAAGTCCGGATTGTTCTTCTGCTCCTGGGTATAGGTACCCAGTCCTTTATGCTGATAAAAAAGGTCCACCATACGTTCCATGGCGTCCATGGAACGGTTCAACTGCTGCGCCTGCTCATTTATCGTGCCTGTTCCAAGCCCTGCCAGAATCTGTGTGGCCGGCACGGACAAAAGCACCCGGTCCAGAACGATTTCCGTCTCATTATTGATACAATCCTGAGGCCGGTAAGCAAAGTTACAGTTCGTACCTTCTTTTTCATGCTCCTGCTGATGTCTTTGTTCCAATCCGTCCGTGTAGGAATTTAACTTCTCCACATATGCCGTGATCTTCGCCATCCGGTCACTTTCTGCTGTTTTCGACAGATCCAGTACCGGTATGGCTGTTCCTCCGCTTACCCGGACGCTGTATTTTTCGTTCGCGTTGTTCCCCTTATATTCTATGTACAAGGAACCGCCCAGTTCCATATTAAGGCTGGAGATCTGGGGAATTGCCACTTCGTTCATACCCACTTTCAGGGTTTCAACCACGGTCTTGCTCCAGGCGCTGGCCTCCGCATGGTACTGAGTGGCTACCAGACGCAGATTCGTGTTATCTCCTGTTTTCTTACCGGCGCTTCCCACATAGACATTCAGCACTTCCCCGCTTCTGGCCACAACCCCAAGGGACTGCCCGGAATTCAATCCGCCGGCAAATCCCGTCTGGCCGTCATACGCGGAGGAAACGGCTGTATCGATGGACAACGGCGCGTCCAGACCGGTATCGTTCAGAACCGCCACCGCATTATCCAACTCCCGCAGAAGCAGGTCTTTCTTCGGGTGCGGATCGCCGCTCACCGCGTCAGGCGCGCTCACCCGGTCTCTCAGATCGTTCAGGCCGTCAAGCGTAACCGAATCTTTCAGTATCATATGCAGATCATCCTGCCAGAGGGCGTTGATCTCGTCTTCCAACGGGCTGTATTCATAGAAGTTCAGTTCCGATATGGTGACGGGATCTGCGTAATACCTGGTATAGCGTACCCGGATCTTCTTCACCTCTGATTTCGGGAAGTTTACCTGAATGGTATTCGACGCCCCGGACACGCCTGCAGTCGTAACACCCTTACCGATATCCCCGCTGCCATACACGTTCTCGGCCCCCTGCGCATCCCATACAGTGATCTGCCATTTTGCAAATGAACCGTATCCTTCCCCCTGATAAGCGGAAAGGATCAGATGATCCATCGTATATTCCCGGTCAAAAGTAACCGTCACTCCCGCCAGCTGTGCATTGGAGTTGGAATAATAATAGGTGTCATAATCGCCGTCCACCACCCAGGCCGGATCAAACCCGTCCGGGTACTGGCCCTGCAGATATCCGTCCGTGGTGACGCTTTCGATATGATCCGTCAGCGGGCTTCCCTCTTTCTGACGGTTAATCAGCTGGTACCTGGTAACCTTGACCTGGCTGTTCTTCGTGGTTCCCGTGTAAATGGCAGACGCCTTGCTGGTCCCCACCTCATTGGTGCCGGTCAGATAAATATAATACTTTGTATTGTTATTAAGCCCCTCCAGATTATAAGTGACTGTTTTTATTCCGGAAACCTCCTGATACTGGCTCTCTCCGTCTTTCTTGTAGTACAGGGTATAGGAGTCCGTATCTTTCATATTCTTCCACGAAATCTTTAATCCTCTGTACAGACTGGCTACCGAGACATTTTCGGGAGGGTCCGGCACTTTGGTGGCCACCGGAACCGCTTCAATGGATTCGGAGTAGCCGCTTCGCCACTCATCATTGACAGACTGGACGCTGATCTCATAAGCCACTTTATTTTCAAGCTTCTCATTATTCAAAGTGGTGATCTTCAGACTGTTCTGTGCAGTGAAAAAGATCTGGGTATTATCCCCGCTGGTCACTTTCACCTCATACCCGGTCACATTGGTCTCACGGCTCCATTTGACCGTAATCTCCCGGCTGCCCGGTTCTGCAGTCAGATTCTTCGGAATATTCATCTGGGGCGCCGGAATCCGGTCTTCCATCTGGTTCAAAAATTCCACCTGAGCGATATCCGCCAGCTTCTTGCTGCTGGTATCTGTCACTTTGATCGTGATTTTTTTCACCGCGATCTGATTACCCAGATTTACAACAATCGTTCCGTCCGCTTCGATAACCGCTTCAGGCCCTAACGATCTGGCCCGGAAATAGGCCGCCTTAGTCCGTACGGGACAGTTAAGCGTACTGCCGTCCTCCAGCGTAAGCGTAATCTCTGCCTCCTGAATCCGGTTATCCGAGTTTACCGGCGGATGTATCGCAAATCCTTCCATGACAACAGAACCGGTCTCAATCTCAAGCTGAACCGGCTGTTCCGGAGTAATATCTTGATCTGCGCCAAGTCCCATGCTTACGTAGGATCCGTTATCCTCCAGGATATCCTTTAGTTCCCCATGAACCGTCACGTTCGGCTCAGTAACCTGCACCTGCATCCCGGAAGTTAGAACCGTCCGATACGGCACGGCTTCCAGGGGAGCCGCCTGATAGTTGGCGGTAAAATACTGAAGATCCGCCAGATCCACCTGCTGGTCCTCGTTCAGGTCACAGGAGCCGCCGGCTTCCTGCCCTTTCAAAGCCGCTATCAGCTTGTCCTTGTCCGAATCATCGATCTTCCCGTCGCCGTTCACGTCCCCATATCCGATCACTCCGGGATGCGCTTCCTGCGCCCGGTAGGACTCGTCCATCTCGTGGCTGTTCATGAACACGGCCCGGTAGGACAGCCCCTCTGTGTCTAACGAAAGCTGCTGGGTATAAGTTTCATACCCGGGACCCCACAGTTTTAAACTGTATTTTCCCGTCGGCAATTGCTCGAATACTGCCGCCTGCTTATTGATTGTGCCTTCGGCGGTAATCGGGGCCAATGTCTTCACCAGCGCTTCCCCCTGCCCAGGCTGTATAGAGACATGCAGCTCTTTTTTCGCCTCCGGCAGCAGGAAACCTATTTCCACTGTTAATGCACAGGTATTGTCAACCTTTGTATTCTTATTATTTCCGGTATCTCCTGTCTTTTGTTCCTCCGGCGCAGCTGGCCGCATTTCACTGGTAACCGCCCCATTAGAGGCTGTTCCTTCCGGCGTCACCGCTGGTGATCCGCCTTCCGGTGCGGCAGCCGGTGTGGCAGTAGGCGTCACTGCAGGCGATACAGCCGGCGTGACTGTAGGCGTGGCAGTTGGCGTGACAGCCGGTGTGCTCTCCGGCCCCTGATTTGTCTGTGCTCCCGCCGGCGTCTCGCTGGGCAGCACATTGTTCAAACCGTCCTGCCCCGCTTCGGTATGCGTTCCCGGCGTCTCCGGCGCCACAGACGCATAAGCGGGTGGAGCGGCGAATAACTGCAACGAACATTGCAGCACCAGCATCCAGGCTATTAATTTCCTCAAATCCCTCATTCCTTTCCCTCATTTACTTATAAAACGAAAAAACAGTATTCTAATGAACACTGTTTATACGATCTATACTACCATTTTTTTACAATAACTGTCAATGAATAATCACACGGCAGTCACACTTTTTGCGTGCTGCTCTTTACTATCGAAAGAACAAAGACCTTCGGCCCTTCAACTCCCCTAACTCCTCATAATTAAAGACCATCTGAGCTGCCAAAAATTTCTTGAACAGGTAAGTTACTATCGTTTCTCTGCATACTATCTACCATTTATGGATAAAAAGACAGACAGATAAATGTTTTGATGGTACAACCTTTGAGCGTCTAGAGCAGATTTACTACTTTGATCAGAAACTTCGCGTTCTTATGATTAAGATGTGGTGTCAGAGTCTTGTAGCCCTGTGGATTGAGATACGACATTTTGACGGCAATAACCAAGACGAATATATGTTCTTTTCTCAGAATAACAAAAAGCTGTGAACCCGCATATATACTGCGGTCACAGCTTTTTTAACAACTGAGGCATCGGGGATTCGAACCCCGGACAACTTGATTAAAAGTCAAGTGCTCTACCAACTGAGCTAATATCCCACAATGCCCTATATAAGCGGATCTTCCGCTA
>NZ_JAHQCW010000042.1 GCF_019042275.1 Diplocloster agilis
GCCGTGCATCCTGAACCCGGCTTTCCGATTTCACTAAGCGTATTCGCAGCCGCCCTATGCGCTCCCAGGGAGATACAAAAGAACCCGGCCGCCCGGAGCATCCCCGGATACCGTTCACGGTTTCAAGTTCTAAGGAGCGGGCACGCGAAGCCCCGTGAAAGAACGCTAAGTGAGTGTGACAGCTCCCGGTGAATAGGCTCTTGCCCGTCAGACGTGAAGTCCGCCGGTCATCCTGAACCCGGCTTTCCGATTTCGCTTAGCAGCTGCCGGCGCAACCCCTCCGCGCTTTTGGGGAGACAAAAAGACCCTGTTGGCCGGGAAGCTCCCCGGATGACGTCTCTGTCCCCTGGCTTAAGCAGCGGGCATACCCAAACCTGAGGAAGAACCTTGGAGGAATATTTAATTGAGAGGGGTTTTTTGTTCCTGAGAAATGCTGATTTTCCGCTTTGATGTACAAATGATGTACTTTATATGGTATTACGGAAACATGTAAGTTTTTAAACCGTCCTAAAAAGTTTACATAATTCTATGAATTACCTTGGGATTTTATAAACGGAGAATTTGTAGGGCGGCATAAGTCCTTGGATAATTGTAAATTATGTAAAAAAATAACATAGGTTATCAATTTAATATTATGTAAATTGGGAATGTGTAAAATGGTTGATTTATCTTTACAATATGTGTATAATAAGACAAAACTGAACAAAAATTTATAAAGGCAAAACTGTCGAAAGATAGTGACGCAAAGCTATAGGGTCTAAGTCTTTTAAAGGATATGACGGCCAGTTGCAACTTTCCAGCTTCCGTTTAAAGGGGGACTGTTTTCTTGCGCTGCGCTTGACTGTAATTTTGCGAGAAACAGGACGGTGCAGAGAAAGTAGTCTGGGCCGGACTGTTTTTTTATTCAGTGGAAAGTATTTTATATGAAATTCTTTTTCAGATTTCGCAAGAATAGGATAGCAAGCAGGGATTTTATGAAGAGATTTATGAAAAAAGACAATCGCGGATTTACCTTGGTGGAAACCATTGTAACTCTGATTATTCTGGTTATATTATTATCGGTCGCGGGCCTGGGGCTCACGGCTTATATTCGTCACGCGAATTATATTAGAAATAATAATTACGCGGAGACGATTTTTTATGCTGCTCAGACGTCTTTAACCCACTATAAGGCCAACGGCCAGCTGAAGGATCTTCAGGTCCTGATGGACGACGAAAGTAAAAATGGGGCCAACAAGGGTATGGTGGACATCAGCCGCATAAAGAACCCTGAGATAGCGGGTGACCAATATGAAAACCGCCTCTATTACCTTATGATATCGAAGGATAGTACCAGAAAGGATGAGGCGTCCCAGGCGCTTTTGGATCTTTTGTCGGATTATATTTATGACAGCTCCATTCTGGACGCTTCCATCTGTCTGGAGTTTGATCCTTATGACGGCACTGTCTATTCGGCGATTTACAGCGACAGGCAGAAGGCTTTTACCTATGGGGAATCCTCCGACAGCGAGACCGGCATTTCCGACCGTTCCGAAGAGTTCAGGAAAGACAAGTCCATCGGTTTCTACAATGTGGATATGTCAAACGCCGCGCCGGGCAGCAAGGGGAAGACCTCCGTCAGCCGGGTGCAGCTGGTCAACGATGAGCGTTTGACCCTGAACTGGGCCATGAGCAAAGAATTTGAACATCTGAGCTCTTTTTTAAGCTACTCTATCGATATCTATGACAGCGATGCCAAGAAGCCGCTGCTTTCCCTGGCTGTAAACTCCGATGTATCCGGACAGCCGGAAAAGGATAACTGGATCAAAGCCTATGAACCGGATGAGGACAGCCTGCCGGGGATAACGGATACCAGGAACCGTATTTACTGCGATGTCACCTGGCATTCCTATGATGCGGTGGGGAATGACGTCCAGAAGGTGATCCCAAGCGTACCGTTTTATGCTTACGGGGAAGAGGACAACTCCCTGACTATCGTGCTGGACGCGCTGGACCTGGCGGCTTTAAAAGCGCCTGCACCTGATGAGGTAGATCAGGATACCAATACGGAAAAAGAAACTTTCAGTATTACCAGGCTGGGCCTTCAGGCTGAAAATATTTACGCTAGGGTTCAGGCTTCCGGTAAACCATATAAAACCAGCGCATGGAAGCAGAGCGGGCCGGAAAACGCGCTTTTTGCGGACAAAAAAACCGATGAGAAAGAGCCCGGAGCGGTCACCTATACCGTTAAGAATTTCAGGCATTTGAATAACATAAGGTATACGGAAGAGGCGAAGGAGACAGCCGCGGAGAAAATCACCTACATACAAGCCCAGGATCTGATCTGGGCCGGCGAGAAGGGAATCCTGGAACGCGGATACGTATACGAGAACGGACAGAAGCCGGAAGGGATCGCTATAAGCCCTGAATTCCCGGAGGGAGCCGCCGCGGCCTTTGTGCCAATCCCGGAATTAAAGAGGAACTCTGCGGTTAAGGTGGAAACGGGCCTGCTACGGAAAAAATATAAGATTAACGGTCTCCTATTATATGAGGCTCCTTCGCTGACGGCTGAACCGGCCGGTTATCTGGGCCTGTTCCGGATCAATTCCGGGACGGTGGAGAATCTGACTTTTCGGACTGCCGTCGCTGCGGGGGAAGACTATGTGGGAATCGTCTGCGGATGGAACGCCGGGAATCTGGCTGGAATCAACGTGGCGGGAAATGTAAGCGGTGGAAATTATGTAGGCGGTATCGCAGGTTACATGGAGCCGCCGGCTGTTGCCGGAACCGGCGCGGGAGCCAGGGCGGAGAAGTGTGAGAGCTATGCGGCCGTGAAAGGCCGGGAAGCGGACAGCTTTTACATCGGCGGAATCGCCGGCTATAACAAGGGCGGTACGATAAAAGAATGTATCAGCGCGCCTGCCGGTAATCCCTATGATGAGGAAGGCCGTCTGGATTCCGCCAAACTGACGGGTATGTTTGTGGGTGGAATCGTGGGATATAATGACCATGGTTATATCGAGAACTGCGGCACGGTTAACCGGGATGAAAATGAAAAAAATGCGGCCGCCTATGTGATAGGAAACCGATTTGTCGGCGGGATCGCCGGATACAATGCGGGAAAAGCCGAGGCGGACGGCGGCGAATACATGATAGCGGGGAGCAGAAAGAACCAGGCCGGCGTAGTGGGAACGGAATATGTGGGCGGCATCATCGGCGTTAACGGCGAACTGGATATTCCGGATGATTTCAAACCGGATCAGGCCGCGCCGGACTTTGAGGAACAGGTGAAGGCGATCCGCCCTCTCAACCGTTTTTCAAAGGAGGTAGTCGTAAAGGGCTGGGTCAACGAGGGTATTATAACGGCCTGTGGATATGTGGAAGATGACACGGTAACGGATCCGATGGCTTCTGATGTGGAGAGGCCGGGATACGCCGGAGGAATCGCGGGCTTTAACGCCGGAATCCTTGAGGGCTGTTACAGCAAGGTGAACTCCGCCAATAACGGAAAGGACCTGGTGGATGAGGCCTACATTCTGGGAGGAACCGGGGACTATGCCGGAGGAATCGCAGGGTACAACTGTGGTTACATCGACAGCGGGGAAAGCGAGCTGATCGTGCGCAGCATTGTCGGCGGCAGGAATTATGTAGGCGGGGTCGTGGGAGCGAATGCGCAGGCGGAGGATACCGCGTCCGGAAGCGACAGCGCTTACAGCGGCCGGATTACCGGATACGTGCTGGGCGGCGGGTACATACGCGGTGAGAATTTCACAGGCGGATATATCGGCCTGAATACGACTTCGGCATTATTCACGGACATAGCTGGAAAACAGAACCGGATACAATCAAACCCGAATCTGGTGGAAGGCAGCTACTATGTGGGCGGAGCCTTTGGCGGACTTATCATGGCGGCGGATGCGGACCAGGAGATCGTGATAGATTGTTCGGTGAATAATTTCCTGGGCGATGTGGTATCCCAGGATACGGAGCAGCCGGAGAAAGGGGCCTGCGCCGGCGGCTATGCAGGCTATACCTGCTTGACGCTCAACGACCGGTCGGCGACAGCACGGATCGGTGATATGGTCCGTCGGCTGAGCGCCCCCGGGTCGGTGGAGGATATCCTGGCGGAGGACTTGGCGGGAAGCCACACGGACGGCAGGCTGGTTTTCGAAGGAAGAACCGATGAGTATAATAACCGGTTAAAAGGTGTCACAGCGCCCCTCTATGCGGGCGGAGTCGTGGGCTATAACGTGCCCTACACCAGGATGGAGATCAGGAATATCCAGAATAGCGCCATCGTTCAGGCCCAGAGGGCGGTTGCGGATCCCGCGCTGGACAGCAGGGAAGACGTTACGTTTTCCTATGCCGGCGGAATCGCGGGAATCGTTACGCAGAAGATGGTCATCGACAACTGCCGCAATGTGGAGAACGGCAAGGTACTGGCCAAAGGTTACTATACCGGAGGTCTGGCGGAAGTCAACCTGGGAACGATCCGGAACTGTGGAAATATCGGATCGCTGAGCGGCTCGGATCACATCGGTTCCGTAGCCGGTCTGAATAAAGGAACGGTGCAGAAATGTACGCTGACCGGGCAGGTGACCGGAGGCAGCGACGTGGGAGGCCTGGTAGCTTACAATGACGAAGAAGGACTGATTCTGGACAGCGGAGTGAGCTATAAGGGCCAGGACAGCGCAGTTCGCGGTACCGGGAAAAATGTGGGCGGTGTCGCCGCGCAGAACCGGGGGACGATCACGGCCTGCTTCATCCGCAGCTCTGTCGGCGTATCCGGAACCGGAGAAAACATAGGGGGAATCACAGGACTGAATCTGCCGGAAGGCCGCATTTATCAGACTGCGGCTTATGCGGACGATAAGCCTGTGGTGGCCGGAGCGGATAATGTAGGAGGCTTGGCCGGTTATAATCAGGGGAACCTAAGAGGGGTCCGGGATTCGGATGATCAGATGCTGCTCAGTTATGATGTGCAGGCCACATCCGGCAGAGCCGGAGGAATCGCCGGGTATCAGGATCAGACCGGACAGATATCCGGGTGGATCACTTCCGGTACGGTCCAGTCAGACAGCGGTCTGGCCGGAGGGATCTCAGCGGAAAATGGCGGCCGGATTCTCAACTGCACGTATGCCGGTATCGTTAGGGCAAGCGGTGACGTAGGGGGCATTACAGCCCGCAATAATGAAAATGCGCGGATCGAATCTAGCCGCTGTAAGAGCTTCGTGGAAACCGTACAGGTGCAGGGAGCCGGCTATGTAGGCGGAATCGCAGGCTGGAACAACGGTATGATAAAGGGATGCTGGCTGGACTCCGCGATAAATGTATCGAACAGCTTAACCGCCAAAGCGGAAAACTATATCGGCGGAATCGCAGGATACAATCAGGCGGTCATCGAGGATGCGGGCCGGACCGGTAATGTAAAACAAGTGACAGACGCCGTGATCGTGTCCAATGTAAACGGATCATCAATAGGCGGAGTGGCCGGCTATAACGGTCCGGGCGCTCAGATTCGCAGTTCCGACGGACAAATCAGGGTTATGGACCCTTCGGTGGAGCTGGGAGCCCAGTCGTTAAAGGGAAATATCGGAGGGATTACCGGCGCCAATCTGGGTAACATTTCCGATTATTCCTATGCCGGAACGGTCAGCACCTACACGGGCGGAACTGCCTATGGAATCGGCGGTATCGCGGGAATCAACGGCAGCGATACGCAGGAGGCGGTTATTGAAAACTGCTATCTGGACGGAACGGTAATCGGCAAAACCAGCAGTACCTTTGACAACAAATTATCCGGGGGATTCCTGGAAAGAGGACAGGACGCGGTGTTTGCCGGCGGAATCGCTGGCCAAAATAAAAAGATGGGTACGATCCGTGGTTCAGGCCTAAAAAGTACCGCCAATTCCGAGGTGAGCCTGATGGTAGCCAACGGTTACTCCGGCGGTATCACAGGGGATAATTATGGAATCATCACGGACAGCGGGGCATCCGGCTATGAGGACAGCAGTTTCCCGGTGTGGCTGGGCGACCGTGCTGCCGATAACAAAAACGGACGCGGAATCCTGGGTGGGATCACCGGAATCAACGGGCCTACGGGCCGTCTGACCGGGTGTTCCACCGGAAGCGACTGGAATATCGTCAATAACTACAGCAAAACCGAAGGAGACTATGCCGGAGGAATCGCGGGAGTGAACCAGTCCGGGTATGAAATCCTGGAATGTGAGAACAGGGCCGTTGTCTACGGCGGCTGGGGAGCCGGCGGAATCGTCGGAGGCCAGGTCAACCGGTTAAACAGCGGCACCCTGATATCCAAATGTACGAACCGGGGAAGCGTGAATACGACGTACAGCGACAGCGGCGGTATCGTGGGACACTGGCGTGATCTGGGCGGTACGGTATCCGAGTGCGTTAACTATGGAGAGATCAGTACCAACGGGAATGACAGCGACGCCGGCAAATCCCTGTTATCGGTTGGCGGAATCATCGGTTCCGGATGGATAAATCAGAATGGCATTAAGATCAATGTGATACGCTGCGGGAATGAAGGCAGCATCCACGGCAAAAACACGGGAAATATGTCGGTGGCTGGTATCTGCGGAGCGTTTAATACGAATCAGAACAAGTTGAACCTGTTTATAGCGGACTGTTATAATGCAGGCCTGATCGGCAACAGCAAAGGAGAACGGGCATCCGGCATCACCGCAGGGGCAGGCAAGAAAGCGAACCTGAACATAAAGCTATACCGGTGTGTAAATTACGGTTTGGGAAGTGATACGGGCAAGTCTTTCTACGGAATCGGAGATATTTCCGGCAGTACATTTGACATGAATTATTGCCTGAATACGTCAAAAACTACAATGGCATCCGGTCTTAACGGGAAAAACAACTATTACATCGGATACGATAAGGGACAGAATAACTCCGGACCGCCTTACCAGTTGTCCTACTATAATAATTCCGGCAAAAAGAATTTCTGGAATGATACGAATTGTTCTGCAAATGAGCCGCAGGCTCAGCTGACCCTGAAAACCGACAGTAAAGACTGGGCAAAACTTCAGTTTCAAAAGTTGTATCTGCCTGACGAATATGGATATGACGCGTCACAGATAAAACAGGACTTCTCCCAGAGCAGTACGGTACACAGGGACTTTAACGGTGATTTTGATATTTACCGTTTGGTGTATTCCGATCCGGCAGGAGCTCTGAAGCAGCTGAATATGCCGTGGACGGCGCAGGTGACACCCGGAACGGATGATTTTTACACATTATCCTGGAAGCCGGACACTGCGACTCAATTATACACGGACCGGTATGAGATTGTTATTACCGGGAAAAAGGACGGGGACGGGGCGCCTGTATTTACGAAGACCATATATGCAAGTGGAATGCAGGACCTAATGGAATTCCGCCTGGGCGAAGAATGTGATACATTTGATATTTCCATCCGGGCGGTCTGCGATGATGGCAGATACGCGGCATCGGATGTCATTACCCTGAAGGATCAGAAGGCCAGAAAGACACTTCCGGCGCCGGAACTGGTATTGTACTTAGGCTATCAGTCTGCGGGCAGGATAGAAGGAAACCTGATGATCGAAAATCAGGAAGATTATGCGGACATTCCGGGATGGAAGATTGAGGTATACAGCGGCAATAGTACGACGCCGCTGACAGACAGTAAGACCGGACAGAAATCAATCAATCAGAATAATGACCACATATATACCCAGGGCAGTACGGCGGATTACACGTTCCGGGCGGTGGCCAGTGCGGACGGTTATAATAGTTCCCAGTTCTCTTCCATGCAGTATATCATGTCGCCAAACAGCGTTCTGAAAGCGGCAGTGACGAATCAGGGAACATTCCGCGGCACGTCCTCGGAGGACTTTAAGTACCAGATGCAGATGAGGATGCAGGATACCGGCTCGCACCGGAGTATCGTCTACCGGGTGGATATGATTATCCGGGATCAGACGGCTGGTAAGGACAGCGGCCGTGTCATAGCCAGCAGTATCGCCTCGCTGCAGAGGAACGGGGCGCTGGCCGATGTAGAGCTTGAGCTTACTTCCGAAGAGCAGATCGACGCGCTGATGAACCGGGGGGCCGGGGAAGAGGTTATCATACGGTATTATCCCTGGGAGAGCGGCATTGCCAAATATTATTACCCGAAAAACGGACAGATGCAGAGTACCGTGCTGGAGCATTTAAATGACTACAGTTCTTACGGCGAGTATGCGGCGAAAGGCCTTCCGGCCCGCCGGGAACCGGCACCGCAGATCGATCCGAATTACACGGTGGATGAATCCACAGGCCGGGCGGTCTACCGCTTCCAATGGGATCAGGGCAATCTGAATCCCAACGGGTATGAGGTGATGCTCACAGGCTACAGCGGCGCGGCCGGAGCGGAGATACAGACGGTTCTCTATCCCAGGCAGAAATTGAATACCAATCTGCTGCAGATAGACGGTACCAACTGGAATTACAGCAGAGTGGAACTAAGCGTAACTCGTAACGGACAGGAAGGCGTGTCTGTGTCCAGTACCGGAAGCGCGGTGTATCCGCTGACGCTGCGGCTGCCGTCGGTGACAAGGCCTACGGCTTCTCTGACAGACGTGGATGAATTAAAATACCGGATATCCTGGAGCGGATTAACCGATACGTCCGCCCTGGCCGGATATACGCTGATCTTTACAAAACAGGGGGATACCTCTGTCAAGGCTTCCGTCTCCGTAGGAGCCGCGGTGACGCAGAAAGAGGTTCAGATTGAGAGCGGGGAGCTGTCCGCGTTCAAGGCCGGCGATACGATACTGGTCAGTGTGACGGCGGTGGCAAAACCCAACTCGGGGTATCAGAATTCTTATGCCAGCGACGCGGTTACGGTGATCGTACCGGCCAGGATGGAACCTCCGGCGGTGAGTGGTTTTGGCATGTATCACCAGAATAGTTCAGGAACGGATCAGGAAGCAGGCAGCTATCCAAATCTGCCGCTGGATGAATTCGAAAATCCGGGCTTCAAATTCCGCGTTACCGGCGCGGCCGGAGACGGATATTATAAATGCGAGTATGCGGTCCGGGATGGGAAGACATCCGATTATGAGCCGGGAGGCACAGATACGGAATCCGCAGTGATGAGAGGTACGCTGTCGTCATCGGAGCTTACCTTCGGAAATCTGTCCGCCGGCGCGGACCGGGCTGCTTTGGGCCCGGAAAATGCAGGAAAATATCTCTGGCTGCGGGTGCGCAGCGCATCTGACGGGCAGGTGAGTTCCAATTGGACCGGATGGCAGATCTATCAGCTGCCGAAGGGGCTTCTGGATGTTCCTTCATGGACATATGCGGAGCAGACGGTGGAACACAGCGAGACCAGAGTACTGGGCTTGGACGGCGCAAGCAGTGTGGAAAAGATCCGGGTCAATCATCCGGTGCTGTCGTTCCGGCCGGTCCGGTTTGCGAAGCAGTATGATCTGGAGCTGATCCAGCAAAAAGAAGCAGGCGACGGAAGCGGCGGCCCGTCTCAGGAAGAGACATACCGGTTCCGGATCGGGGTGGACAGCGGTGGCGCGCCTGCCGTGAATGTGCTGAATGCGGACGGTTCCCTGGGGGCCGGGCTGACCGGAGCATCCAGGCCTGACGCGCCTCAGACCCAGGTGTTTACCCTGTATGAGAATACATTGACCGGGACGGATACGGCGGTGCAGGGAACCTACCAGTATACATTGAAATTACAGGCGGTGCTCTCCGTCACTACGGACAGTACCGGAAATATCAGCTATCAGTTACAGCTGCCGGACGGCAGCGAGGTGGATGCTTCAGGAAATGAAAAAGGCGGTATCCACGAGAATACCAAGCCCTATGCGCCCACCAGGAAGGCAGTCATTCAGGCGGTTCCGGATGATACAGGCAGGTATGAAGTAATGGAAAAAAGTGCCTGGATCCAAACAGACAGCGGCTATGATATTATAAATGAGCCGGTCCCTTCGGGCAGATCTGCGGAAACCGGAGGTGATGCGAATGGTTAATGGGTGGAAGAAGAGAAAAGAGAGGGCGGACGCTCAAAAAGGGTATACCATGATCGTGGTCATGTGTCTGATGTGCCTGTTCGTGGCCCTGTCCCTTTCGATCCTGCTGTCCGCCACCCTGATCGTCAGCAGGGCGAACCAGTCCTTTGCCCAGGAACAGAGCCGGATCTCGGCGATTACCTTCAGCGAATGGCTGAAGGGGCAGCTGGGTACGGACCCGGGAGAAAGCGCTTTCTGCGCGAAGATAAATGAACAGCTGGAAGATCCGTCCTGGATGGATTATGACCCGGGTACGGTAGGACATGGAGCGTCGGAAACGATCAAGAAAACGGACGCGGTGTTACAGCCGGATGATCCCGCTTTCCCGGCAAACGAAAAGTTCGGGCATATATCCACGCAGGTTTACTGGGAGACTTCCGACCGGAACGATCCGGATAAACTGCACTGTGAACTGGTTATAGTCGTAAAGTGCGAAGTGGATGACCAGCAGTACAGCATCACCGGCAGATATGAGAAGACGTACCGGGCCGTGGAACAGGGCCAGGCGGTCACAAAGGATGACTGGCTTGGAACCTGGAGCCCGTCGGGGAGGGAATGACCATGAGGAAAAATCAGGAGGGATCTACTTTGGTGGAGGTCCTGGTGTCCTTCTCCATACTGATGCTCTGTATGGCCATGATGTGGCAGTCGGTGGTATTCTCTGGGAATCTCTCGCAAAAGGCCGAGGAGATCTGGAAAAAGACGGAGGCGGCTTCCAATGCCTATTATACAGGGCAGGACGGGGAGCATCAGAGGGTTCACATCAGCATGTTCGGAGAGGACATGGGAGAAGCCGATACGGGTGTGACCAAAACGGATCAGCCCGCGGACAGACAGATCTATTATATAGAGGAATAGCAAGTCCACGGTAAGAGAAGGCCGGCCGGTCGAAGGAGGTGGCAGATTGAAGAAAAAGCAGAATAACAGAGGCGTTACCATGGTGGAAGTCATCGTGGCCTTTGCGCTGTCGGCGATCTTCATGGCTGCCGCCACCGCGCTGATCTCGCCTTACACAAAGATCTATCTGCGGCTGAACGCCATGAACCGGGTGGAGGATGAAGTCAGAATCGTGTCGGAAACGATCGTGAATGAGCTGACTTACGCCACCGGTTATGATACCGGAGGGCTGTATATTTTGGAAGATCCGGATCTGGAGGGATTTTCGCAGATTAAGTACAGTGATAAGAACGGAAATCCGGCTACGCTTCGGGCGGATCAAGAGAAGGGGCTGATCATCGATTATGAGGGGATCAAATATCCTAACTCGGAGGATTACCTGTATGAGCCCACGACCTGGTATTATGGGAAAGGGTTCTATAAGAAGAATGAAGTAAAAGAGCTTAAATTTGAAAAGTGGGCAGACAATGACAACAAAATAAAGTATACTTTAACTGTTGAAAGCCCTTATTACTCCCGGACTGTGACCGGGTATCTGGAATGTCTGGATCTGACGGCGGATAAGATTACGGCTCAAGCGGAGGCCGGAGGATAACGCCGGGCGGAATGAACAGATTTGAGGATGTTCAGTGGTTGCGTTTTGTGAAGGGTAAAGATGAGAATGGGAGTTACGGTGTGTATGGAATCTTCATCGGTTTAGGTAACAAAAAGTAATCACTTTTACAATATATTAAATTACAAAAAGGATTAAGGAGGATTTAGAGATGAAATTAATGCAAAAATTGCGAAATGCAAGAAAAGACAAAAAAGGGTTTACATTGACGGAAATGATTGTTGTACTTGTTATTATTGTTATTCTGATCGCTTTGCTGGTACCTACGTTAGTGGGGTATATTGATAAGGCGAAAGAGAAGAGCGTCATGGCAGAAGGGAAGATGGTGTTGACTGCGGCGCAGACGGTGGTGTCGGAGAAATATGGAGAAAGTGCAATATTAGATGGAACAGGTGCGACAGCCACTAATCCGGGAACTTGTACATATACGGTTGCGAAAGCGGATGAAAATGGAACTGATAATAAAGGAGAAATTGCTAAGCTGGCAGAGATGACGAAGGACGGTAGTGCAACCATCAATGTTGTTGATTATAAAGTGACCAAGATTGAATATACCTCTGGAGGTAAAAAAGCGATATATAATGCGCCAGGGTCATTGGCAACAGATTCTACAGATACAGAAGGCTGGACAGTTGAATAGTTTAAAGGAGGAATTTAATAATGTTGAACAAAATCAAAAAATCAAAAAAAGGTTTCACATTAACAGAAATGATTGTTGTACTGGTTATTATCGTTATTTTGATCGCTTTACTGGTACCTACATTAGTGGGGTATATTGATAAGGCGAAAGAGAAGAGCGTGATGGCTGAAGGTAAGATGGTGCTGACTGCGGCTCAAACGGTTGTTTCTGAGAGATACGGGGAGAGTAAAAAATTAGAGAGTGCCAATGCGACGACTCCCGGAACAGTTACATATGCAGATATAACCAATGCGACTACAGAAAATGATCAGGGAGCAATTGCCAAATTAGCGGAAATGCCGGCAAACGGTAAAATTGTTAAATTAGAGATTAAAGATTATAAAGTAATCAGTATTGAATACTCTAATGGTGGAAAAACAGCTAACTATACTTCTGCAGGCTGGACCGTTGGCAAGACGACGACTACTACTCCCTAATGGAGCCGGTATTTATGAGATTATGAATTAATCCAAGGTTAAAATGGTGATCCTATGAGAATGAAACCAAAGAATCCAAAAAAACAAAATAAAACCACAACCCAAGGCTTCACCCTGGTAGAATTGTTAATCATTCTCATGGTAACCCTGGTTCTAATTGCAGTGCTGGTCCCAATAACCCTGCACTACACCAACAAGGCCTCCGCCAGGTCCATCCTGGCGGAAGCCAAAAATGTAAAACTGTCCATGTACTCCGTAGGGCTGGACTGCCGCGCCACCAACACCCCGTTCCAGGATGGGAACGGAAGCTACGGATTTGCCCCCGGCATTCTGAACGAAGTGCAAACCACCGCCGACTGCCAGGGCGAGATCTACCTGCTGAAATGGGACGCCGACACCTGTCAGCCCGAGCAGTTTATCTACATAGAAAAAGGCTATTTGGTTACCTATCAAAAGGTAAACAATGAAAACCAGTGGGATGTTTCGAAACTCAATCATCTCATCAACGGCAGCTGATGCCGCACTCATTAAAACAGAAAATAATTTCTGGGGATAATTCAAAAACTGAATATTATCCATAGAATTACGATATATGCATAAAATCCGGCAGCCAGGTCCAGTATGTATACCGTTAACGGAAGTTAACATACAACTGCAAGATTTGAAGGGAGTTATCATCCATGCCCGGCTACAAGATAAAAACAAAAGCTTTTGCCTTCCGTTCCCGGAAGGGCTTTACCCTGACCGAGATGATCGTAGTTTTGGTCATCATTGTGATCCTGATCGCCCTCCTGGTTCCGACCTTAACGGGCTACATCGACAAGGCAAAAGATAAAAGTGTTATGGCGGAAGGCCAAAGAGTCCTGACAGCAGCCAGAACCGTGCTGGCAGAGCACTATGGAAAAGAACAGGACGTCTCCATTTCCAAATTCCGGATCAACGATCCGCTAAAGGATACGGAGCTGGCGAAAGAGATCGCATCTCTGGCGGAAATGAGAACAGGCTCCCTGGCGGAGCTGGAGATCGAGAAGAACCGGATTGAGAGCCTGATCTTCCAATCCGGCGAGAAGGCTGCGTTCTACTATGCCCCGGGCCACGCCCCTGAGGGAGAGAATGAGGGGTGGACCATTAAGAATGGGGAATATATCTGGTAAAATATAACATACTCCAATCTCAGAACTGCGAAAGAGGACCTATGATACAACTACTACAGACGATCATTGCCATTTTAATATTTCTCTTCGGAGCGTCGCTGTTTTCCTTCCTGAACGTGGTGATCTACCGGGTGCCGCGTAAGATCTCCTTTGTGGGCGGACGCAGCTTCTGTCCGGACTGCAGACACACGCTGGGCGCTCCGGACATGTTCCCGGTGCTCAGTTACCTGTTCCTGCGGGGAAAATGCAGGTACTGTAAGGCCCATATTTCCCTCCGGTATCCTCTGGTGGAGATCCTGGGAGGGCTTTCCTCCCTGTTGTGCATGGCGGTATATATTGACTGGGAGGGCGATCTGTGGAAGGGGTTCCTTCGGTTCCTGACGGCGTTTGCCTTACTGGCGGTTCTGACCGTCGTGGCGTTTGTGGACTGGGACACGATGGAGATTCCCAACGGATTCGTCCTGGCTGCCGCTGTCTGCGGTCTGGTTTCTTTTTTTGCATTTCCGGAAACCGGCTGGCTGGAGCGGCTGATCGGCGTCTTCGCGGTCAGTGTGCCGTTGCTTCTCATTACCCTGTTGGTGCCCGGCGCTTTCGGCGGCGGTGATATAAAGCTTATGGCCGCCTGCGGCCTGTATCTGGGCTGGAAGCTCTGCCTGACGGCCTTTGTGGCGGCGGTTCTGACGGGCGGCATTTACGGAGCGTATCTGCTTTTATCCAGGAAAAAGGGCAGGAAAGACCACTTTGCGTTCGGGCCGTTTCTGTGCGCAGGAGTCGTATTTGCCATGTTCTGCGGCCAGATGCTGATAGACTGGTATTTACAGTTTTTATAATAAGAATCCAAATAGAAAATAGGTGAGGACATGCCGAGGTATAAGTATACGGCCAAGGACCTGGACGGCAAAACGATCCGGGGAGAGGCCGAGGCGCCCGGGGAAGACGAGCTGTACGAACAGCTGCGGGAAGGAAATAAATACCTGGTTTCCTGTGATGAGGTAACCAGGGAACATAACGAGCGGAGATTGAAAGCGGATGTGCTGGCGGACTTCTGCCGGCAGCTGGGTACGCTTCTGAACGCCGGCGTTACGCTTGTGCGGACGTTAAATATTATCGCCCAGGAGGAAGGACTGAATCCCAAGACGAAGAAGGTCTATAACGAGATCCTGCGGCAGATCCGCCAGGGTATTCCCTTATCGGAAGCCATGGAGGCCCAGGGAAACGTATTTCCCGACCTGCTGGTACATATGATGCGTTCCGCGGAAGAGAGCGGAAGTATCGATCAGACCGCGCTTCGGATGGCCGATCATTATGACAAAGAGCACCGGATGAACGGAAAAGTCAAGAACGCTATGATTTATCCGGCTATCCTTTTGTTCCTGCTTCTGGTGGTGATGGTCTTCGTCATGGTATACATTATTCCCCAGTTTAAGCCGATCTTTGATATGCTGGATGAAGTACCGTTTATCACCAGAATCGTGCTGGCCTGCAGCGACGCGTTTATCAACCGCTGGGCTGTGATTCTGGCTGTGATCGTGATTCTCGTATTCGCGGTTCATCTGCTTCTTCGGCTGCCGAAGGTGCGGTACGGCTGGGATGCGTTAAAGCTAAAGCTGCCGAAGGTCGGCAAACTGCTGCGGGTAATCTATACCGCCCGTTTCGCCAGAACGTTAAGCTCCCTGTACGGCAGCGGGATTCCTATGCTGCTGTCCCTTCAGATCGGACGCAGGACAGTTGGCAATAAATACATCGAGGCCCAGTTCGATGCGGTCATCGACCAGGTGCGCCGGGGCGAACCCCTTTCGAAGGCGCTGCGGGATGTAGACGGGCTGGAACTTAAACTGTCCTCTACGATTCTGGTCGGCGAAGAGACAGGAAGCCTGGAAAATATGCTGAACTCCATCGCGGAGTCGCTGGAATTCGACTCGGATCAGGCACTGAGCAAGATGGTTACCATGATGGAACCGGTCCTGATCATCATTATGGGCCTGGTCATCGGATTCGTCATGATCGCGGTGCTGATGCCCATCTTCCAGTCCTACAACGCAATCGAAACTTACGGAGCCTGATAGGAGGAAATTTAACGTGAATACGTCCATCTATTTATCAAATCAAAATATACAGATCCTGACCGGCTCCGGCGGCCGCTCAAAGGTATCCGTGAAAAATATGGTTCAGGCCAGGGCGCCGGAAGGCAGCCTGATCAACGGAGTCATAACCAGCGAGCCGGAACTTGCGGAATGCCTGGGACGGCTCTGGAGCCAATATATGCTTCCAAGAACCAACGTGGGGCTGGTAATCGACAGCACCAAGTTCGTTACCAAGATCTTAACCCTGCCGGCTGTGAAGGGGAATAAACTGCAGGAGCTGGTAAAACGGGAATTTTCTGACCTGGGAGACCGGGAGAAGCTCTTGTTCGACTATATGATCCTGAAAAAAGATTCTCACGGCAAGATGCTCAAGATACTGGCCGCTGCCGCGGAGAGGGACTTTATCGGCAGCTATGTGCAGCTGTTTGAAAAGTTAAAAATCAGCGTATCCGGTGTCAATGTGGCTCTGGCTGCGGAATTAAAGATTCTGGACATTCATCCGGCGCTTCGTGGAAGAACCTGTATCCTGGAGCTTCTGGACGGGGATAATCTGGTTAATACATTGATCGTAAACGGGGAATATAAATACTCCAGCCGTTCCAGGCTGTTCCAGGAACACGGGACCGAAGGATTTGCGCTGGATATCGCCAGGAATGTAAGCGGTATTCTCCAGTTCCACGCTTCCGAACGCAGTGAGTACGCGATTACCGATGTATTCTTAGGCGGATTTTCCAAGGAAAATGAAAAGCTGTGTGTGGACAGTATCCGTTCTCTGAATACCAATCTCCAGGCAGCGCTGTTCCCGGACACCCCGGCTGTGGCCATGCCCTCTGTTGCCCACGTGCCTGCGGAACCGGACGGGCAGATCAGCGGACCGGCGCTGCGTGACTGTATCTACGCGGCCGGAAATTTTGTGGTGAGGTGAGGTGGAACGATGAGCGCAGCAGGAAAAGATATGAACTTTTACGTACAATATAAAAAGAAGCCAAAGACCGCGGGCAGCGGGAAAAAGCTCTGGCTGAAAGCGATCCCGGCCGCAGTCACGCTGATCGTGTGCATCGTGGCCAGCACAGTTCTGATAGTCAGAAATATAGGCCTGCAGTCTCAGTTAGATGAGGTGAACGATTATATCACCGACCCTTCCGTAGTCGAGGCTTATACCCAGTCTCAGGACCTGGCCGGGCAGATCTCGGTGCTCAGCAGTTATGTGTCCCAGGACGAATACGCGCTTCAGGCCATCGAGTCCTATCCGCTTCCGAACAGCTCGGTGACGGACGCGATCAAGGAGTGCGGAGAAGGGCAGGTAACCATCGATATACAGAGCTATCAGGCTCCCACCGGCAGTTTTAATTTTACGGCGGAAGCGGTCGACGTGACCACGATCAATCACTTCATAGACAAACTGGAAGAGTCGGAATTGTTCGCAAGAGTCGAGTATTCCGGTTATGTCTTCGTCAACGAGACCCAGAACTACCTCATCAATGTGAGCTGCTATCTGAATGAAATGGCCGGAAAGTGAGGGGAAGAATATGACAACGAAGTTAACGAAACGCGATAAAATATTGCTGTATTTTCTGGCCATATTTCTTATTATAACCGGGTTTACCGCACTTTTGATCATCCCCTCCTGGAACCGGGCGGATGAACTGAGCGCGAATCTGGAAGAAGCACAGAGCACAAGGGACAGGATGGATACCTCCATCGCGATGATCCCTCAATATACCACCGAACTGGAAGAAAAACAAAACCAGAGGGATCAGCTGATCGCTGATATTTATCCGGTGATGGAGAACCAGGCGGTGGATAAGATGATTACGAACCTGATCCTGGACTACGGCCTGGACGCCAAAGATTTTATCATATCCGTAGATCCCCAGATGCGCCAGATCGCGCCTTACAGCCTGTCGTCTATGGGGCTTAAGGCCATGACTACCGCCCAGGGACAGGCGGAAGAGATCATCAGCCAGGGGACTTCGTCCAGCGCGGAAAGTGAATTGGACGGGACGGCGTCCGGGGACGGGGCTTCCGCAGATGGAACAGTCTCAGACGGCAGTTCAGCTTCTTCTAACACCGGAACCGTTATGGAGATCTACACCTCCGATGTATCCGTGAAAGCGGTGGGTTCTAGGGAGCGGCTGCAGAGCCTGCTGGACTATATCGTAAATGAGGAGCCTTCGATCCGCATCACCGGATATAACTTCGCAAGCGAAGCGGGTGCTTTTGAAACCGCGGAGAATGCGGGAATGTCTACATTGACCATAACTATGGAATTATACATGTGCTACAAATAGAGAAGGTAAGAGGGAAAACATCGTGAAAAATATTCCGATTGGTGAAGTATTAAAAGAATCTGGTTATATCACAGAAGAACAGCTTCAGCAGGCTCTGGCCTACCAAAAGGAGCACCGGGGGCGTCTGGGAGAGGTCCTGTTGGAGTTAGGCTTCGTTACGGAGCGTCAGACCTTGGAGGCCCTGGGAAAACGGCTGAACTTAAAGAACGTCAATATATCCGAATACCCGGTGGAAGCCGACGCGGTCGCTCTGGTCCCCCGCCCTCTGGCCATGAAGTACCATATGCTGGCGGTAAAGACCGAAGGGCAGACGCTGTATCTGGTTACCAATGACCCGCTCAACTACTATGGACTGGAAGACATCCGCCAGCTGACCGGTAAGAATGTGGAGGTCCTGCTCTGCGAGCTGGCTCCGCTGAATAAAGCCATTGATTATTATTACTCCGAGGTGGACGCCAGATTAGCGGCCCAGAATGCGAACCAGAGCAGCGAGCCTCAGATCGAGGAGCTGGAGGTGGCGCAGGAGGATGACGACGCGCCGATCATACAGCTGCTCAGCAGCCTGCTTCAAAGAGCGTACAACACGAACGCCAGCGATATCCATATAGAGCCCTTTGAGGATAAGACCCTGGTCCGGATGAGAATAGACGGGACGATCATCGATTATGTTACGCTGCAAAGATCCCTGCATCCCTCCCTGATCGCCCGTATAAAGATCCTGGCGGATATGGATATTGCGGAAAAACGCGTGCCCCAGGACGGCCATTTTCGGACGAAGGTAAATGAGGAATATATCAACATCCGTGTATCCGTCATCCCCACCGTATTCGGGGAGAAAGCGGTGCTTCGTCTGCTGTCCAATAATGCGTCGATCGACTACTCCGACCAGTTCGGTATGGATGAGGCGAACTATAAGAAATTCCAGCGGCTGCTGCGCTCCCCCAATGGAATCATCTATCTGACCGGTCCTACCGGGTCCGGTAAAACGACTACGCTGTACATGATCCTTGAGTATCTGTCCAGAAGACAGGTGAACCTGTCCACCATAGAAGATCCGGTGGAAAAGAATCTGGCGAAAGTCAATCAGATGCAGGTAAACAACACGGCCGGCCTGACCTTCGATGTGGGTCTGCGGGCATTGCTTCGTCAGGACCCGGATATTATCATGGTCGGTGAGACCCGTGATTCCGAGACGGCGAATATCTCCATCCGGGCGGCCATCACAGGCCATCTGGTACTCTCCACCCTCCACACCAACAACGCGGTGTCCTCCATCGTGCGTCTGCTGGATATGGGGCTGGAACCCTATATGATATCCAGTTCCCTGATGGGCGTGGTCGCCCAGCGTCTGATGCGTAAGGTGTGTCCGTATTGTTCCACGGAGGAAGAGCCGACTGCGGAAGAAGCCGGATTATTGGGGCCTTCCGTGCCAAGAGTCCGCCGGGCGAAGGGATGTAATATGTGCAATAACACAGGATACCGGGGCCGGACCGCCATTCACGAAATGGTGCTGATCGACGATGAGATAAGGAAAATGATTACCAACCGGGTATCCATGGAAGAAATAACGGATTACGCGGTGCGGGAACAGGGAATGCGCACACTCAAGGAAAGCGCCGTAGAGCGCGTAAAACTGGGGATTACCACCGTGGATGAACTTCTCAAGGTTGCGTATTATTCCTAGAGATTCAAATCAATTAGATTAAATACACTCAGTTAGATCAAATAGATTCAGTTAGATCAAATAGACTCAGTTAGATCAGATACATGAGCAGGAGGAATTGAAATGCCGGCGATAGAGCAGATTATTATGACGGCACGGGATCTGAAGTGTTCAGACGTGCATATATCGGAAGGGCTTCCCATGGCGGTCAGAATCCATGGAAGGCTTCAGCAGGCGCCCTTCCAGTTAACAGAAGAAGAGACCAGGGAAGCCATCCTCTCCATGATTCCCGATTCCATGAGGCCGCAGCTGGACGCGGGGGAGGATCTGGATTTCGCGGTCCAGACATCGGACGGCCACCGGCAGCGTATCAATGTGTTCCGCCAGCAGGGGAAATTGGCCGCCACGATCCGTCTTCTGAACAGCACGATTCCCACCCTGGAAGAACTGGGGCTGCCTCCGGTGCTGCGCGACATGGCATCCCAGCCCAGAGGGCTTATTCTGGTGACAGGCCCTACCGGAAGCGGTAAATCCACGACGCTGGCCGCTATGATCAACTATATCAACAACAGCCGGTCCGATCACATCCTGACCATTGAGGACCCGATTGAGTATGTCTATAAACAGAACCTGTCCGTGATCCATCAGCGGGAGGTGGGCAGGGATACCGGAAGCTTCGCCTCGGCGCTGCGTTCCGCCCTTCGTGAGGACCCCGACGTGATTCTGGTCGGCGAGATGCGGGACTATGAGACCATATCCGCCGCCGTCACTGCCGCTGAGACAGGCCATCTGGTTATGTCCACCCTGCACACCACAGGAGCGGCCCAGACCATCGACCGTATTATCGATGTCTGCCCGCCGGAAGGACAGAACCAGATCCGGACCCAGCTGGCCAGCATCCTGCAGGGAGTGGTTACCCAGTGCCTGCTTCCCACGGCCGACGGCCAGGGAAGATGCGCGGCTACGGAGATCCTGGTCGGCACCGACGCGGCGCTGAACCTGATCCGCGAGGGAAAAGGCCATCAGATGAGCTCGGTGATGCAGTCCGGAGCGGCAATGGGAATGCATACGCTCAACGGCGACCTGGTGCGGCTTGTGAACCTGGGCAAAATACGCCGGGATGTGGCGGTGCAGTATTCCAACGACCGAAAGGACCTGAACCAATATTTCGGATAAACTTCGTTTATAAATCCCGCGGTAACAAGTATGGCCCATTAGGAATAATATTCCAGACATAAGGACAAACTTCTTGTGAAGAGAAGGGGGTCCTTTTTCTTTCCAAATTTTACGAAAAGATTACGCAATTTTAACGAAATTTAGAATCCTAGAAAATCTATTTTTTAACAATATAGACAAAACTGGAAAAGATGTTATAATTATGTACAGAATGTCTATTTTGTCAAATGAGGAAAGGAGTAAGCATGTGAAGAAGAGCAAACGGAGCGTATGGAAAGCATTTGCCATGATTACGCAGTTTACCATCAACATGCTTGTCCCTATTTTTTTATGCGGCTTTTTAGGAATATGGATTCACCGTACCTTCGGAATTCCGGCGGAAATCCCGCTCTTTTTCCTGGGAGCGCTGGCTGGTTTCCGGAACGTCTATATCATGGCGAAGAGTGTGTATGAAGACGACAAAGGGGCTAAGAAGAAATGAAGCGTTTAAGCCTTGTTTTGAAAGAACTTTTTATCGGGATACTGGCATATGGGATTGTGGTGATGGGGATCGGCCTGCTGATTGCCAAAGATAAGCCGCAGTACGCCTTTGGGCTGCTGATCGGGCTTCTGACGGCCGGGGCCATGGCTTTCCATATGGAGAAGGCGTTAAAGAAGGCGCTGGATCTGGGAGAAGCCGGGGCGCAGAATCACATACGTAAGACCTATATGATCCGTACGGCGGCGGTTGTGGTGATTTTCGGCTTGACGGTATATTTTCACCTGGGAAGCGTGTGGTCCTGTTTCCTGGGGGTGATGGGTTTGAAAGCAGCGGCTTATTTACAGCCGTTTGTTGATAAACTGCCTTTTTTGAAAGAGGCTGGCTCTGAAGGGGATCAGAGCGAAAGGGGTAATAAATTAATAATGAAAGAAGGTGAGTAGATGGCACATATGATGGCGGTCAGCCATCTGTTGGCGACGTCCTCGGAGAATGTGGATTTCATGGTCCACGGCTTGCTGAAATACCGGCTGTTCGGACAGGATCTGTGGATTACCACCACTCATGTCAGTATTCTGATTGTCATGTTGCTGCTGATTATTTTCTTTATCGTGGTGCACAGGAAGATGAAGAAAAAGGATCCGAATGAAGTACCGGGCGGATTCCAGAATGTGGTCGAGCTGATTGTGGAGATGGTGGATGGACTGGTCAGCGCCAACATGGGCAAGAATGCAAAGAAGTTTGCCAATTATATCGGGACCATATTTATCTTTATCCTGATCAGCAACATTTCGGGACTATTCGGTATCCGGCCGCCCACGGCGGATTACGGGGTTACGCTTCCTCTGGCGTTAATTACATTTGTGATGATTCATTATAATGATATCAAGCACAACCGGAGCGGAGCTTTTACCAGCCTGCTGGAACCGATTCCGTTGTTTCTGCCGATCAACCTGATCGGGGAAGTGGCGGTGCCGATCTCCATGTCCCTGCGTCTGTTCAGCAACATCCTGTCCGGGACCGTTATGATGGCGTTGGTCTACGGGTTACTGCCCATTTTTGTGAAAATAGGTATCCCCGCATTCCTGCATATTTATTTTGATTTATTCGCAGGCGCAATTCAGACATACGTATTCTGTATGCTGACCATGGTTTATATCAATGACAAATTATCAGACGAATAAGAAAAGAAGATTAAGGAGGAATTTACTATGAATATTACAGGTCATGATTTAATTTTAGCTTGTTCCGCAATCGGTGCCGGTCTTGCAGTTATCGCAGGTATCGGGCCTGGCGTAGGCCAGGGTTATGCAGCCGGCGCGGCGGCAGCTGCAGTTGGAAGAAACCCGGGTGCGAAAGGGGATATCACCTCTACCATGCTTTTGGGACAGGCCGTAGCCGAGACTACCGGTCTTTATGGATTGCTGATCGCCTTCCTGTTATTGTTCGTACAGCCTTTGACCTGAGAAACGGACAAAAATGTCCTGAGAAACGGACAAATAAAGGAAACACCCTTCGGGTATACCTGTATGTCCTTAGAAACGGACAAATAAAGGAAAGGAGGTCGAACCTTGGAACGATTATTTGGGCTTGATATGCAGCTGATCGCGGATACCCTGCTGACAGCTATCTCCGTGTTTGTATTGTTTACACTGGCGTCCTACCTGTTCTTCGATACCGTCCGGGATGTGCTGAAAAAGCGCCAGGACCGGATCAAGAGCGATCTGGACACCGCTTCCAAAGAAAAATCCGACGCGCTTTGCTATAAGGCGGAGTACGAGTCGAAACTGCGCGATGCGGATAAGGAAGTGGAGGAGATCTTAAGCGCGGCCAGAAAGAAAGCTTTGCAAAACGAGTCAAAGATTATAGATGAGGCCAAAGAAGAAGCGGCCAGAATCATAGCGCGGGCCAACGGCGAGATCGAGTTGGAGAAGAAGCGCGCGCGGGATGAAATGAAGAAGGAAATGATTCAGATCGCCACCCTCATGGCTGGAAAAGTGGTGGCGGCTTCCATCGATGAGAAGGCGCAGAATCTTCTGATTGAGGAAACGTTAAATGAGATGGGTGATGAGACATGGCTAAGCTAGCGGCGACGACCTATGGGAATGCGCTCTTTGAGCTGGCCGTGGAGGAATCGAAAGTGGATCAGCTGAATGAGGAGGCGGAAGCGGTGCTTCAGGTCTTAAAGTCAGAGACGGAGCTTTCGAAACTGATGGACCACCCCAAGATCGTCAAGGAAGAGAAAAATAAAATATTAGAGAGCATATTCAAAGGGCGGGTCAGCGATGACATGGTAGGCTTCCTGCTTCTTCTGCTGAAAAAAGATCATTATGGGGAAGCGATTCCAACGATGGAATATTTTTTGGCCCAAGTGAAGGAATATAAGAAAATCGGAATCGCATACGTCACTACGGCGGTAGAATTAAGCCAGGCCCAGAAGAAAGCGGTGGAGGCAAAACTGCTTGCCACGACCGGTTATCTGACTTTTGAGATGCACTTTTCGGTAGACGCAGCTTTGATCGGAGGCATGATAATCCGTGTAGGGGACCGGGTAGTGGACAGCAGCGTCCGCTCCAAACTCATGGATCTGTCAAGGGACCTGATGAAGCTGCAGCTGGCCTGAACAACAGCTATTGGTATACAAATAACAAGTAAAGAGGGTGAAAACACTCCATGAATCTTAAACCAGAGGAAATAAGTTCGGTTATAAAGGAAGAAATCAAAAGATATTCCACACAGCTGGACGTCTCCAATGTGGGAACCGTCATACAGGTAGCAGACGGAATCGCCCGTGTCCATGGCCTGGAGAGCGCCATGCAGGGGGAATTACTGGAATTCCCGGGGGACGTGTACGGTATGGTGTTGAACCTGGAAGAAGATAATGTCGGAGTCGTATTACTGGGTGATACGAGCAATATCAGCGAGGGTGATACCGTGAAAACCACCGGCCGGGTGGTAGAGGTGCCGGTAGGCGACGCCATGATCGGCCGGGTTGTGAATTCCCTGGGTCATCCCATCGATGGAAAGGGACCGGTCCAGACGGACAAATACCGCAGGATTGAGCGGGTGGCATCGGGTGTCATCTCCAGAAAATCCGTGGACACGCCGCTTCAGACCGGAATCAAGGCCATCGACTCCATGGTGCCGATCGGAAGAGGCCAGCGTGAGCTCATCATCGGCGACCGCCAGACAGGTAAGACGGCCATCGCGATCGATACGATTATCAATCAAAAGGGGCAGGGAGTAAAATGCATCTATGTAGCCATCGGGCAGAAGGCATCGACGGTGGCTACGATTGTGAAAACACTGGAAGAGTACGGGGCCATGGATTACACGACCGTGGTTGCTTCTACGGCCAGCGAGCTGGCGCCGCTTCAATATATTGCACCATATTCCGGTTGTGCGATCGGGGAAGAGTGGATGGAAAACGGAGAGGATGTGCTGATCGTTTACGACGATCTGTCCAAGCATGCCACCGCATACCGTACCCTTTCCCTGCTGCTTCGGCGTCCGCCGGGACGTGAGGCGTATCCCGGAGACGTATTCTATCTGCATTCCAGGCTTCTGGAGCGTGCGGCGAAGCTGTCCGATGAGCTGGGCGGCGGCTCCCTGACCGCGCTTCCGATCATCGAGACACAGGCGGGGGACGTATCCGCTTATATTCCGACCAATGTAATCTCGATTACGGACGGTCAGATTTATCTGGAAACCGAGATGTTCAACGCCGGTTTCAGGCCTGCAGTCAACGCCGGTCTGTCCGTATCCCGTGTAGGCGGCGCGGCCCAGATCAAGGCAATGAAAAAGATCGCGGCGCCGATCCGTGTGGATCTGGCCCAGTACCGCGAGCTGGCGGCATTCTCCCAGTTCGGCTCCGAGCTGGATGATGATACCAGGGAGAAGTTAGCCCAGGGCGAACGGTTAAAAGAAATCTTAAAACAGCCGCAGTATAAGCCCATGGCCGTGGAATACCAGGTCATGATAATCTTCGCGGCGGTTCATAAATATCTGCTGGACATTCCGGTCGACAGCATTCAGGAATTCGAGAAGGGATTATTTGAATTTGTGGATACGAAATATCCGGAAATCCCGGAGCAGATCCGGACGGATAAGCAGATGTCGGAAGAGACCCAGCAGCTGCTGGAAAAAGCGATTCAGGAGTTTAAAGCGAACTTTGGTAAATAAGCGAGGTGAAAACAGATGGCCTCTATGAGGGATATCAAACGCCGGAAAGGCAGTATACAGAGTACTCAGCAGATTACCAAAGCCATGAAGCTGGTATCCACCGTCAAGCTGCAGAAAGCCAGGAGCAAGGCGGAGAATACCAAAGCATATTTCGAGAGTATGTACCGGACGGTGACTTCCATGCTGGCCCGCTCGGGGAACATTGACCATCCCTACCTGAAGGGAGGGGAATCTTCAAAAAAAGCGGTAATTGTGATCACTTCCAACCGCGGCCTGGCCGGCGGGTATAATATGAACGTCGCTAAGCTGGTGACCGGGGCGGATTTCCCAAAAGAAGATGTGGAGCTCTATACCATCGGAAACAAAGGCCGGGAATATCTGGCCGGCAAGGGATACCTGGTCCGGGAGGACTACTCCGATGTGATCAACGAACCCATCTACCGGGATGCCATGGATATCGGGAAAAAGGTGCTGGACTCCTTCGCGGCCGGGGAGGTCGGGGAGATTTACCTGGCCTACACCTGGTTTAAAAACACGGTGGTCCATGAGCCCAGGCTGATGAAGCTTCTTCCCATCGAGATCGAGGACGCGAAGGAAGAGGATACCGGATCGGCGGCTCCCATGAACTATGAGCCGGAAGAAGAGACCGCTCTGAATATGATCATACCGAAATATGTGACCAGTCTTTTGTACGGCGCGCTGCTGGAAGCGCTGGCCAGTGAAAACGGGGCCAGAATGCAGGCCATGGACGCCGCTACGAGCAATGCTGAAGAAATGATAGAACATTTATCCTTGTTGTATAACCGTGCCCGTCAGGGTTCCATTACACAGGAAATAACCGAAATAATCGCGGGTGCGGAGGCTATCAGCTGATGCCGGCAACCGTGAAAGGAGTGAAAGAAGATGGCAGTTAACAATAGAGGAAATATCGGAAAAATCACTCAGATCATCGGTGCGGTACTTGACATTAAGTTCAGTGAGGGACAGCTTCCTGAAATTAATGAGGCAATCAATATTGTCAATACGAACGGCGAGAAGCTGGTCGTGGAAGTATCTCAGCATCTGGGTGATGATACGGTGCGCTGCATCTCCATGGGCCCCACAGACGGACTGGTCCGTGGGATGGACGCGGCGGCTACCGGCTCCCCTATTATGGTACCGGTCGGAGAGCGGACGCTTGGACGGCTGTTCAATGTGCTGGGCGAGCCGATCGATGAGAAGCCGGCTCCCGAGGACGTGGAATACTTACCGATCCACAGACCGGCGCCGGACTTTGAAGAGCAGGCTACCTCCACGGAGATGCTGGAGACCGGAATTAAAGTCGTGGATCTTCTCTGCCCTTACCAGAAGGGCGGTAAGACGGGATTGTTCGGGGGCGCCGGCGTAGGTAAGACCGTGCTGATCCAGGAGCTGATCCGTAACGTGGCTACCGAGCACGGCGGCTATTCCGTATTCACCGGCGTAGGCGAGCGTACCAGAGAGGGAAATGACCTGTATTATGAAATGCAGGAATCCGGCGTAATCAATAAAACCACCATGGTGTTCGGCCAGATGAACGAGCCGCCGGGCGCCAGAATGCGGGTGGGACTTACCGGCCTTACGATGGCGGAGTATTTCCGTGATCAGGGCGGAAAGGACGTCCTGCTGTTTATCGATAATATTTTCCGTTTCACCCAGGCGGGTTCCGAGGTATCCGCGCTGTTAGGGCGTATGCCCTCCGCGGTAGGCTATCAGCCCACCCTGCAGACGGAGATGGGCGCGTTGCAGGAGCGGATCACATCCACGAAGAACGGCTCCATCACTTCCGTGCAGGCAGTCTATGTGCCGGCCGATGACCTGACGGACCCGGCTCCGGCCACTACTTTTGCCCATCTGGACGCGACCACGGTACTGTCCCGGTCCATCGTGGAGCTGGGAATCTATCCGGCGGTAGATCCGCTTGAGTCCACCTCCCGTATCCTGGACCCCAGAATTGTGGGGGAGGAGCACTATCAGGTGGCCCGCGGCGTGCAGGAGATCCTGCAGCGCTATAAGGAATTACAGGATATCATCGCGATCCTGGGTATGGATGAGCTGTCGGAAGAGGAGAAGCTGGTCGTATCCAGGGCCAGAAAGGTTCAAAGATTCCTGTCTCAGCCGTTCCATGTGGCCGTACAGTTTACCGGCTTGGAAGGACGTTATGTTCCCATAGCGGAGACGATCCAGGGATTCAAGGAGATTCTGGAGGGCAAGCACGACGACATTCCCGAGAGTTATTTCCTGAACTGCGGAAGCATCGACGACGTTTTAGCCAAGGTGAAACAGGGGTGACCATATGGCAGACGACAGATTATTTCGATTAGAGATCATTTCCCCCGACCGGGTGTTCTATCAGGGCGATGTGGCGATGGTAGAGCTGACCACCAGCGAGGGGGACGTGGGTATCTATAAGAATCATATCCCCATGACGATGATCGTTGTCCCGGGTATCGTTACGATTACCGAGGAAGAGGGCCAGAAAAGGGCGGCGCTGCATTCCGGATTTATCGAAGTGCTCCCGGATAAGGTGACGATCCTGGCGGAGCTGGCCGAATGGCCCGACGAGATCGACTTAAACCGTGCGGAGGAAGCCCGTGTGCGGGCGCAGCGCCGGTTGGAGACAGGGGATTCCAGCATGAACATGATCCGGGCGAATATGGCGCTTCGAAAGGCGCTGGTGCGGATCGAGCTGGCGGAAGGAAAGCAGAAATAAAAAAGCGGCAGAACCGAAAAAAGCAGTGTGAAATGAGAGGTCCTGCTGCAGAAAATAAGATGAGTGACAAAAAAATAAACCCTGGCCGGGAAAGAATGATCAGGGGGACATGTCCAAACGGTTTGGACATGTCCCCTGATCAGAACCATCCCGGCCAGGGTTTTGCGTATTCTGCGCTTTAGAATCCGCTGCGGTACCATTGCAAAGCAAACGTTTATCTGGGGGTTACTGCATTTTCTTATATTCCGTAATATCAAAGCAGGTCAGCAGATAGGCGTCCAATTCCCCCCATTTCATGGGAGAACCCTTTGCCCGGGTCCAGACTCCATACAGCGGGTTATAGATTTCCCCCACCCCTCCGGCCAGCGGGCAGGTATTACAGGGAACCTCCCTGTCAAAAAACGCTTCGTAGCAGGCCGCGCCGGGTTTTATATGGGGAGCCAGCTCCCTGGTTTTAAGATTGAGATATAGCAGTTCGTAGGTATCCCGTTCGATGGCATATATATAGGCATCCTGGGTATCCAGTATCGTGTTGAGCCGTATGGCCAGCTCGCTGTCATGGGCGGACGTACGCTTCTTGAGCAAAAAGGTCGTCAGAAGCTGGGAAATCAGGGTCAGCGTTGCAATTTCTTCTTTATTCCATAACCGCATGCCGGTACACTTATCAAAACCAACAAAACCATGGAAAGTCTCGCCCTCTAATATTGCGCATTGAAGTGTGGAACAAATACCCTGGTCCTCAAACAGCGCGGTCTGCACCGGGGTAAGAGCGTGGATATCCCGGCAGTAGAAAACAGAATTGTTTTTGAATAATTCCCGGTAACCCTCCACGTCCGTATACGGAAAATGCTGCAGCTTCTCTTTTTGCGGGAGAATCCCTTCATTACACCACTCATAAGTATTGTCGCAATACTTGCCGTCCTCCGTGTCCTCGAAAATATAAGCCCGGCTCACGTCAAAGCGTTTCCCCACGATTTCCAGAATGAGCTGGATCACATGATCGATATCACTGGTATCGTACAATACCTGGAATACATAGTTGACCAGATCTTTGGGCGCTTCCGACGTATTCAGATCCGAATCGATAGCGGCGCCCAGGGAAGAATAACCGGTCTCGCTTACGGCGCTGTGTTTTTGATCGAACATGACATATTGATTCTTACCCTGGCTTTTCGCCTGATACAAAGCCAGATCGGCGCTGTGATACAGGGACTGGAAATCTTTTCCGTCATCCGGTGAAATAGCGATACCCGCGCTGCAGGTGACTTCGATGGGATGTTTGCCCTGTTTAAACAGACCCTGGAAGAGCTCCAGCAGGCGGGCTGCCTTTTCAGCCGCCATTTCTCTGGAAGGGATGTTTTGTAAGAAGATCATAAATTCATCCCCGCCGATTCTGCCTACCACATCCGTTTGACGGGTCAGTTTTTTCATCCCCGCCGCCAGCTCCGAAAGAACGGCGTCCCCAAACAGATGTCCCTGCGAATCATTGACCTGTTTGAAATTATCGGTATCGATCATGAACAGGGCGCAGAGATCTCCCGGATTATCCCGCAGGTAATTTCGGATCTTCCGTTCGCTTTCCTCGCGGTTAAAAAGACCGGTCAGGGCATCCCGTTCCGCCCGCGCACGAAGATCGTCTATCATCTTCTTATCGTCATCGATATCCGTGATCACCCCTACGGCTTTGATTGGTTTCCCGGTACTGTCATACTGGTCGGTATAGCGGATTCTGCACCAGATATAGATTCCATCCGCATTCTGAATGCGGATCTCGGCATCGGAAACCGACATACCGGCTTTTGCATTGGACATAAGCCGCTTCAGAACGGAGATATCGTCAGGATGCACATGCCTGGCGAAAGACAGATCCCGGTTTGTTATATGGCAATTCGGATCATAACCAAATTTTTTCTGCCAGTTTGCGGAATAGAAGATAGAATCCTTCTCTATATCCCATTCAAAAATAATATCGGTGGTCTGATTCAGGATAATCCGATGCCGCTCCAGAGACAGACGCAGTTCTTCCCGATCCTTCCTGGATTCTGTGACATCCAGTAAGATACAGAAGATCCGCTCCTCACCCTCTTCATTATGAATGATCTGCGCGTTGTCCATCACCCACTTAAAACTGCCGTTCTTACAGAGAACCCGGTAATTAAATGTGAATTTCCTGTCCTTGCAGAACTGTTCCTCAGTTTTTGCCAAAACGCCGCGGCGGTCGGCAGGATGAATCATATCGATAAAGCGGTCGTGAAATTGTTCCGTAATCTCATCCCGACTAAAACCGAACAGATCCAAAAAGCCCTGATTGACTTCCACCAAGGTAAAAAAACGGTCATTGAGACACTGTTGAACTCCTCCGGGAATATTATTCAATAATGTTTCATATTCACGGCTGTGCTGTTTTCCCATGTTGTTATACCTTCTTTATATTTTCGCGCCGCATTTTCAACCCGGACTTCCGGCTAAAATAGCAGCGTCCTTGTTCATGTACCAATATAAAGTTAGTATATCAAAATAAATTGCAGATAGCAATCCTTAGTAAAGCGCCAAATCAGGGAATTAAAGGAATATCAGCGGACCGGTACAAATTCATCGAAGCCTCCTCATCCGTAGCCTCCGGCTAAAAGATCACAAGCCGCAGCCCGCCGTTACAGCTGCAGATAGCCACGCCAGGCTTACGAATCCGGTCGCCGTAATAAAAAAGATCATTGGCAAGACCATCCTCCGAACGCAGAAAATGAATAAGGCCTTCTGAAAATGTCTAAACTAAGAAAAAGAGTACCACTTAGGAGGTCTTTACCATGAAGAAAGTATTAGTTGGACTTGTATTGATTCTATGGGTCCTGGCCGGTATCCAGTTATGGAATCTGTACGGTGTGCGGGATCAGGGAAAAATCGTAGAAGCTTTCCACAGCTCCGACTTTATGAATACAAAAAGTGTTGTGGAAGGCAGCGGCCGTCTGAATACCGCCTATCTGAGCCTGAGCGGAAGAAAAACAATGGTTCAGGACATAGCCAATATCCTTGGGATTCATGAAAACTACACGCTGACGGAGACTTACGAAGACGGACAGGCAAAAACTGTTCTTCACGTAAAAGCCAAACAGGCCGAAACTACCATTCAGATCATTACCAGGGAACAAAAAAGAGATGCAAATATCATTGACACCAAACAATATCTCCTGACCGAGATCACCCTATACGATCTGGACAGCGCCCTGGGCTACAAAGAAATACTGGATAAAATATACGAGGACTACCGTATCGAGACCGAAGTATCCCTGAATCTGATCGGAACCCGCCCCGGCCGGATGACCCTGAGCGAGCGGAACAATATGGCAGACCTGCTTCTGGAGCAGATCGAGGGCAAAGTAGTATCGGAACACCGGGATGAAGAGCTATTTACCATCTACGCTAAACTAATCAAAGATTACGACATGCGAAGCGGAGAACCGGTAAACATCAATATAGCATTCAACTACGACGAATCCCAGAATCTAACAAACGTATACCTCTCCACCCCCATCATCAGGGAAGACTATTAAAATGCTCCCCTATATGCCGGGGCAAACCCGCCTAAGGACAGAGCGGGGCCAGAATTTCTATGCCGAGTTCTTCTCCGGGTCTGGGTATGCCCGTTGCTTTGGGCCGGGGCCGGGGATGGTATTCGGGGATGTTTCCGGAGGCCGGGTTCTTTGGTGTCACCCGGGGAGCGCGGAGGGCTTGCGCTGGCAACCGCTAGGGGGAATCAAAAAGCCGGGTTCAGGAACCGAGCCTATTCACCAGGAACACATGATGTGTTCCCGGTTCAGAGGCTCTTGCCCGTCGGACGTGAAGTCCGCCGTGCATCCTGAACCCGGCTTTTCGATTCCCCCAAGCGGTTGCTCAGCCGCCCTATGCGCTCCCCGGGTGACACCAAAGAACCCGGCCTCCGGAAACATCCCCGAATACCATCCCCGGCCCCGGCCCAAAGCAACGGGCATACCCAGACCCGGAGAAGAACCCAAGAACCCTGCCCGGTCTGTTCTTAGCAGGATTTGCCCTGGAGCCTCTGGTCGGGCAAGTTCCCTCTCCTCTTTCGGCGCAGCCATTCGGAAGCAACATCTCAAACACTCCAACGCATCAAAGTATCTGAACCCTAAAGTACATGAAACTAAGATAATACCAGTGTAGGTGAGCTGGGGCGGGGTGCGGAACCGGCGGAGGGGGCAAACGTATCGGGGGCCTAATCGCTTGAGGGCAGATCTTAGAACGGGTTACGCAGATGGCGGGAGAACCTCGCAGGGCCCGGAACACTGTCCGAGCGCTTTTCAGCGAGTTTGTTCCGGGCCCTGCTAATAAGAGGTTCTCCCGCCATCGGAGTTACCCGTTCTTAGATCTGTCCGATGCGATTAGGCCCCCGATACGTTTGCCCCCTCCGCCGGTTCCGCACCCCGCCCCAGCCTCACCGGCCCTTATCCCCCCCATGGCCGGCACCACGAATAAAATCGCTGATGACAATACTTGAATAATTCTGCAAGAAAGGTTATTATGTAACATATACTGTTGTATCGGCTTATGGATAGAGCAGAATGATTTAGAGTAAGAGCATGAGGTAATAGAACCATGAAAGATATAGATATTCATCAGGCCCCGATCGGGGTGTTTGATTCCGGGGTGGGCGGTCTGACGGTTGTCCGGGAGATCATGCGCCAGATCCCCCAGGAGCGGATCGTATACTTCGGGGATACGGCCAGAGTTCCCTATGGTAATAAGTCTAAGGATAACATCATCCGATATTCCAGGCAGATTATCCGGTTTTTGAGGACCCAGAATGTTAAGGCGATCGTGGTAGCCTGTAACACGGCCAGCGCCTGCGCGCTGGAGGAGATCCGTCCTGAGCTGGATCTTCCGATTATAGGCGTGATCAAACCCGGAGCTAAGGCGGCGGCCGGCACTACCAGGAATGGGCGCATCGGGGTGATCGGCACGGAAAGCACCGTGAACAGCCAGTTGTATACGGATTTTATCCATGACCTGAACCCGGATATCCGGGTGATCGGGAAGGCTTGTCCGCTCTTTGTTCCGCTGGTGGAAGAGGGGTGGCTTAAGGATCCTGTGACCGAAGAAGTGGCCCGCAGGTACCTGGAAGATATGAAACAAGCGGATGTGGACACTTTGATTCTGGGGTGCACCCATTACCCGCTGCTGCGTTCTACGGTCGGAAAGGTTATGGGCGCGCAGGTGACGCTTGTGAATCCCGCCTATGAGACAGCGCTGGAACTAAAGGAACTGTTGCAAAGAGAAGGAATCGCGGCAGAGAGCGCGCCGGACTCCACGCAAGAGGCGTGGCCGGAACACCGGTTTTTTGTAAGTGATCTGGCGGACAAATTCAAAGATTTTGCCAATTCGATACTGGCCTGTGAGATCAGCCGGATCAGGCAGATTCCCATTGAAAACTATTAGGAGAAATATATGACGGACCAAGTATTATTAAGTATATCCGGCCTGCAGTTTATGGAAGATGAAGGGGTAGAACCGGTAGAGGTGGTTACGGTTGCGGATTATTATAGGAAAGAAAACAGCCACTATCTGATTTACGATGAGGTGCTGGAAGGCATCGAGGGAAAGATCAAGAATATTATCAAGGTAAAAGGACATGTACTGGAAGTCACTAAAAAAGGGCTGGCCAATGTACATATGGTTTTTGAAGAAAACAAGAAAAATGTGACATATTATACGACTCCCTTCGGCAATCTCCTGATCGGCCTGATGGCTACCAGTGTGGATGTCAATGAGAACGATAAAGATATTAACATTCAGGTCGCATACCAGCTGGAAGTGAACTACGAGTTTCTGGCAGACTGCACCATTACCATGAATATTAAAAGCAAAGAAGCCGGAGATTTCTCGCTCCAGCAGTAAGTTGTCTGCGCCTAAAATGAAAACGGCGGTTAAATACGGCTGTAAAATACGGCGGTATAAAATACAGTAGTAAAAAAATACCGGATATCAGCGATAGGGCCTGCCGCTGCTGATATCCGGTATATATTTTTTTAATTCTTATTTTGTATTCTTATCCACATAATTCTTGGCTTTGTTTCTCATCCGTTTAAAGAAGCCCTGTTTTTTCTTCGGCGCTTCCAGCGGGCCGCGGATTCCACGCACACTGGTTATGTAGATACCGCTGACAACAGCTTTTACTTCCTTCTTTACAGGAACCAGTTCAAAGATGGATTCCTCACAGACCAGGGACATGACCTTAGGCCCCACCTTCGCTTTAACAATCGGAAGTTTGGAACGGCGCAGCCACTTTGGCGTCTGGTCAATCACCATCTGGGGCAGCCCGGATTCCTTCATCCGCATTCGTTTCTTATCAATAATCAACATGCTGACATTCTGAGCCATGGCGTCCATCTGTTCTTTTTGGGCCGCCTGTTTTTTCTGGGCTCTTTTGCCAAAGAAATATAGTGCAACAACTGCGACAATCAGCACTCCAAGTATCACTAACAAAACAATCGTTAACGTATTCACGGTATACCTCCTACTTTCCTGACAATTTCATATCGCTTGTCTTCCCGCGCAAGTAATATTGTAGCATTGATTTGCGCCGTACGCAAGCATTCCCAACCGCAAAATGAAAAAAATAATGGGGCCGGCCCTCCCCGGTGAAAAACAGAAAAAAACATCTACAAAATAGGATGTTTGTGGTATCATATACGAAAAGGAGGATTCCACTATGCTAGAGACAGCGTGGGGTTATGTGGTTACCGGCTGGGATTGGATTATGAGCAATCTGATTTACATTAACATTATCCTGGCCATATTGATTGTGTTTTTCCAGCGGCGTGAACCGATGACGGTCTGGGCATGGCTGCTGGTGCTATATTTTATACCGATACTGGGATTTCTGCTTTATCTGGTTCTGGGGCAGGATTTGCATAAAAAGCATATGTTCAAGATGAAAGAAATCGAAGACGAGATGAACTATGCCATCCGTAAGCAGGAAGAAACCATTTATAAAAATGAGTTTGAACCGGAAAATGAGGAAATGAGCCGCTTTTCCAACCTGATCCTGTATAATCTGGAGGCATCCCACGCGGTATATACCACGGATAATGAGGTTTCTATTTACACGGACGGAAATGACAAATTACAGGCGGTGCTGGAGGAGATTCGGAAGGCCCGGCATTACGTGCATCTTCAGTATTATATTATTAAGAATGATGAGATGTGGAAGCCGATCGAAGAGCTGCTGGAGCAGAAGGTAAAAGAAGGGGTCGAGGTGCGGATCCTCTACGACAGTATGGGATGCAGGACGATGAAGTCTTCGGACTGGAAGCGGATCCGGTCGAAGGGGATCATGACGGGAGAGTTCTTTCCCGCCATTCTGAAGAATTTTCAGCTGCGTATGAATTACCGGAATCACAGGAAGATTATTATTATAGACGGAAAGACCGCGTTCGTAGGAGGATTTAATATCGGCCGGGAGTATCTGGGCCTGAACAAGAAAAAATTCGGCTATTGGCGGGATACTCATTTGAAAATCAGCGGCTCGGCGGTGCTCTCCCTCCATATCCGTTTTATTCTGGACTGGAATTACGCCACCAAACAAAATTTGTTTGTCCAGGATAAATATTTTGTGGAACCGGAGGATATGGTAAAGGGTAGAAACGCGATTCAGATCATATCCAGCGGGCCGGATTCAAAGGTGCCGAATGTCAGGGATAATTACCTGAGGCTGATCCATATGGCCCAGAATCATATCTATATCCAGACGCCTTATTTTATACCGGATGAATCGGTGCTGGACGCTTTGAAGATCGCCGCCTCATCCGGGGTGGACGTGCGGGTTATGATCCCCTGCAAACCGGATCATCCATTTGTATACTGGTGTACGTATTCCTATATAGAAGATCTGCTGGAGGCAGGCGCGAAATGCTATACGTACGACGACGGTTTTCTGCATGCCAAAACCCTGACGGTGGACGGGCTGGTCAGCTGCGTGGGTACGGCTAATATGGATATCCGAAGCTTTAAGCTGAACTTTGAGGTGAACGCTACGATCTACAACCAGGATACGACCTATAAGCTGGAGCAGATTTTCCTGAACGATCTAAAGCGGTGTACGCATGTCACTCCTTATGTGTATGCCAGCCGTTCCCTGCTGATCCGTATCAAAGAGCAGTTCAGCAGGCTGTTATCCCCGCTGTTGTAAGAAAGTCCGGGACTTAACATAGATTTAACATAAGGACTATGAAAATTTTACAACCGGATGATATGGTATATAAAAGTATGGCAGTGATAAAGAACGGGGGCAGGTGGGACGATGAAAACGATCCTGGCAGTCGATGACGAAGAACATATCCTGGAACTAATCGCATACAACCTGGAAGCCGGCGGATATGAAGTGCGAAAGGCTGAAACCGGGGAAGAGGCGCTGGAAGTGCTGAACAGGGAACAGGTGGATCTGGTATTGCTGGATCTGATGCTGCCTGGAATCGATGGAATCGAAGTGCTGAAGCAGATCCGAAGCGATCCGGTGAAGCGCCGGCTGCCGGTGATCATGCTGACGGCCAAGAGCGATGAGATCAGCAAGGTGATCGGCCTGGAACTTGGAGCGGACGATTATCTGGGAAAACCCTTCGGCGTCCATGAGCTGCTGGCGCGAATTAAGGCTGTTTTAAGAAGAAGCGGCGGAGAGCTTACCCGGTCTTCCCAGGAGGAAGAAGTGCTGGTGGTGGATCAAATCGTGATCAATAAGAGCAGCCGCGTGGTTTCCGTTGACGGGAAGCCTGTGGAGCTGTCGCTGAAAGAGTTCGAGCTTTTGTATCTGTTGGTCAGAAACCGTGGGCGGGTGCTTTCAAGAGATATGCTTCTGGAAAAAATATGGGGATATGACTATCTGGGCGAGACCCGGACGGTGGATGTCCACATCCGGAATCTGAGAAAGAAGATTGAAAAGGATGACAATCATCCGCAATATATTATAACCGTGCGGGGCGTCGGATACAAATTCGCCCGGGGGAGCGTATGAGACGAAAAATATTGATCACATATCTGATCCTGATCCTTGTAACCCTGACCGCTGCTGTCGGGGTGTTTTGGTTGAAGGGATATCATTTTATCGAGGACCAGAGTGCTGTGCAGTACGAGAGCCAGGCTCGAATGCTGGCGGAGATCTTTTCCGTTCAGGAAAAATATGAGCATATGGATTACCAGGAATTCGCAGACGCCTATGGCGGGGAATACGGGGTACGGATTACACTGATTCAGCAGGACGGTACGGTAGCCGCGGACTCCGAAGCCTTGGGGAGCCTCGAGAACCATGATAACCGGGAAGAGGTGCAGGAGGCGCTAAAAGGGGTGACCGCCAGCGCCAGGCGTTATTCCGAAACCATGCGGGCGCAGACTTTCTACACCGCCGTGCCCGTTCATACGCCGGACTTCCAGGGAGTTTTGCGGGTATCCGTGCCTATGGCCGAGCTGAACAGCCTGACGGCGGAACTGCTTCGGACTGTGCTGGCTGCGCTGGTATTTATCTGTATCATGGCCCTGCTTATGGCGGACTGCTTCAGCCGGTATCTGATCCGCCCGCTGGATGAGGTGACAAAAGCGGCGGAAGAAATCGCCGGCGGTAATTACGGGGGGAAGATCCACACCCAGCAGAACGGGGAGATCGGCCGCCTGGCCTATACGTTCAATGAGATGTCCCAGACACTTCGGATACATGTGGACCGTCTGGAACGCCGGAACCGGGAGCTGGAAGCCATGCTGTGCAGTATGGACAGCGCGGTGGCCGCCATCGATGATCTGAATACAATCCTGTTCTATAACGACGGCCTGGTGAAGCTTACGGGGACCGGTACGAGAAACCTGACAGGGCAGGCCCTTTACAGCGTTATTCGGAATTCGCTGGTTTTTGATGTGGTGGACGGCGTGCGCAAGAGAGGGGACAGCTTTGTGCAGGAGGGAAGGATCAACAACGGGCAGGAACGGTATATCCGTGTGATGGGAACGCCGCTGCACGAGCTGGAGGATAAGAACCTAGGGGTCCTGCTGATTCTTGAGGACATCACGGAGATCAAAAAGCTGGAGAACATGCGCAGCGACTTTGTCTCCAATGTGACTCATGAGCTGAAAACGCCGCTGACTTCCATCCGCGGTTTTGTGGACACCTTAAAAAACGGCGCCATTCATAACGAAAAGATCGCCATGAAATTCCTGGATATCATTGACATCGAATCCGAGCGTCTCTACCTTCTGATCCAGGACATCCTGCTGCTCTCGGAGATTGAATCAAAAAAGGATTATCAAATCGAATTCTGCGAGGTCAATCAGGTGATCGGAGAAGTAATCGAATTGCTGGAACCTAAGAAAAGCGAGCATACCCAGCTGGTCTTCCACCCGCAGGCTTACGTAAAGCCTTATCCCTGTAACCGGAACCGGATCAAACAGCTGTTGATCAATCTGGTGGATAACGCCATCAAAAATACGGAGGTAGGCCAGGTTCAGATCAGCTGTTACAGCAGTGACAAGGAACTGCATCTGGAGGTCTCCGACACCGGGATCGGTATTAAGGAGGAGGCGCTTCCCAGGATTTTTGAACGCTTTTACCGCATAGATAAAGGCCGTTCCCGCAAACAGGGCGGCACCGGCCTTGGACTTTCGATCGTAAAGCATATCGTGGAAATGTATAACGGAAACATTCAGGTGGTCAGCAGGCCCAACGAAGGGACCATATTTACGGTGACGCTGCCTTATTGACTAACAGGTTTATTTTTCTCCCGGATCTCCCGGATTACTTGCTCGGGAATCCGTGGAATATCAAAATCTGCCTTCGCAATATAGAAGCCCTGCAGATAATCCACGCCACATTCAATAAGTGTCAGAAGCTCTGCCTTCGTCTCCACGCCCTCTGCCAATACTTTAATATTCCGGTCTTTGGCGTAAGAGATCAGATTCGTCAGAAGGGCATGGCGGTCATCGTCGTGATCGATGTCGTGGATGATGGAGATATCCACCTTCACCAGGTCGGGATTCACGTGGATGAGCACGGTTTCACTGTTAAATCCTGTTCCAAAATCATCGATGGCAATCTGCGCGCCCCATTGGCTGACGATCTTTTGCTTCGCGTGGATAATTTCGGAGCCAAACTCTTCGCTCTCCGTCAGCTCCATAATAATCCGCGGCAGCAGATTTTTATACTGGGCGGTGAGATATTCCAGATCTGTCTGCGTAAGAATCTGATTGCCGATGGAATTGATGAAAATATGTTCCTCACTGCCGATATTTCCGATCCGGATCTGGTGGGTGAAGGCTTCCAGAGCTTCGAACCATGTGAGCTGTTCCATCTGATATAGTTTGGACTGCGATTTTGCCAGCCGGAATAAGGTCTCCAGGTTTGCCAGCGGCTCGATCAGCGGGCGCATCAGCATCTCATAGCCGTACACCTCTCCGGTGACGGCGGAAATGATCGGCTGGAAAGCATAGCGCACCAGCCGGTTCTCCAGGAAACGGTTCAAGTCATCCTGTCCCCAGATCAGAATGGATTTTTCTTTGTAGGATTCCGCTTCGAATTCATAGATCATGCCTTTCACCGTATGTTTGATGTGATACATGGCGAAATCAGACAGACGCAGCAGTTCCGAATAATTGTCGGAGTCATCGGGATACCACGCCATTCCTCCGGAAGCGCGGACCCGTAAGGTTACGCCGTCGGGCATATCGATATAAGTCTCAGATAACTCGGACCAGGCCTCGTCGATACAGGCTTTGATTTCTTCCCTGGTCTCATAGCCATAGAGAAAAACATTGAACTCATCGCCGGAACGGCGGCCGATTAAGGTATTTTTGTATTTGCTGAAACAGTTTAACCGGTCGGCAAACGTCTTAATGTACCGGTCGCCTGAATCATGTCCGTAGGAGTCATTGACAAATTTTAAGTTATCCAGATCAAACATAATGAGAGCGGCAACTTTTAGCTCGTCTTTGTGATCCCGGAACAGCGCCTCAATGCGCCCGTCCAGAGCACGGCGGTTATAGATGTTCGTCAGTATATCATAGTCGCGCTCATAGGCCAGCTGCTGCTGAGCCTTGATATTCCGGGTAACGTCCATAAAAGCCCCTAAGAACAATTCTCCTTCGGTCTTGTAGAACAAGCGCACATAGACATCCGAATCCTGTTTCTGCAGATGGTAAATATCCTTATCGGCGTCGTAGGGTTTGGCCAGAGTATTTTCCATGCGCTTGCGGAACTCGGACAGCAGGATGTAAGTATCATTTTCAGGAACATCCTCCCAGCCCAGCACCAAAAATAACGTGCGGCTGCAGAACACCAGCTCTTCTTTTTCATAATACTCATAGACGCCCACAGGAAGATTGGCCATGTTGATAATCTTGGAAGTCCGGGCAGCGGCTTCCGCCGCGCGGCTGCTCAGATCCTCTATGACTGTGGTGAGGGTATCGATCTCGTTTAACTTTACGCGATTTAGACGTATGGGTTTTGTGGGATCGCTCTGCCGGAGATCCTCGATCAGGTTGGTGATCGGTGAGGTGGTGGCCTTGGCGGCGATGAAGATCATCACGATACCGATGGCAGACGCCAGCAGCAGGGCTGCCAGGAAAAGCCCCTGAACCCGGTAGGAGAAGGACAGCAGGTTGCTGTCATCCAGGATACCGATCAGAACCCATTGGTTTTGGACAAACGGCGTATTGACATCGTAGAGCTTTAAAGGCTGTGCGGAGGCATAGATAGTCAGATCCGTCTTGGATTTGGCGTCCAGCTTCACGATATTGTTATAATCATAGGGCACGGTCGTTATAACGGAGGCATTGCTAAAGTATGCCTGATAGACGGGACCGCTGGAAACCACAGGCTCATAGGTCAGGCCCCCATCGCGGGTAATGCCAAGCAGATAAGCCCCGGCTTTGCCGGAGGCCAGTTCATCGTATTTTAGCTGGCTGGCCAGATAATCCAATGTGATATCCACGCCCAGAACCGCCAATACTTCACCCTGTTCGGAGAGAAGCGGTATGGAATAGGTGATAATGTTCCGGTCCATATCCGACATGTGAAACGCGCTGCTCCAGTAGGCAAAATAACGGCTGTCCCGGTTTTCGGCGGGTACGTCCTCAGCCGCTTCCAGCGGGGCGTAAAAGAAACGGGCGCTGTCATCCGAGGGATCTTGAAAAGTGAAAGACGAACTCCAGAAGCTGTCCATAGGGATATTCATCGACTGGGCTATGGAAGGCAGGCCTCTTTCCAATAACAGATCGGCATTGGAAGGCGAATAAGTGGCCGGATCATAGTCCCGGACATAGAAACCGGGATAGGAGGCGGACGTCCCGTCCTCTGTGGGAGCGTTCAGAATCAGAAATGCTCCCGTTACCGAGTTGCTGCGAAGCATACTGATCATGTTCGAAGCGGACTGGGCCAGAACAGTCTGGCACCGTTCGGAATCTTTTAAAACCGCCTCTTCGGTAATGCCGTACTGCTGGGCCTGGCCGCGAATAATTTTACCTACTTCACCGGCGCAGGCTTCTGTCTTGGACCAGCGCTGGATCATTTCATTCTCCAGATATACTTTCCGTCCGGAAGTCTTCTCGTTTAAAATATCAAATGCGTTGGCCCTGGTTTCTCCCAGTATGTTTCCACCCAGAAAAACCACAAAATATATTCCCAATTGAATCAACAGCACAGCCACTAACAGGAGGATCAGCTGAGTGAAAATCGTATGACCCTGTTTTTTGTGAGTGTTTTGCTTCATTCAGGCATCCCCCTTTGCTGTTGAATTTAAAGTGTGACTTATTTGTCGATAGCCTGATTGAGGGCGGTTTCAAAGGAATTAAGCCAGTTTTCAAAGTTTTCATCTGTGTTGTATCGGGCTACGGCGTCCGCGCGGGAGGAGCCCTGGCTCATCAGGTTCTGTATCTGTTCTAAGTCCGCATTGGCCTGATCCATCATGGAATACTCCACGATATTCCTGGCGTCAAAGCCATTTTTAAACGCCTTGCTGGTATAGAAGGTGTAATCCTGTGTCATGGTGACTCCGATATCCAGACTGGAACGGACAATGTCGGAGACCGGCTGTCCGCTTTCCTTGATCGCCTGATCGATGGCGGACTGGCTGTTGCCTTCGTAAGTAACCGGCAGGTAACCGGAACTCATGGCGAACCGGACATTCTGTTCCGGAGCGGTAAACCATTTTAAGAATGTGACGGCGGCTTTTTCTTTTATCTCATTGGATTTGGTCACCACCATGCCGGCTCCCTGTTGAACCGCCATAGCGTTATCGGTTCCTTCGAAATTAGGCAGAGGATAAACGCTGCCCTCGATCGGATAAGAGGTGCCGTCTTCGGAAGTGACTTCGGCCGGAAAATAGGTGGCGCCGCTGGATGCGCATACCATAGCCACCAGATCCCCGGTCTTCATATCATCGCTGCGGAATCGTCCGTAAGCGCCGTAATAGCCGTTAATATAAGGAACATAAAAATTGTCCCACAGTTTCCGCATCACTTCCGCATTTACCTGAAGGTTCACTTTGCCGCCGGAGACCTGGAACAGTTCCGTTCCCAGCTGCTTGCTGCCAATGATGATGTAATTGGCGAACGCATCACGGCCGAAGAAAACTTTTCCGTCATCCGGCACATCCGGGGTCTGGGCGTCCGTCCAGTTATAATATTCCTCCGCGGCTTTGGCAATGCCTTCCCAGGTGCTGAGGGAGGAGGCATCGATTCCGGTCGCGCTGCTGAATTCCTGCCATGCGGTATTGTTTAACATGAGAAGTTCTGTGGATTTGGCCACAGGAAAGATTTTGAGATCCCCGTCGTCGCTGAACCGGCCTTCTTCCAGATAGGATGCCACATATTGATCCATCTCTTCCTGAGACAGATATGAAGAAAGATCCGCCGCCATATCCAGCTGGTCAATCTCATAGGCGGTATCCGCATACGCTGCAAACACATCGGGCACTTCGTCCGCGCCGATTTCTCCGTGGATCGCTTTTAATACTTTATCTGTCAATTCGGATATGGTCCCCTGATTCTGGGAATCCACCACGATATTCTGTTCCGCGCCGACCGTTTCATTAAATTCCTGTACCAGTTCATCAAAAATCTGCTGCTGCGCTCCATTATAATAATGCCAGACGATAACGCTGGTAGGTGTTTCCGATTTGGAGTTGCTGCCGCATGAGCTTAAACCCAGCGCCATGACCAGGCCTGCCAGTAAAACAGCCGTTATTTTACGTATTTTCATTGAGAATCCCCTTATCCTGTTTTTAGATGTTAGTTCTATTATATCAGGTGCGGATATTTTTTCAATTCATTTTCATAGGAATTCATTTTAATAGGAAGGGACACACTTTTCTATGAATAAAATAAGCCTGACCGGTTTAGTTCCGGCCAGGCTGATCAGGAAAAAGAGTTATTTAACTTCGATCTTGCGGGGTTCAGGTACGGTAACTTCCAGCTTGGGCAGCTTCAGTTCCAGAACACCGTTGGTATAGGAAGCGTCGATGTCGGAAGTGTTAATATTGGTTACATCAAAGCTTCTGGAGAAGGAGCCGTATCTGCGCTCCCGTCTTACATAGTTATCTTGTTTCGTCTCATTTTCCTCGTTGTGTTCCGCATGGATCGTCAGGGTGTTGTCGTTTAAGTCAATGTGAATATCCTCTTTTGCAAATCCCGGAAGATCCGCTTTCATTGTATAGTGATCGCCGTCATCGAGAATATCCGTACGGAACTGGGAAAGGTTCTGGTCCATATCTCCGAAGAAATTCTTCTCCAGATTGTCCAGATAGTTGAATAAGTTATCTTCTCTGTGACTAAAGGGCATTAAGTTTAACATATGAATTCCTCCTTTTATGATGGTGTAAACTGCTTGCTAAAGAGTTTACATAACTGTTTTTTCTTTACGATTATATAGTATCTCTGAATTGTGTTTAAATTGTGACACAATTGTGATAAAAGTGTGAAATTTAGCACTCATTAAACTAGAGTGCTAACAAAACGTGATTTTACACAGATTTTACAAAAGGAAAATACAGATTTAATGGGGAGCGGTTAAATTTAGATACCGTAGAGAACAAAAATAAAACAAATCAGACAAACAATATCTTGAGGAGGATATGTGTAATGAAAAAGACAATTGCGGCTTTATTGACAGGAATCATGATGTTAGGCCTGACAGCCTGCGGATCGGAACCGGCAGCAAATGACGCCGGACAGGCAGCTGCCACACCGGACGCGGCAACAAAGGCTCCGGCAGCCACTGCAGAGACCACACCTGCGGATGCCAACGCCACACAGTCGGGAGACGCTGCGGACGAACTGTCCGGAACGATCACCATGTCAGGTTCCACTTCTATGGAAAAATTTGCAAACGCCCTGGCGGAGGCCTTTAATCAGGCCCATCCCAACGTAACCATTACTCCTGAATTCACAGGATCTTCCGCCGGTATCGAGGCAGTTCTGGCCGGCACCGTAGACATCGGCAATTCATCCAGAAATCTGAAGGATGAGGAAAAAACCTCAGGCGCGGAAGAGAACATCGTAGCGATCGACGGAATCGCTGTGGTTGTGGATCCGGCCAATGCGGTCACCGGGCTGACCAAACAGCAGCTGAGCGATGTGTACACCGGAACAGTCAAGAACTGGAAAGACGTGGGCGGCGCTGACCAGCCGATCGTAGTAGTGGGCAGAGAAGCCGGGTCCGGCACCAGAGGCGCCTTTGAAGAAATTCTCGGAATTGAAGAAAAATGTGCGTACTCCAACGAGCTGGACAGCACAGGCGCGGTAGTGGCCAAAGTAGCCTCCACCCCGGGCGCGATCGGCTATATCTCCCTGGACGTACTGGATGACAAGGTAAAAGCAGTGGCCCTGGAAGGGGTAGAACCTACGGTCGAGACGATCAAGGACGGCAGCTATTTCCTGAGCAGACCTTTCGTAATGGCTACCAAGGGCGCAATCGCCGATCAAAGCCCGCTGGTACAGTCCCTGTTCGAATACCTGAAATCAGAGGAAGGAAAAGCGTTAGTTGAATCTGTTGGACTGATTTCCGTTGACTAAGATCTGAAATCGAGCCGCAGTAAATGCGGCTCTGGAGGAACGCGCGAAGCGCATACCTGAATTGAGCCGCAGTAAATGCGGCTCTGGAGGAAATATGACAGAACAAAAAACGGGTAGCTTTTCTATTATCGGAAGCTATAAAACAAAAAAAACGATAGAAAAGATTGCACAGGTGGTATTTACCATCTGCGCATTCTTCGCTGTACTGGCCGTTTTTTCCATCACTTTATATATGATTATGAATGGTACGCCGGCGCTGCATAAGATCGGGCTCACCGATATCCTATTCGGTTCCGAGTGGGCACCTACGGCGTCTGATCCCAAATTCGGGATTCTCTATATTATCCTGACCTCGATCCTGGGAACGGCCATGGCGATCCTGCTGGGAGTTCCCATCGGTGTAATGACAGCGGTGTTTCTGGCGGAAGTAGCGCCGAAGAGACTGGCCGCCATTGTAAAGCCTGCGGTGGAACTGCTGGCCGGAATCCCTTCCGTGATCTATGGACTGCTGGGGATTCTGATTCTGAATCCGTTGATGTATAAATGGGAACTGGCTGTTTTCAAGGGTTCCGAGACCCATCAGTTTACCGGAGGCGCGAATCTGTTATCAGCCGTGCTGGTACTGGCAATCATGATCCTGCCCACGGTGATCAATATAAGCGAATCCGCGCTGCGGTCCGTGCCGGACCACTTAAAGGCAGCTTCCCTGGCCATGGGAGCGTCCAAGATACAAACGATCTTTAAAGTAATTCTGCCCACTGCGAAATCAGGTATCATAACGGCCGTCGTACTGGGCGTCGGCAGAGCGATCGGGGAAGCCATGGCGATCACGCTGGTATCCGGCAGCTCCGTGAATTTTCCTCTGCCCTTTAACTCCGTACGGTTTCTTACTACGGCTATCGTGGCGGAGATGGGCTATGCCGCCGGGGAACACCGGCAAGTATTGTTTACCATCGGTCTGGTACTGTTTGCCTTTATTATGCTGATTAATATCGCTCTGACCAGAATATTGAAGAAGGGGGCGTGTGAACGTGAGTAACAGCATCTGCAGAAAACGTGTACGCGTGTCAGACTATATCCTGACCGGAATCATCTATATGTGCGCTTCCGTGTCCATTCTTCTGCTGGTCGGGATCGTAGGATATGTATTTGTCAAAGGTATCGGCCAGATTAACTGGAAATTCCTGACCACGGTACAAAGTCCCACCAAGGGAACCTTCGGTATCGCGGGAAATATTGTGAACACGCTGTATATTATCGTTATCACGCTGCTGATCGCCACCCCCATCGGAGTGGGTTCGGCGGTATATCTGAATGAATACGCGAAACCCGGCCGGATCGTAAGGCTGATCGAATTCACGACGGAGACCTTATCCGGAATTCCTTCCATTATATTCGGACTCTTTGGCATGGTATTTTTCGGCACCACCCTGAAACTAGGCTACTCCATCCTGACCGGGGCCCTGACCCTGACCATTATGGTATTGCCGCTGATTACCAGAAATACCCAGGAGGCCTTAAAGACTGTGCCGGAATCCTACCGGAGCGGTTCCCTGGGAATCGGCGCCACAAAATGGTATATGATTCGGACCATACTCCTTCCTTCCTCCATGCCCGGGATCGTAACCGGAATTATTCTGGCGATCGGAAGAATCGTAGGCGAGTCCGCCGCGTTATTATTCACCGCCGGAAGCAGTTTCCTGCTGCCCAAGGCCGGAGAGTGGCTGGGAAAGATCACAGAATCCGGGGGGACACTGACCATCCAACTGTATCTGTGTATGAACAATGCGCAGTATGGGGAGGCCTTCGGAATCGCGCTGGTACTTCTTATTATCGTACTGGGCATCAATATACTGACAAAATATCTGTCAAAACGTTTCGATGTAAATAGCCGGTAAGAAAGTGCGACACCGGAGGAAATGGTCAACACCATACCTGGATAAAGTCGCAGCAAGTGCGACACTGAAGGAAATGGTCAACACCATACCTGGATAAAGTCGCAGCAAGTGCGACACTGGAGGAAATGGTCAACACCTGGAGGAAAGTATGGAGAACACGAAAATCAGTATACACAAATTAAATTTATATTACGGGCAGAATCATGCCCTGAAAGATATTGATATGGACATCAAGTCCAACGCCATCACTGCATTTATCGGGCCAAGCGGATGCGGCAAATCCACATTTTTAAAAACTTTAAACCGGATGAACGATCTGGTGGACGGCGTAAAGATAGAAGGGGAAGTCCTTCTGGACGGTGAAAATATCTATGACGGCAAAGTCGACACCACGCTTCTGAGAAAAAAGGTAGGAATGGTATTCCAGCAGCCGAATCCATTTCCCATGAGCATCTACGACAATATCGCGTACGGTCCCCGGATTCATGGGATCAAGTCCAAGGCGGATCTGGACGAAATAGTGGAAAGAAGCCTGCGCGGTGCAGCCATATTTGACGAAGTCAAAGACCGGCTAAAAAAATCAGCATTAGGACTCTCAGGAGGCCAGCAGCAGCGTCTGTGTATCGCAAGAGCCCTGGCCGTGGAGCCGGAGGTCCTGCTCATGGATGAGCCCACCTCAGCCCTGGACCCTATATCCACGTTAAAGATCGAAGACCTGATGGTAGAACTAAAAGAAAAATACACGGTAGCCGTAGTAACCCACAACATGCAGCAGGCCAGCCGTGTCTCCGACATGACGGCGTTTTTCCTGTTGGGAGACGTCATCGAGTACGGCGAAACCCGGCAGATCTTCAACAATCCCCGGGAAAAAGAAACAGAAAACTATATTACCGGACGTTTCGGTTGATAGGAGAGAACAGACATGACCACCAGAGTTGTATATTTAGAAGAATTAAAAGATTTAAACAATGACGTCATCAAGATGGGGGCATTTCTGGAAAATTCCATCGACGACATGGTAACCGCCCTCCAGAACATGGACAAAGACCTGGCCCAAGAAATCATCGAAAAAGACGACTTTGCCGACGACCTGGAGCGAAGCATCGAGCAGCAGTGCATCCACATCGTGGCAAAACAGCAGCCGGTTGCCACCGACCTGCGCAGAATCACCTCCTTCATGCGAATCATCTCCGACCTGGAGCGGATTGCCGATCACTGCAGCGATATCTCGGAATACATCTTGAGCATCGCCGCCGGCCCCGACATCCCCCTGCCCGACCACATCGAAGAGATGATTATGGAAATGAAGCACATGGTAAAACAGACCATCGACAGCTTCATCGAAGAAGACGAACAAAAAGCCCTGGAAGTAGTGGAGCATGACGATGTAGTCGATGAATACTTCGAAAAAATAAAAGAAGAACTGTGCACCGCCATGAAGCACAACCCCAACCAGATCCGCCAGTACGCGGATTTTCTGATGATTATCAAATACGTAGAGCGTATGGCCGACCACTCCACCAACGTAGCGAAATGGACCGGATTTATCGTTACCGGAGACCTAGATATTTGAGTGAAGGGGGCCGGAGCGGGCAGTCGTAAGGGCGGCCTGTGGGAGTCCCGGCTCAACGGACGGCCGGATGTCTGCGTCCGGGGGCGCCTTTGTGTCTCCCCGGGCGGCCGGGTTCTTTTGTATCTCCCCGGGGGCGCGAAGGGCTTGCGCTGGAATACGCTAAGTGAAATCGGAAAGCCGGATTCAGGAACCGAGCCTATTCACCAGGAACACATGAGGTGTTCCCGGTTCAGAGGCTCTTGCCCGTCGGACGTGAAGTCCGCCGTGCATCC
>NZ_JAHQCW010000043.1 GCF_019042275.1 Diplocloster agilis
CCCGGTTCAGAGGCTCTTGCCCGTCGGACGTGAAGTCCGCCGGTCATCCTGAACCCGGCTTTCCGATTCCACTAAGCGGGAGCTCAGCCGCCCTATGCGCTCCAAGGGAGACACAAAGGAATCCGGCTGCCCGGAGCATCCCGGGACACCGGCACGCACCCCTGCCTTTAAGCAGCGGGCATACCCAAACCCGGGGAAGAACCCATTTGCTTCCCGTTGATCCCCATTTATATGATCCCAGTTTAGAAAAATATCAGGATTTGTTCATAGAACTTTTACAATTGTCAGTAGTTTTACAATTGTAAAAGTTCTGTTTTTATGATATAATACATAAATAGCGACAGTAAAAGCAGCGCCGCGCGCACAAGAAAGGAAGAGACGTATGGGAGAGAATCCGATACAGATCCGTTCCAGAAACAGTCTGCGGAAGGCACTCATTTCTTTGATGGAAGAAAAACCATTCGACAAAATCTCCATATCGGATATTGCAGTTCGAGCAGAATTATCCCGTCAGACTTTTTATACGAATTTTGATACGAAGGAAGAAATTCTGGAGCATTTTCTCCGGGAGATCTTTAATCAATGTTCCCGGAACATGAAGTTTGACAGCTCGAGGCTGATGGAGTTCCTTCGTGGATATTTTGGCTTTTGGGAGACGTATGCTCCGTTTTTGCGGCTGCTCCTGGAGAATAATCTGAGTTATTTGTTTTTGCGGCAGAGCCGGGCTTATTATCAGGAAGTGATCGTCCGGCCGCGGAGTACCTATACGGACGGGAGGGTGATTCCCTATATCCAGTCCTATGCGGCGGGAGTAACCTATGAGCTGTTGATTACGTGGATTCGGAATAACAGGGATCTGAATCTGAATGAGATTTCTGAAGTTGCCTATGGGCTGCTGACCGGCAGTTTTATCAGAGGCGACTTTAAGATAAATAATTCTACGAGAGGTGATATGAATGGGTGATTACAGAATGGAACAGTATAACTCGGAGTTTGCCAAACTGGCGGATGTATGCAGGGAAAACGGCAAGATAGACAGTGAATTGTATACGAAGTATAACGTCAAAAGAGGGCTTCGCGATATCAACGGCGAAGGCGTGGTGGCGGGCCTGACCAGGATCTCCACCATCAAATCCAAGGAGAATGTCAACGGAGAGATGGTACCCTGCGAAGGAGTCTTACGCTACCGGGGAATCGATGTAACCGAGATGTGTAAAGGATTCATCGGGCAGAAACGTCTGGGATATGAGGAGACCGCATATCTGCTTTTGTTCGGAAAGCTTCCGGATGAGGCGGAACTGAAGGGCTTCCAGAACCTTCTGGCCGAGAGCAGGACGCTGCCGAAGAATTTTGTCAGGGATGTCATCATGAAAGCATCCAGCGCGGATATGATGATCACACTGTCCAAGAGCATCCTGACGTTAGCCTCCTATGACGACAATACGGACGACTTAAGCCTGCCCAATGTATTAAAGCAGTGCATCAAGTTGATCAGCGTGTTCCCGATGCTGGCGATCTACGGTTATCACGCGTATGGATATTATGACTGCAATAACAGTTTCTATATTCACAATCCGTCGCCGGAGCTGTCCACCGCGGAGAATATATTGAAAATGCTCCGCCCGGATCAGAAATACAGCGCGCTGGAGGCAATGGTGCTGGATCTGGCGCTGATTCTGCATATGGAGCATGGCGGCGGGAACAACTCCAGTTTCACCACCCATGTGGTTACTTCCTCCGGCTCCGATACGTATTCCGTAATCGCCGCGGCTTTAGGCTCCCTGAAAGGACCGAAACACGGCGGCGCGAATATCAAAGTAGTGCGGATGTTCGATGATATGGAGAGCAACGTGAAGGATCTGACGGATCAGGATGAGGTGGCCGCTTACTTAAGAAAGCTTCTGCACAAGGAGGCCTTTGACAAGGCGGGTCTGATCTATGGTATGGGACACGCGGTATATTCCATGTCTGATCCCCGTGCGCAGCTGCTGAAGAGCTTCGTGGAAAAGCTGGCCAAGGAAAAAGGCCGGGAAGAAGAGTATCAGTTGTATAAGATGGTAGAGGGGATGGCTCCCCAGATTATCGCCGAGGAACGCCATATCTACAAGGGCGTCAGCGCCAATGTGGACTTCTACAGCGGATTCATATACAGCATGCTGGATATTCCGGTGGAACTCTTTACCCCCATGTTCGCCATCGCCAGAATCGTAGGCTGGAGCGCACACAGAATGGAGGAGCTGATTAATCAGGATAAGATCATACGCCCCGGATACAAGAGCGTGATTCCTCCCACCGACTACATAGAGATGTCCAAGAGGCCGTAATGTAAGTACAGTTTTTAATGTAAGTATAGCCCTGAATACCCCGGTATAAGAACCGGCAGGTGTTCGGGGCTTTTTTGATGAAAAATTTATTTTTCCTATTGACATTTCGAGTGGCGTCGTATAATATAATATATGAACAATCGTTCATATGAAAAGATGAATTTGCATAAAAGAAAGAGCGTATGAATGCTTAAAACAAACATATTATAAGGAGGAGAAAGTAATGATGAAAAGATACCAGCTAAAGGATCTGGATTGTGCCAACTGCGAGGCAAAGATGGAGAATGCGATCAATAAAATAAGTGGGGTAAATAAAGCGACGGTAAGCTTTATGACACAGAAACTGGTAATTGATGCAGAGGAAGGACATTTTCAGGAAATTATGAAGGAAGTCGTCAGAGTCTGCAAAAAAGTGGAACCGGACTGTACCATTCAAATGTAAAGCTTGCTTTCAACCGTTTCATAGATGATACACCGCAGGAACTGCGGTATAGGAGGTAAAAATAAAGATGACGAAGAAACAGAAAAAAACGTTGACCCGAATCATCATAAGCGCAATACTCCTTGGAGCCTTTATGCTGATGCCAACGACGGCCGTGATTCCTGAGAAATGGCAGATGTGGTGGCAGTTAGGAATCATGTTGATCCCTTATCTTCTCATAGGCAAAGATGTGGTGTGGAAGGCTGTGAGAAATATCCTGCACGGGAAAGTGTTTGATGAAAACTTTCTAATGTCAATAGCCACCGTGGGAGCTATGGTAATCGGCAAGTATTCAGAAGGCGTGGCGGTAATGCTGTTTTATCAGGTTGGAGAATTATTCCAGAGTTACGCGGTGAACCGATCCAGGCAGTCCATTACCGAGCTTATGGATATACGGCCGGATTACGCGAATATCGAAGAGGACGGCGGGCTAAGACAAGTGGACCCGGAAGAAGTCCGGATAGGCGATATCATCGTTGTGAAAGCCGGGGAGCGGATTCCGCTGGACGGCAAGGTTGCGTCGGGGACATCGCTGCTGGACACCTCGGCTCTGACCGGGGAATCAGTGCCAAGAGAAGTGGTTCCCGGCAGCGATGTGATCAGCGGATGTATCAACACCAGCGGCCTTTTGCGGATCGAAGTCACCAGAGAGTTTCAGGAATCGACGGTTGCCAAGATATTAGATCTGGTGGAAAATGCCAGCAGCAAAAAAGCGAAGGCAGAAAATTTTATTACCAAATTCGCCGGATATTATACGCCGGTGGTTGTAACAGCGGCCCTATTACTGGCGGTTATCCCGCCCCTGTTTCTGGGATTGGCTTGGGGGGACTGGGTGAACAGAGCATTAATGTTCCTGGTTATTTCCTGTCCGTGTGCCCTGGTGATCTCGATTCCCTTAAGCTTTTTCGGAGGAATCGGCGGCGCGTCCAAATGCGGCATTCTGGTAAAAGGAAGCAACTATCTGGAAGCGCTGGCCGACATGACTACGATCGTATTTGATAAAACCGGAACATTGACAAAGGGTGTATTTAAAGTCACAAATCTGTATCCGGCGGGGATGAAGAAGGAGGAGCTGCTTCAGTACGCTGCTTTGGCCGAGTCTTATTCGGATCACCCGATATCCCTGTCCCTAAAAGAAGCTTATGGAAGGAAAATGGATGCGGAAAGGATCGGGGAGGTGGAAGAGATCCCCGGGCACGGAGTATCTGCCGTCGTCGACGGACACAGGGTCTTAGCCGGAAATTTGAAACTCATGAAACGTATGGATATCCCTTATGAGGAAAATTCAGTGTCCGGCACGGTGGTCTATGTGGCTGTGGATGACAAATTCGCAGGCAGTATCGTCATAGCGGATGAGGTCAAAGAGGATGCCAAAGCAGCCATAGCCGCTCTCAATGAAGCGGGAGTGAGAAAGACCGTGATGCTGACCGGCGACCGGCGGGAAGTCGGGGAGGAAGTAGCCTCCAAACTGGGGCTGGATCAGGTTTATACGGAACTCCTGCCGGGAGATAAAGTCGATAAAGTGGAAGAACTGCTGCAGAACATGAACGGCAGGGAACAGCTGGCCTTTGTGGGAGACGGGATCAATGACGCGCCTGTACTGTCCCGGGCAGATATCGGTATCGCCATGGGGGCTATGGGGTCAGACGCGGCCATCGAAGCGGCGGATATCGTACTAATGGATGATGAACCGTCCAAGATCGCGGTGGCTGTGCGGATAGCCAGAAAAACCCTGCGGATCGTGCGCCAAAATATCGTGTTTGCGCTGGGAGTCAAGGCATTTTTCCTACTCCTGGGAGCCTTCGGAGTGGCCACTATGTGGGAGGCGGTATTCGCAGATGTCGGTGTGTCTGTTATCGCGATACTGAATGCCACCAGGATTCTTAGAACAGAAGAATAATATAGTGCCTAGGGGAGCAGTGGATGGTCGGAGAGCAGGAATAAAAGGGTCCGGATCAGTTCCTGCTTTAGTGCCTGGACATTGAGGTAATCGTGTTTATGGAAGGCGATCTCGTGGCAGTAGTCTTCCACGAGATGGTAGGACATGTGGACTTTTTCCTGGATGTTCGTGGATACCAGGGACAGGCTGGTGATGATGTCGGTTAATTGTGCGGTGATTTTATTTTCTACTTCCAGGAAGAGGGCATAGACATCGGGATCTGTGTGAGCCAGGCCGCCCAGTTCTTCATGAGCCGACCTGGTTTCCCGATGGCTGTCGGCAAAGGAATCTATGATCCGGCTAAGAAGCTCGGGCAGGTTTTCGATTGTCTTGATTTCTTTGAGGCTTTGAAACATCGGACCGGTGATCTGATCTGAGTATAGCTGGAGCGCGGCCAGAAGGATGTCTTTTTTGTCGCGGAAGTAGCTGTAGACGATGCCGGTGGATACTCCTGCCAGCTTGGCGATTTCAGCGGTGTTGGTGTGATAATAGCCTTTCCGGCAGATTAATTCCAGGCCGGCTTCTGCGATTTTCTGCTTTTTTTCAATGGAACGCTGCTGTCTTGGCTCCCGAATTTTTTGCTTTTCCATACGGCTCCTTTCTAGGTATCTATGAGATTGTTTATGGCTGTTTTTGGCAGTTGGATTTTGGGCTTATGATCATAATTGGATATGCCCCCTTTCCAATGAGGCTTAGTTGTAGTTTAGACAATTCGCGGATGGTTGTCAAATCCGGTTATACTTTTATGAGGTAAGGTGACAGACGCCCAGCGGGTTTTTAATGAGGGAAAGAAGAATTGACAAAATATGAAATTAATTTCATGTTTTTGTTGACAGTGACCCGAAAGAAATATATTATAAATGTGAAATGAATTTCATATTTCTAGGGAGGTGGGAGAAATGACGAAAAAGCGGAAGGCAGGAATGTGGATCTGCGCGGCGGTTGTGATCAGTGCAGCGGTGGGTACGGTGGGATATCGATTTTCTGCTGTAACGGTACATACGGAAACGGCGGGCAGCGGAGAGGTCCGGGAAATGGTGGAAGGCACAGGAACCATCAAGAGCGGCCGGACGAAGGCATATTATGCGCAGGTATCCGCAGCCGTTCAGGAGTTTACGGGAGTGGAAGGAGCTTCTGTCCAGGAGGGAGAGAAACTGGTCACATATGATATTTCTGATCTGGCCAATGCGGCGGGGCAGGCGGCACTGGCAGTGGAGGCGAATGAGGGGGCATATAAAAATGCTGTGCAGTCTGATTCCAGAAGTTCTGTAATTGTGAAAAATTCTGAGACATCCCTGGATGTGCTGGAGCAGCAGATCCAGGATGAAAAGAATTTTATCGCAGGTCTGCAGGAAACGCTGGCACAGGCGGAAGAAAAAGCTGCCGAGATCAGCAGCGTGCAGTCGGCTCTGAGCATGGCAGCGGATGACCAGACGAGGGCGGCGCTTAATGAAAAGTTAGCGGGACTTCAGAGCGGCTATGACAGTCTGGATGTCCCGGGAACCAGTGCGCAGATGAGCAGTCACCAGACTCAGCTGTCCCTTTATATGGCTTCCTGGACCCAGTATCAGTCAGAACATTCTGCCGCGGATGCGAACAGGCTGAACAGCGGCGGTAAGGATCAACTGCAGGCGGCCAGCGGCGCGGCCAAGCTTCAGCTTCAATTGGCCGAGGAAGATCTTCAGAAGGGAACATACGGTGTCATCGCGGAATTTAACGGGATACTGACGGATATCGCAGTGGAGGAAGGCGCGATGGTCATGAAGGGGACACGGCTGTTTACCCTGCAGGATCCTTCCGACTGTAAAGTGCAGCTGGATGTCTCAAAGTATGTGGTTGGAAAGCTGGCGGCCGGCCAGAAGGCAACGGTTTATCTGGCGGACAGGGAGTACGGGGGCAGCGTGGAGCGGATCAGCCGTACCGCGGAAAAAGATGCGGATAAACCGCAGATCTGTGTGGATATCCATATGGACCAGCCGGATGATAAGGTATACATTGGGCTGGAGGCGGACGTCAGTATTCTGATCGATGAGGATAAGGATACCCTTCGGATACCGGCCGAGGCTTTGTACACGGACGACGGCTCTTATTGTTATGTGGTATCGGAGGGCCGGATTAAACGGCGGAATCTGGTGACAGGCCTTACAGGTGAGGAGTACGTGCAGATCTTGGAAGGCCTTGAGGCAGGAGAGCAGGTGATAACAGACCCTGTGAAAGCCAGTCAGGAAGGAGACCGGGCCTATGGACAAAACGCTGATTGAATTCGAACATGTCACGAAGGAGTATCAAAGCGGGGAACGCAGTTTCTATGCACTGAAGGATGCGAATCTAAACATATGTGAAGGAGAGCTGGTGGTGATACTGGGGCCCAGCGGAGCTGGTAAAAGCACCCTGCTGAATCTGCTGGGGGGAATGGATACGGTTACCTCCGGGTCTATTCTGTTCGAGGGTGAGGATATCACAGGGTATACGGATGACGCGCTGACGGATTACCGGGCCAGGAATGTGGGGGTTGTATTCCAGTTTTATAATCTGATTCCCACACTGACCGCTTATGAAAATGTAGCCCTTATGCGGGAGCTGGAAGAGGATACCATGGACCCGCTGGAAGCGCTGGGGGCTGTAGGACTATCGGAGCATATCCATCAGTTTCCCTCGCAGATGTCCGGCGGAGAACAGCAGCGCACCTCGATTGCCCGTGCTCTGGCGAAGAAACCGAAGCTTTTGTTATGCGACGAGCCGACCGGGGCGTTGGATACTGAGACTGGGAGGGAAGTCCTGAAACTGCTGATATGGATGAGCCGCGTGAAGAAACGCACAGTCGTGATGGTGACCCATAACAGTTCATTCGCAGGGATCGCGGATAAAGTGATCCGGGTGAGAAATGGACAGATACAGGAAATAATCGTCAATGCTGAGCCTAAATCGGCGGATGAGGTAAGCTGGTAATGCTGAAACGTAAGCTTTGGAGAGATTTTCTGAAAAACCGCACACAGTTTTTATCGATTTTCCTGATGTCTCTGCTGGGAATGCTGGTGTTTGTCGGTCTGGACGCAGAGGCTACCGGTCTTCGGAAATCTTCGGACACCTATTATGAGCAGACGAATCTGGCAGATCTGTGGCTGCAGGGGAGTCTCTTTACAGACAGGGACCAGGACAGAGCCCTTCGGACCAGGAATGTGAAGCGGGCGTCTCTGAGACTAACGGTTGATGCAAAAGCACAGATGCCGTCGGGCGAACCATCGATGAAGTTGAATTTTATCTCGGATCAGGAAGTGTCGGGGATGCTGCTGCTGGAAGGAACGCCCTGGCAGCCTGGGACCGCTGGAATATGGGTTGATGACATGTTCGCGCTCCGGCAGGGAGTGGAGATAGGGGATATACTGACACTGCGTTACGAGTCTGTGGATTTTCAGGAACCGGTCAGAGGGATAATAAAGAACCCGGAATATGTATATTATACCGGGGACCAGGCAGAGATGATGCCGGATTACGGAAATTATGGGTATGGCTTCCTGGACCCGGAGGAATTCCCGGGGGATTTTCCGGGTTATGATACGATATTGGTCGACATTCAGGAGGAAGCCGGTATCTCTGCGGTTAAAAAGGCGCTGGTACAGTCTTTTGCCTCGGAAAATCTGGTGATTACCGGGCGGAATCAGCAGAGCAGTTATCAGACGCTGGATTCGGAAATAGAACAGCACAAAATGATGGGCTTATTATTCCCCTCCGTTTTTCTGTTTATAGCGGTTCTGGGGATTATAACGACTATGACCCGGATGACTGCAAACCAGAGAATGCAGATCGGTACGCTGAAGGCATTGGGATTTACAAGAAAGAAAATAACACGGCATTATGTATCCTACGGGATACTGATCAGTGTGCTGGGGGCGGTGTTGGGATCTGTCCTGGGATACTGGCTGATACCGGAACTGATCTTCTCCAATTTCTCACAAATGTATCTTCTACCGTCCTGGGATCGTTCGCTCTCCGCACTGTCCGCGGCCGGCCTCGTGCTTGTGGCGGTGATATCCGCCCTGGTCAGTTTCCTGGCCTGCCAAAGGCAGTTAAGAGAATCTCCGGCGGACACGCTGAAACCTCCGGCTCCTAAGCATATCAGACATACGGTGCTGGAAAAAAGTAAATTGTGGCTGCGGATGAATTTTTCTTCACAGTGGAATCTTCGGGATATTCTCAGAAATAAGATCCGGTCGCTTATGGGAGTCATCGGGGTGGCCGGCTGTACCATGCTTTTAATCTGTGCCTTTGGATGTTATGACTCATTCCGGTCACTGGCGGACTGGTCCTTTGAGGAACTGATGACCAACCGTACGAAGATATTACTGGATGAACAGGGAGGGGTTCACCTGGGACAGGAGCTGGCTGACCAGTATGACGGCCAGATGATTGTGGAGAAAGCTGCGGAGTTTGAATCGGACGGCGTTACGAAGACCGGTCAGCTGACCGCGGTGGATGACGGTAGCTATTATCATTTCCAGAATCCGAAACAGCAGGAGGTGCAGCTTACGGAAGGGGGAATCGCCCTCTCCTATAAGATGGCACAAGCCCTGGACGTGGAGGAAGGGGAATTTGTAAATTGGCATCCCATCGGCGACAGCACCTGGCATAGATCCAGGATTTCGCAAATTTACCGGGTGCCTACCGGACAGGGGATCGCTATGACGCGTAAGACTTATGAAAAATTAGATCTTTCCTTTCGTCCCACAGCGGTTTTGACGAATCAGATCCCGGAAGCCGGCCTGGGAGATCAGGAGGGAATTCAGGGGATTCAAAGCCTGGACGATATGAAAAACTCCATGAATGAGACGATGGAAATGATGTACCTGATGGTGGGAATCCTGATTCTGGCGGCCATAATCCTGGGAACCGTGGTCTTATACAACCTGGGAGCGCTGTCTTTTATAGAGAAGACCAGAGAAATCGCCACACTGAAGGTTCTGGGATTTCGAACCCGAAGAATCCGCGGCATATTGCAGAAACAGAATCTTTGGATTACCGCAGCCGGAATATTGCTGGGGATCCCCCTGGGATATGGATTACTGGCCGCGCTGTGCGGCAGTATATCAGAGTCGCAGGACATGATCCCCTATGTGTCCAAAGCGTCGATGCTTTTGTCGGCCGCGGGGACCTTACTGGTCTCAGCGGGGGTGAATTTTCTACTGTCAGGAAAGACAAAGCTAATTGGGCTTGTGGAAGCGCTAAAATAGGAGCGCTTCCTCCGAAGATGATTTATGATTCCTCGGTTTTTTGTGTCTCTTTATTAAGCTTGTCCCGTTTGTTGAGGCAGAATAACTGTATCATTCCGAAGATTACGATGAAGATGGAGATAAACTGCGAAGTCGACAGGAATCCGACATTCCCGCGGGGATCGTTCCGGAAGATCTCGATAATAAAGCGTCCGACCCCATACAGGATCAGATACAGATTGATCACTCTGCCGTCCGTAGGCTTGCGGCGTGCATACAGAATCAGGACAATGGCCAGCAGCAGATCCCCGACACTGGAGAAGATCTGGGTGGGCAGAAGCCGGATTCCGTTGGGAGCCATTGGGGAATTCTGAAAAACGATGCCGATGGAACAGGTGGTCTCCCGGCCATAACAGCAGCCGGCCATCAGGCAGCCGATGCGGCCCAGGCACTGGCCAATGGCCACGGAAGGCGCGATCAGATCCAGACATTTCAGAAAATTGACTTTTTTACGCCGGGTGTAGATAAAGCAGGCCAGCACACCGCCCAGAATACCACCGTATACCACGAAGCCGTTAGTGATATCAGACAGCACGTTTTTGGAGTGGATCAGATTGGGCAGATCGGTAATCAGATAGAGCAGTTTGGCGCCCAGAAGCCCGCCGACGATACAGCAGAGGGCCAGATCGATCACCGTATTGCCGTCCACTTCATATTTTTTGGAACGGTACATGGCCAGCAGAATCGCCGCCAGGAAGCCAAGGGCAATCATGAAACCGTAGCTGTAAATCGTGATGGGACCGATTGAAAATAATTTATAATGCATAACATTCTCCTCTTGTGTTGATATGATCTATTGGATAAATAGACAGCATGGCTGTTCAGCGATACTATTTGTTCATTGTATGCTACTTTGTAAAAATAATCAACCCACAGCTGAACTTAAAGTCCTTCCGGGGTTCAGAAGGTCTGATCCTGTGCGGCTGTTTTTTCCTGTTGCTTACGGACGGCAAAGCCACTGCGGATCGCGTGATGGGGGCAGGCTTTCTTGCATTCCCCGCACCGGATGCATTCGGGACTGTTGGGCTTTTGATAGATGGCGATATCCATCTGGCAGGTGTGCTTACATACATTGCACCCGGTACATTTGGACGCGTCCACCTCGTAATGATAGAGGGACCATGGATTACACAGGCCGTATATGGCGCCCAGCGGGCAGATATACTTGCAGAACGGCCGGTAGCTGATGACCGATAGCAGCAGGATCATAAACAGCAGAAACATTTTCCAGCTGAACAAAAAGCCGATGCTTTCCTGCAGGCCCGGGTTGGCCGATACCAGCGGGATTCCACCCAGGAGAGTCCCTGAGGGACAGATCCATTTACAGAACCAGGGGGAACCCTGGCCTACCACATTGACCACGAACAGCGGCAGCCAGATGACGAATACCACCAGAATGACGTATTTCAGATAGCGGAGCACCTTATCTCCCGGCAGATTCTTTCTCTTGACCGGAAAAGGGATCTTATGTAACAGGTCCTGCACCAGCCCGAAGGGACACAGGAATCCGCAGACCAGACGCCCTACCAGGGCGCCTACGGCGATGAGAAAACCGACCACGTAGTAAGACATTTTATAATCACGGCTTCCCAGGACCGCCTGAAGGGAACCGATCGGACAGGCACCAAGCGCGCCGGGGCAGGAATAACAGTTAAGCCCCGGAAGGCAGAGCTGCTTGGAAGGCCCGGTATAAATTTTTCCTTTGATAAATCCTGCGATATACCCGTTGGACAGAGCGGTAAAACCCAGCTGAATCCACAGGCGCAGGTGTTTTTTTATGGACTGTATCAATCGTGCGCCCTCCTATCCTATGCCGATGCATTCCAGGCAGATTGCGGCCGCCTTCTTAAACACGACCAGATTCTCTTCGCGCAGGATTCCCAGGCAGATAAATGCGATACCGACGGCCAGCATGCACAGGCCTGGCAGACGTTTCTTCCATTGAGCGGACATAGAAACCTCCTTATGTATAATGTAAAATTATAAGTTACAGTTTGCATTTATTATTGTACACGACATAGGGGAAACTGTCCAGAAAAAATTTTACAGGTTTTCTTTTAACTTTGTCGTTCCTTTTTGACGTTCTTTTGGCAGGCTTTTTTTATTCCACAGAAAAATGCGCCTATGGAATAAAAAGCCCTCCGGGGGATCGCACTGCGGCGGGAAGGAAGATGCCGCTTACGCGGCCCGCCGTAGGCGGAGAGTTTCGCAAGCGAAACTCTTATTTCTAAGGTCCTGGGGCTGGAAATTTGCGGTGCAAAGTGGTATATTATAGCTTATCATTCAGCGGGGTTACAGCCGCCTTTTGGGAATTTTAGGAAATCTTTTTAGGGAATGTTTTTGCAGATGCCGGGTGACGGGACTATATGCCTGCCGGACATTTGCCATAATAGTAAAGGAGATGAGAAGCGTATGTTTGAACAGGATTATATTATGCGCATGATCCATGATCTGGTGCGGATGCTGGCAAAACTATTGCTGGGAAAGGATACGGTAATGTATGAGTTCCCGGATGAAGCGGAGTTTACGGAAGGAGATTTTCTGTATAAACGGATTTTGCAGCTTCTGGAGGCGGGCCGGATTAATGAGGCGGAAAATATGCTGTTTGAGGGGATGCACACGGATGATCTGAGTTACTTTGAGATGGCTATGGATTTTTATACCCGGCTGAACCAGCTGGATGACGCATATCTGGAGGAGCACGATTACTCGAGGGAAGAAATTGAGGACGGAATCCAGATGGCGGCCCGGGCTTTTGGTATTTCGGACGAAGTAGTCTCTATGCTGAAATAAAGAATAGAATACCGTCGGATTTAAAAGACGGATCGGACGGACCTCCCTGCCGGTGCAGGAAGGCCCGTCCTTTTATGAGGCTACTTTAGGGTCGGAACAAACTGCTTTCTTTCAGAAGCTAACTCTTTGTGAAGCCGCACGGCCATAAATATTGTTATAAAGGCGGAGAGAACATCCGCAGCCGGCTGTGAATACAGAATCCCCTTTAAGCCCCAGAACCGGGGCAAAATCAGGATAGCGGGAACAAAGCAAATCCCCTGTCTTAAGGCCCCCAGGAAACAGCCTTCTTTTGCTTTTCCCATCGCGAGGAAAAGGGAGGAATATACGGTGTAAAAGCCAAAAAGCAGGAAGGATAAAGCATTTGCCCTTAAAGCGGTTCCGCCGACACGTATCATTTCCGCATCATTTTTCGTAAATCCTGAGATAATGGCAGTGGAAAAGGCTGCGGTGACCAGACCAAAGATCGCACAAAATATTGTTGACCAGATGATAGAAGTTTTGACCGCCTCATGTAAGCGGTCATATTTTTTTGCGCCGTAGCTATAGCCGGCAACAGGCTGCAGCCCTTTTAAAAATCCAAATACCATCAGAGTTCCCAGAGACATTATTTTCGTTACCGCCCCCATGGCAGCCAGCGCGGAATCCCCATATGGCTTAACCCCGTCGATGATCATGGTTATGGAAAGGCTGGTCAGCAGCTGAAACGCCAGTGTGGGAATACCGATTTTTAATATTTCAGACAGGATCTCTTTCGATAAACAGTAATCGCGAATACGAAAACGGAATAAACTTTTTTTACTCAGGATGTAGCCAAGATACATCAGGGAAGATACACACTGCGAGACGGCTGTGGCAGCCGCGGCGCCGGCTACCCCAAGATTCAGGCGGTAGATGAAGAGCGGGTCTAAAATAACATTTAGCACCGCGCCTGTCATTAATACGCACATAGTTGTCTTAGCCGCGCCCTCGCTGGATACGATGTTATTCATTGTGACATTGAAGACGTTGAAGATGGAGAATGTCACGTAGATGCGGGTATATGTAAGGGCATAGGGCATTACAGTCTCTGATGCGCCTAACCGGTGCAGAATTGGTCTCAGAAAAATAACGGAGAAGAGTACGACTGCCGCTCCCGCCAAAAGGCTGCTGTAAATCGCGGTACTGGCGGCTTTGTCTGCGGTTTCTGTATTCCCGCGCCCCAATAGTCTGGAAAGATAGGAGGCTGCTCCATTTCCGAATAATAAGCCGATGCCCACGACCACCTGCCCGAGGGGGAAGGCCACCGTGATTGCGCCCATTTGGCTGGTACCCAGCCCCCCCACAAAATAGGCATCCGCCAGATTATATAGCGCGTTGATCATCATACCGATCATAGTCGGTAATCCCAAAGCCAACAGCGCCTTTGGCACTGCGGCGCTCCCCAGTAGTTCAATTTTCTTGCTGCCTGTGTTCATATGTATGTAACGCTCCTTTCTCTTGACATGAAATGTAAAGTATAGTACTATAAAATATAGTAAAAACGACATGGTGTTTATACTACTATAAATTATAGTATTTGTCAACGGAAAAGGAGGAAATATGGCAACGATAGATTTAATCGTATTGGGCATGTTAAAAAAAGAAGCGCTGAGTGCCTACGATATCCAAAAATTAGTAGAATATCGCAACATATCCAGGTGGGTGAAAATCAGCACGCCTTCGATCTATAAAAAAGTGATTCAGCTTGAAGAAAAGGGATATATCAAAAGTAATACGGTAAAAGAGGGAAAGATGCCGGAGAAAGCAGTCTATTCCTTAACGGATTCAGGGGAAAAAGAATTTGAAAACCTGATGACAAAGATTGCCGCCCAGCCTATCCGGTTTTTCCTGGATTTTAACGCGGTCATCGTAAATCTGGACAGCCTCTCTGCGGAAGAACAAAAATCTTGCCTGAAAAGTATTGAGGAAAATGTAAAAACGTTAAAAGCCTATTTGGAAGAAAACATAAGGGAAAAGGAAAATATACCGGAGATTCCCAGGACAGGAATGGCCGTTTTACAACAGCAGCTTATTTTGGCACAAGCAATCGAAACATGGATCGCCTCTCTTGACGCTGCATCGCCGGCCGGCGAACCGGTATAAGTTAAAATATAAAGATAAATGTAAAGAAAAACAGATATTAAAACAGATAGAAAAACAGATATCCGCAAACTGAGTTTTGGCGGACTCAGCCAGCGGGTATCTGTTTTCGTTCGTATTGATTTTTGTTATGCCGCTTTACTTTTCATGCGATTCCCCGGCAGGAGCTTATTTTTCCATCTTATCCAGCAGGGAGAGGATTTCGTCGATCTTTTCATCCGCGTCGCCGGAGGCGAAAGCTTCTTTGACACAGCCTTTCATGTGTTCTTTGAGAATCTCCCGGTTTACCCGGCGCAGAATGGCCTGTGTGGCTAACAGCTGGGTGGAAATGTCGATACAGTAGCGGTCTTCCTCCACCATTTTTAAAAGACCGTCCAGCTGTCCCCGGGCAGTTTTTAACAGACGGGTAACGGTTGCTTTGTCGGCTTTCATAGAACCGATACCACTTCATAGCCCGCGTCGGTAACGGCCTGGCTCAAAGTCTCATTGGAGAGTTCGGAGGTTAACTCGACCGTTGCGGTTTTTTCCTCCAGATTCACCTCGGCGGATGCTACACCCTCCAGGGCGTTCAGGGCTTTTTCTACGTTTGCCTTGCAGTGGGCACACATCATTCCGTTTACCGTTAATACTTTTTTCATTTCATCGTCTCCTTTTTGCGTTTTATTTTCATTTTCCATATTGAGTGGACAGGTGTCGGGCGCGGCTTGCAGGTTGTCTTGTAAAACGGGCTCGGGCCGTGTAAAGCTGGGTTTGAAGAAGCGCAGCCGCAGGGCGTTGGTTACTACACAGAAGGAGCTTAAGCTCATGGCGGCGGCTCCGAACATGGGGTTGAGCTTTAGGCCGAAAGGCAGGTAAAACAAGCCGGCGGCTAGGGGGATTCCAATAGTGTTGTACAGGAATGCCCAGAACAGATTCATTTTAATGTTGCGGATGACGGATCGGGATAGCTGAACCGCGGCGGCTGCGTCCAACAGGTCGCTTTTCATCAGGACTACGTCCGCGGATTCTATGGCCACATCGGTTCCGGCCCCAATGGCTACTCCGACGTCGGCCCGGGCCAGCGCCGGGGCATCGTTGATTCCATCGCCGATCATAGCGACTTTCTGGCCCTTTTCCTGCAGGGCGCGCACTTCGCGCTCCTTATCCTGGGGCATGACTTCGGCCACGACCCGGTCGATTCCCAGCTGGCGGCGGATGGCCTCGGCGGTTCTGCGATTGTCTCCGGTCAGCATTACCACATCGATGCCCATCTTCTTGAACTCTTCAATGGCCTGCCGGCTGGTGGGCTTCACCGTGTCCGCCACGGCTATAATTCCCAGCGGCTTTTGATTTTGCGCAAAATACAAAGGGGTTTTTCCGTCTTCGGAGAAACGCTCGCCGTCTTTTTTGAGGGATGAAAAATCGATTCCGTTCTGCTCCATGAGTTTCAGGTTGCCGGCCAGGCAGGAGGTGTGGCCGATCTCTCCTTTGATACCAAGCCCCGAGAGGGCCTGGAATTTTTCCACAGGCAGAAGTTCAAAGCCTTGTTCCGCGGCGTAGCCCACGACTGCCTCGGACAGAGGATGCTCACTGGGAGCTTCCAGGGATGCGGCCAGCAGGGCCAGGCGGTCCTTGCCGGCGCCGGGAGCCGCAAGCAGGTCCGTAACCTTAGGTTTTCCTTCTGTTATGGTACCTGTCTTGTCCAGTACAACAGTTTTGACCAGATGGGCAGTTTCCAGGGCTTCCGCGGACTTGAACAGGATGCCGTTCTCCGCCCCTTTCCCGGTTCCCACCATGATCGCCACCGGCGTCGCCAGTCCCAGCGCGCAGGGGCAGGAGATAACCAGCACTCCGATTCCCACGGATAAGGCGAACTCGATGCTCTGTCCGGAAAGAAGCCAGATTCCGGCGGCCAGAACTGCTATTAGGATGACGACGGGTACGAATACACCGCTGATCTTATCCGCCAGTTTGGCGATCGGCGCTTTGGAACCGGCGGCTTCTTCAACCAGCTGTATGATCTGCGCCAAAGTGGTATCGTCCCCCACCTTTCTGGCTTCAAATTCAAAATAACCGGATTTATTGATTGTGGCGGCGATGACGGAGTCGCCTTCCTTTTTTTCAACCGGAATACTCTCTCCTGTCAGGGCGGACTGATCCACCGAAGAAGCGCCCTTTGTGATTACGCCGTCTACCGGTATGCTGCCTCCTGGCCGTACCGCCACAATATCGCCGATTTTGACATCCGAGGTAAGAATCTCCTCCTCCTGGCCGTCTCGGATGACGGTGGCCGTTTTCGGCGCCAAATTAATCAGTTTTTCGATCGCGGCGCTGGTCTTGCCTTTGGAACGGGTTTCCAGATATTTTCCGAGAGTGATCAGCGTCAGGATCGTTCCGGCAGATTCAAAATACAGATCCATATGATAACGCCCGACCAGCTCAAAGTCCTGATAGGCAAGGCCCCAGCCCATCTGATAGATGGCCACGATCCCGTAAATCACCGCAGCGGTGGAACCGATCGCAATGAGGGAATCCATATTTGGCGCTCCGTGGAACAGGGTCTTAAAACCAACCCGGTAATATTTTCGGTTCACATACATAATCGGCAGGGTCAGCAGGAACTGGGTCATGGCGTAGGCGATCCCATTTTCCAGGCCGGCTAAAAAGCCCGGAAGCGGAAGCCCGATCATATGCCCCATGGACAGATAGAAAAGGGGCAGGAAGAAGATAATAGACAGGATCAGCCGATGCTTCATATTCTTTAATTCTTCCTGGGCGGGATTCACAGGTTCGGCCTGAACCTTTCCCGTGTCTTTCGCGTGAAGGACAGCCCCATATCCGGCATCCTCCACGGCCTGAATGATGCTCTGAGGCGTGACCGAAGCATCGTCATATTCTACCGTCATATTGTTTTGCAGCAGGTTAACCGTGGCCTGCTTTACGCCGGGGACCTTGGCGGCCGCCTTCTCCACGTGGGCCTGGCAGGCCGAACAGGTCATCCCGGTGACATCAAATTTTTGTTTCATAGCAGTCTCCATTCCGCCGCCGTTGGCCGGCGGCACAAATAGTGATGAAAGATATGCGCGTTCTATTTTATTTATATACACCCCACCGGGGGTGTGGTAATTACGATATAAGCATAAACTTATTTTCTTCTATTGTCAAGATTAGTGAAAAAAATTTTATTGGCGAAGTGTGTTATGGGCTTTACATATAGAATCAGTTTTGGCTGTATTACAAGAAATTATGTAAAATTTGGAATACATAAATGGGAAGAGGAACAGGGATGATTTACCTTTTGAATTATATGAATGAAACGGTGACTTTTTTATAATTTTATGCTTGTATCTTCAGAAAAACGTGATACAATAGTAACATGAACTTTGGAGATATAGCTCAGCCGGGAGAGCGTTCGCCTCACACGCGAGAGGTCACGGGTTCGAGCCCCGTTGTCTCCATTGGAAAGCCCTAGTGTCCGCTAGGGTTCTTTTTTTATTCCATAGGAAAAGTGCTCCTACGGAATAAAAAAGCCCTCCGATTTTATGTAAGCCTTTTTGCGCTGTTATCCGCCGGATCCCAGAGCAATTCCAGATCCGCCTTCCGGTGTCCGGCCAGAGCGAGCTTTACATTCGGTTCATCGCTGTCCCGATAAAAGTCCGCGGCTTCCTGTGGAGTCAGGCCGCCGGAAATTTTCCGCTTTATGAGGCGGTCTCTTAAAAGCTGTTCGTCTGTAGAAAAGAAGATAGAATAATCACAGAACTCATCTGCAATGGAACGCCATGGTTCAAACGGCAGAAGCAGCCAGTTACCGTCTATCAGAACGATATTTTGTTCCACCTCCAGGCGGTCCGCGATGACGTCGTGAAGCGTGCGGTCGTAATCCGGCCAGCGGCATTTGGTTTCTTTCAGCATACACAGATACCTTTTGAACTCATCGGTGTCATAGGTCTGGGGGCAGCCTTTTACACTTGCCATGGATACGGTCCGGTTATCCCGAAGCAGCGTATGGGATAATAAATATTTCTGCGGAAAATGAAAACCATCCATGCAAAGCGCCTGAACAGGTTCCAGGTCCGGAGTATTCAAGGACAGGTATTCCAGAAAACTGGCGGCCGTGGATTTGCCGGCCGCGGGAGGGCCTGCCAGAAATACTGCAATACGCCTCTTCCTAGTATGATAAAGCTGACTGAGAGTCTTAAGCAGCGGAAGCCAGATGAGACGGATGTCCGAATCGGGAAAAGCAGCCGTTACCGGAAAACCGTTGATTTTAAGTGTGATATCCATAGAAATCCCCCTCCAGCCGCGGTATGCGGCAATCTAAATTTCGGTATAGATAGTCGGAATGTGTTAGTTTTTTCAGTTTAATACGTCCTGTAGATAAAGTCAATTTGATTATTGAAGATATCAAAAGATATCAAATAATCTCTTGACCTTGCCACAATGCAAAGGTGTAAGATGATATCAGAACCGGTTCAAAATGATTTAAAAGGAGACTGAAAACTATGTTTACCATCGGTGAATTTTCCAAGTTAAGCCGGGTATCTGCCAGAATGCTGCGGCACTATGACCGCATCGGGCTGCTAAACCCCGCCAATGTGGGCGAAGAGAACGGGTACCGTTATTACGAGGCTTCACAGCTGAATACCTTGAAGCAGATTGAGACCTGGAAAGGCTATGGTTTTACCCTGGCGCAGATCAGCGATCTGTGCAGGCTGGTGCCGGAAGAACAGCTGCGGTGGCTTCAGGTACAGAGAAGCAGACTGGACGATCAGATACGGGATTTACAAAGGAACCTTCGCCGTATGGAAAACGAAATACGGTTCATGGAGGGAACACAAATGCAGAGAGAATATGATGTCATCGTTATGGAAAATCCGGCACAGAAGGTGTTCGGTCTTAGAAGAAATATTTCAATGAATGGACAGGAAATTCACGGGCTTATTCAGGATATGAAAAAAGAAGCGGAAAAAAGAGGACTCAAGCAAGCGGGCCCGCTGCAGATGGTCTATTTGGATGAAGAATTCAGCCATGAGAACACTGCGGTGGAGATCCAGATGCAGGTAAATGAGGAGCATCCGGATGTGAAAAACATACCGGGCTGTACCTGCGCGGCAGCGATTCATACCGGACCGCTGGAAGAGGTACAGGATGCTTACGGCGCCATTTGCCGCTGGCTTCAGGAACATCCGGAATATCATATGGCGGGTCCCACCATTGAGAGATATCTGAAGGATGAACGAATGGCACGGACGCCGGAGGAGCTGGAAACAGGAATTTTATTTCCGGTGGTGAAAATCTAAGCAGAGAGATAAGAGCCGGTGCAGTCGGCAATACATCTTTCATAGGTGAACTAATATAACCAAAGAGTAGGCAGGTAAAAAAGATAAGGAGCGGTAAATATAGCTAACACAAGAGCTAATTTCCGCTTCAAAGCCTGCTTAAGCGGCAGCTTGCGAAAACTGATTTTCACATTGAACAAGTAAATCAAAAATACCGACACGGCCACGCAAATAGTGGTCCATAGAAAAGAGTAAATATTCGAAAACGGATTTGAAGTTACGGTATTTGTCAGATGCTGATGCCACCATTGTCCCATTGGACTTTCAGATGCAAGCAGTGAGTCCGTGAGGATAACGGTCAGCATCATAACAGCGCCGGCAATATCGGCGAGAAATCCGAAGATCCAAATTTTAACGACACTTCTTTTATATATCTGTTTCCATTCCCCAACCTTCAGGAATTTAAGCGCCAGCAGTACTACCACGGAATCAATGATAAAATTGGCAGGCAATATAAACAGCCAGGTCAATGGGAAAAGCCACAGCATCCATATAGGAAAGATTATATTATACAAAGAAATCCGTCCTTGTTTTTTCATAAGTCCCCCTTGTATTACAAATCGTGACGTCTGCATTCAATTATAACAAAAGAAATGGGAAGACGCATCCTTTTTCTGCCGTTTTCGACGCTTTACCAGATAAATAATTCGAATCCGTTACATAAATTTCAGGAAACCTTTGAAAGAAGGCAGGAAAATTGTGCATAATGATATGGTAACGACAACATAAGGGATATTGACACACAAGGAGGTATTTATGACGGAAAAAACTTATGGTTATGCCCGGGTTTCCGCAAAGGATCAGCATGCGGACCGGCAGCTGGAGGCTCTGATCCATTACGGAATTCCCAGGTCGGCAATCCTGGTGGACAAACAGAGCGGAAAAGATTTTAACAGGCCCGCATACCAGAGGCTATTAAAAAAGCTTCAGGCCAAGGATGTGCTGGTGGTGAAAAGTATCGACCGGTTGGGAAGAGACTATCAGGAAATCATCGAGCAGTGGAGGGTTTTGACGAGAGAGAAGCAGGTAGATATTGTTGTTATGGATATGCCCCTTCTGGATACCAGACAGGGCAAAGATCTGATCGGAACGCTGATTAGTGATATTGTCCTTCAGCTCCTGTCCTTCGTAGCGCAGAGCGAGCGGGAAAATATTAAGCAGCGTCAGGCAGAGGGGATTGAAGTAGCCAGAAAAAGAGGAGTACGGTTCGGGAGGCCGCCGAAGGAGCTCACGATGAATTTTGAAATCATTGCAGAACGGTGGCGGGAAAAAGAACTGACTTCAAAACAGGCGGCGGATCTGCTGGGAATCTGCGAACGGACATTCTACAGAAAGATAAAGATTACAGAAGCGGGGGGAATTTGCGATCAGACATAAAGTACACTTTATGTCAGTGTATATTTTACAGAATGGATGAGTGTTAGTATAGACAATTCTATTGTGAAATGCTAAAATATATGTAAAATTTCGTTTATAATCTAAACTTCTGATTCAGAAACATATTCAAACGCGTAACTGACAAATGGTGTACTTTATGTCAGTGTGCCGTTCAGCATTCTTAAAAGAAAGCAGGAGGATACAAATGAAAAAGACCAGGGATGTGCAGCCCGAAGGATCGGGTTCTGCTACTAAGCGCAGCGAGAGTCTGCTGGATCTTATAGCGAAAGAGGCGCACTGTGACTATCTGTCAGATCTGCATTCCTTATATCTGAAGGGACAATTATCGGCCCCCGTCAGCAGGATTGCGGAGGATCGGTTCGGTGTACAGCAATGGACGGAAGCGGTAAGCTATATAACCAGACGGACCTTGTCATTTACCAGCGTTCAGGAGGCGCAGCAGTATCTGTTGGTAAAGGATCATACAAACGGAGATTTTGGTTTGTAAATCAAAATCTCCGTTTTTCATATTAAAAATCAAAGCAATACAGGGTCTTCAGAAATCTCTGTTCCTCATCGGAAGCGCTTTCGTTCAGCGCTTTATCTATCTTGTCGTATATCAAATCCAAAATATCGGCCTGCCGCCAGGGATCTCCCTTGTGTTCACCAAAATAAAAGGTAAGCATTTCATAGTCCAGCATCCAATGGTTCCCCATTACCTGCCGGATTTTATTTTCGCGCTGTATCACAAAGTTGATGTAATCCTCTGATATTCCCGGCAGTGATGGATTCGTATCGTAGCTATTGTTCAATTTTTTACCTCCACATCCTTCCGATCATTTAAAGTAACTACAAGGAACTGATAAACGGAAAAACCGGAATCCCAACAGTGAACTTTAAATATAGACGTAGTTTAAACTACTTCTATATTTAATTATAAAGTAAAAAAATTGAATATACAATATGAAAAAGAAAGGAGCTGATTCTATGAGCGCGGAAGATGGTCAGACGGACAGTACTGTGGGTGCAAAAGATGGTCAAATGACCAGTAAAACTGTGGGCGCGAATATCCAGAGAATACGTTTGGAACGTGGTTTGACCCAGGAGAAACTGGCTGAAGCGATTGGGATTAGCCCTACCTATATGAGCACCATTGAAACAGGTAGACGATATCCAAGTTTGAAGATATTGGTAGATATCAAGAACTTTTTTGGTGTTTCGATCGGTCAAATTATGGGAGACGAATTAAATTATGGAAGAGAAGAGCTGAAAGATCTGGATTTTTACGATCGTCGGCTGTTAAGGATAATGAAATTATATAGTATGGCGGAAAAGGAACTAATCTGTGATACTCTTGATTATTTAAAAGACAAAAAATAGTAAACTGCGCCGATCACGGGCGCAGTTTTTCGTCTGTCGGAATGTGCTTTTTATAAGCTGGGATTTCCGTCCGGCATACCGCCTGGCTCCGGGATATAGCGGTGCCGGTCGAGCCTTACGCGATCCTGGTCGTCGAAAGTGACGCCCTCCTTTTTCAGCATTTGACGCTGAATCTGGGGGTCCCCAAAGGCAAAGCCGGTGCACAGGGAACCATCCTGGAAGATGACCCGGTGACAGGGGAGGCACAGGCTGTCGGGAGCACGGCGCATAGCAAAGCCGACGGCCCGGGCAGCGCGGGGATTTCCGGCCAGACGGGCGATCTGCCCATAGGTGGCCACCTTACCGTAAGGGATATCCTGTACAATTTGGTAAATACGTTTGGTCAGTTCGGATGACATAGCGGTACACCTCCTGAGACTTATTATACACATTTTAAAAAGATCTACAACCGGATTGTAAGCAGCGGCCGAATCGGTTATGATAACTATATGCGGTCCTTTTAGCGGGCCCTTGAATAAAAATTGCGGCAAGAACGAGGGAAAGGATGAGGGGAATTGGGAGACATATCAATGGATTACGAGGAAGAGACGGAGGAACAAAAACAGTACACAAGGATGACGCAGACGCCCATTCATAAGCTGATTACTACATTGGCTGTTCCTACGATTATCAGTATGATGGTAACCGCCATTTATAATATGGCGGATACGTTTTTTGTATCCCAACTGGGCACCAGCGCGGCGGGAGCGGTAGGCATCGTTTTTTCCCTTATGGCATTGATCCAGGCAGTGGGTTTTATGCTTGGGATCGGTTCGGGAAGCCTGATATCCAGACTGCTGGGACAAAAGAGAAAGGAAGAGGCGGATCAGGTAGGCTCCACCGGTTTCTTTATGGCGCTGGTGTTTGGCCTGGCGGTGACGGCCCTTGGCCTGATATTTCTAAAACCGCTCATGAAGCTTTTAGGATCTACACCGACCATTCTGCCTTACGCCAGTGATTATGCCAGATATATTTTACTGGGAGCGCCGGTGATGGGAGGTTCCTTCGTATTAAATAATGTTCTGCGCTCGGAGGGAAAAGCTACGCTGTCCATGGTAGGGATCTCACTGGGCGGAATCCTGAATATCATTCTGGATCCCATCTTTATCTTCGGCATGGGGCTTGGGATCTCCGGAGCGGCTATTGCCACGGTTTTAAGCCAGTGCGTGAGCTTTTGCATCCTGCTGGCGTGCTTTCTTACGAAGAAAAGCACGGTGCGGCTGCATATCCGGAATATATCCCGCAAGGGAGCTACTTATCTGGATATCGTGACGACCGGCTTTGCGTCCTTTTGCCGGCAGGGGCTGGCCAGTATCGCCACAGCGGTCCTGAATGTCCAGGCGGCGGCCTATGGAGATCCGGCGGTGGCGGCGATGTCCATCGTGGGAAGGATCTTTATGCTGGTGTTGGCGGCTATGATCGGATTTGGCCAGGGCTTCCAGCCGGTGGCCGGTTTTAATTACGGGGCGAAGAATTACCGGAGAGTGAAGGAGGCGTTTTTCTTTTCATTGAAAACAGGGATTTTGCTGATGACGATTCTGGCAGTGGCGGGATGGTTCACCGCGCCGTCGCTGATGGCGCTTTTTCGGAAGGAAGACGCGCAGGTGATAGCCATCGGCACATTTGCAGTCCGGGCGCAGTGTCTGGTACTGCCCCTGTTCCCGCTGGGGGTCATCAGCAATATGACATTCCAGGTGATCGGAAAATCCCTATGGGCCACGCTGCTTTCCGCCGCCAGACAGGGAATCTTCTTCCTCCCGCTGATTCTGCTGCTGCCTCCGTTGATCGGGTTATACGGAGTCCAGTTGACACAGCCATTGGCGGATCTGTTAACGTTTGCCGCCTGCTTTTTCTTTCTGGTTCCATTTTTCCGGGAATTAAACGCTCAGGTGGAGGAACAGGAGAGGACGGCATAAGCCGGTTCCGAAGGCCGGAGAAAAACGGGTGTATTTCTATTATAAAATATGGTAGAATACATTCATGCTGAAATAGTGAAAAAAATAACACAAGACACAAGACGATGAGGATAAAGACAGGTGAGTATATGGATGTTACAAAAGCGGTGGCCACGATGCAGGGAGGTTCTTTGGCGGAATTCCTGAGGGAGAATCCGGATCAGGGTATCCTGCTGGGGATCATAATAGTGCTTATTTTTGCAGTGGCTTTTCTGGCCTGGTGCGCCTGCGTGGGAAAATGGCAGAAGAGAGCGGCTGCGCTGGAGCATGAACGCTGTATCCAGCTTTGTGAACTGAGTAATGAATGTTTTTTTCAATATGACATAAAAAAGGACCGGATCTGTTTTTCCGGGTATGGCGCGCAAAAGCTTGGATATGAACCCAGGATCGACCACGCGTCGTCCTTATTGGAACAGGCGGAATGGGATAAGACGCCGGAGACGGGGATGATCCGGTATCTGACCGAGGTCAAAGAAGACAGCCAGGAACTGAGGGCCAGGCTTTTAAGGGGCGAAACCCGCTGGTATCAGATTACGAAGAAGCTGGTGGTCGATGAAAAGAACCGGCCGGTCTATGTGGTTGGAAAAATTACGGATATCCAGCAGCTGATGGAGGAGAAGGAACGTTGGGCGGACAAAGCCAGAAAAGACGGACTGACCGGGCTGTACCATCCCACCGCCAGCCGTGATTTTATTCAGAACTATTTGGATGGCAGAGGAAATAAAGGGGCATTTTTGATTATAGATATCGATCATTTTAAGGGCGTCAATGACCGGCTCGGCCATCTTGCCGGCGACCAGGTCCTCATGGGAATCACCCAAATCCTGCAGCAGATATTCCGAAAAGACGATATTATAGGCCGTCTGGGAGGAGATGAATTCCTGGTATTCCTGACCGGGGTGCGGGACCGGAAAATCGTGGAGAAAAAGTGCCGCCTTCTGTGTAAAAAGGTTAAGGAGTACACAGAACGGGAACATAATGAAAAGATCAGCGTCAGCATCGGCGCCGCGTGTGTATCCTCCGGCATGCATTACGACAGAGTATACAAAGCGGCGGATAACGCATTATATGTGGTAAAAGAAAGAGGCAGGGACGGTTACGAGATCGTGGGATTGTGATACGGACCGTCTGCAAATGAAAAGAAATGGAATGAACAGCTATGTTTAAACTTGCAGGCTATTTAAGAAATTATAAAAAGGAGAGTATCATCGGTCCTCTGTTCAAATTGTTGGAGGCTTGTTTTGAATTGATCGTGCCGTTAGTGATGGCCAGCATGATCGACATCGGAATTAAGAACGCAGACGTCCCGTATATCTGGAAAATGGGGGGTCTGCTTGTGTTTTTCGGTGTGCTGGGGCTTACCTGTTCCCTGACGGCCCAGTATTTTGCGGCCAAAGCGGCGATGGGATTTGGCACCGAACTGCGCCGGGATATGTTCGACCATATTAACGGGCTCTCCTACACGGAACTGGATAAGATCGGGACCTCCACTCTGGTGACCAGAATAACCAGTGATATCAATCAGGCCCAGGCGGGGGTGAACCTGCTGCTCCGGCTGTTTCTGCGTTCCCCGTTTATTGTGGTGGGAGCGGTAATCATGGCGTTTACCATCAGTGTGCGTTTAACCGTTATTTTCCTCGTTGCGGTACCGTTGCTGGCGCTCGTGATCTACGCGGTGATGGCAGCCGGGATTCCGGTATACCGGCGGGTTCAGAACAAATTGGACCGGGTACTGCGTATGACCAGAGAAAATCTTACAGGGGCCAGGGTAGTGCGCGCCTTTGCAAGGCAAGATGACGAGATAGAAGATTTTGATGAGACCACCCGGCAGCTGCAAAAAATACAACTTCTGGCCGGTAAGATCTCCGCGTTTGAAAACCCGCTTACCTATACGATTGTAAACTTAGCCATTATCGCGATCCTCTGGTTTGGCGGTAAACAGGTAGAGGAAGGGATGATTACGCAGGGAGAGGTGATCGCGCTTGTAAATTATATGACGCAGATTCTGCTGGCCCTGGTGGCTCTGGCGAATCTGATCATCTCGGCGACGAAGGCCAGCGCATCCGCTATCCGGATAAACGAGGTGTTCGCGGTGACCTCTTCTATGCAGGAGGGAACCAAAGAAGAGAGCGTGCATCCGGCATTTGAGAGAAAGGATGACAGAAAGGTAACGTTTCGGAACGTATCGGCAGTTTATCAGGGGGCAAAGGAAGAAGCCTTAAGCGGCGTCAGTTTTTCCGCAAAGGCCGGGGAGACTATCGGCATTATCGGCGGCACAGGTTCCGGTAAGAGCACGCTGGTGAACCTGATTCCGCGGTTCTATGACGCGGCTGCCGGAACCGTGCTGGTAGACGGTATTGATGTCAGAGAGTATACCTACTCCGCCCTGCGCGGCAAGGTCGGAATCGTACCTCAGCAGGCTGTCCTTTTTAAGGGGACGATACGGGAAAATATACGCTGGGGCAGGGAGGATGCCACCGACGAGGAGATCTGCGAGGCGCTGGATATCGCCCAAGCCAGAGAATTCGTGGATGCAAAACCGGAAGGACTTGACACCAGGATCTCCCAGGGAGGAAAGAACCTCTCCGGCGGGCAGAGGCAGCGCCTGACCATCGCCCGGGCCCTGGCTAAGAAACCGGAGATATTAATACTGGACGACAGCGCGTCTGCGCTGGACTACGCCACGGACGCAAAGCTTCGCAAGGCTATCCGCACAAAGACCAGCGGAATCACGGTTTTCCTGGTATCCCAGCGGGTGGCAACCGTGCGCCAGGCGGATCAAATACTGGTCCTGGACGACGGCAGACTGGTCGGCGCGGGAACACACGCGGAATTGTTGGACAACTGTCCGGTTTATAAGGAAATCTGCCTGTCACAGCTATCGAAAGAGGAGGTGGCAGGGGCATGACAAATAAAAACAAGGCAAAGAACAGCAAGATAAAAAACAGCATAATAAAAAACAGCCGGTCAAACAGCAAAGACACGATCCGGCGGATTTTACAGCACATCAGACCTTATCGGTTTCAATTGGTTCTCTCCCTCGTATTTGCCGTGATCAGCGTGGCCCTGACCCTGTATGCGCCGATTCTGATCGGAAATGTGGTGGACCTGATCGCAGGCCCGGGGCAGGTGCGGTTTGCCGGTATCATGCCCATTCTTATTCAGATTCTGGCCGTGGTCCTGCTGACATCCGCCGCCCAATGGCTGATGAACCTGTGTAATAATAAGCTGACCTATTATGTGGCAAAAGATATCCGGACCAGAGCCTTCCATCAGCTGGAGATCCTGCCGCTAAAATATCTGGATTCCCACCCCTACGGCGACACCATCAGCCGTGTTATTACGGATGTGGACCAGCTGTCCGACGGCCTGCTTATGGGCTTTAATCAGCTGTTCACAGGCGTGATAACAATACTGGGGACGCTGGGATTCATGCTGTCCATCAATATTACCATTACCCTGGCGGTTGTCCTGATCACGCCGGTATCCCTGTTTGTGGCCAGCTTTATCGCCAAACGGACCTACCGCATGTTCAAAGCCCAGTCGGAAACAAGAGGGGAAATCACTTCTTTGGTAGAAGAGATGGTTGGCAATCAGAAGGTGGTTCAGGCCTTCGGATATGAAGACAGGGCCAGAGAAACATTTGACGGAATCAACGAAAGACTGCGCGAATGCAGTACAAAGGCCACCTTTTTCTCCTCCATTACCAATCCGGCTACAAGGTTTGTAAACGGACTGGTTTATGCGGGAGTGGGAATCATTGGCGCGTTTACCGCCATGCGGGGCCTTATCTCGGTGGGGCAGCTGTCCTGCTTCTTAAGCTACGCCAATCAATATACGAAACCCTTTAACGAGATCTCCTCCGTGGTAACGGAGCTGCAGAATGCGTTCGCCTCCGCCCGGAGGGTGTTCGATCTGATCGACGAGACGCCGCAGGAGCCGGACGCGCCCGGCGCGCTCACCCTGCGGCAGGTGGACGGCGGTGTGGAGCTAAGAGACGTATCCTTCTCCTACAATCCTGAGGTGAAGCTCATAGAGAATCTGAATCTGTCGGTAAAACCCGGACAGCGGATCGCTATCGTGGGGCCCACCGGCTGCGGTAAAACCACCATGATTAATCTTCTCATGCGCTTCTATGATGTGGACCGGGGGGAAATCCTCATAAGCGGACATCCGGCCCGGCAGATTACCCGTGACAGCCTGAGAAGAAGTTTCGGAATGGTCCTGCAGGAGACCTGGCTGAAAACCGGCACCGTACACGACAATATCGCCTACGGGCGTCCCCAGGCGTCCAGGGAAGAAGTCATCCGGGCTGCCAGATCCGCCCATGCGCATAGTTTTATCAAGCGCATGCCGGAAGGCTACGACACGGTCATCACAGAGGACGGCGGCAACCTGTCCCAGGGCCAGAAACAGCTTCTGTGCATCGCCAGAGTCATGCTGTGCCTGCCGCCCATGTTGATCCTGGACGAAGCAACCTCATCCATCGACACCCGGACTGAGATTAAAATCCAGCAGGCCTTTGCTCAAATGATGGAAGGCCGCACCAGCTTTATTGTGGCCCACCGGCTGTCTACGATCCGGGAAGCCGATGTCATCCTGGTCATGAAAGACGGCCGCATCCTGGAGACCGGAACCCATGAAGAATTGATTGCCAGGAAAGGGTTCTACGCACAGCTTTATGAGAGCCAGTTCGCCAATTAAGCGGTATGGAAAAGACGTCTAAAACTTACAAAAAAATGTTGGATTCTTATTGTATTTTGTTGGGTTATGTTGTATTATAAAGGTATCTAATTTTGAGGTGATCGTATGGATTTTATGAATCGGATAGCAGGGGAAGAAAAATTAAGGATTGTCCAGGAACTGGTTCCGGGAAAACAGGTTACACTGGCCCATGTGATTGCCAGTCCGGATCCGATCGTGTATAAAAAACTGGGGCTGGATCCCAGTATAGATTATGGGAAAGCCGCTATCGGTATTCTGAGCATGAGCCCGGCGGAGATTTCGGTGATAGCAGGGGATCTGGCCGTGAAAAAGGCGAATATCGATCTGGGGTTTATTGACCGGTTCAGCGGAACGCTTATTTTTACCGGCAGGGTGGCTGAGGTAGAGACGGCGATTCATGCGATTACTGATTATTTGAAAGAGACTTTGGGATTTACTATCTGTGAAGTTACGCGTACCTGATGTTTGGGGATGGTATGCGAAGGGTGATCGTAAAGAATGAGGAATGATGATTTGATATGAAAAAAATAATTCTTATGGGGCGCAGCGAGTGTGGAAAGACAACGCTGCGTCAGGCTTTAAAAGGGGATAAAATTCATTACCATAAAACACAGTATATTAATCATTATGATGTAGTGATCGATACGCCGGGTGAATATGCGGAGACCAACCGGCTGGGCAGGGCTCTGGCTCTGTATTCGTATGAAGCGGATGTGGTGGGCCTGCTGATCGGGGCACAGGAACCGTATTCCTTATTTCCGCCCTGCGTGACTGCTTCTTCCGCCAGGCCGGTGATCGGTATCGTTACGCAGATTGACCATCCTGACGCGAATCCGGATCGGGCGGAGAGCTGGCTTAGGCTGTCCGGATGTGAAGAGGTGTTCCGGGTCAGCGCGTATACCGGCGAGGGAATCTGGCAGATTCTGGAGTATTTGAGGGAGGACGGCGACGTGCTGCCCTGGGATCAGGAAGAGGCGGAACGGCCAAGAGTAGTTTTATCTACCAAGTAAAAATTTTCTTCGCGGAAGAAAAATCCGCCGGGTTGGAAAAATGCGCTGGATTGGAAAAATGCGCCGGGTTGCGGATTTTTATTTACGAAGCGGCAGATAATATGTTAGAATGTTCCTGAAATGCAAACCTTTTACGGATGCACGAGATTTGGGTGTATGAGGGAATTTGTTACAAAAGAAAACCGTGCATGTGAAGGAACAGACGAATGTAAATTCACGGAGGAAATACATGGGCAGACAGGAATTTTTAGACGGATTGCGGACCGCGTTGAGCGGTGAAGTATCACCGGCGGTGATACGAGATAACTTGAATTATTATGAGGGATATATTTCGGGTGAGATACAAAAAGGCAGAAGCGAAGAGGATGTGATGGGAGAACTGGGAGATCCCAGATTGATTGCCCGCACGATTATCGACACATCCGGGGGAGGACAGAGTTCCTACCAGCAGGCCGGCCGGCAGAGCGGCTATTACGAGGAAGAATCTGCGGGAGCCGGCGGCGGTACCGGCGATGATAGCAGCAGAGGGTTCCGGGCAGAGTTCAACGGGAACGGCTTTAATATGCGTTATGATAAGCCGAAGCGGCCGTGGTTTGAAAAAGCCTTGATCGCGGTGGTCATCATCCTGGCCGTTTTTCTGGTGATTTCCATGATCACCGGCCTGATCTCTTTCTTGTTTCCGATTCTGGTTCCGCTGCTGATTATCTATATTATTTATCGGATTATCCGCGGCAGCGGCGGCCGGTGAATATGAGATATCAGCTTACAAAAGTGTAAGCTTAACGGGAGAAATGTAAGCCATAATTATGGCATTGCATTTCTCCTTTTTGATATGATTCTGGTATCAAGAAAAGGTGGTGTGATTGATGGATGCTTATTGGATTCCGATTCGGACGGCTCTGGCGGTGTTCCCGCTGCTGGCCGCTTTCCTGACATTTCCCTATATGATATATCAATACCGCAGATATGGTGCGATTCCTTTCTTAAGGACAGTTATTTTATATTCTTTCCTGTTATATCTGCTCTGTATGTATTTCCTGGTAATCCTGCCCCTGCCGTCTATAGAGGCGGTTGCCGGACAGACCGGTCCGACGGTCCAGCTTCTGCCGTTTCAGTTTGTCAGAGATTTTATAAGAGAGACGAAACTTGACGTTATGAATCCGAAGACGTACCTGCCTGCCCTTACACAGAACTGTTTTTTGCAGGTGATCTGCAATATGGTTATGTTCCTTCCGCTTGGGATGTATCTGCGGTATTATTTCCGGTGCGGATGGGGAAAAACGGCAGTGATCAGCTTTCTGGTGAGCCTGTTTTTTGAATTTACCCAGCTCAGTGGGCTGTACGGAATATATCCCCGCGGGTACCGGCTCTTTGATGTGGATGATCTGATGCTGAACACATGGGGCGGTATGCTTGGCTACGCGGCGGCTCCCCTGCTGGCGAAATTACTGCCGTCCAGGGAGCAATTGGATCAGAGAGCTTACCTCAAGGGCAGGGCCGTAACCTTCTGCCGGAGATTCGCGGCATTTCTTCTGGACTGGCTGCTGATCGGGATTCTCCTGATTATGTGCATGATCGCGGTTCCGTTCCTGCTCCCGGCCCTGATTGTCGTTCCCGGTATCATCTATGCGCTCGTGATTGCCGGTTACTTTATTCTGATTCCGTGGGCAACGGACGGTTATACCCCCGGCAAATGGATCTGCCGGATCCGGATTACCGGAAAAAATGAAAGAAAGCCCGCCCTGTATCAATATGCGCTGCGCTACGGCCTGCTCTATTTCGTTCTGATTCCTCTGCCGGTTATCTGGGTCTGCGGTTATATCTTCGAAATCTGCACCGGTTACCGGGAAAGGCCAAGGCTTCTGCTCCATGAGCGGATCAGCCGTACGGAATGTGTCAGCACGGTGGGTACCATAACAAAAGATAAACAAAAACATGAAAAAATATGGCTATTGCCTGCATAAGCATAGTATAATAAAAACCAGTTCGAGACTACGGCGGCTGGTTTTTATTCTATTTTTCGAAGAGAGCAAAGGAGAATGCGGTATATGAAAGCGGTTATATTTGATATGGACGGAGTAATCATAGACAGCGAACCGATTTACGCGGAACTGGAGGGCGGTTTTTTTGAGGAACAGGGCCTGTATGTACCGGCGCAGGTCCGGAAGACCTTCGTTGGCGGATCAATGAAAAATATGTGGGCCAAAGTGTCCGAACTCAATCCCGGGACTTCACCGGATGAATTAATGGCGGCTTATCAATTGTACAGAAATAAGGTAACCTTTTCTTACAAAGAAATCCTGAACAAAGGAATACCGGAGCTGCTGGAGTATCTGAAGACGTCCGGTTATCAGATCGGTCTGGCTTCCTCCACCAGGAGGGAGATTGTTGTGCAGGTGCTTCGCGAATGTAAGATCCTTTCTTATTTTTATGCGCTGGTCTGCGGGGATGAAGTGGTAAATGGAAAGCCCGATCCGGAGATCTTTCTGAAAGCCGCCGAAGCACTTCATGTTTCACCCGGCGAATGCACCGTAATTGAGGATTCCCACAATGGCATCACAGCCGCTAAGAGAGCGGGGATGCATGTAATAGGTAAGGCCGACGCAAGGTTCGGCCAGGATGTCCGTGCGGCTGATAAAATCGTAACGGACATACTCGAAATCACCCCGGAGCTGCTGTGAGAAGGAGTGCCAAAGATGCCGCGCCCGATCGGGTAAATTGCGGAAAGGGAGTTGACAACTCCGGTATTCTGGCATACTATAAAAGTCTAGTAAAATAAAAAAGGGAGGAAAAATAAGTGGACATATGCGGACGAAGTTGCGAAATGGACAGTGACATACACTTGTGGGATAAGAGAAATACCGTTATGCCGCTTATTTTTCTGCGTGCATAGAGAATTTCCCAAACCGGGCTGAAAGTTTGCCCTGCAAGGAATGTCACCGTATGAAAGTGTTGCTTTGCGGCAGTATTTTCATACGGTTTTTGTCTGTTTGGATGCTTCCTCGCTGTAAACTTAAGACAGGAGGATGAACCAATGGAAAAAGAATATGATTTTGAACTGCTGAACCGGTATCTGGAAATGAGGGATTACCGGAGCTTAAAAGAGGCGCTGGCAAAAGAGAACGAAGTGGATATCGCCGACTTTATGGAAAACCTGCCCCAGGATAAGGCGACAGTCGTTTTCCGGACGCTGCCCAAGGAGCTGGCGGCCGAGGTGTTCTCCAATCTTCCGCCGGAAACGCAGCAGATCATCATCAGATCGATCACGGATGAAGAGCTGGGAGCCATTGTGGAAGATCTGTTTGTGGATGACGCTGTGGATATGTTAGAAGAGCTTCCGGCCAATGTAGTCAAACGGGTGCTGAAAAACGCCCAGCCGGAGACCAGGAACCTGATCAATCAGTTTCTGAATTATCCGGAAAATTCCGTCGGCAGCATAATGACAGCCGAGTTTATCGATCTGAAGAAAACCATGACGGTCAGCGACGCCATCAACCGTATACGCAGGATCGGAGAGGACCGGGAATCCATCTATACCTGCTATGTCACGGACAGCAGACGCTGCCTGGAAGGGGTGGTGACGGTCAAAGAACTGCTGCTGTCCCCGGATGAGACGGTGATTGGCGATCTGATGGAAAGGGATGTGATCACGGCCCGGACTACGGAGGATCAGGAAGAGGCCGTGCAGCGTATGATGCGCTATGACTTTATATCTATGCCTGTGGTCGATCATGAAAACCGTCTGGTGGGTATCGTCACCGTGGATGATGTCATGGATGTTATGGAAGAGGAGGCCACGGAGGACTTTGAAAAAATGGCGGCCATGGCGCCTTCGGAGCGGCCTTACCTGAAGACCAATGTGTTTGAACTGGCGAAGAACCGGATCGTCTGGCTGCTGGTTCTGATGGTCTCCGGGATGATTACCGGCGGTATTCTGGGTAAATACGAGGCGTCTTTTGCCGCCCTGCCCCTTCTGGTGACATTCATTCCCATGCTGACGGACACCGGCGGCAATGCAGGCAGCCAGAGCAGTACGCTGGTGATCCGTGGTATGGCAGTCGGAGAGATTCGTCCCGCGGACTTTTTGAAGGTGCTCTGGAAAGAGCTGCGGGTGAGCTTCATCGTGGGGGTGGCCTTAAGTGTGGTCAATTTTATAAGGCTGGTTATCATGTATCCGGGTAATGAACTGATCGCGTTAACCGTCGCGTTTGCGCTGCTGGCCACCGTTGTCGTAGCCAAGACGATCGGCGGCATTCTCCCGATTATAGCGAAGTCGGTCAAAGCAGATCCCGCCATTATGGCGGCTCCGCTGATTACCACCATTGTGGACGCTTGTTCTCTGGTCATCTATTTTAACGTAGCGGAACGGCTGCTGAAACTTTGAAAACCGGAATGGGGTAAGAAAGAACGGAAGAAATCCGAAAAAGTGAACGGCCTGGTGGGGGAGCCACCAGGCCGTTCGATGAGGGGAGTATAAATAATTAAATAAGGGGTTATAAATGTAAAAAAATCTTTGAAGGGTAAATTTTTTTACTATTCGATTATAATATATTCTTTTTCAATTTGCAATAAAAAATCGAAAATTCCCGAAATTATCCGGTTATACCGTATTCTGGAAGCTCTGTTCAATTCGTATAATTCTGTTTATCCGTGGGATAATAGAGTTTGTAAATATATTAATCCCTTAGGAGGCAGATATCATGGAAAGAAATAATAATCAGAACAATTCCAAGAACAGCTCAAACTACTCTAACAGCAACAGCAATAACTACAACAACACCAGCTCCAACAACTCCAACAACAACTCAAACAACAGCTCCAACTACAGCAATTCCAACAACAACAGCTCTAACTACAGCAACTCCAACAACAACAGCTCCAACTACAGCAACTCCAACAACAGCTCCAACTACAGCAACTCCAACAACTACAATAACGTTTCTGATGATTATAACAACAGCAGCTCCAATGCGAACAAAAATAATCAGAAAAACAAAAACCAGAATAAGAACCAGAACAAAAACAACTATCAGGATAAGTCCAATAACTGCTAATATTGATTAGCGGCTTTTTGTAAGGCTTACAAGGAAAAAAGATAAAAGATCTGCCGCAGAGGTCAGCATACTGCGGCAGGTCTTTTTCTCATTTAGAAACATTCACTGCTGTTCGTCCCCATGAATATGATATGTTATAATAAGGAAGAAAGGTGATTGTATGGGCTTTGAAACAATTCCGGCTAAGGATATCGACCGCTATGTCGGCCAGCCCGGAGTTTTCATTATAGATTTACGAGAGAGGGAAGAGTTCCGAAGTCAGCATATTCGGGGCGCCTATAACATACCATATGAAGAACTGGATCGTTACAAGGGGTCCTTCGGCAGCCATACGCTGATTCTGTACTGCGAAAGAGGCGGGATCAGCCTGATGGCTGCCAAACATCTGGGGGATGAAGGATATCATGTGAAAACGGTGGTCGGAGGCATTCTGGCCTACCGGGGCAGGTATCTGGAAACTGCATGAAAACATTGACATGTTTTTGAAGTACCTTTAATATAGAGATAAGCAGTTTGGAGGAAATACAGATGAAATTGATGTTCGCATCCGATATTCACGGCTCGGCATATTTTTGCGAAAAGATGCTGGAAGCCTATCAAAAAGAAGAGGCAGATCGCCTGATCCTGTTGGGCGACCTGCTTTATCATGGGCCGAGAAATGATTTGCCGAAGGATTATGCGCCAAAGCAGGTCATTTCCCTGCTGAACGAAGTAAAAGTCGACATATGCGCGGTCAGAGGAAACTGTGACGCGGAAGTAGACCAGATGGTACTGGAATTCCCGATTATGGCCGATTACTGTATTATATTGGAGGGAAACCGTACGATCTACGCAAGCCATGGACATATTTTTAATAAGGACAATCTTCCGCCGCTTAAGGAAGGCGATATCTTTATTCATGGCCATACGCATGTTTGGAAAGCCAAGAAAAGAGAACATTATGTTCTGTTAAACCCCGGCTCCGTATCTTTGCCGAAAGAGGGCAATATCCAAACCTATGGCATTTTGGAAGACGGTTTGTTTACGGTCAGAGGGTTCGGGGGAGAGATTGTAAAGAGTCTTAAGGTGTGATGGGATAAAGGCGGTATAAAAGAAGAACCTTTGGAGGAATATATGGAAAAAATAGAATTGATTGCCCCCTGCCATTTTGGCCTGGAGGCAGTTTTAAAACGGGAACTGCAGGATCTGGGTTATGAGATCAGCTGCGTGGAAGACGGACGGATTACATTTTACGGGGATATGGCCGCTATACCCAGGGCGAATATCTTTCTCAGAACAGCGGAGCGGATCCTGTTAAAAGTCGGCAGCTTTCGGGCTACAACCTTTGAAGAGCTGTTCCAGGGAACCAAAAATATCCCATGGGAAAACTATATTCCCAAGGATGGAAAGTTCTGGGTTACGAAGGCGTCTTCGATCAAAAGTAAGCTGTTCAGTCCTTCGGATATCCAGTCAATCATGAAAAAGGCGATGGTAGAGCGGATGAAGCAGTCCTACCATGTGGAATGGTTCCCGGAAGATCAGGCGGAGTATCCGGTGCGGGTATTTTTATATAAGGATGAGGTATGCGTGGGAATCGACACCTCGGGAACCTCCCTGCACAAGCGGGGATACCGGCAGCTGACCAGTAAGGCGCCTCTGACAGAAACCCTGGCTGCCGCGCTGATCATGCTAACCCCGTGGAATAAGAGCAGGATACTGGTGGATCCATTCTGTGGAAGCGGGACATTTCCCATCGAAGCGGCTATGATGGCGGCGAATATCGCTCCCGGGATGAACCGGAACTTTACGGCGGAGGCCTGGACGAACCTGATTCCGAAGAAGTCCTGGTATGAGGCGGTAAATGAGGCCAACGATCTGATCGAAGATGATATCGATGTGGATATCCAGGGCTACGATATCGACGGGGCGGTGGTAAAATCAGCCAGGGAGAACGCCAGGGAAGCCGGAGTGGATCATCTGATCCATTTTCAGGAACGGCCTGTCGGCGCTTTGAACCATCCAAAAAAATACGGTTTTCTGATTACCAATCCTCCCTATGGGGAAAGACTTGAAGACAGAGAGAATCTCCCCGCTCTGTACTCCCAGATCGGAGAGGCATATAAGCGGCTGGACTCCTGGTCTGCCTATATTATCACCAGCTACGAAGACATTGAGAAATATATGGGCAGGAAGGCTGACAAGAACCGGAAGATTTATAATGGAATGTTAAAAACATATTATTACCAGTTTCTGGGGCCTAAGCCCCCAAGGAGAGAAGCGGGGATCAATTGAGACATAAAAAAGCGTATCTGTTTTTCATGATCATAATCGCGCTGCTGCTCTATGTACAGACAGTACCTTCTACGGGCGTGGAAGCGGTGGAACCGAACCGGCAGGCGGATCTGGACGAGAAAACCTGGAATCCCCTGATCGCCGGAAGCGTCAATAGCAGGCCGATCGCGCTGATCGTGGACAGCAAGGAAATGAAACTGCGGGATGAACAACTGTATATGGATCAGGATAAGAATCTGATGCTGCCGGTTACTGCCATTACCAACAGCTTTAATTGTGCCGTGAATCTCTATGACCGGAATAGGCTGGTGGTGGAAAAGAACGCGGTAGAGCTGGAGTTTTTGCTGAACGGGGATATCATGTACCGGAATCAGAACGAGGTTCCGGTCACCACTTCCATGGTGGAGCAAAACGGCAGTTATTATGTTCCGCTTCAACAGGTGGCCGACGGACTGAATTATTCTTATCAGTGGGATATAGAGGACAATCAGGCTCTGCTGGTGAATCAGAAGCCGGATGAGCCTTCGATTCCATATACTTACGACTATCGCGATAAAGGGCGCAAGCCCGCGGTGATCGATCAGGGAAAATACGGGACCTGTTGGGCGTTTGCGTCCCTGACGGCGCTGGCTTCCTCTATTCTGCCGGAAGAGAATCTGCAGTTTTCGCCGGATCATATGAGCCTGAAGAACAGCTTCTGTACAGATCAGAATTCCGGCGGGGAATACACGATGGCGATGGCTTATTTAAGCTCCTGGCAGGGGCCGGTATTGGAAGAGGATGACCCCTATGGGGACGGCTACTCGCCGGATGGGCTTAAGGCGGTGAAGCACGTACAGGAGATCCAGATCATAGAGGGAAAGGATTTTCAGCGGATCAAGGAAGCGGTCTACAAATACGGAGGGGTCCAGTCGTCCCTCTACACCTCGCTGACAGGGTCCGCCAGCCGTTCCATGTATTATAATCAGAAGAAATACGCTTACTGTTATATAGGGACAGAGAAACCGAACCACGATATCGTGATTATCGGGTGGGACGACAATTATCCGAAGGAGAATTTTAACACCGAGCTGGAAGGCGACGGCGCGTTTATCTGCCAGAACAGCTGGGGAGAGGAATTTGGAGACGACGGTGTGTTTTATGTCTCGTATTATGATACTAATATCGGGATGCACAATGTGGTCTATACGTCCGTGGAAGAGCCGGATAATTATGACCATCTGTACCAGTCCGATCTGTGCGGCTGGGTCGGACAGGTAGGTTACGGGTCCGATACGGCTTATTTCGCCAATGTCTATCAGGCGGAGGGAGCGGAACGGCTGCAGGCGGTGGGATTTTACGCGACCGGGAAGGATACGGAATATGAGATTTCCGTAGTGCGGGATTTTCAGGGGCCGGATTCCCTGAACCAAAGGGAATACATCCAGTCCGGGTATATCAGCAACGCGGGATTTTATACGATTCCGTTAGACGCCCCCGCGGATCTGGTCCCCGGCGAACGGTTTGCTGTTGTGGTCAAGATCAAGACGCCCAACTCCGTTCACCCCATAGCCATCGAATATCCGGCGGATGATGTGACAATGGACGTTGACTTGACGGACGGAGAAGGCTATATTAGTTTATATGGAAGTACCTGGGATTCACTGGAAGAGAATTATCAATGTAATTTTTGTTTAAAAGCATATACGGACAACATGGAATAAGAAAGCACGAGGGCTGTAAGATGGAGAAAATTATTTTTGCTACCGGTAATGAAGGAAAAATGAAAGAGATACGGGAGATACTGAAAGATCTGAACATTCCGGTTCTTTCCATGAAAGACGCAGGAATTCATGTGGATATCGTGGAGGACGGAGATACGTTCGAGGAAAACGCGGTGATCAAGGCCAGGACGATTATGCAGCTGACCGGCCAGCTGGTGCTGGCGGACGATTCCGGCCTGGAAGTAGATTATCTGAACAAAGAGCCCGGGGTCTACTCGGCCAGATACGCCGGGGAACACACCTCCTACCATATAAAAAACAGGATGATCGTGGATCGTCTGAACGGCGTCCCGGATGAAAAGCGCACCGCGCGTTTTGTCTGCGTCATTGCGGCGGCGTTCCCGGATGGGACAATCCTTACCACCCGGGCGGCCATGGAGGGAAGAATCGGCTATGAGGAAAAGGGGGCCAATGGATTTGGCTACGATCCTATTTTCTATCTGCCGGAATATGGCTGTACCAGCAGCGAGCTTACGATGGAACAGAAGAATGAGTGCAGTCACCGGGGAAAAGCATTGCGTCAAATGAAAGAAAAATTAAAAGATCTGTTAAAATAAGGGGGAATCGTGCGTGAAAAAGATCCTGATCGTAAGCGATACGCACAGACAGAATGGAAATTTACTGGAGGTAATTAAAAAGGTGAGTCCCATCGACCTGCTGATCCATCTGGGGGATGCGGAAGGAAGCGAAGAGTATATCACGGAACAGGCCGGGTGCCCGGTGGAGATTATCGCCGGGAACAATGATTTCTTCTCAGACCTGGAAAAAGAAAAAGAGATCGAGATCGGCCGGTATAAGGTCCTTCTGACTCACGGACACTATTATTATGTGTCGGTGGACGCGGAAGGAATTAAAAAGGAAGCCAGGGGACGGGGGATGGATATTGTGATGTTCGGACATACCCACCGGCCGTTGGTGGATATCGACAAAGATATCATAGCGGTCAATCCCGGAAGCCTGTCTTATCCCAGGCAGGAAGGCAGGCGTCCCAGTTACGTCATCATGGATCTGGATGCCCATGGGGAAGCACATTTTACCATAAATTATTTAAAATAAAAAATTTGTAAAATATGGTTGACAGATAAAAAACCATATAATATAATATATCTTGCGTCACGGTCGGGCGCAGGTATGATCATTGCGGGGTGTGGCTCAGCTTGGCTAGAGCGCCTGGTTTGGGACCAGGAGGTCGCAGGTTCGAATCCTGTCACCCCGATAACAGGACATGCAGGTGTAGTTCAATGGTAGAACACTAGCCTTCCAAGCTAGATACGTGGGTTCGATTCCCATCACCTGCTTCGCTGACTCGTCAGCGCGGAAAGAGATTTCCGAAAATTGCATAAGTGTCTGTAGCTCAGTTGGATAGAGCAACGGCCTTCTAAGCCGTGGGTCGGGGGTTCGAATCCCTTCAGGCACGTTTTTGTTAAGTATCAAACTTGGCAAATGGTATATACTATGTGGTGGGTATAGCGCAGTTGGTTAGCGCGCCAGATTGTGGCTCTGGAGGCCCAGGGTTCGAATCCCTGTATCCACCTTAATGGGCTATCGCCAAGCGGTAAGGCACAGGACTTTGACTCCTGCATTCGCTGGTTCGAATCCAGCTAGCCCAGTTTGCAGGGTTGCCGCTTACAGATTGTAAGTTGTGTGTGGTCTGTGCCTTCGCTGGTAAGCCTGTCTGAATTTGATAATTGATATGGGGTATTAGCTCAGTTGGTAGAGCACTTGACTTTTAATCAAGTTGTCCGGGGTTCGAATCCCCGATGCCTCACTTATGAAAAATGGCTGTGAACACAGTAAGTATGCGGGTTCACAGCTTTTTTAATACCATACAAATAGAACATATATTCGATAAAATCATTGTCGTCAAATTGTCGTCAGAGCCTCCATTGTCGTCAAAATGTCGTCAAAAAAGCGCCCCTTTCAGAGCGCTATACCCATGTCAATTTTTTCTTTTGTTCGCTCTTTTTCCTCATCCAGGTGAGCGTATATCCGCATGATCATCTTTTCGTCCGCGTGGCCCATGAGTTGCACTGCTTTTTTGATGCTGATACCAGAATAGTATAGCATCGTGCAATAGTTATGCCGGAATGTGTGTGATGTCAGCCCGAATATAACCTGATGATTATTATCACCGCCGGCGGCAGCATTCATTTTTTTAACAATGGATGCCCACATTTTATCGTAGCTGGATTTTGTCATGAGCTGGCCATCGCGTTTCGTAAATAGCTGGAAACCGCAGGTCTTAAGATAATTTTTTAAAGTTGGTATCAGCAGGGTGGGTATATCCACAGATCTGATTCCACTTTTTGACTTCGCCCTGTTTTCCAATTGTGGATTATTCCCATCAAATACCACGACATTGTTGATATCTATGAGCCGTGTCCGCAGATTGATATCCGCGCGAGACAAGGCAATGATCTCTTCCCTCCGGAGTCCGCACCCGTATGCGATCATCACATAGGCCCGTTCCTGATCGGTAAAATCTGCTTTTTTCAAGGCTTCCTTTTCAGCTTCAGTAAGTGCCCGTTTCTGCGATTTTTGTTGTTCTGGCAGCTGTATTTTGGCACATGGGTTGGAGAGGATAAGCTGGTCCTCGACTGCCGAGTCAAGGATCTGCTTCACCGTCATCACTATTTGCTCACATGTGCGCCGGTGATCTGCCCGATCATTGATCATACCCTGTATATCGCTCTTCTGCACCTCGTATACCTTGAGATAACCGACGTCAGGGACGATATGCTTATCTATTATGTTCTCGTACATTTTTCGCGTATTTAGGCCTTTTACGGCTTTGTAGGTTCGATACCATTTCCGGGAGTAGTCCGCCATGGTGGTTTCTTTCCGACTAATATATGTACCATGTTCGATCTCGTATTTCATGTTTCGAACTTTCTTTTCCAGCTCAGCGCTGGTATCGGCATATACTGTGATCCGATCTGGCCGGCCATCTGGTTTATACCCTACCTGCACTTTTGCTTCATAGCGACCGTCCGGGCGCTGCTTGTATTTGTTTTTTGGCATACTAATATCCTCCTTAAAATTGGGCGCAAAAAATACGCCCTTGCCAGGCGCACCCGTCGGATGGTATAATATGCTTGATTGGAGCGATATTACATCCCGGATGCGTCCGGCAGTAGTATCTATGTTAAGCCGTTCGGTGCTGGTAACACCGGACGAGCTAAAATCCGTAAAGTAGGTTATCGCGAAATAGCGAAAGTCCGAGTTGCGGGAACGGTCTCTGCTGGTGCAGAGGCCGTTTTTATTATTTAAGCTTTTTTCCTGTTTCTTTTCATTAAGTTTTTTCTGCCCCACAACCTATGTTTACCATATTACCGACCTCGGCAAAATGGTTACCAATATACAAAAAGAGCCCTGGAACACAATCCCAAGACCCTTTTGTGACCGCACAGCAGTCATTCGCTAATTAACCACATTATAATGGCATGTACGAGTCTTGTCAACATATTCTTGGTTTTGTTGTGTAACGTAAAAGACCCCACATTTCTGCAGGGTCTTAATGAATACGGTTTTCAGTTGACTGAAAACATTGTCTTTTATACGGCCGGTAAACGGCTTTGTTTTCGTATTCATTGTACCCATATTATATTCGATTGTCAAGAAAATAATACTACATATATGGATTTCTTTTATAAAAGTATTCCGGCTGTGTGATTAAACCTATCGTCATCATCAAAATTATATTCTTCTATGATTTGTTCATGCTTGGCAATGGTTTCCTTAATAAGATTACGGATAGCTTTTTCTGCTTCACAGCCTTTACGGGTTTCCTCCAGATATACCTCACATAATTGCTCAAAAGTAACAAATGTTATTTCACAATAAGGAGAGTACTCATTGTTTTCACCAGAGAATTGGTAACTGACCGGAGAATTTCCATATTTTTTCGTGCCTTCACAACATTGGAGATTTAAATACTGTATCCCCCCGGACTCCTTGTCAATGTATAATGAATCATGTGTATTCGTGCCTACGACACGCTCTGGCCGATTTTTCAAAACCGCTAGGTCTTTAATTTTGATTAATGGGAATAACATATTACGTCGCCTCCGCGAAAATTTTTGTATTTAATTGTGTCCCATCTAGTCCCAATTGATGGAATCCATGGATACAGTGCCTTCAGATTGGATGCATCTGTCGGCAAATGCAATTGCCTTTAACTCATCATTTTCCGGAATGTCTGTAGGAATAAATTTGAGCAGTACATGATAAATTGTTTCAGCGTCAGATTCTGGAATCATATCAATTAGTCCGTGTAACATTTCTTTACTCATATCAATACCTCCTATAATCGTTTATATGCCTGCCCTCTTGGTAAGATATCTTTTATTACTTAGGTATAATTTTATCAAACCGCCAGTGACGAATTAATACATCATTGGTGTTACTTATAAGCCGAGTTTTTTTATCAGTTCAGATTGAGATATAGAAGGTTGATAATCAGGATTTCCGGCCTTGTATGCATTCATAGCCTCCAACTCCTCGGGATCGGGAATTTCCTCTTCTGCATTATTAAGAATGAAGGTAGCACAGATCAGTTCCCAAACCTTTTTTGCGTCTTCTTCGCTCATGACAGTGACGGCACCTAAAATTCTTTCTTTTACATTAGACATGTGATCACACTCCTTTATAAATTTGTCCACGGTTTCCGATTTCTATAATATCTATAATAATTCCGTTTACATCAAATAATACTCTAAAATTTCCAACACGGAGTCGGTATCCGTTTGTCCCCTGCAATTTTTTTATATCGCCCTCAAACGGAAGTTTTCCAATGGCTATTACTAATCTTCTTCTTGTGGGCGTATCTTGTTTCTTTAAAAACTTTTCTGCCTTTTTGGAATATATGATTTGGAACATTTGCATTGTCTCCTTTATTATCGGACATCGCTCTGGAAGGCAACAGCTTTCCCTAAAATCCGAATAGTGTTTAAAGTTTCTCCAGTGTATATTAATGGTCTGTAGGCGGGATTTTCCGCTACAAGCTGCAATGTATTATTTTCTCGATTAAAATATGTTCTCTTTAACGTTGCCTCATCTTCTATAATGACAGCGGCGATTTCTCCATCATTGACGGAAGGCTGTTCTCTAATAAAAACAATATCGCCATCAAAGATTCGAGCGTTAATCATGCTATCACCCTTAGCCTTTAAGCAGAAGTCAGCCTTAATGTTTGTTCCAGCTAATATGTATGACTCCCTGTCCTCACTAGCAAAGATAGGTTCTCCACATGCTATTTCGCCTAAAAGAGGGAATTTCTTCAATTCGATAGGGTAGAGATTATCATAAGTGTAAATACTGTCCGTATATGATTTATGGGGTATAGAATGGGTTTCTTCCGTCCATCCCATTAAATCACCTGGATTAGTACCTAGTGCTTTTGCGAACAATTCTATTTTTGATTGCTGCAAATCAACTTGGCCCTTTTCTATCTTGGTAATAGAGGAACGATCAGTATATCCCGTGAGTTTAGCTAGCGCATCTTGTGACATTCCTTTTTCTTCTCGCAACCGTTTAATATTTTTATATAATTCAAGCATGCAGACACCACCTTCCGATAAAGTGATAATATCATAGAAGTGAAAAAAAATCAACAATTTTGTTAAAAACAGTTGACAATTATTCACGGCAGTGCTATAGTGAATGTAAATCAACAAAGGAGGTGCGAAATGACCGATGTAATTGCTTTAAAGAAATGCATAGAAGACTCTGGACTTTCAGTGACTTTTGTTGCTGAAAAAGCTGGAATTCTACGAGAAACATTTTATAATCGTATGAAAACTGGTGATTTTAAGGGTTCAGAAATTTGTGCATTATCGAGGGTATTAGGTCTTAGCAGAATTGAAAGAGACAAAATTTTTTTTGCCCCTGATAGTGAATTAAATTCACAAAAACGCGTTTCAAGAAAGGAGGATGCATGAACGAATTAAAAGTAATTGAAAACGAACTTGTCCCAGTATACGAGACAAGCACAGGAGAAAAAGTTGTATACGGATCAGAACTGCATGATGTTCTGGGAGTAAAAAGCCAATATAGGGATTGGATAAGAAACCGGATATCAGACTGCGAAGCTATAGAAAATGAGGATTTTGAAGCCGCTAAAATTTTAGCGCCTTCGGGACAGTCAAAAACTGAGCACATCATCAAACTCGACACAGCCAAAGAAATGGCAATGCTTGAGCGCAATGAAAAAGGCAAACAGGTGCGCAGATATTTTATCCAGGTGGAAAAGAAATATAAGACCGCCTCTCTAGCCACACAGGAACTATCCCCGCAGTTGCAGGTAATGATCAACCTAGAGATTGAGCAGAGGCGGCAGGCAGAAAAACTGGAGCATGTGGAAAACCGGATCGAAAGCATCCGTGAGGTCGTAGCTATCGATACAACATCATGGCGTGATGATACCGGAAGAATCCTGAGGAAAATAGGAATGGAATGCGGAGACAATAAGTCCTATCAGGATGTAAGGTCAGAGTCTTACCAGTTATTGGAAAAACGCATGGGAGTGAATGTGAAGCAGAGATTGACCAATAAGCGTAGAAGGATGGCTGATGAAGGCATCTGTAAATCCAAAAGGGACAAGCTGAATTACCTCGATGTGATTGCAGATGACAAGAAACTCATTGAGGGGTATACGGCCATCGTAAAAGAATTAGCAATCAAGTACGGGGTGGCGTAAGATGTGTCCTATAAAACGGACTTATCTATTTCTGTAGCAGAACTTTTAGAAGACAGCAAGGAACAGGAGAAAGGAGCGTGAGCATATGAAAAAGAAAATTAGTAAGATGACGGAAAAAGAGATTCTCCGCCAGCAGATGGAGCTGTTAGCGGAGAAATCTAATACCTGTGAAGCTGATTGTCTTGCTGGAATTACAAACAGTATGTTGGATATCTATTCTGTTTTGGAACCCAAGGATTCGAGCGTATTGTAATACTTTTCCAGAAGGTTACATACAGAATCTGATTTGATTGCTGATCCTGTTTGTAATTGGTTCATTTTAAGTACTGATTGGGCCTGAATCTGCGCAATAACTATTTCAGTAGCAAGTTCTTTGCTGGTTTTAGACATTAAATACATCTCCTTTCTTTCGTACTCGGCGCGTCACCGCCTGTAAGTAAAGTATAGGAGATAACAGATAAAAAGTAAATATAAGGAGGAACCATGGACGAAATAAAAGTATTAGAATACCGAAACATCCGGGTACTAACCACCCAGCAATTAGCAGAAGCCTATGAGGCTGATGCACAGATCATAACGAATAACTTTAACCGCAATAAGGAGAGATACCAAGAAGGAAAACACTTTATTGCATTGATCGGGGAAGAAAAAGCAGACTTTATTAACAAAAATCAAAATGATTTTTCTTCCTTTTGGAAGGCAAAAGCAATTTATCTCTGGACAGAAAAGGGAGCTTTTCTGCACGCAAAATCCTTGAACACCGATAAGGCCTGGGAGGTGTATGACCACCTGGTTGACAATTATTTTGAAGCAAAGAAGCCGCTTACGCAACTTGAAATCCTCCAACAATCTGTTGAGGTACTTAACCGCCATGATAGGGAGATCAAGCAGATCGATACCCGGATGGATAAGTTGGAATACGATATCCCAATGTATGGATCGGAGGCTGACGAACTGTCAAGCCACGTAAAGCGGAAGGGCGTTTCGGTCCTTGGCGGCAAGCAATCCGAAGCTTATAGGGACACCGAAATCCGGGCAAAAGTTTACCGGGATATATACGACCAGATCAAAAGGGAGTTTGGAATCTATGATGACAGCGGGCGGCCAAAGTCATACAAAGCCTTGAAACGGAAGTATATCGCAGATGCCCATGAGTTGATTGATTGTTATGAGGCACCGACATATTTGGTGGAGTTGATTGAGGCGGCCAATGCCCAAATGCATTTGGGCGTAGCGTAAAGATGTAAGAAGGGAGCGTGATCATATGGAGAAAACAATCTTCCGCCCATCAGAGCTGATTGCCATGGGATACGGACGTTGGGAATTAATGTGTGACTGCCGAAGTGAGGGCCAGACATTTGCCACCCAGACTCCTGGCGGACACTGGCGGATCGATCTTCCAAAATACAAAGCGTTCCGGCTGAAACGAACGCGGGTCAGGAGGCGGGTGGTATGAATTTTCAGCAAGTAACTATTGATGATTGTAACAGGATGTATGACCAGCTTGGCAAGGCCGTAGTAATCAACGACGGCAGGGTTCTGGGCTTTGTCCAGTGTCCAGGGATCTGGACGCAGCAGATCGATGCCGGAGAGTTTGGGAGGCAGGTGTTTTTTCACGCCAGATGATCCGGATCATGAGGAAAATTGAAAGGAAGGGCAAAAGGAATGCAGCAAGAACGCAATA
>NZ_JAHQCW010000044.1:0-20433 GCF_019042275.1 Diplocloster agilis
TCATCCATATGCAGTATCTCCACAACATCCTTAGTCTGCTACAAGTATACCACACTCGGACTAAAAAACATCTATTTTCAACTAATTTTGGAAAGAACCTGTTTTTTTAGTCCTCTTGCCGGCTGTTTTATGAAGGGGCCGGGCCTGACGGGACCAGGAGGCGGGAACGCCCCGGAAGCCGGCCTTCCCTGGCCCGGGGGCTGCGGCAATTCGTATCCTCGAAAAAGCAACCTCATAAACAGCTACAGGAGCCTCTGAAAGCAGTGAGGATGTCGGCGTGTGAGCCTCCATCCTCACTTGAGTCTCCTTCCGCTATTCGGCAATGCTTTTTTGAGGATACGAATTGCCGCAGTCCCCGGGCCAGGGAAGGCCGGCTTCCGGGGCGTTCCCGCCTCCTGGTCCCGTCAGGCCCTACTTTAATACAGGCGCAGAGGTATTAATGAACGTTGGAGGTAAAAGTTGAGCCCTGCATGCAAATAACTTCAGGCCTATCCAAATGAATCAATTATGAGGTACCTAAGTATCTAAATATTTGTGGAACCCTTAAACGCCTGAATTAGTGAAGGGGGAGAGGGAACCCCGCTGTGGGAGGAGCACCGGCTCCGGGCCCGCGGCAACTCTCATCCCGGAAAAAGCATGGCCGAATAGCGGAAGGAGACTCAAGTGAGAATGGAGGCTCACACGCCGACATTCTCACTGCTTTCAGAGGCTCCTGTAGCTGCTTATGAGGTTGCTTTTTCCGGGATGAGAATTGCCGCGGGCCCGGAGCCGGTGCTCCTCCCACAGCGGGGTTCCCTCTCCCCCGGCCCCCATCCAACCGTCTCAGCCAACACAACCATTCTCTAAGTGGAAGACATGGTCGTAGTATTGGATCAGGGATTCGTCCAGATGGTGCGTGATGGTAAGGATTGTGAGCGTTTTTTGGGAGAGGAGGTTTTTTTCGATCTCATGGGCGGTTTTTAGGTCTACGGCGGATGTACCCTCATCGATGACCAGAATGGGGGTCCGGCGGATCAGAGCTCTGGCCACGGCGATCCGCTGCCTTTGGCCGCCGGATAGATTCCGGCCGTTTTCTCCTACCTGGGTGTGGAGGCCGTGGTCGAGAGTGGTAAGAAACTGGGATATTCCACTTTCCTGAACGGCCTGGTCGAGCTGCTGTCGGGTGAAGGTTTCTCCGAGGCAGATGTTCTCATATATGTCGGTATCAAATAGAAAGACGTTCTGATGGATGACGGCGGTTAAACGGTTGAGGTGTTCCTGGGAGAGATTTTTAATGGAGATTCCGTCGTAGAGGATGTCTCCGTCAAATGCTGTGGTATAACCGGTCAGCAGCTTTATGAAAGTTGATTTGCCGCAGCCGCTTTCTCCCAGAAGAGCGTATTTGCCATGGGCCTCTATTTGAATCTGGAGATTTTTTAATACCGGTCTGTCGCTGCTGTAACCGAAGGTCAGATTCGTGCAGATGAGGTCACGATGGAAACGTGGGGGATCAGACAGGGGATTGCAGGGGGAAATAATACCGCCGGGAGAGGAGGCGTGGGTGGAGGAAAGTCCTTCCAGGCGTTCCAATACAGGCTTGATACCGGTAATTTTGGGAACATTCTGCATCAGCATTACGACAGGGGCCACGAAGGTGCTGCTTAGCTGGATGAGCGCCATCAGGGTGCCTATTGTGATGTTTCCGGTCAGCATGAGATAGGAGGATGTAAATACGATGGCGATCACACTCAGGATGGAGAGAAGGTCGGAAATGCATTCGTTTGCGGCCAGCAGCTTATCTGCTGCAAATTTTTTATCGGCTGTTTCTTCGTTGCTTTGGGCGTATTTGCGGAGTATGTATGGAAGCATGGAGTAGCTGCGGATCACTTCATAGCCGTTCAGGAAGTCTTTTGCCTTTGCTGTGAATTCGGATAGTTTTTCGGAGCAGGCGTCCTGCCTTTTTTGCATGTGTCTGCCCAGCAGGGATGGAACCAGGAACATGAGTATGAGAAAGAAAAACAGTATGGCGGTTACAATGGGGCTTAGGTAGAACAGAATCCCAAGAGTTGTCAGGAACATGATGATCATTTGGGAGCTGAGCATAAGGGGGACTAGATGATTCTCTTCCACCATCTTAATGTCGTTTATGAGCGCGGACAGGTAATCGGCGGTATTTCTGGAGGTATATTCGGAGGGAGCCTGGTTCATCACACCTGTAAATATGTCTGCTCTCAGATGTTTTGTCACATTTTTAATGATGAGTTTTGTGCAGTAGGCTTCCAGATAACCGATGATACCGAGAACAGTCAGGTAGAGCAGGGTAAATGCAATCAGATTCAGGAAGGCGTTCATATCTTTCGAGGAAGCTGCATCGATAATCCGCTGTAATAGTATGGATATAAAGGCGGACAGGGCTGCGGACAGGCCTCCCAGTATCATGGCGCCGAACAGGAGTAGACGGTCTTTTCTTTTATACAGTTTCATAAGATCTAAGTCCTCTCTGGAATTTTATGTACATAGAATATATTTTATATATATAAAATATCATGGTATTCGTTTGAAGTCAAATATATTTTATTTGTATGATATTATAGTGAGTGCAAAGGAAGGATTAGAGATACAAGATGGAAGGTTTGGAGTGATCCACTGATCCACATCTATTATGTAAAAGAAGCACAAAGGAAACATGCAAGGGGGATATGACAGGCAGATAACCGGAAAGATTATCAGTAATAATGATAAATAAAAATCAGAATGGATGATTAGGCAGTTATCCGGATAAAAATGGGCAGAAGGAAAAATATCCGCTAGGAATAAGACATCCATCTGCATAAGCGGAGTTTATCATGCAGATGGATATGAAAGAAGGAATGTGAAAAATCAGGATAGCAGCATACGCTCCAGAATGGACAGGAACTGGGCGATATTTTCTTTTTCCAGACAGTAAAATACTTTCCCATCCTTTTTTTCAACGGTCACAAATCCGCTGCTGAGCAGGGTATTCATGTGATGGGAGGTGGTGGAGGGCGATAATCCGAGCGCTTCCGCCAATTCCAGATTATACATACTGGTATGCTTCAGAATACACAGAATATCCAATTTGCTCTTGTCACTTAAAGATTTTGCCTGCCGCACGACTGCCTCACCGGAATATTTACCGGGTTCATCCTCAGCCCTCAGGGCTTCCAGCAGGATTCCCTGGTAACCATGGGTATACAGGACTAATAGAATAAGCGGGGCTGCAAGTGAAAGATAGATGACAGGAGTATCGGCGCAGGTTCCGGCAATTTTTAAAAATTGGGCGTCTTCGTATACGGCGGCGCGTTTCAGCAGCTTGTCCAGAGGCTTTTTGACTGCGTCTATGGCTCTGTCATACGCATCCTTGTTGGCCCTGACGGTGTCAAAAAGGCAGGTCATCCAATAATCAGGCTTGCGCAGAAAATTAAGTGCGTGCCATTTTTCTTCGTTTTTGATATCGGCGGTATCCAGAAATTGCAGGATCGCCAGCTCATCCGGTAAACGGGGCAAATCTTTTTCACCCGGAAGATGAGGATGATCCTGGGGATCGTTAATGAGATACGCCAGACAGCCGCGCAGCCAATCGCGGTCTGTTTCACCGGGATGATCGTAGTAATAACGGTTTTCTACGGCCATGGCGACTACAAGTTGAAAAGATTCATCGGAAACTTGTTCAAAGAAAAAAGAATCCTCTGTTCCATCTTTTTTATATTTTTTAAATGTATCCACGTACGTTTCTAATATTTTCATGTGGTCCCGGAAAAACTCTTCCCCTTTGACCCCGTACTCATCCAGCGATTGGATGGCCTCCTCTTTCCAGTTGGCGTTATGGCACAGATATAATAAACTCAGTATTTCAAATAGCGGGTCCAGCTCATTTTTCTGAATAAGGTCCATAGACTCCTCCGTTACATAATTTTTTGCATTCCGTCATGTCCGCCGGCACTTGACCGTCGGGAGATGCCACTGTGAGCGTTCATCTCTTCTGACGGGAAAAATCTTTCTCCACGGTAAGCGAACGGATCGTTCCGGCCTGTTCGCTGAGGCAGAAGGTATAATGAACATCACCGGCATGATAATGAAGAATGAATTCCTCTTCCAGATCCGGCTTCCCAAACATACGGATCATTTCATCACGGTCCAGTGCAAACAGATTCCTGTCATTTACCGTAATGTCAGCCGGCGCGGACTCCGGGTTCTGGCTGTCAGAACTTTCCAGCTGAAAGGTGATACCGTAGATTTCACAATCTTCAATCGAACAGGTTTCCTCTGTGTGATTGATGAGCGTGACGGTTCCATAAGGGATGTTCCCTTTCCCGATGGGAAGCAGGTCCACGTACTGCATTCCGTCCAATTCCGAGACACGCCTGCAGACCGGGGAATCGATCAGTTCGATATTGTCTTTTAATTCCCGCATTGTCATCCGGCCCGGTATAAAGGTGGTGCCGCCCACCTTGACGACAGGCGTTTTGGGGCTGCCGCATCCGTACACAAAAACTGCAGCCAGCACCAGAAGTGCCGCTACACACACACGTTTTATCATATGCAATTCCTCCTCATAAATCTCCCTGTTTTTATCTTAGTCAATAATCAGCTCCCTGTAAATATGTTTGCGCAATTAGTTGAAAAAAATGTATCCAATATAAGTATCCATATGATACAATTTAGCTGCAAAGATAAAAACACAGTCCCGGTAGGTAGTCCGGGCGCAGCGGAAGATATCTGTGAGACCGCTGTCAGTAACCTTCCTCCTTAGGTCGTCCGTTCTTTGCTTATTTCTATGAAAGATAAGGAGGAACCGTGATGGACAAAACGGAAATTAAGTTTACTGTTTTCTTTGAAGATCCTTTCTGGGTCGGACTGTATGAGCGGACCAGCGGCGGAAGATACGAGGTGTGCAAGCTTACCTTCGGAGCGGAACCCAAAGATTATGAGGTTTACGCATTTCTGCTTGAGAATTGGAGGAGTTTCCGGTTCAGCCCGCCGGTTTCGGCAAAAGGCCCAAAAGAGATGCCAAGGAACCCGAAAAGAGTTCAGCGCTTGATTCAGAAGCAGCAGAAACAGCCGGGAATGGGTACGAAAGCGCAGCAAGCCCTGGCCCTTATGCATGAGCAGAATAAGCTTAAGCATCGAACGGATTCCCGCACCCGGAAAGAGGAGGAAAAAGAACGCCGTTTTGAATTGCATCGCGCAAAGCAAAAAGAGAAACATAGGGGGCATTGAAAGTAGGCTCGCTGCTTAAGGCAGAGGACAGAGACGGTATCCGGGGAGATTCCCGGCCAATGGAGTCTTTTTGTCTCCTGGGTAGCGCAGAGGGCTTGCGCTGGCAGCCGCTAAGTGGAATCAAAAAGCCGGGCCTGAGTGATTCAGGATACCGGCTTTTGATCTGTCGGGAGATCTTCCGGGTTATCTTTTTTATAGACAATCCGGCCGTCGATCAGCGTGTAGAGGCAGGAAGTAAAGATCTCCAGGGGATTGCCGTCAAAGATGGCAATGTCGGCGTCCTTGCCCGGTTCCAGGCTGCCGATGCGGTCATCCACCCCGCAGATCCTGGCCGCGTTGATCGTGATGGATTTCAGGCCTTCTTCCATAGGAAGGCCTTTTTTTACGGCCAGTCCCGCACATAGGGGGAGATATTGGATCAGGGACACGGGGTGGTCGGTGGTGATGGCGGTCAGCACTCCATGCTGCTGCAGACAGCCGACGGTCTTAAAGTCCATATACTGTACTTCTATCTTGGAGCGTGTGGTGAGCTCGGGCCCGACGATGGCGGGAAAGCCGGATTCTTTTATTTCCCCGGCGATCAGGTGGCCTTCCGTGCAGTGATCCAGAGTTAGATTCAGATCAAATTCCTCAGCGATGCGAATGGCGGTCAGAATATCGTCCACCCGGTGCACATGGGCTTTTAGCGGTATTTCTTTTCGAAGCACCGGAAGCCAGCATTCCATTCGGAAATCTTCTTTTTCCAGTTTTCCCTCCTCCTTTTCCTGCCGGTATTGGCGGGCTTTGAACAGTTCTTCCCGGAGAAGCCCGGCGATGGCCATACGGGTGGAAGGGATTTGGCTCATATCACCGTAGCAGACCTTCGGATTCTCGCCGAAGGCTATTTTCATGGCGGAGGGACTTTTGACGACCAGATCGTCTATTCTGCGGCTTCCCTTTGTCTTCATGACTAAGAATTGGCCGCCCACCACATTGGCGCTTCCGGGGCCGACCTGTACGGCGGTGATGCCGGCCGCGGCGGTGTCGTCAAAAGCCGCGTCCATCGGATTGACCGCGTCGATGGCCCTCAGCCATGGGGTGATTGGATTCGTAGCTTCGTTGCAGTCGTCGCCCTCAGCGCCTTTTTTCTCTTCAATAATTCCGATATGGCAGTGGGCCTCTATAATGCCGGGCATTACGATACCGCCTGCCGCGTCGATGATCTCAAGATCCGGGTCCTGAGGAGGATCGATCCGCTTCGCTATGTCTTTTATTTTTCCATTTTCAATCAGAACGCAGCCGGAATCATAGTTTTTTCCTGTCATGGTCCAGATTTTTCCATTTTGAATTAAAAGCATAGATTTTCCCTCGCTTCTTTTTATGATGAATCCTATGCAGGAATCGTATCCAACAGCTTTATTATTACTGAGGAATGAAAAAATATGCATACATTTTTGTATCATATCCGGTAAAAATGAGAAGAATTGTATCAAAAGCATTTATATTTACGAGGAGAGGAAAGGGAACAAGAAATGACGATTCTGGAATTGATTGCGGAAAATTACGCCCGGCTGCTGGAAGGAATGGGAAGAACCCTGCTGCTCACCTTCTGGTCGCTGATCCTGGCGTCGGTGCTGGGACTGATCTTTGGAATGATGAAAGCGGCCAGGGGAAAGATATGGCATATCCTGTCCTCCCTCTACGTGGATGTCATCCGGGGGATTCCGGTATTGGTGCTGGCGTTTTTCGTATATTTCGGTATACCTCAGGGATTCGGAGTGAATATCTCGATCTTTCAGGCCAGCCTGATCGTTCTGAGCCTGAACGCCGGAGCCTACATGGCGGAGATCGTCCGGGGAGGTATCCAGTCGGTGGACCGGGGGCAGATGGAAGCGGCCAGGAGTCTGGGTCTGCCCTATCGCAAGGCCATGCAAAAAGTGGTTCTTCCCCAGGCCATCCGCACTATGATTCCCTCGATTATCAACCAATTCATCATCACGCTGAAAGATACCTCGATCCTGTCGGTCATCGGCTATGCGGATCTGATCAAAGTTGCGAAGGCGGTCATCGCCCGGAATTTTGAGGCTTTCCGTATATGGCTGATTGTGGCGCTGATGTACCTGATCGTCATTACGGTTCTATCAAAGATCGCGAAAGCCATCGAGAGGAGGATGACCTATGCAAAATAAAGTATCGGTGAAAGGGCTGGTCAAATCTTTCGGGGATCTGGAAGTGCTAAAGGGCATGGACGTGGAGATCGAAGAGGGAGAAGTGGTATGCCTGATCGGACCGTCCGGTTCGGGAAAATCCACGTTCTTAAGATGCCTGAACCGGCTGGAAGAAATAACGGCCGGCACGGTAGTCATCGACGGCTTCCTGATCACTGACCCGCAGACGGATATCAATACGGTGCGCGAAAATATCGGGATGGTTTTTCAGCATTTTAACCTCTTTCCCCATAAGACCGTATTGGAAAATATCATGCTGGCGCCGGTAGAGCTTAAAAGGAAAACGAAAGAGGAAGCGGAAACGAGGGGGATACAGCTCCTGGAGATGGTAGGGCTGTCGGACAAGGCCGGAGTCTATCCGGCGCAGCTCTCCGGAGGACAGAAACAGCGGGTCGCCATCGCCCGGGCTCTGGCCATGGACCCGGACATCATGTTATTTGACGAACCCACCAGCGCCCTGGATCCGGAGATGGTGGGAGAGGTGTTACAGGTGATGAAGCAATTGGCCGCCGACGGTATGACCATGGTGGTGGTTACCCATGAGATGGGCTTTGCCAGGGAAGTATCCGACCGCGTGATTTTTATGGACGGCGGATATATCGTGGAGGAGGGGCCGCCGGAACAGATTTTCGAGCATCCGCAGAATCCCAGAACCATAGATTTCCTGAACAAGGTATTATAAGCCTGAATGCACAGAAATCACCCGCAGGGAATTAATATTTGAGTGATATATTCTCCCATGTCCCGGAGTACCATCTCATTCATTCCTTCCTCATAAGAGTAGCCGGTTAATTGGATTCCCTCCCGACGGGCATACTGCTCCATTCGGATATAGGTATCCGGTATCCTGTCCCATTCTCCGACACAGAACGCGCGCAGGTATCTTCCGGCAGGCTTTTGATGACAGTCCGTCCTTGGGAAGGAGCGGGGAAGGCGGACAAAGAAATAGTCATCCGTTTCAAAATCATGAGCCAAGATCTTTTGAACCGATAACATAGTACCGCAGCCATTGCCAAAAATCCGGCCAGGCAGTTCCTTTACCTGTTCCATCATAGTCAGTGACTCCGACTCCCCGGGAATGCTTGAATTGATCAGCAGATATTCCTCCGGACAGTCCACGATGGTTACAGCCTCCAGATCACAATTCCTGCAATAAGCCAGCTGGTTTTTCCGTTCCGTCAGCAGGTTTCTGATCTCCTGTAAATTCCGAATGGTGCTGTCGATATCCGATATTTTTGTACTGAGTATATGCTCCAGCAGTTCCGGAGAACTTTGGGAACGGTAGCGGAGGATTTCATCGATCGACATGCCCAGATCGCGAAATGTCAGAATCATTTCCAACTCCGGGCTCTGCTGATAGGTGTAATAGCGGTAATGATTTTTCCCGTGATAATCCGGAGAAAACAGGCCAATCTGATCGTAGTAGTGGAGTGTCCTTTTATTTATGTGGTGGAGCTGGGCAAACTGTCCGGTGGTAAATAGTTTTTGACTGTACATAATTTATTTCCTCTGAGTATATAAAAATAGTTTTATAAAGTTAAAAAATTGATTATAAAAAGGTTATAAAATTTTTATTGACTTTACAGCAGCTGTATAGTTTACCATACCTAACAGATCAAGAGAAGTCAAGGAGGAAATAAAATGGATCTAAATCAAAACTTGCTCAAAAACGTCACATACAGACCGATACAGAAATCAGATTATCCGATTCTGGCCGATCTGATCAGCGATACCTGGGGGTATAAAAAGTTTAGTTCCCCCAAAACCGCTTTTCGCATGGGAATGCTATATCTCAGGGGGTGCCTGGCGGATCAGACCTATTCCTGTGTGGCCGTGAAGCGGGGGACTCCGGTTGGACTTATCCTGGGCCGCGGTAAAAAGCCAGGGATAATGGCCCTGCATCACCGCCTGGCCCAGCTGCCGTGGATTCTGGCGCTTCTGCTGACTAGGGAAGGACGATCTGTTGCAAGAATGTTTGGGGGATTTTCGGATATAGACAGCAATCTGCTAAAAGAGAGCGGAAAACAATTTGACGGCGAACTGACGCTGTTCGTGATCAGAAGCGATCAGAGAGGAGCGGGGATCGGTAATACGCTGTTCGGGAATTTTCTGTATTATCTGAAATCGCAATGCGTGAAGAATTTCTATTTATTTACCGACACCACCTGTAATTACGGTTTCTATGAACATAAGGGTCTGGCGCGGATCGGGGAAAAAAGTGTGAAGACGCCGATACAGCCTGATAAAGAAATGCAGTTTTTTTTGTATGAATACTGCGCATAATAAAAGACAGAGCAGGAAGAAGAACTTTTATTCGCCAGCACACGGCTGTTCCCAGAGGGAATTTGCGCCGGATAAGGGAATAATCATTCTGCTTTCTGCTCTGTTCTCTTTTGCGTCAGCTTACAGCCATTTCTTTTCCTGTCTCTTATCATATTTCTCTTCGCAGTATTTACAGCGGTAGACTTCTTTTTCCGGGTCTGTCAGCACAAATACATGATCCAGTTCCTGTTCGATCGAGGAAATACAGCGGGGATTGTTGCACTTTATCACATTGCGGATCTCGGAGGGCATCTCCAGCGCTTTTTTGGCCACGATCTCACTGTCCTTGATGATATTGACCGTGATATTGTGATCGATAAAGCCCAGGATATCCAGATCCAGCATATCGATGGGGCATTCCACTTTGATGATATCTTTCTTTCCCATCAGTTCGCTGCGGGCGTTCTTAATGATCGCCACACAGCAGTCCAGTTTGTCCAGATGCAGATAATGATAAATGGCCATGCTCTTTCCGGCCTGAATATGATCCAGTACGAAGCCTTCTTGTATACGTCCTACATTTAACATCGGTTTATTCTCCTTCCTCTACGTGGATGTCCAAAAGGGTCAGAATTAACGCCATTCTGGCGTAAACGCCGTACTGCACCTGCTTAAAATACGCGGCGCGGGGATCGTCGTCCACCTCCACGGAGATCTCGTTGACTCTGGGCAGGGGATGAAGGACCAGCATGTCCTCTCTGGCCAAGGCCATTTTCGCCTTGTCCAGAATGTAGAAATCTTTTAAGCGGACATAATCTTCCTCGTTGAAGAAACGTTCCTTCTGCACTCTGGTCATGTAGAGGAGATCCAGCTCCGGCATCGCGTCCTCCAGGCGTTCTACCTCTTTGTATTCGATATGGTTGTTATTTAACACATCCTCCCGGATATAACTGGGAATCCGAAGCTCGTCGGGGGAGATGAAGACAAATTTTACATTTTCATAGCGGACCAGGGCGTTGATCAGGGAGTGTACGGTGCGGCCGAATTTCAGGTCGCCGCAAAGCCCGATGGTCAGGTTGCCCAACCGCCCTTTCAGGGAACGGATCGTATGCAGGTCGGTCAGCGTCTGGGTCGGGTGCTGATGGCCGCCGTCGCCGGCGTTGATCACCGGGATGGAAGATTTCATGGCGGCGACCATGGGAGCGCCTTCTTTTGGATGGCGCATAGCGCAGATATCCGCGTAGCAGGAGATCATGCGGATCGTATCGGATACGCTCTCTCCTTTGGCGGCGGAACTGGAACTGGCGGACGCGAAACCGATGACGCTGCCTCCCAGATTCAGCATGGCTGTCTCAAAGCTTAACCGGGTTCTGGTGCTGGGTTCGTAGAACAGGGTTGCGATCTTTCTGCCATCGCAGGCGTGGGCATATTTGGACGGGTGTTTTTCAATGTCAGCGGCCAGATCTAACAGCTGATCCAATTCTTCCACTGAAAAATCCAAAGGGCTCATTAAGTGTCTCATTTGTTTTCCTCCTGTAAATATGTGAGTAATTGTTCTGTAGTTTTTCGTCTGGGCGCATCCGGGGCCTCGTCCGGGTAACCGACCGCGATCAGAGCCGCCAGTTCCTGCGTATCCGGCAGATGCAGCAGCCGGCTGATCCCCTCAATGTCAAACACGCCCATAATGACGCTGCCAAGGCCCGCCTCATGAGCGGCCAGACAAAAAGTCTGGGCGGCGATTCCGGCGTCAAACATCTGCCATTCCCCGTTTTTGGGCGTAGAAAAAGAACCGTCTCTTTCAAAACCGCTGCGGTTTTTCAAAAAGGTAAGCGCAATTAATAAAGGCGCGGAAGAAACAGTTATGGAATTGAAATCGGGTAAGTGGTCAGAAGCGATTGTCTGAAGAATCGACGCATCATCAATGGCGATGTATCGGGCGATTTGAGTATTTTTCCAAGAGGGTGCATAGGATGCGATAGAAATAATATGTTCCAATAGAGAATGTTCGATCTTATCTGGTTTGAATTGCCTTATGCTTCGTCTGGAACGAATACAGTCGAACGTGTTCATGGGATCCTCCTTGTAACATTTCTTTATATCATATACTAAATGTTTTGGAATTTCAACACAATTCTGACGGAAGTTTTCCGAATCCACCAAGCGGGAGCTCAGCCGCCCTATGCGCTCCCGGAGAGACACAAATGAAGCCGACGATCCGGAGCATCCCGGCCCTGAGCAGCGGGCATACCCAAACCCGGGGAGGCCCCCCGTACAGGATCACAGGCCGTGAGAAAGATACACAATTCGGATGGTTTATCTGCGCTCATAGATGACATCTGTGATACCGTTATAGGTTTCGGATTTTATCAGCCGAAGCTGGAGCGTATGATTGTATTTTTCGAAAAGGCGGATACCATCCCCAATTAATACGGGGATGATGGATATATGATAACGGTCTATCAGATTTTCTGCTATTAGGGGCCGGATTACACCGGCGCCGCCGCAGATCCAGATGCCTTTTCCCTTTTCCTGTTGCAAAGTTTTTAAAAGAGTGCAGACGTTTTCATTGACAAATAGGATGTTGTCTGCGGAGGGAAGGTTCCTGTGGGTGAACACATAGGTTAACTGATCCGGATAAAACCACTGACCCGGAGACAGCTCGGTAGTTATTTGATGATAGGTGTTGTAACCCATAAGTATGGTGTCAATCTCTTTGATAAATTCGTTGTAGCTGGCCATATCATCTGCACCGGGATTTTGACCTTGCAGCCAATCGATATTTCCGGTGGGGCCTGCAATGTAGCCGTCCAGGCTCATTGCTATGAATAGAGTTGTTTTTCGCATGGTAACCTCCGGCAGTGTATGATACTGCGCTATATAATCGGGGATGGGAGTATGTTTTTGTTTGCTTATTTCTGCATTGATATTTATTATATCAAAATTTTATTGGATTATCTGCTATATGAGAAGAAATTCAGTTAGTATTGCATTCATATTTCCTTTTGCGTATAATGTAGATAGTTTGACAAAGTGAAAAGCGGAGGAATGTGTATGGAATATAAGGAGAGGAAACGTGTGTTGTTTTTCGGACTGCCGTGGACCTTTACCAAATATATGGTGACGGAAGATCTGATTACGATCGACGAAGGTATCCTGAAAAAAGTGGAAAATGACTGCTATATGTATAAGGTCCAGGATGTTACGCTGAACAACAGCCTATTGGAGCGGATCTTCGGTCTGGGAACCGTCGTCTGTCATACCGGTGACACGACACATCCGAAGCTGGAGCTTGTACATATTAAGAACGCCAGGGAGATCAAGGATTATATACTGGTGGCTTCTGAGCAGGCGCGGATGAAACGCAGAACGATGAACATGCTGGATATCGGGGCCGGAGATGATTTCGATCTGCCCGACGACAGATAGCGGATGGATCAGCAGGCCGGACAGTTAAAGAAAAGATTACAGCAAGGACGTGAAAGTCTCTCAGGATTTCACGTCCTTGCATAATACCTTCTCGTATAAAAGACCGGTTAAAAACCAGAGGGGCAGATAGTCCAGACGGACCAGCCCTTTATAATTGAGCTTTGCCTTGCTGTAATCCCAGGGACAGAGGTTGTATTTTTTCAGGAAGCTTCCGGTGAAAAACTCTGTCAGATAGATGCATACGGTGTAGATCATACCCCGCAGCCAGATGCTTTTGCTGCGGATACGCCGGTAGACGGGAGCCAGCAAAGCGGCGCTGCCGTAGATGGGGAACATCCAGATGGAGGTCTTGCCCATCAATTTTAATTCACGGCGACGGAAGGAATTGAACGCCGTCCAGAAGATTTCCATGCACCAGCCAATGGTGCCGCATAAGATAAATTTGTGTTTCATAAACAATAGTATGAACACAGGAAATGAGAATTATTCGGAAATTAAAAGAAGGACCAGAAAATGGATTATAATGAGACCAGAAAATATATACAGAAGATAAGTTCTTATGGCAGTGTGCTGGGACTTGAGAGTATCCGGGAGCTGCTTAGAAGGCTGGGGAATCCGCAGGACCAGCTTAAATTTATTCATATTGCGGGTACCAACGGCAAGGGTTCCACGCTTGCTTTTTTATCTACGATACTTCTGGAAAGCGGTTATCGGGTCGGTAGATATCTGTCGCCGACTGTTTTTTGTTATGAGGAAAGGTTCCAGGTGGATGGAGCGCAGATACCGGAGGAGGAACTGGCTGCTTGTATGACGGTTGCGGCAGATGCGGCGGCAGAGATGGTATTGGACGGCTGGGATCATCCGACGGTATTTGAAGTGGAGACCGCAGTTGCTTTTCTCTATTTTCTGCGGAAGAAATGCGACATTGTGGTGCTGGAAACCGGTATGGGCGGGAGCACGGACGCCACGAACATCGTGACTACCACGCAGTTAGCGGTGATCACTTCCATCAGTATGGATCACGCCCAGTGGCTTGGAAATACCCGGGAGGAGATCGCGCGCAAGAAAGCCGGAATTATGAAAAAGGGGATACCGGTTGTCTCAGCGGATCAGCCGGCCGGCGTGCTGGAGGTATTACAGGAAGAAGCCGGGAAACGAAACTGCCCGTTTACGAGAGTGGATATACCGTCTGTGAAAATTGCGTACAGCAGTTATCATATACAGACGTTTCAATATAAGAAATATAAGGAGCTTAACATTTTTCTGCCAGGATTATATCAGATTTCGAATGCGGCGCTGGCTGTGGAGGCGGTAGAGGTGCTCAGACAGCTGGGCTTACGGATTACGGACAGGCAGTTGAAAGAGGGGCTTATGAATACCAGGTGGCCGGGCCGCTTTACCGTGCTGTCAGAGGATCCGGTTATGATCATGGATGGGGCGCATAATCCGGATGCGGTCCTTATTTTAAAAAAATCCCTGCAATACTATTTTACAAATGCGAAATTTATTTATATAATGGGAGTGTTTGCAGATAAAGAATATGATAAAATGGCTGAAATCATCGCTCCCATGGCGGACAGAATCTTTACGGTGACGCCTCCGGATTCGGCGAGAGGCCTGCCGGCAAAAGAGCTGGCGCAGGCGGTACGAAGATATCAGCCGCGGACAGAAGCGGCGGGAAGCCTTGAGGAGGCTGTGGAACTGAGCATAAAAGCGGCGGGAGAGAACGATGTGATCGCAGCGTTTGGTTCCCTGTCCTATCTTGGGGAACTGGCCGGTATTGTGAAGCGCAGGAAGGAAGAGATCCATGATTGATAAAGAAAAAGTAGAGGCGGCCGTACGCCTTTTGTTGGAAGGGATCGGGGAAGATATCCACCGGGAAGGCCTGGTGGAAACGCCGGCCAGAATAGCCCGGATGTATGAGGAAATCTACGGGGGAATGGATGAGGACGTGGCTTTGCATTTGTCCAAGACCTTTCAGGTGGACAGCCACGAGATGGTTCTGGAAAAAGATATCACCTTCTATTCCACCTGTGAGCATCATCTGATGCCGTTCTACGGAAAGGCGCATGTGGCTTACATTCCGGACGGCCGGGTCCTGGGACTTAGCAAGCTGGCCAGAACGGTGGAGACGTTTGCCAGACGCCTGCAGATCCAGGAACAGCTGACCGTGCAGATTGCGGATGCTTTGATGGAACATCTGGCTCCCAGAGGGGTGATGGTAATGATGGAGGCGGAGCACATGTGCATGACCATGCGGGGGATCAAGAAGCCCGGCAGCCGTACGGTATCCATCGCAACCAGGGGTGTTTTTGAGGGGGATATGCAGCTTCAGAATACATTTTTCCAGATGATCAGGTAGCGGTGGGATACGAAGGCCGTGCAGTTGGCAGGATGTACGCCCACGTTTGGAGGACAAATGCGGTATATGGAAGAGATGAAGCGGGTCAACCGGATTCTGGTGCATCCGCGATTTCAGATATATAAGGAAGAGATCAAGAAATGGGAAGAGGACAGGCCTTTTTGCGGCCATGATGTCAGCCATCTGCTGGATGTGGCAAGGATCGCCTGCATACTATCGTTGGAGGAAGAATGTGAGGTAAGTAAGGAATATATTTACACGGCAGCTCTCCTGCATGATATCGGCAGGCCGGAACAGTATGCCCATGGAACCCCACACCAACAGGCCAGTGTCAAAATCGCTGCCGGGATTCTTAAGGACTGTGGATATGATGAGGAAGAGACCGCCGCGGTTCTGTCGGCTGTGGGGAATCACCGGGACGCGGCCCGGGCGTCGCAGACATCTCTTGACTGGCTGATTTACAGAGCCGATAAGTTATCCAGAGGCTGCTATGTCTGTGATGTGGAAGAGATCTGCGACTGGGCCGCCGCGAAAAAGAATCAGATTCTTACCTATTAAAAGGGCAGTTGGATAGAAAGGAAGGACAGAGATAATGAAAATCGGAAACCGTGAATTTGATACAAAAAATGAGACTTATATCATGGGGATCCTGAATGTTACTCCGGATTCCTTTTCGGACGGAGGAAAATATAATTCGCTGGATGCAGCGCTGGTTCATGCGGAGCAGATGATTCAGGACGGCGCAGATATCCTGGATATAGGCGGAGAGTCCACCCGTCCCGGCTATGTAATGGGACTGCCGGAAGAGGAAGAAATGAAGCGGGTGATCCCGGTTATCCGGGCGGTCAGGGAGCGTTTTGATGTACCGATATCCGTGGACACCCATAAGAGCAGAGTAGCGCAGGCCGCTATAGAGGCAGGAGCTGATCTGATTAACGATATCTGGGGCCTTAAATATGACGATAAGATGGCGGATGTGATTGCTGAAAGCGGCGCTTCCTGCTGTCTGATGCACAACCGGAAAGAAGCGGTCTACGATCATTTTCTGGAAGAAATGTGTGAGGATCTGCGACAGACCCTGAAGATCGCGGCCCGGGCGGGAATATCGGAGCGGCAGATTATCCTGGACCCGGGAGTGGGATTCGGCAAGACCTATGAGCAGAATCTGGAAGTGATCCATCATCTGGAAATCCTGCATACGCTTGGCTGCCCGATCCTTCTTGGCACTTCCCGCAAATCCGTTATCGGCCTGACCTTGGACCTGCCGGTGGATCAGCGGATCGAAGGTACGCTGGTCACTACGGTGATGGCAGTTATGAAGGGCTGCGCGTTTATCCGTGTGCATGATATCAAAGAAAATAAAAGGGCGGTGCAGATGGCCAGGGCCATACTGGCACAGGAGGCCTGTTGAGTTAGGACAGCAGATGGTAACGGATGGGGACATGTCCAAACTGAAACGGACATGTCCCAAACCGGAATGGACATGTCCCAAACCGAAATGGACATGTCCCAAATCAGAATGGACATGTCCCCAACCGTGGGATAGAGGAGGTAATGTACCTTGGACAAAATTCATATCCATAATCTGGAGATATTCTGCAATCACGGAGTATATCCGGAAGAGAATACGCTGGGACAGAAATTTCTCGTATCGGCGTCTCTCTACACAGATACCAGGCAGGCCGGTCTCACGGACGATTTGAAGAAGTCGATCCATTACGGAGAAGTCTGCCACATGATAAAGAAATTCATGAAAGAGCACACCTTTAAGCTGATCGAATCGGCGGCGGAACAGTTGGCGGCTTATCTGCTGATACATACGGCGAACCTACAGAAGATCCGGCTGGAAGTCAAGAAGCCATGGGCTCCCATTGGCCTGCCGTTAGAGACGGTTTCCGTGGAGATCGAGCGGGCATGGCATACGGCCTATATTGCTCTCGGTTCCAATATGGGGGATCGGGAAGGGTATCTGCGACAGGCGGTTACCTCTTTAGATGAAACCACCGGCTGTCAGGTAGAACGTGTATCGGAGTTTGTGGTAACGGCTCCTTACGGAGGTGTGGAACAGGAAGATTTCCTGAACGGATGTCTTCTCCTTAAGACGCTGCTGCCGCCGGTAGAGCTGCTGCACAGGCTACAGAAGCTTGAGCAGGCGGCGGGGCGCGAGCGCCTCGTGCACTGGGGGCCCAGGACACTGGATCTGGATCTGTTGTTCTATGATGATGAGATATGGGATACGCAGGAGCTGACGATCCCCCACCCGGATATGCAGAACCGGGATTTTGTATTGGCGCCGCTGGAGCAGATCGCTCCGTTGAAACGGCATCCGCTGTTAAATAAGACGATACGGCAGTTAAAGGGAGAATTGAGCGATGGATGATTTATTAGAGTTAAGACAGGGAATTGATGAGATCGACCGGCAGATCGTAGAGCTGTTTGAGAAGCGGATGGAGATCAGCAGCCGGGTTGCCGGTTATAAGATTCAGACTGGTAAGAAGATTCTGGACAAAGGACGGGAAGAGGAAAAGATCCGCGCGTTAAAACAGATGACGGATGACGATTTCAACCGGCATGGCATCGAAGAGCTGTTCAAACAGATTATGTCCATGAGCCGTAAGCTGCAGTACAGGCTGTTGGCAGAGAAGGGCGTGACCGGACGCTTAGCGTTTACCCAGGTGGAAAACATGGGATTTGACCATGCACGGGTGGTATTCCAGGGAACGGACGGAGCGTACAGCCAGCGGGCCATGGAAACCTTCTTTGGCGAAGGAGTCAGCAGTTTTCACGTGGACACCTGGCGGGACGCCATGGTGGCGATCCAGGAGGGAATGGCGGATTTTGCAGTTTTGCCGATCGAGAATTCCACGGCCGGTATCGTAAGCGAGGTGTATGATCTGCTGGTAGAATTTGATAATTATATTGTGGGGGAGCAGATTATCCGAATCGAAAATGCATTGATGGGACTTAAGGGAGCCGAACTTGCCGATATCCGCACCGTTTATTCCCATCCCCAGGCGCTGATGCAGTCGTCCAGATTCCTGGCGGAGCACCGTGACTGGCAGATCATAAGTATCCGCAATACGGCAGTGGCTGCCAAGAAGGTTGTGGATGAGCAGGATAAGACCCAAGCTGCCATAGCCGGAAAGCACGCGGCAAAATATTATGGTCTTCATATTTTAAAGGACAGTTTGAATGATGATAAATCCAACTCTACCCGGTTCATTGTGGTTACCAACCAGAAAATCTACCGGAAGGAAGCGAAGAAAGTCAGCGTCTGCTTTGAGCTGCCTCACGAGAGCGGAAGCCTGTTTAATATTCTTTCCCACTTTATCTATAACAATCTAAACATGACTAAGATCGAATCCCGGCCACTGGAGGGAAGAAACTGGGAATACCGGTTCTTCGTGGACTTCGAAGGAAACCTGTCGGGGAGTTCTGAGAAAAATGCGCTGCGGGGAATCGCCGAAGAGGCGATTAATATGCGGATTCTGGGTAATTATTAAGCCGCAGTATATGCGGCACTGGAGGAAGCGCCGAACGGCATACCTGAATTGAGCCGCAGTATATGCGGCACTGGAGGAAATACCAAACGGCATACCTGAATTGAGCCGCAGTATATGCGGCACTGGAGGAAACTATGAGATATGATGAATTGATTTTGTATAGAAATCTGGAGCACGGGGAGATCCTGGAGCAGATGTCGGAGATTATGGAAAACGTCCGCCTGGAGTTTAAGGAGGACGGAATCCGGAAGGAGCTGCGTACTAAGCTGTACTGCTGTATGAACGGCCTGGTAGAATTGGCGGGGAAATACGGCTTCCAGGGAAATCTGTGGCACAACTACCTGGCGCTGCTGCTGGTGAACAACGAAAACGCATTCAGCACAGCCAGTGAAATCATTGGTTCCATCGAAGGAAGCATCAATGAAGTGGCGCGGCATGACTTTGCGATTTTCAAAGAATATTTCGATTATCCTCTGATGGATCTGGCAGATTCCCTTGGAGTAGATACGCTGAGTGTATTTTTAAACTATCATGTGGAAAACGAAAACAGCAAAATGTACAACCAAAGAATCCGCGAACGCATCTGTGAATTAGGGGTAAAGCTTGCAGAAGCGCAGGATGACAATGATTTCCTGCATATTATGACCTCTTTTTATCAAGACTTTGGAGTCGGCAAATTGGGTTTACATAAAGCATTTCGCGTGATTCATCACAGCGAAGGTGCTGAAATCGTCCCGATCACAAAAATAGCCCATGTCCATCTGGACGACCTGGTTGGATATGAACTGGCTAAAAAGAAGCTGATCGACAATACCGAAGCCTTTGTGGAAGGCCGCCGTGCCAACAACTGTCTGCTCTTCGGCGATGCCGGCACCGGAAAGTCCTCCAGTATCAAAGCGATTCTGAACCAGTATTACGACAAAGGCCTGCGAATGATCGAGATCTACAAGCATCAGTTCCAGGACCTGAACGATGTCATCGCCCAGGTCAAAGACCGGAACTACAAATTCATCATCTATATGGACGATCTCTCCTTCGAAGAATTTGAGATTGAATACAAATACCTGAAGGCGGTGATCGAAGGCGGCCTGGAGCGAAAGCCCGACAATATCCTCATCTACGCTACCTCCAACCGCCGCCATCTGGTCCGGGAAGAGTTCGCCGACAAGCAGGGCAGGCGGGATGACCTGCATGCCTCCGACACCGTACAGGAGAAGCTCTCCCTGGTGGCCCGGTTCGGGGTACAGATCTTCTTCTGCGGACCCAGCCAGAAAGAATATATGGGTATCGTGTCCGAGCTGGCAAAGCGTAATAAAATACTCATGTCCGAGGACGAACTCCATCTGAAAGCCAACCAATGGGCCCTCAATCACGGCGGTCCGTCCGGACGTACCGCCCAACAATTTATAGATTATCTGCTGGGCACCGAAAACTAAACAAAATGATCAAAAGG
>NZ_JAHQCW010000044.1:20533-47765 GCF_019042275.1 Diplocloster agilis
GGACATGTCCATTTCAGTTTGGGACATGTCCATTTCAGTTTGGGACATGTCCATTTCAGTTTGGGACATGTCCATTTCAGTTTGGGACATGTCCATTTCAGTTTGGGACATGTCCATTTCGGTTTGGGACATGTCCATTTCGGTTTGGGACATGTCTATTACAGTTTGGGACATGTCCATTTCAATTTGGACATGTCCCCCATGGTATCTTCCGAAAGTAACAGAACCGGCCCGGCTTTAGTACAGATTCCCGGAGCCCTTTTATTCAGATTTCAGCCGGACCAGCGTTCGTTCGATCCGGTGATTAATCACTTCTTCAACCTGGATTGAGAGCCTGCAGTAGTCACAGGCGAAAGTCTCTCCATTATCCGGAATCCTGCCGATAGTACCGCAGATAAATCCACTGAAGGTGTCATACTTTTCTGTTGGAAGAGAGATTTTAAGCTCTTCCGCCACCTCATCCAGTTCCGCAGAACCGCGGATCGCCCATTCATTATCACTGAGCTTAACGATTTCTTCCACGGGTGGTTCGTCATCGCTCTCATTTAAATCTCCCACTAATACTTCCATCAAGTCATGCAGTGTAACGATACCGGTCAGCCCCCCATATTCATCGATGGCAACTGCGAAGTATACCCCTGATTTCTGCATATTCTGAAACAGGGTACTGGCCTTCATGCCTTCCGGAATGAAATATGGTTCATCCATTGCGTGTTCCAAGAGATAGTCTTTGGATTTATCCGGGGAACGGAAATAATCCCGCGCGTCCAGGATGCCGATGATATTATCCGGATTATCCTGACAGACCGGATAATAGGTATGTCTGTTGGTGTAAATGACCTGTTCCCACTCCTCAATGGAATCTTCCATACTGAGAAGAACGATGTCCACCCGGTGCGTACAGAGCTGTTCCACGGAGATATCATCAAATTCAAACACGTTTTGGATCATTTCGGTTTCCCGTGAATCAATGGTACCCTGCTCATTTCCCGCGGCCAGCATCATACGGATCTCTTCCTCGGAAACCTTTTCCTCTTCTTCCTCAGGATTCATGCGCATCAGCCGAAGGATTGCATTGGTGGAGACCGTCAATAAAAATACCAGCGGCGCAAAGAGCTTGGAGACAAAGTACAGCATACCGGACATGCCAAGCGCCATGGATTCGGCCTTTTTCATAGCGATTCGTTTTGGCACCAGTTCTCCGAACACCAGGCTGAAATAAGCCAGGATCAGCGTGATCAGAAAGACGGAGATGGAATTCAGGATATTTTCCGGGATAGGGACGCCGGCGTTTAGCATGATATCAACCAAGGGACCTGCAAAGTTGTCTGCGGCGTAGGCGCTGCCTAAGAGGCCGGCCAATGTAATCGCGACCTGTATGGTGGCCAGAAAACGGGCGGGCTGCTCGGTAAGCGACCACAGCTTGGCGGCGCGTTTATCCCCGTCGGCGGTTAATTTTTTGAGTTTTGTGTCATTCATGGAGATTACGGCGATCTCCGCGCTTGCAAATGTAGCGTTTAAGAAAATTAATACAATCTGTAAAAGTATGGGTCCAACCATAATAAGATTCCTCCTGAATCAAAAAGTCATTGGTCTCTAAAAGTAAGCTGCGAATTTGCCCGAAGGGCATGTATTAATGGGATATAGAAAACCACAAAAAGGTATAGTCTGCCGCAGATTCCCTTTCGGGCAGACTATACCTTATCTATTTTTGGCTCTGCATAGAAAAAATGGTCCCTATGTTCGGCTGCAGTATCTCCGTCACTGCTGTCGTCCATGTGCGAAATCACATCCTTACCTGTCGATTGATAATAAACTGGTTTATAAATTAACATATCACCTACCGGCTGTCAATCATTATTAGGAGAAATTAACGAATTCTTAATAACCTCTTTTCCGGAATCTAAACGGATACCCAATATTAGGAAAGGAGACGGAACGGTCTTGGGATATTATTGTAGTTTTATGGATAGCGGCTGCCGTCCAAAACTGTAAAATAAGGATTACGGATAAGAAAAAAGGCAGCAGACAGGAGAACGGGAAAAGTAATGACAGGAAAAGGAAACAACATCAAAACCAAATAACCCGAAGAAGGTAAGAGGAGGAAACGTATGAAATTCACGGAAGGATACTGGGAAAAAAATGAGCGGGCTCATATGATATATGCAGCCCAAGCATTTCAGATTGAAGAAATTCCATTCGGCATTAAAATCACCGCTCCCACGAAAAGAATCGAAAGTAGGGCGGATGCCCTGGATACGCCGGTGATTACGACGCTGATCACCAGTGCTGGAGAGAATATCCTCTCCGTTTGCAGTTATCACTATCAAGGTTACCAGAGAAAAGATCCGCGTTTCCCAAAATGCTTAAAATCCATACAGACAAAGGTCGAAGATTTTGAAAATGAAACCGTTCTTACTTCCGGACGTTTCCGGGTGCACGTTGATAAAAAAGAGTGGAATCTAAGCTTTGAGGCAGACGGGCGTCATTTGACTTCCTGCGGGTACCATGGCTTGGGTTATGCTCAATATGACAGAGAGCCAGCTACGATGTTTCCGGAGCAAGAGTATATGAAGGCGGAATACCGACCTTATATGACGGCCAGCCTGTCGTTGAATCCAGGAGCATGTGTTTACGGTCTGGGTGAACGATTTACTGCTTTTGTGAAAAATGGTCAAGTGGTAGACTGCTGGAATGAAGATGGCGGAACCTCGTCTCAGATCGCTTACAAAAACATCCCGTTTTATATGACAAATCAGGGATATGGTGTTTTTGCAGACCATGCAGACCCGGTTTCCTTTGAGGTGGCCAGTGAAAAAGTGGAGGAGGTGGGATTTTCCGTTCCGGGTGAGGAGATCCGTTATTATCTGATCTGCGGAAAAGATATGAAGGAGATCCTGGAAGGTTATACTGGGATAACCGGGCGAGCCGCATTGCCTCCGGCCTGGTCCTTTGGTCTATGGCTGAGCACCTCTTTTACCACTGACTATGATGAAGAAACCGCAAATTCCTTCTTAAAGGGGATGAAAGATTGCGGTGTTCCAGTTAGGGTATTTCATTTTGACTGTTATTGGATGCGCGCTTTGCACTGGTGTGATTTTGTATGGGATCCAGAGACATTTCCGGATGTACCGGCCATGCTGAAACGTTATAAAAATCAGGGACTGAAGATCTGTGTGTGGATCAATCCCTATGTGGCACAGGGAACAAAATTGTTCCAGGAGGGGATGGAGCGGGGATATTTTCTACAGCGAGCGGATGGCCGAGGAGTCAAACAGTTGGACAATTGGCAGCCGGGTATGGGGCTGGTGGACTTTACCAATCCGGATGCAGCAGCCTGGTATGCGGATCAATTAAAAGGATTACTGCAGCTGGGAGTGGACTGCTTTAAGACAGATTTTGGAGAGAGAATCCCCATCGATGTCCGCTATGCAGACGGTTCCGACCCGATGGCGATGCATAATTACTATACCTATCTCTATAACCGGTGTGTCTATAAACTGCTGGTAAAAGAAAAAGGGGAGCAGGAGGCTGTACTGTTTGCCCGAAGTGCCACGGCCGGCTGCCAGCAATTCCCGGTACACTGGGGCGGAGACTGCTGTGCAACCTACGCATCGATGGCTGAAACCCTGCGGGGCGGGCTTTCCTTTATGATGTCCGGGTTTTCTTTTTGGAGTCATGATATGGGTGGATTTGAGATGACATCCTCCCCTGATCTGTACAAACGCTGGGTTCAGTTTGGACTGTTGTCCACTCACAGCCGGCTGCATGGCTCAAAGAGCTATCGTGTCCCATGGCTGTACGATCAAGAGGCTTGTGAGGTGTGCAGGGAGTTTACACAGCTAAAATACTCTTTGATGCCTTATCTCTATGATTGCGCCGCATATGCGCATGAGACGGGAATCCCGGTAATGCGCCCGATGGTTTTGGAATTTGAGGAGGATCCGGCCACTGCATATCTGGATATGCAGTACATGCTTGGTAATAAGCTGCTGGTAGCGCCTATATTCCGGGAGAACCAGCAGGCGCTCTATTATCTGCCGGAAGGGACATGGACACACCTGCTGTCGAACGAGCGCAAAAATGGCGGCCGTTGGTATCAGGAAACCTATGATTTTCATTCTCTGCCTCTGTATGTTCGGCCGAATTCCATCCTGCCTATCGGCGGCCGTATAGACCGACCGGATTATTCATATCTGGAAGGACTGAGTCTGCACTTTTATCAGATCGAAAATGAGAAGAGCGCATGTTGCAGGATTACGGATACAGACGGCAAGTCCGTATTTTTTGTACAGGCGGTATATCATGCGGGATGCCTGAAAATAACGATGTCGGAGCTTTTAAAGGATCTGCGTCTGATAATCCATGGAATTGCAGGTCCAAAGGAGCAGATCTGCCTGGTGCCAGAGGAGAAGGAAGTAACCGTAAGGTGTACATTTTTGTAGTTTTGTGGATATGGATCGTATTTTCAAACGATTATAATAAGGATAGAAAAGATAAAAATCTGGAAAGAGAAGTGATCTGATATGCGGAAACGGAAAAAAAGGACGAGACTTTTACTGGCCGTTGGGTTTATGCTGCCTGCCTATGCATTCATTCTGTTTGGGTTTCTTATCCCCGGCGCCTGGAATATTGTACTATCTTTTCAGGAGTGGGATGGCTTTAATGAAAAAAAGTTTGTGCTTTTTCAAAACTACGTCAAAGCATTTCACGACAGTCTTTTTCTTAGGAGCATCTCAAATTCTGTAATCATTGCAGTGGTCACCATGATTGGGGCCGTGATATTGGGTCTTCTGCTGGCAATGATGCTTTACCGGTTGAGAAAGAGAGAGGGGGCTTTATATCGGTTGATTATATTTATGCCGGCTATGATCCCGGTATCGATTATCGGTTTACTGTTCACCTTTATCTACAATTCAGATATGGGCCTTCTGAATCAGTTACTGCGTCTGATCGGACTGACCGGCCTTACCAATGCCTGGCTGGAAAATTCTGCCACAGTTCTGCCCTGTGTGATCGCTGTGGGAATCTGGAGACTTTTGGGAATGCCGATGATGCTGTGCTTTGTGTCATTGCAGGCGGTACCGCCCACATTGCTGGAGGCCGGAAGAATTGATGGAGCCTCTTACAGACAGCAGATGATTCATATCCTTCTGCCGTTAATCAGACCGACCATCGCGCTGTCCATGGTATTTGTACTGCTAAACGCATTCAAGACCTATGACCTGGTCTATGTACTGACCAAGGGAGGCCCGGCTAACGCCTCGATGACGGTTCCGATCTATATGCAGAAAACCGCATTCACTTACAGCAAATTCAGCTATTCCTCCACCATGGGAGTATTGACGGCGATAATTATCATCGTAATTGTGCTGCTTACGCAAAGGATAATGAAAGGGGAGACCTATGAATTTTAAAAAATTGAACCACACCAATCTGGTCTGCAGAGGTGTGGCGCTGTTATCCGTTCTCATTACATTGTATCCAATTGTTTTTGTGGGTCTGACATCGCTTAAGGCCACGTCCGAATTCTACAACAATATCTGGGGGATTCCCAGGGAATTTAAATGGTCGAACTACTACAGCGCCTGGGTAACCAGCAGAATCGGTCGATATTTTAAAGCCAGTGTGATCGTAGTGGGAATATCGGTAGTAGCTGTTCTTATTTTTAGCGCGCTGGCAGGCTATGCACTCTCCAGGTTAAAGGTTCGTTATGTGAGCGCTGCAGCCATCGGAATTATCGTAATTACGCAGCTAATGCCGTTAGAATCCGTTATTATGCCCCTGTATCTCATCATGAGCCGTCTGAGACTGCTGAACGGATATGTGACTCTGATTTTGCCCTATATAGGCTGGGGAATGCCACTGACGATTCTGATTTATAAGAACTACTTTGATACAATTCCGCAGGAACTGATGGAAGCGGCCAGGATCGACGGCTGTTCTGAATTACAGTGTTTTTGCCGTATTGCGGTGCCGGTTATGAAGCCGGCTACAGCAACCAACGCGATCTTCAATTTTGTGGGGCTTTGGGGGGAACTTTTATGGGCATCGGTTTCCACGGCAACTTCTCAGTTTGGAACTCTGCCGGTGGGGATTATTAGCTTTAAACAACAGTTTTCAACAGACTGGGGGCCGATGTCTGCGGCGATCTGTATCGTTATTTTGCCGCTGATTCTGATCTTTAGTTTCCTGCAGAAGTATTTTGTACAGGGCTTATCAAATGGTGCGTTAAAAGGGTGATCCTGTTCCCGGAAAAATCGGGATTTATATAAAAGATATACAGCAAAACTAATGCTGCCGGACACAGGAAACGGCAGCGCCAGAAGGGATTGAAAGGAGAAAGGTTATGGGAAAAAAGTACTTGGCAGTATTACTATCGGTGGTTATGACTCTGGGGATGATGACAGGGTGCGGCAGCGGGACACAGGAGAACAGCGGGAACGACAGTGAGTCGGGTAGTCAGCAAGGGAGCCAAACGGAGGAAAATGGGAAAGAAGCAACAGGAAAGGAAGAATCTGGGAAAAAGACGAAGGTGGTCTGTTATGTGGTAAATACTGCTACAACTTCACAAGAACCTATCTGGAATTCCATAAAGGAAAAACTGTCCGACCGATATGAGATTGAATTGCTGGAGGTTGATACTGAAAATCTGGATACAGTGATTAAGACCGGAATCGCATCCGGAGAACCGGCGGATATTTATTTCAAACAGGGACAATATCTGAAACCCTATGTGGATGCAGGACAAGCGTTGGATCTCACGCCGTATCTTACGGAAAATAACGGTGAATGGCTGAATTCCCTGGACCAGAGCCTGGTGGATGTGGGAAAATATGATGGAAAATACTATTCGGTGCCTATGACAGGCGTCTATGCTAATTTTTATTACAATGCCGATCTACTGAAAGAAGCGGGAATCGAAATTCCTTCGGAGTGGACCTGGGATCAGTTCATGGAAACCTGCGCCCAGATTGATGAGAAGACCGAGGCCTATCCCTATGCCATCTGCGGCCTGTGCAACGATTTTATGGCCAGAAATGCGCTGTTGAGTAAATCCAATGACGCAGGGACTATGGAGGCATGGGGGAATGCAGAAGTGGCTGTGACCGACCCGCTTCTTCAGGAATGCCTGGAACAGACTAAGGAGTTGTATGACAAGGGCTACTGGTATCCTAAGGACGGCGCCATGATTACCACCAGGGATGAAGTGATCGCTGCATTCCATCAGGGAAAAGTGGCAATCATCGGGGATGTAAACGCGGTATCCGGTATGGTAGCGGAAGGCTGTGATTTTAATATTGGAATTGCCGCGTGGCCGAAAGCCGGAAAAGAAAATATCAGTCTGGGCGGAGCTGATGCGTATTTTATTCCCTCGAATGCACAGCATCCGGACGCTGCTATTGAAATTTTGAAGGAATTTACAAGTGAAGAGATGCAGCAGATTCACGCAGACTATGGTTTTGCCCCGGTTAACGTTAATGTTACTTCTGAAGATCCGCTGGTACAGCAGTTTGCGGACCTGAAAACCAGGATTTATGGATCGGAGCTGATGTATATTTCCACGGAAATGACAGCATTCTGGCAGGATGTTTTGATTGAGGATTACTGTCTGGAGACAAATGGCCTGGATGAATTACTCAACCAGATGGAGAAACTGCGCCAGGAAGCAGTGCAGAAATAACGGGAGAGAGATGACGATGGAAGAAAAGGAACGCTTATATCCGTTGACGGATCTATATGCGGATAACACACAAAAAACCTACGGGCGGGAGGCAGAGTCCTGCGCTTTCCTGCTTGGAGGGATCGGCACGGGAAATATATCGGTCGGTGCCAGAGGGGAGCTTAAGAGTTGGCAGATCTTCAACCAGCCAGCGGTGGAAAATATAAACCCTTATACATTCTTTGCCATTCGTACGCAGGAGGAAGACGGTACAATTACAGCCAAGGTCCTGGAATCCGAATATACGCCGCCTTTTGCAAAACCACAGGGATTTCTGCGGTGCGAAACTGCCGGATGGCCCAGATTGAGCGATTCCAGACTATCCTCAAGGTATCCTTTTGTGCAGGTGGAGTTTCAGGATAAAGATCTGCCGGTCCAGGTTAGCTTGGAAGCTTATACTCCTTTTATACCGCTGAATGCGGATGACTCCGGTATTCCCGGCGCCTGCCTTCGGTATCGGGTAAAAAATTCAACGAACCGACCCGTTACGGTATCGGTAGCGGGTTCCCTAAATAATGCGGTGGGATTTACCGGTTATGATATGTTTGATATTATGACATTTCAGGGTGAACGTCGGAATGAGAAGAGGGAAAGCGGAAGGTTAAAAGGCGTGTTCATGCGGGGAGATAAGTTGCCGGACAACCTGCTTTCCAACGGAACGATGGCACTTGCAGTCACAGATGAGAAGGCTACGGTCCGGCCATACTGGCTGCTGGGACAGTGGACGGACGGTGCGGAGGACTTTTGGGAGGATTTTACATCGGATGGAGAGCTGGATGAGTCCTCTTCGGTAGAGGCAAGAGGATGCCGGATGGCGGAATTGTTTGATTATACATATCTGCACTTCTTTTTCCGGGTGGGAGCAGTATGCAGCAAACGGGTGGTGAAACCTGGCGGAGAAGAGTTATTTGAGTTCATGATTACCTGGAGTTTTCCCAATAGGGTAAAGGGATGGCCTGATTCGATAGAGGCACTTGAAGCTGTTAAAAATGGCGAATACGAAACGATCCGTAACTATTATGCAGCCCGTTTTCCGGATGCGTGGAGTGCGGCGGAGTATCTGGATCAGCAGAAAGAGCGACTTGAAGCGGGGTCCAGGATGTTTTCCAATGCTTTTTATCAGACCACACTGCCTGGATATGTACTGGAAGCGGCTGCGGATAACATAACGGTGTTAAGAAGCCCCACCTGCTTTCGGATCGAGAACGGTGATTTCCTGGGTTGGGAAGGGGTGGATCGGACTGCTGGCTGTGGTTCCGGAACCTGCACCCATGTATGGAATTACGCGCAGACTGTGGCTTTCTTATTCCCCGAACTGGAGCGCTCCATGCGAAGAATCGAATTTTTGAAGGAGACCCGGGAAAATGGACATATGGCTTACCGGACCTACCGGGGCTTGGGTCTCGAACAGTGGGATATGCTTCCATCAGCCGATGGCCAGTTGGGAACGGTTGTGCGTTTTTACCGGGAATGGAAGTTAAGTGGTGACGATGAATTCTTGAGGGAAAGCTGGGAAAAAATAGTAAGCTGCATGGAATTCGCGGAGAACACATGGGATCAGGACCAGGACGGCGTATTGGAACAGGCACAGCATGTCACCTATGATACGGAGCTTTATGGAATCACCAGTATGGTAAGCACGATCTATTTGGCCGCACTGAAAGCGTCTGCTGAAATGGCTGGCTATCTGCAGGATGAGAAGCGGGCAGAAAAGTTCAGAGACCGGTTCGAAGCCGGCAGCAAAAAACTAGATGAGATCAGCTTTAACGGAGAATATTATATACAGATTCTTGACCACCTGGAGAATTACCGTTACCAATATGGGGAAGGCTGTCTGTCGGACCAGTTGCTAGGACAATTTATGGCACACTGCGCCGGATTAGGGTATGTACTCCCGAAGGAACATGTAAAAAAAGCATCGGAATCTATCTTCAAGTATAATTTTATCCGTCATGCGCGGGATTATGTTCACGGTGAGCGGGCGTTTATCCTGAACGATGAGTCCGGGCTTACTCCGTGTACCTGGCCTAAAGGCGGTAAACCCAGATTTCCCTTTACCTACTACGGAGAGGTCTGGACCGGAATTGAATATGAGGCGGCCACGCTTTTACTGTATTCGGGGCTGATCGATGAGGGCCTTACCGTGGTAAAGGCAGTCAGAGACCGACATGATGGATATAGACGGAATCCGTGGTCCGAGGTGGAATCTGGCAATTATTATACGCGTTCCATGGCAAGTTACGGTGTCCTGCTGGCGTTAACCGGATTTGCGTTTGATCACAGGACGGGCACAATCTCCTTTAAGCCGCAGATCAACGGAGATGATTTCAGCAGTTTCTGGTGTAACGGAAAGGCCTGGGGAATCTACCATCAGAAAAAGGATGCACAGACGGGAGAACTGCATAAGGAAATGGAAGTGCTGTACGGACAGGGAGACGATATTCGGGTTATATAGATTTTGCCTTATAGGAAATACCTGGAGGGAGGGGATGGTATCCATGCAGATGCCATCCCCAGATGTGTTTCTCTTCGGATTAGTTGAGATGGGAAAATATGGAATATCTGCAGAGGCCGACTTTAAAAGTCTGAGCCATGTTATAATGACGGTAGACATTATACCAGCGGATTAGCCAGTACAACGGGGGAATGTGCGTGAGAAAATCTATTGGTCAAAGATTCAGGGATATGTCGATAATAAAAAAGTTCCGGCTCAGTGTTCTGATAATTATCGTCGTCCCTATGATCCTTATCTTTTCCGTTATATTCTACCGGTCTTACTCGGAGCTAAAGAGTAAAATGATCGAGAATTCTAGAATATCTATGAAACAGGCGGAGCGCAGCATAAAAAGTATTGTAGAAGAAACACAGTATCTCTCCTTATCCATGCTAATTGACGACAATATCCAGAAACTGTGCAAACAATATACACTAAAAAACAGTACAATGGATTCGGCCAAACGACAGCTATATGTTTCCATGCAAGATGCAGTAAATTCCAAATCCTACATCGATTCTATCAGTGTTAGTTATAATAGCGAGGTGCTGTTCCAGTATGGTAATAAGGTGGAGAAGGAAGACGGGATGTTCGAAAAACAAGCCATGGAAATTGGAGGACGGGCATTCTGGACCCGGGCATACCGCCTGCAGTACCGGGAAAATACTGCAGACCCCCATTATGTCATATCCTATATACGCGCATTTATGGATGTCTCCAGGTTCAATCAGCCGATTGGACTACAGAGGATCAGTATCAATGAGAAAGAATTAAGCCAGACTTACGCATCGTTAGCTCCGGATGATCAGTCAGAAGCTTTCCTGGTAGGTCCGGATGGCTGTATACTCTCTGCGCTGAATGAAACGTTGATCGGGCAGGACCTTAGGGCGGCTTTCCCCGGATTTGAACAGGTACTCAATGACGATAACGGATATTTTGGAACTAAGGTCAACCGGGTAGGAGTGCTGGTGATCTATCAGGATGTGGAAGGGACAGACTGGAAACTGGTGCAGGCGGTGCCGCGGAGAACACTTCTGAATTCTTCTGGTTCTCTGTTTTTGTTCATGCTTTTGGCTCTGCTGCTGCTGATCATCTTCAGCGTGATTTTTTCCGCTATCCAGAACCATACCATCATTCATCCGATTTATAGACTTTCGAAGGAACTATCCCAGGTTAAGGACGGCAATTTTGACATACAGGTCAACAGTAACTGCCGGGACGAGATCGGCTGTCTCACGGAAGCATTTGAAGAGATGCTGAAACGTACGAAAGAGCTGATTAACCGGGTTTATCTAAGCCGGATTCAGGAAAAGGAATCGGCCTTTAAGGCGTTGGAGGCGCAGATCAACCCCCATTTTCTCTATAATGTACTGGATTCTATTCATTGGGCTGCGATAAAACAGAAGGACTGGGAGGTCAGCGACCGGATCGAAGCGCTCTCGGAGCTGTTTCGGCATGTACTGAACAAAGGCGATTCCATTACAACGATGCGAGCGGAAGTCAATTATCTTCAGAATTATTTGTTTCTGCAAAAAAACAAATTCGCCGGGAAAATCTGCGTATGTATCGATGTAGAGGAAGAGCTGATGGAGTGCCAAACCTTGAAGCTGATCTTGCAGCCTCTGGTGGAGAATGCGATCCAGCATGGACTGGCGGAGAAAGACGGAACAGGGAATATCAGTGTCTGGATCGAACGTAAAGACGGGAGTCTCTTTCTGCATGTGGAGGATGACGGTTGCGGTGCTGATGAAGATGCTGTCCGCAGTATGATCTATGCTGAGCAGGAAACGGGAGGGGCCTTTGCCCTGAAGAATATCCACGACCGGGTGCGGATGCGGTACGGAGAGCCATATGGACTTACTTTTGAGAGCCTGGAGCAGGTAGGGACTGTCGTAACTGTTAGAATTCCTGAATTGCGGGAAGGAGCGGATGAAAATGAAACTGATGATTGTGGATGATGAACCGGATATCCGGGAGGGGATCCAGGATGGAATTGAGTGGGAAGAACTGGGAATCCATAAAACACTGACAGCCGCTGATGCCTTTGAAGCACAAAGGATCTATAAAAGAGAGCAGCCGGAGATTGTCATTACTGATATCAGTATGCCGCGCATGTCCGGAATCGACCTGATCGGGAAGCTGAAGGAGTGGAATCCTCATGTCCGATGTATCCTGCTGAGCGGATATTCAGAATTTGAATATGCGAAAAAGGCCATCCGTCTGGGCGTGACCGCTTATGAATTAAAACCGATCAAGGTCGCCCGTTTAAAAGAATTGATCACACAGCTGATGGGTGAAATTGAGGCCGAATCCAGCAAAGAAAGTGCGCTTAAACTTAATGTTTATACAGACGGACAGTATTTTATCAAAAGATTGGTGAAATCAAAGGGTGTAGTCGGAAGAGATGAATATGCTGACGGGATGAAGGATCTCGGATTAAATGATGAGGATCGGGTTCAGTGTCTGTATTTGCAGACCGACCGGTATTTTCACGAACAGGAACTGCCTTTTGATAATAAAGGGCATATGGAGAAATTCATGGGTATCTGTGGTAAATGGTTTGGGGAAAAGGCTTTTCATTTTGTAAAGCTTCATTCTGATGAAGGACTGATCCTTTTACAGACCGAGCATTCATGCAAAAAGATTCCGCAGCTGTTTCATGAGTTGAATGAAATGACGACGGCAGATTACCAGATTACATTTTCAATGGGAGCCAGCTGTGAAGGCGGTATGCAGGATTTTTATATACTGTACACACAGAGCAAAACTGCTGTACGCAATAAGATCTATACAGGCCGGGAGTCCTTGCTGTATTATTCGGATGAGAGCAATAATAAGAAGATCAGCAATCATTATCTGGTAGATACGAAAATGTATGAGGACATTAAACAAAATTACCTGGATGGAGATTTAAAGAACGTATATGGGATTTTGGATGCAAAATTTGAGGAAATACAGAAGCAAAGATCCTATACCTATTCGGCTCTCCGGGATTTCTGCGTGGACCTTATCAACCTGTTGTACCGGATCTGCCAGGATTACGCGCTACATCAATGCAGGAGTCGGGAGGCCGTAATCGAACGTATGGATGATACCTGCGATACAATTGCAGAATTCGGTGCTTGTATTCGGACGGCCTACGAGGAGCTCTATCAGCGGATTAAAGAGCAGCATTATCCTACGGGCAACAAAGTAGTAAAGGAAATGTTGGATTATATGAAGAAACATTACACGGAGGATCTCATGATTGAGGAGATTGCAGGGAATATGGGAGTCACACCGAATTATTTAAGCCATTTATTTAATAAGGAAATAAAACTGACCTTCCGGGAATTTTTAAATCAGTACCGGGTCTGCAAGGCGAAATGGTATTTGGAAAATACCAATGATAAAGCCTATGAGATTGCGGAAAAAGTGGGATTCCACGAGTATAAGCATTTTGCTCAGATTTTTAAAAAATATGAGGGATGTTCCACACTACAGTACCGGAATCAGATCGGAAGAAGAGGAAAGGAAGGAAAAGGATGAGACAGGAAAAGATTTTGTTGGATACGGATATGGGAACGGATGTGGACGATGCGCTTGCACTGATCTATTTGCTGAAGCACCCTGCATGCCGCATGATGGGTATTACCACGGTTGCCGGAGAAGCCGGAGTGCGGGCGGAGCTGGCTCAGACATTGTGCGGAGAATGTAATGTGCAGGTTCCGGTCTATCCCGGATGCGAACAATGCATGATAATTCCTCAGCGGGAGGTTTCGGCCCCACATGGCAGACTACTTCCCCACTCCGGATCGTCCCGGCAATATCCGGCCGGACAGGCGCTTTCCTTTATGCAGCAGGTTATCCGGGAGAATGAGGGGGAAATTACGCTGATCGGTATCGGTCCATTTACGAATATTGCCATGCTGTTTCGGATGGACCCGGAACTACCGGGTATGCTCAAGAAGCTGGTATTGATGGGCGGCAGATTCTTTCCGGATTGCCAATCAATCCAAACGCCGCAAAAACGGCATACGCCCGACCGAAATCCGGCATTTGCAGATGTATCGATAGCCTCCATGTTAAGAGGGGGAATGCTGGAAGCCAATATGGCGACCGATCCTCATGCGGCTGCCGTAATAGCCGGCGCAGCGCCGTCACGCACCAGAATCATCAGCTTGGATGTGACACGTCAGGTAGTTATGAAGGAAGAGAGTTTTCGTCAGAAATTTGCGGCTAAAGAATACACGCTACTGATGAAAATGGCCCAAATGTGGCTTCAGGTAGACGGACAGATTACTTTCCATGATCCGCTGGCTGCTGTCAGTGTCTTTTGTCCGCAGGTGTGTACTTATCTAAATGGTAATCTGGAGATAGAGCTTTCCGGAGGAAAGATGGATGGTTGTACCTATCTGGAGGAAAATCCTGGAGGACGGTTTGAAGTCAGCAGCCAGGTGTATCCTGAGACATTTTTTCGGGAGTATTTTTCCGTGATATAGTATGATAATAGATTAGTCCAACGGCGTCAGCCAGAACCCACCCAATCGGAATCGCCCACCAGACAGCATTCAGCCCAAACGCAGGCAGCGGCGCCAGCAGATAGGCAAGCCCCACCCGGGTACCCAGGGAAATGACAGTGAGAATAACGGAAATACCGGGCCGGCCCAGCCCGCGGTATAGCCCGTACAGCAGGGAAAGACAGCCGATTCCACAGTAGCAGGCGCCCTCTATCCGCAGGTAGCCGGTTCCGATCCTTATAATTTCCGTTTCTTCCGGACGGATGAAGAGCGTCATCAGACCCGGAGCGAAGGTAAACACCACAAAGGAGATCAGTGCGCAGAATACGACCACGATAAGGATCGAGGATTTCAATCCTTTTTGGATACGGCCGGCTTTCTTCGCCCCGCTGTTCTGGGCGATATAGGTGGCGAAAGCATTGCCAAAATCCTGTACCGGCATGTAGGCGAAGGAATCGATCTTTACCGCGGCGGCAAAGGCGGCCATAACGGAAACGCCGAAGCTGTTCACCAGTCCCTGTATCATAAGAATGCCAAAATTCATAACCGACTGCTGTACGCAGGTCAGCAGGGAATACTGGGCGATCTGCCCGGCGATCCCGCGGTCAAAATGCATATCCTCTTTGGTCCAGAATAAATGCGCAGCGCGGAACCGACAATAAAGAAAGAGCCCGCCGGCCGAGATACCCTGGGCGGTAACCGTAGCTACGGCGGCCCCGGCCACTCCCATGTGGAAGACAAGAATAAATAAAAGATCCAGCACGATATTGATCAGGGCCGACGCGGCCAGGAACACGAGGGGCACGGATGAATTCCCCACGGAACGGAGAAGCGCCGCAAAATAGTTGAAAATAAACGTGAAAACAATACCCAGAAAAATGATAAAAAGATAGTCCCTGGTCAGCGAGAAAATATCCGCCGGAATCTGCAGAGCCCGAAGCAGCGGATCGATCAGAAGCAGCGCGGCAGCCTCCAGGATCAGTGTAATTCCCCCAATAAAAAGGAAGGAGACAAAAAAGCTCTTCTTCATATCGCGTTCCTGATGAGCACCGTAAAGCATGGAGAACAGTACCCCGCTCCCCATGCATAAGCCTAAAATAATCGAAGTCAAAAAAACCATGACGCTGTAAGAAGATCCAACAGCCGCTAATGCGTCGGCTCCCAGAAAACGTCCGACGATCAAAGTGTCGGCGATATTATAAAATAACTGCAACAGGTTACCGGTGATAATCGGCGCGGCAAACAATAAAATTGACCGTGTAACAGATCCCCGGGTCAAATCTCTTTCCATAAGAACACTTCCGATGCGTAAGTTTTATATTTCGTTTAGTAATCAAATCATAGAATAAGATCCGTATAAAGTCAATAACAAAGTCGGGGATGAAGCAGATTTAAAGCAAATTAAATGCGATGCCGAGCTTTCGGTATAAAAATCATTATATTTTTATAATTCCTTCTATAACATAAAAAATTTTAAATTTATAAGACAATTAATAAGCTGCATTTCTAAATGATTGATACATGTATTTCCTGCTATTTGACAGCGGCTTAAGACTGACGGCGACTTAAGACTTGCCTTTTGAATCAGAGCGTTCTATTATGAGAACAGAAAATACCGGAAAGAAAGCGGGGAAGTTCAAATGTTTTTAGACGGCCTGGACGAAACCGACCAGAAAATACTGGAATTGCTGATCCACAATGCCCGGATGTCCTACTCCGACATCGGCGCAGAGGTAGGCCTGTCCAGAGTGGCGGTGAAAAGCAGAATCACAGCGCTTGAAGAGCGTGGGATCATTGAGGAATATACCACAGTCATCAACCCCCAAAAGATAAACGGGGCGGTATCCTGTTATTTTGAGCTGGAAACAAAGCCTTCTGCTTATCAAGAGGTGATCCGTATCCTGGAAGAGAACGACACGGTTACCCAGATCTATCAGGTGTCCGGGAAATGCCGGCTGCATGTACATGCGGTGGCCGCGGACCAGGAGGAACTGGAAGCATTTCTTGAAAATGTAATGCATTCCCTCCCAGGCCTGACAGATTTAAGCTGCAATATAATTCTCGCCCGGATCAAGGACATCAAGGGACTTCGTCTGTAGGCGGACGATAGAGTGGCCCGAAAATAAAACCAGGCCGCCTAATATAGACAAAAACCGCCTGAAATCCCTTGATTTCGGAATGATTTCACGAATTTTTCACTATACATTCCGCAAAGGGGCATGCTATAATAAAAAATAGCGGCGCTCGAAAAAACCTCGCTGGCTATTTTTCATGCATCGCACGTAAGCGGCTATAATACAGCCGCAAGTGCTCATAGCGATAAAAAATAGCGGCGCTTGAAAAGGGAAACACCCGGCGCTGCAGCCGGCCGAAAGGGCAGGGCTGATACAATAGAATTACCCATTAGGGAGTGATGATGATGAAAAAAGAATACGATGTAATTATTGTGGGGGCGGGGCCTTCCGGAATCTTCTGCGCATATGAGCTGATCCGGCAGAAGAAAGATATGAAGGTGCTGATGATTGAAAAAGGCAGGCCGATCGAGAAACGGCAGTGCCCGAAGCGGATAACAAAAAAGTGTGTAGGATGCCAGCCGTGTTCCATCACGACTGGTTTTGCAGGAGCGGGAGCGTTTTCCGACGGGAAGCTGTCCCTGTCTCCGGACGTGGGAGGAAATCTTCCCGAAATCCTTGGTTACGATAAAACGGTAGAGCTGTTAAAAGAATCCGATGATATTTATTTAAAATTCGGTGCGGATACGAACGTATACGGCATCGATAAGGCAAAAGAAATCCAGGAAATCCGCAGAAAAGCCATCACGGCCAACTTAAAGCTGATCGAATGTCCGATCCGCCATCTGGGTACGGAAGAGGGATATAAGATTTATACAAAGCTCCAGACACATCTGCTGGACGAAGGAATTGACATGCTGTTTAATACCATGGTGGATGACATCCTGGTGGAGAATAATAAAGTGACCGGTGTGGTAACCGATGCCGGGGATACCTTTACGGCGCCGGAGATCGTCTCCGCAGTGGGCCGGGAAGGCGCGGACTGGTTCAGTCATATCTGCCAGAGCCACGGGATAGAGACGAAAGTCGGTACGGTGGACGTGGGAGTCCGTGTGGAAGTCCGGGATGAAGTTATGGAATTCCTGAATAAGAACCTGTATGAAGCGAAGCTTGTCTATTATACGCCTACCTTTGACGATAAGGTGCGGACCTTCTGTACGAATCCGTCGGGAGAGGTGGCCACCGAATATTATGAAAATGGACTGGCGGTTGTCAACGGACATGCCTATAAGTCCCAGGAATATAAGACCAATAATACGAATTTTGCCATTCTGGTGTCCAAGAATTTTACGAAACCCTTTAAGACCCCGATTGAGTATGGCAAACAGATCGCACAGCTGAGTAATATGCTCTGCGACGGTAAGATCCTGGTACAGACCTTCGGTGATTTCCAGAGAGGAAGGCGTACCACGGAAGAGCGCCTGTGCCGGAATAATCTGATCCCCACATTAAAGGATGCGGTACCCGGAGACCTGTCCCTGGTATTCCCGCACCGGATTATGGTGGATATCGAAGAGATGTTGCTGGCCCTGGATAAAGTAACTCCCGGTATTGCCAGCGATGAAACGCTGCTGTACGGCGTGGAAGTGAAGTTCTATTCCAACAAAGTCGTGGTAAATCAGGATTTTGAGACCAGCGTTGACGGTCTGCGGGCGATCGGAGACGGCGCGTCTGTGACCAGGGGCCTTCAGCAGGCTTCCGCCAATGGAATCAGTGTAGCCAGAAGTATTTTAACGAAGTTATATGGAGTCGGCAATGAAGTTGAGGCATAAAAAAGCGGCGGCCGTCCTGGCCTGCCTTTGTATATTATTTACGATGGCCGGCTGCGGTAAGGGGAAAGAGATCGTCCTTACCACCGGTCTTGGGAAAAACGACGTGTTTCAAATAGGCGAGGCTGTCTGCACGCTGCCGGAGGCCAAATATCTGCTGATGCAGATGCAGCAGGGGTACGATCAGGTATATGGCAAAGAGCTGTGGAAGCAGACGGTCAATGGAAATACCATCGAAGAGTATGCGAAGGACCGGGTAATCGACAGGCTGGTGGAAGTCAAATGCATGAATCTTTTGGCAAAAGACCGCCAGATCGAACTGACCGAAGAAGAGAAGAAGACGGCCTCCGATACCGCGGATCAGCAGTACGCTGCACTGGACGAGGAGACCATAAAGAGCCTGGGCGTGGACCAGGAGTCTTTGAGGAGTTTTTATCAGGAATTCGAGCTGGCAGATAAGGTCTATCAGGAACTGACCAAAGATGTGAATACCGAAGTCAGCGACGATGAAGCCAGAGCCGTGTTAGTACAGCAGATCTTCACCAAATCCGAATTGGTGGCAAATGAAGTGGTTCAAAAAGCCCAAGCCGGAGAGGATTTTGCCGCCCTCGCGGAAAGTTATAACGAGAGCGATGAGATGCAGAAGGCTTACGGCAGAGGAGAAGTGGACAGCAAGCTGGAGGAAGCGGTCTTTGCCCTGGCCAACGATGAGATCAGCGATGTGGTAGCCACGGACGACGGCTATTACATCCTTAAATGTATGAATAATTATGATGTAGACGCGACCGATGCCAATAAAGTGGTTATCGCAAACCAGCGGAAGGAAGATGCTTTCCGGAAGGTTTACGATCCCTTTGTGGCGGGCCTTGATTCCGAGTTCAATCAGGAGCTTTGGGATTCGGTGGGGAATGCGCAGTAGGTAACCTTTAGGGAGGGCCGGGCCTGATGGAGCCGGGAGGTGGGAACGCCCCTGTCTCCGGCCGCAGATGCCCCGGTTACCGCAGCAATTCTCATCTTAGAAAAAGCAACCTCATATACAGCTCCAGGAGCCTCTGAAAGCAGTGAGAATGTCGGCGTGAGAGCCTCCATTCTCACTTGAGTCTCCTTCCGCTATTCGGCCATGCTTTTTATAAGATGAGAATTGCTGCGGTAACCGGGGCATCTGCGGCCGGAGACAGGGGCATTTCCCACCTCCCGGCTCCATCAGGCCCTGCTTTAATTATGGGTGAGATTCTTTTGCATAATTTGAGAGACAGGGGATGCGGGAGATTGGAATGTTAGGAGCTACAGTGGCGGGATTCCAACCACTTGGGCTGTGGAGAGAGACGTGCTTGTGGAGGACTTTTGAAGGATTGATTAGGAGAATTAGAGAACTTAGTATAGAAAACATAGAAAAGGCCTGAAGGAGCCATGTGTTTCGGCTCCTTCAGGCCTGGGCTTTTTTTATTTTGTTAATAGCATCATGATGTCGTTGCTGCGTTTTACGAATTTGGTCATTTCCTCGGGATTGAGGGGCTTGTGGGCAAGCATGGCCAGATCGTAGAGCTGCTGGCAGATTACAGGAGCGTTTTCTGAATCTTTTTGGTTCAGGACGAACTGGACTAACGGGTGGTTGGCGTTGAGCACCAGGGTGGAGTCGTTGCCGAACATTCCGGGATCCATGCCGTACATGTTGTACATTTTCATCATATCCTGCATTCTGCGGGTTTCTTCGGAAAGTGTGATCAGGGAAGCGATATTTTCGTCCTTTAATTTTTCTACTTTCACATTCAGTTTGTCATTGTTTAATGATTTGCGGAAGATTTCGGTGAGGGCGTCGGTGGTCTCTTTCAGCTCTTCCTCGGATACCTCTTCCTTGAAGTTGTCGGTTACATCAGAGTCGATGCGCTGGAATTTCAGTTCTTCGTGCTGGCGCTCCAGCTGGCTGATGAACGGGGAGTCAATGTTGTGGGACAGGATGAAAGCATCCATGCCTTCGTTTTTAAACATGTTGATATATTGGCTCTGCTGTACCTCGTCGGTGACATAGTGGATGATTGTTTTGGGCTTTTCCTCTTCCTGGGAGGATTCGGAGTCGGCGGGTTCGGAGCTGTCGGATTCCGATTTGGTTTCTTTGGGCTCTTCGTCTGCGCCTGAAGTGTCCTCGGAGGTAGCGTCGGCGCCGTCGGCGGATGAGGTTTCTTCTTTCTCCTTTTGGGCATCCAGATATTCTTTCAGGGTCAGGTACTTGTGATCCAGGTTCTTGAACAGGATGTAATCGCCCATCTTTTCACAGAATTTCTCATCCTTGATACAGCCGAATTTAAGGAAGGGATTGATGTCATCCCAGTATTTTTCGTAGTTTTCGCGGTCCGTTTTGCACATGCCGGAGAGCTTGTCGGCTACTTTCTTGGTGATGTAGTCGGAGATCTTCTTCACGAAGCCGTCGTTTTGCAGGGCGCTTCGGGACACGTTCAGCGGAAGATCCGGGCAGTCGATGACGCCTTTTAAGAGCATCAGGAACTCGGGGATGACTTCTTTTATGTTGTCGGCGATAAACACCTGGTTGTTATAGAGTTTGATCGTTCCCTCGATCGAATCGTATTCGGTGTTGATCTTCGGGAAATAGAGGATTCCCTTTAAGTTAAACGGATAGTCCATGTTCAGATGAATCCAGAACAACGGCTCTTTGTAATCCATAAATACTTTGCGGTAGAATTCCAGATATTCCTCTCTGGTGCACTCGTTGGGATGCTTGGTCCAAAGGGGAGTAGTGTCACTGATAGAAACCGGGCGTTTCTGAATTTTTACGCGTTCCCTGGCCGGGGAAATTTCTACGATTTCTTTTTCGCCGTCTTCATTTTCCTGTTCCTCGGTCTTGGCTTCCTCGTGAATATGTTCCACGATGACATCGTCTTCCCTTAAGTCGCCTTCGTCGATGGTCTCATACTGAGGCTCGGCATTTTCCTTGGAAAGGAAGATCTCGACCGGCATAAAGGAGCAGTATTTCTCCAGCACTTCCCGCATACGGTACTCGTTGGCAAATTCCACGCTCTCCTCATTCAGGAACAGGGTGATCTCCGTACCTACGGTGGTCTTGCTGCCGTCGGTCATGGTGTATTCGGTGCCGCCGTCGCATTCCCAGTGTACGGGTTCAGCTCCTTCTTTGTAGGAGAGGGTATCGATATGGACATTGTCGGAAACCATAAAAGCAGAATAAAAGCCAAGGCCAAAGTGACCGATGATCTGATCGTCGGTGGTCTTGTCCTTGTATTTTTCAAGAAATTCGGTAGCGCCGGAGAAAGCGATCTGCGTGATGTATTCTTCCACCTCGTCTGCGGTCATACCGATACCGGTATCGATGAATTTTAAGGTCTTTTCCTCGGGATTGACGATCACCTGGATACTGTTTTTGAAGTTGTCCGGGTAAGTGTATTCGCCCATCAGCGACAGCTTTTTCAGTTTGGTGATGGCGTCGCATCCGTTGGATACCATCTCACGGACAAAGATATCGTGATCGGAATAGAGCCATTTCTTGATAATGGGGAATATGTTTTCACTGTTGATGGACAGGCTTCCTGTCTTATTGCTCATGCGTTATTCACTCCTTTTATGTTTTTGAATCAATTGTTTTTCTTCTATATCAGTTATATTAATACCCTACATATCAAAAGTCAAGAAAAAATTAGCACTCGATGAAAAAGAGTGCTAATAATGTGCTAAAATAATATGCAACGATTGGAACGTTCATTACGAATATATAAATGACAGGATAAAAAGAAGGAGGCCGGGCATGAAACAGGAAGAAAAGTGGATACGCTCTATTCTACACCGGGGAAGTACAAAAGCGGCAGATCAGCTGGTACGGGCTTATTACGATAAGCTATATGCGTTTATTTACCGGCAGGTCGGGTGTAAAGAGGACGCTCTGGACCTGACCCAGGACAGTTTTATCGCCGCGCTGCGCTCCCTTGCCTCCTATGACCCGTCGAAGGCGGGATTTGGCACCTGGCTGTGCCATATCGCCGCACATAAGGTGATCGACGCCAGAAGAAAGTACAGGCCTGTGACGGTTCCGTTTGACGAGGAGGATATCCGGACACCGGAAGATTTTACCGATGTACTGGCGGACCGGGAACTGATCCGGCAGATGGAGGAGTATGTGTGCCGACTGAGCCCGGAATTGCAGGAGATATTCCGGTTGCGGATATACGCGGAGCTCCCTTTTCCTAAGATCGCTTCCGTGACTTTGCAGCCGGAGGCAAAGATCAAAGCGCAGTATTACCGATTGATCAAACGGCTGAGAAAGGAGTTTGAAGATCATGAATGATTTTGAAAATATCCGCTTCCCTTCCGGGGAAGAAAAAGACAGGAGTATCCGGATGATACTGGAGCAGGGAATCCCCAGGCCGAAACGGATGGCGGCGGATCTGTGGGAGACTGCAGGCAGGATCGGCTTTAAGAATCTTTTCTTCGGAGTTGGTGACTGTATGTTCCTGGCTCTCCTGCTGGGGGGATTACTCTGGGCGGGATGCTTCGCCGTTATGGCCGGCGGCCGGGGCCAGCTTAGTGTACTGCTGTTCCTGGCGTCCCCGTTTCTGTATGCGCTGCTGCATCTTCTCAGCATATGGAAAGAGATCATGGTTGGGACTTATGAAACGCTGATGGTCTGCCGGTGCTCCCTCCACCAGCTGATGGTCCTTCGGATGCTGGTATTCGGAGGCCTCGCGGTCATCGTGCTGGTCGGGACCAGCACCGGGGTCGGGTGGCTCTTAAAAGGCAGCCCTTCAGTCCTGAATCTGCTGGGGATCTCATTTTCCGCCTTATTTTTGTTCGCGGCCGCGTCTGCGGCGGCGGAATGGAAATGGAGAGCGCCGGGGGCATACCTGGTGGTACCGGCCGGCTGGATTTTATTAAGCCTGGTTCTTCTGATCCTGGGGGAACGGGCGGAGGCTTTTCTGCGGAGTATTCCTGACGCAGTATTCTGGATCGCGGCAGCCTGCGGCGCCGTTTTCTATGGAAGAACCCTGAAACACTATTATTTCGATCCGAAGGAAGGAGCGATTGCGCATGTTGTCCGTTGAACACGTGACGAAAAAATATGGAAACTTTACGGCCCTCGAGGATATCAATCTGGTCTTTGAAAGCGGCGTCTATGGGCTGCTGGCCCCAAACGGCGCCGGAAAGACTACACTGATCAAGATGCTGACCACCCTTCTGTTTCCGACGAGGGGCAGAATCCTGTGGGATGGACAGAATATTTTGTCCATGGGAAGCGAATACCGGGGGCTGGTGGGCTATCTGCCCCAGGAGTTCGGCTATTATAAGAATTATTCCCCCAGGCAGTTTTTAAGATATATGGCCGCGTTACAATGTATGGAACCTAAGGCCGCGAAGAAGCGGATCGACAGCCTGCTGGAGCTGGTGGCGCTTTCCGATGTCAAAGACAAGAAAATGAAACAGTTTTCCGGCGGAATGATCCAGCGGGTTGGCATTGCCCAGGCCATGTTAAATGATCCGAAATTACTGATTCTGGATGAACCCACGGCGGGTCTGGACCCGAAAGAGCGGGTCCGCTTCCGGAATCTGATCCACAGTCTGGCAAAGCAGCGCATCGTCATTTTATCTACCCACATCGTATCGGATATTGAAACGATCGCGGGAAAGATCATTATGCTGCGGGATCATGCCCTGTATTGCTGTGAAAGCCCTGCCGCCATCTGTGAAAATCTGGAAGGGAAACTGTACGAGGTGCCGTCGGATACTGCATTGACCGGGCAGGAGCTGCTGCTCAGCGAACGGCAGGCAGGGGACAGAACCGTGCTTCGGATCGCGTCGGATTTCCCCGTGAAGGGTGCAGTGCCGGTGAGTCCGGATCTGGAAGACGCGTTCCTATATATTTACAGGGAAGATACGTTATGAAGAGAACATGGTCCTACAGGGGTGATACGCTATGAAAAAAACATGGATTTGCTGGGAAGCGCGCAAACTGTGGGAAATGCCTATGATTCCCATTTTTCTGATACTCTGTCTGGGTTTTAACGTTCTGATGATCGTGGGAAACCGCATCGGCAGTGACGCGGACTCCTACGTAAGCTATGTAGCCGGAGTCACGCAGGAAACCGGAGGGCAGATGGGGGAAGCGTTTGACAGGGCGCTGGCGCGGCTTCCCGATGAGGACGCATTCAAAGAACAGCTGATACAGGAGACAAGGGGAAGGGAAGATACCCTGGACCAGTTCGACGCCGGCCGGCTGGGAGATCTGTATATCGGAAAATTCCGGATTCAGGGTATTGCCGCCGGTTTTCTGGAGCAAAAATACCGGATGCTGGATGGAAAAGTAAAAAAACTGGCGGAGGAGGATGCCTCCATGAGTCTGGCCGCGGCCGGAAAGACCAAGACGCTGACGGAGGCGCTCTTTCAGAAAATGTGCCGGGCGGTCATTACGGAAGGGATTCTGCTGGCGGTTCTGATGGCCTTATATTCCAGCGGATGCGATAAGTTAAGCCGCACGGCTCCGGTACTTTATTCCAGCAGGGCCGGCCGGCGCATCCAGCTGTCCAAAGCGGCGGCCGGCGGATTGTCGGCAGCGGCGGTCTATACGCTTCTGTCCGCCGGCTCCGTCCTGGTGTTTGCGTGTGCGTGGAAACCGGGGCCTATATGGGAGGCAAATATGGCCAGCCAGTTCAACTATGTAACGGCGTTTGGGATGAAGCTGCCATTTCTCACCTGGACTTCTTTCTCGATCGCCGGTTATCTGGCGGCGACGCTGGCTCTTGGGTTGGCAGTGGTCTTACTCTTTCACGGCCTGGGCTTCGCGGCAGGGCTGATAGCCAACAGCGCTTACCGGGGATTTTTGTTGTTGCTTATACCGGCAGCACTTAACTTTGAAGTGATGATGCTGGCCGGAGACAGCAGCCTCTGGCTGCTGTACCAGCTGATACAGTGGTCTCCGGTGGCTCTGTGGTGGTTTCAGCCGCTGTGGTTTACGGATCTTGGAGCGGGTGCGGTACTGCCCTGGCAGGAATGCGCGGAAGCGGTATTCTGTCTGGCGGCCGGGGCCGGACTGTTTTGGGCGTCCTATCGCCATTATCTGAAAAAGGATGTGAACTGAAATGTTAAAAGAAGAGATGAAAAAAATCTGGCGGCCGGGAATATTGGCAGTCCTGCTGCTGTTCGGTTTCGTATTTTACACAATGTATCTGGAATTCTATATCAAATACTTTCCAAACGGCCCGGAATATCAGGGAATCTATCAGGTGGCCGTCGATTGGGTAGAACGGTTCGGAACTACGCTGGAACCGGAAGAAGAGGCGGAAGCGGCCGGGGAGATACCGGCCCTGGAATCCGAGGCCTTGGGGTACTTATCCGCAAATCCGGTGGCACAGAAGTACGGCTTGACCTCTTATGAAGAATATGAGCAATTCTATAGCCGGTCGGTACTGGAGGTGGAGGGAGAGATGTCGGCTCTTATGCAGGAACGGTACGCCGATGCGATGCTTCTGTCCAATTATCTGTCCGGAGAAGAGACGAAGAATGTACAAGGACGGATCTATGCCACAAGACTCTACACCCAGATGTATGAACTATGGGAACAGGAGGGGGTTAACTTCAAAGATAAGGATTATATGGAAAGATATACGCCGGGAGAATATGCGCACGCGGCGGACAGTTTCTTCGGAGCGGATAACGCCTGGAGGAATATTATGCCGCCTGAATTACCGGAGGCCTTCTCGACTTATTTTGGCTATCTGCTGATCTGGATCTGCGTTTCCTGCTGTCTGTTGTTGTCTCCTGTGCCGGTACGGGACCGGATGCGTTCCATGAGACCCCTTCAGTGGAGTTCCAGACACGGCCGGAATATACTGCGGACTCAGTTTGCGGCCGCCATGCTGTCCGGCGCGGCGCTAACCACGGTCAACATACTGATCTTTGGGGGCCTGTTTATGACCCATGGCATCCAAACGTTCTTTGGGTGCAGGATATTTTCTTTTATGCACACAGGTTTTTCCTGGATCAATCCCACGTTTGGGATCTGGTGTCTGCTGATGGTCCTTCTGACTTATCTGACTGCCATGGGAATATCCGCTATCGCCTTTTTCCTGTCCCTGCACAGCACAAATTATGTGGCTATGCTGCTGAAAATGATTCCCCTGGTTATTCTGACCGCGATGATCTGCCCGCCGCTGTTGACCCGGCTGTTCTATTACGGTAACAGCTTGTACCAGCTGACGTCCGTCCCGGGGGTGGAAGGGATCACGGCCTTATTGATTTTGGCAGCAGGCCTGGTCCTGTTCGCGCTCACCCGCCGCCGGCAGAAAAGACAGGAGCTGCTGCAAGGGTAACGGGGATTCCCCGAGAGCGCGGAGGGCTTACGCCGGCACCCGCTTAGTGGAATCAGAAAGCCGGATTCAGGAACCGAGCCTGTTCACCGGAGGCTGTCGCACTCACTTAGCATTCTTCCTGGAGGCTTCGTATGTCCGCTGCTTACGGCTTGGAACCACGGGCGGTATCCGGGGACGCGCCGGGTGGCCGGGTTCTTTTGTATCTCCCTGGGAGCGCGGAGGGCTAGCGCTGGAATACGCTAAGTGAAATCAAAAAGCCGGATTCAGGAACCGAGCCTATTCACCAGGAACACGTGATGTGTTCCCGGTTCAGAGGCTCTTGCCCGTCGGACGTGAAGTCCGCCGTGCATC
>NZ_JAHQCW010000045.1 GCF_019042275.1 Diplocloster agilis
CACGTCCGACGGGCAAGAGCCTCTGAACCGGGAACACATCACGTGTTCCTGGTGAATAGGCTCGGTTCCTGAACCCGGCTTTTCGATTCCCCTTAGCGGCTGCCAGCGCAAGCCCTCTGCGCTTCCGGGGAGACAAAAAGACCCCGTCGGCCGGGAGCCTTCCCGGATACCGTCTCTGTCCCCTGCCAGAAGCAGCGGGCATACCCAAACCCGAGGAAGAACCTGGTTTTGTCCCAGAATACAGAACTTTTCCGCTAGCCTTCCCTCTCCGCCTCGGGATCATAAAATCGTTCCATGCGTCCCTCGATTTCTTCCAGCAGTAAGGAACATTCTTTTAATTCTTTCGAGAGCAGCGTCTTGTCGTCCCGCACCGCTTTATAGCACAACTGGTGCTCCATACTGGCCCAGAAGTCCATGGCCAGCGTTCGGATCTGGATCTCCACCGGATAATACTGTTTTCCTTCCGCGTGATATACCGTCACTCCCAGTACCAGATGGTAACTTCTGTAACCGTTTTTCTTCGGCTCTTCTATATAGTCCTTCTCCTTGATCATAATAATATCCATCTGCTTTTTCAAAATATTGACTATCGTATATACATCCTGAACATAAAAGCAGATTACACGGATACCCGCGATATCGGTCAGATAATCTTTCGCCGCCTCAAAACTGACCGGTATCCCTTTCCGGTCCAGCTTACCAACGATGCTGTTCAACGTCTTAATCCTGCTTTGCATACTATGTATTGGATTATGCTTGTGTCTGCGCTGAAAATCTTTATCCAGAGTCTCAAGCCACACCTGGACGATCGACACCGCGTCCTCATAGGGTTGAATAAAATCCTCGTATTCTCTTAAATCGGAGGCGATACTGCTGACATTAATCCCTGTTTCCATACGCACCTCATGTCGTTATTCTTTCTTCATTTCTTTCATACATGCGTCTTTGCGCTTATATCGGTATGGGCAGGCTTCTTTTTTTCTGCCTTGTGTCTTCTTAAAATTCCCACATGAAATTATCCTACCACTCTTCCCTAAAAAAATCCTTAATCTCAGCACAATTTAATAAAAATTTTGTAAAATTTATAATTTCTTAATAGATAAGATCTATTTGTTTTCTAATCCGCTATGAGAAGTAATAAGGAGTGCCGGTCTGCTGTTCAGACCAGGCACTCCTGTATCGATTCATATCTTAAGTGTCTCTCCTGCATCCACCTTGTCAGCTGTTCCGAATCAAGAGGAGGGCAAGCCCAGGCCATTCCGCAGCCGGCGGATAAAATCCGGGGAACGGGTATCAGCCTTCCCTCCATTTTTTCTGTTTTGCACCTCTTCTCCATAGCCATCGCATCGGCGGTCGTATGGAATGTAATCACTAATTTCATTTCTTTTTTTCTCATATCACTCCACGATAAGCTCAAACTCTGATCCCAATTGCCTCACGCTTATCTTTTTCCCCTGGCTTTTTGCATATTTCTCCACATTCATCTTCTGATGCGGTTCGGAAACCAGAATTTTGATCTTCTCTTTCGGGTTCTTTTTCACCGCTTCCATCGCCATCATCAAAGGCTCCGGACAGGATAATCCCCTGGCGTCTACCTCTACCATAACCAATTCCTCACTTTCCAAACATTTACTGTCTGTCTTCCCGTTTTCGTATGCCAAAACCGATGGCCAGCAAAATTACAATGCACAAAAGCACCGCCGCTTTACCGGCCGCAGCCGGCCCTCCGGGCGCATTGGTTTCCGCGTTGGCCGCTGCGGCGGCCAGACCGAAATTATGGCATACAGCCGCGCCCACGAACATCCCAAGAAACGTGATGGCGCTGTCTGAAGATCCCTGTCCCGCCAAAACCAGCTGTCTTAGCGGACAGCCGCCTGCCAATACCGCCGCAAATCCAACCACGTACATGCCCAGCAGGTTCCATATATGCTGCGCATGCGCCACCGGCTGCCCGGAGAAAGAAAAATGAAACCCTCCTGTGGCGATATTGTAGATCAGCATCACTACGAAGAATCCCCCGATCACCGAGATCAGGTCAAAGTTTTTGAGCAGCAGGATATCCCGTACGCTGCCCGCGAAACAAGCGCGGCTCTTCTGCGCAATAGCTCCGAACAAAAGGCCTCCGGCCAAAGATAACAGAATGGGCGCCCGCATACTTCCCGGACCGCTCTCACTGGAGGCCATGAGCGTCGTTGTCACACTGAGAAGCAGTAATCCCACGAGGATCACCGGCAGGACCCAGCCGCCGGACTTTTTTGTCTCATAGGCACGCCCCAGGCTAAAGCCTTTTTTCAGGGCCAGGCTCCCCGTCGCCACGCCGAGCACAAACCCTATCAGCGCTATGTACGCGTTCAGATCGCCCGCCGCCATACGGATCACCATGCGAAGAGGGCATCCCAGGAATACCAAGGAACCGATCATCATCAGGACGCCCAGCAGAAACCGGATCATGGGAGAGGATCCCGCGGAAGAGCGGTATTCCTTCGTTATCAGCGCGATCAGAAATGCCCCCGCTACAAATCCCACAATCTCCGGCCGGAAATATTGCACGGCTTCCGCCTGGTGAAATTTCATTGCCCCTGCCGTATCACGGATAAAACACGCCACACAGATTGCCATGTTCTTCGGATTGCCGAAATAAGCCAGCAGCGCTGCGATTCCTCCAAGCATCGCGCCGGATGCCCATAACATTTTTTTCGAACTTGTCAGATTCATATCGTCCTCCTTTTTTCGCCTGAGCTGCGATAGAATCTTGCAGGATTCCCGGAAGATCTCTTGCATGTTCTATTCCCCCCACTCAGTTTCCCTGTCCAACAAAAAAAGGCAGGTTATGCTTAATAACCCGCCCTTTCCCACAATTCTGTTATTATCATACAAAAAATACCGGTGCCTGTCCAATCGATATTACCCATAGGCTGCCATGAATTATAGAAAATATCTATAATTTCCGCATCTGCCTCCTCGGGGCCTTGATGGCAAAAGTTCAGATCCGATCTTTGCCATAGGTCATCCTCACGTAATCTGCCAGGGCGGCCGCAGCCGCGGATAATTCAATCTCTTTTTCCCATACCAGATAAAGATCCCTGTGAATGACGCCCTCCTGCAGATCGAACTGCAGGATTTTCCCCTCTTCCGTATAATCCCGGACCGCTTTTTCCGATATGATAGCCACTCCCAATCCTTTGCTGACCGACCGCTTGATCATCTCCGGATGATCCATATGAGCCGCTATATTAAGCTCCGATATATGGATTCCAAAACGCTGCAGGAACTCCTCCGTCTCCCTGCGGGTTCCGGAACCGGACTCCCGGATCAAAAAGGGGACCTCTTTTAGTTTTTGGGCCGGGAAACCGTTCTGCTGATATGTTCGATATTCCTCTGCCGGAGGGGTGATAACGACCAGCTTGTCTGTATAAAAGGGAGTGAACACACACCGGCTCTCGGGAAGTCTGGTGCCGGTGAATCCAAGCTCCGCGTCATGGCTGATAATTTTTTCCACCACACCCTGGCTGTCGCTTTGGATCACCTGGAATTTTTCATCCGGATACTGTTTCCGATACGCGCTCAGAATCTCCGGCAGTATATATTGACCCGGGATCGTGGATGCCGCCAGCGCCAGCCGCTCATTACGGCGTCTTCCCTTTAAATGGAATTCCTTTAGTATTTTTTCTTCCAGGCCCAGCATTTGTCTGGCGTACAGATAGAGCCGCTCCCCTTTGGCAGTGACAAATAGCTCTTTCGTGCTTCGGGCCAGAAGCCGGCAGCCCAGTTCTTTTTCCAGGGACTGGATATGGGCGCTCACGGTGGGCTGTGTCAAATACAACGCTTTTGCTGCTTTGGAAAAACTCTTTTGTTCCACTACGCAGACGAACGCTTCCAGTTGTTTCAGATTCATAACGCAGACACCCTTTCGCTTTCTTTCCCGTCTTTTCTCGTAATCCCCCGGGAGTCCAGATCTTCCAGCAGAATACGGATGCTCCTGCGGTTTGTTCCGAACAGATCCCGAAGTTCCGTAACGGTAATTTTCCCATTTTGTCTTAACAGGGCGGATATTTTTGCGCAGGCATCCTCATAGAGCTCCGCCAGTGTATAGCAGTCCTGCGTGAGCTTATATAACTTGCCTTTTTCCAGCTCGTCCGCGCAGATATCCAGGACCGTCTGTTCCGCTATGCCCCCAAAGTCCATATCCCTCAGGCGCACAAAGTCCATGCCGCCGGCAGTGAGATTCTCAAACAGGATGTCCGTGACCTTTTGATAGGTACCGTCACAGGGTACCTGATAGTTTTTCAGGCGGACCAGCTGTGCGCCGGTTTGTAGCCTTCCCTGGTCACTGGCCGTCTGGCAGAAGGCATCGCAGAATTCCTGGGTCATCCAGGGATCACAGCCGGTGCGCAGCTGGGCTTTTCCAATTCCCCAGCGATAGGGACGCTCCTTATGAAAACGGCTCAGATACGCTTCCGTCCGGCTGATCTGCTCCTCGTACCGCTCCCGTTCATAGAGAAAAGTCTTTGTTTTACCCTGAAGCGATACCAGATGCTCCTCTTTTTCTAAAACAGCGGCGGCATAGGCAATGCTGCTTTCATCCGCCCCAAAAGCTGCGGCCAGCTCTTGTTTTACAATAAACCCATGGGGTTGTTTTTGTATATACATCAGGATTTCCTGCGGAAAGTCCGCCGCTTCCTCCCGGCGAAACTCCTCCAGATCCTTTGGCCGGTATCTATGTTTTTTCACAGGATTCGGATCCAGTATTTCTCCGCCACCGATGGTTTCAAGGGGGGAATAGAATCGGAGAATAAAACGATCCCCTTTCAGCACCGCCAGATCTTCCTCCAAAACAAGCTGGGCATATCCGCTTTCACCGGCCGCCAGTTCTTCCGTATCCATCAGTACGGCACGGCACAATAATTTCGCAGCCCCTATATAGAGATGAAGCCTTGTGCGGTTTAAAAGCCTGCGTTTCGTATGCCGGCACATATGAATCCGCACGTCCAGAAGCCGTGTATTGCGAAGGGCTCCTTCCCTGGCGATCACCGTACCTCTCCTGATTTGGGAACATACGATGTCCGGAAGGTTCACGGCTGTGCGCTGGCCCGCGGACGCTTTTTCCATCTCCTGTCCATGTACCTGCACCCCACGTATTCTGCAGGGCAACATCTGGGGATAGAGAAACAGCCGGTCTTCCCTGGCGATCTCTCCTGACAGCAGCGTTCCCGCCGCTATGGTTCCCAGTCCTTTCTTCTGAAAAATACGATCAATAAAAAGGCGCGGGAAGGTGCTTACGTTACGAAAGAGCGGCCCCTGTCTTAAGAGCCGCTCCATCAGAATCGCCAAATCCGGTATCCCTTCCCCCGTCACGGCGGACACGTATGCCATAGGCGCGTTCGCAAAGCAGCTGCCGCTCAGCCGCTGCCGGACATCTTCTGTCACCAGATCTCTTAACTGCCTATCCACCAGGTCACACTTGCTGAGTACAATCATTCCGCGTGTGACTCCCAGCTGTTCCAGTATCTCCACATGCTCTACCGTCTGGGGCATTACACCCTCGTCCGCCGCGATCACCAGCAGCACCAGGTCGATTCCGCTGACCCCTGCCAGCATATTGCCGATAAACCTTTCATGGCCGGGTACATCGATTATCCCGACCCGATCTCCGCCGGGCAGATCAAAATATGTGAATCCCAGATCGATGGTAATTCCTCTTTTTTTCTCTTCCTCCAGCCGGTCCGTGTCCCGGCCGGTCAGGGCTTTGATCAACGCAGTTTTCCCGTGATCGATGTGACCGGCCGTTCCCACGGTCCAATAGGTCATAGGGCGATTCCTCCCAATGACTGAAGCAGCACTTGCCCCAGAATCTCGAAATCCTCCTTCAGCACCGTGCGAAGATCCAGCACCAGTTTCTCCTCCGTCACCCGGACGATCACCGGGGTACTGCCCCTGCGCAGCAGCTGTTCCGCCTCCACAACCGTTCTTCCCTTGGGCGTGAACGTGATGCACTTACTGGGAAAATATTCCTCCGGGAGAGCGCCTCCCCCCATCTGCGACATGCTATCCTCGATCTGTATTACATACTGTCCTCCCAGGGGCTTTAACATTTCTTTTAATTTCCAGGCCATCTGTTCCAATTCCGTAATCGGCCTGGTCATCATATTCAGAATCGGAATCCGGTAGCAGGCTTCCTCCTCCCGGAGATAAGCCCGGAAAGTCATCTCCAGGGCCGCCGCCGTAAATTTATCGATCCGCAGCGCCCGCATCATCGGATGCTTTTTAAGCGCAGCCACATATTTCTTACGGCCCGCGATAATACCGGCCTGGGGGCCTCCCAGAAGCTTATCCGCGCTGAAGCATACCAGATCCGCCCCCTCCTCTATGGTCTCCTGCACGGTAGGTTCGTGGGGCAATCCGTATTTACTTAAGTCCAGCAGGCTGCCGCTGCCCAGATCCACGATCACCGGCACACCCTGCTTCTCTCCGATGGAGCTTAGCTCCCTTACCGGCGTACTCTGTGTAAATCCGATGATCTTATAATTGCTGGTGTGCACTTTTAGGATGGCTCCGGTGTTCCAGGCTACCGCTTTCTCATAATCCGCAAGCCTGGTCCGGTTCGTGGTTCCCACCTCGCGCAGTGTGGCTCCGCTTTGTTCCATCACATCCGGAATCCGGAACTGGCCGCCGATCTCGATCATTTCGCCTCTGGAGATCACCACTTCCTTCCCCTTAGCCAGAGCGGTCAGGGCTAGCAGTACCGCCGCCGCATTATTATTGACGGCCACAGCGCTCTCCGCACCGGTCATCCGGCAGATCCAGGATTCAAAATGGGCACAGCGCTCTCCCCGCTCTCCGGCTTCCAGATCATATTCCAGATTCGAATACCCCGTCAGCAGATTCGAGAGCCGCTCCATCTGTTCCTGCCCAAGCGGTGCCCGTCCCAGATTCGTATGCAGTATGGTTCCGGTGGCATTGATCACCCGTTTCATTCCATAGTCCGCCATCTTTTCCGTACGCCTTCTGATCGAAAGCGGCAGATTCGTCACTTCCTCTAACATCTGTTCCTCGGCCATCCCCTGCGCGATCCGTTCCCGCAGCTTCTCCGTTTCCAGCCGGATCGCCTCCAGCACCAGCCTTCGGTCATAATCCAGCAATAAGTCCTGTATTTCCGATAGTTCCAGCAGCATATCCACCTTCGGTATGCTCCTGTACAATTCCCTCTGATCCATCTTCCGCCTCCTTTTCTATTTATCTTACATCTCTACCTTACGTCTGTGTTTTCTCAGGCCTTTCCTTTACTTCAGCCGCAGAAAGCATCCCTTATATTCCTCAACGCTTCCTATGACCGCCGCCTTCGTCCTAAGGCCTTCGTCCCGAAGCTCCTTCAGTATCTTTTCCGCGTCTTCCTCCCGCACACAGGCCAAAAGGCCTCCGGATGTCTGCGGGTCCAGCAGGATATCCTGCATATACTCTTCTTTACGCTTCACGACAGCGGTTACATCCATATCCGCCAGCAGAAAATTTCCATTCTGATATGCGCCGGCCGGGATCACCCCCATCTGCGCGTAGGCAGCCGCGCCTTCCATGACCGGAATGTAACCGGAAAACAGATCCATCGATACTTTGCTGGCCTTCGCCATCTCCATAGAATGCCCTACCAGCCCGAAGCCGGTCACATCCGTACACGCGTGCACCTCATAGCGTTCCAGCACTCTTTTCGCAGTCCGGTTCAATTCAGCCATTACCCGGACCACTTCCTCCACCTGGTCCGAAGAGGCAAGTCCGGCCTTCACCGCGGTATTCAGAATCCCGCTTCCCAGTGGCTTTGTAAGAATCAGCACATCTCCGGGTCTCGCTCCGTAATTTTTCCACAGCCTGTCCGGATGTACAAATCCGGTAACACACAATCCATACTTGGGCTCGTCGTCCTGAATCGTATGTCCGCCCACCAGTACGGCCTGCGCCTCCTGTACCTTCGAAGCTCCCCCCGCCAGTATATCCCCCAGAATACCCGGGTCCAGGCAATTAGGGAAACCTGTCACATTCAGCGCCAGCTTCGGCTCTCCTCCCATGGCATATACATCGCTCAGCGAATTAGCGGCGGCGATCTGACCGAACGTATAGGGATCATCCACAATCGGAGTAAAGAAATCGACCGTCTGAATCAACGCCAGCTCATCATTGATCCGATACACCGCGGCATCGTCCGACGTCTCCGTTCCCACGATCAAATTATCATCTGTAAATCTCGGCAGCTTGCTCAGCACCTGAGCAAGGGTCCCAGGACCTAATTTAGCCGCTCACCCAGCCGTACTGGACAGTTGGGTCAGCCTGATTTTCGTTCTGTCATCCATCGCAGATTCCCCCTTTCTTTCGTTTCTTACGTTATTTTAACACAGATGCGGTAAATTAAACACCCATTTTTGTTTTCAGCCCCCGGTTAGCCATCTGGTCCCGTGGCTTTCGCGAATCCGGATTGTACAGTCATTTACAGTATTCGCACACAAAAAAAGAGCGTTTATAACCTTCCGCTTTTTCCAGAAGGCTTGCGCTCTTTTCCATTTTATCCTTATGTGATTGACTATGCCGTGTGTGCATTCAAATCATGTCTGTGATTATCTAAGATCGTATGTACTCTTTCAACTTCATCGAGAATCAAGGTTTCTGACTTTTTGATTTCATTTCTGAGTACACGTTCCGTTGATTTAATCTGTAACTCAAGACAATCCATTCGGTCATTCATGGACTGCATGTCATCTTTTATGGACTGTATGTCATCCTTCATGGACTGCATTTCGCCCTTCATGGACTGCATTTCGCCCTTCATGGACTGCATTTCGCCCTTCATGGACTGCATGTCATCCTTCATGAACTGCATGTCGCCTCTCATCAATTGCATCTCGTTTAATAAAAGGTCAAATTTTTCACTTTCTGTCATTATCCTGATCACCTCCCCAAACAGATCTATACTACAACCACCTTATTAATGTGTTAAATTATAGCATAACGCGTATGAAAAGTCTACTCCGTTTTCGGACTAGAATTCTGAGAAACAATCGGAAATAATCGTTCGAGCTCATCGTTTTATTGTTTATCTCTGCCGTTTGGCTGCCCAATGCTTCCGCGAAAGCCGCCGCATCTTTTATATGCCCGATTCTTGTGTCAGGTGTCCTCCAAACCCGATGAGAAATTCCTGTCGGTCCTGCGGTACTATCCGGAACCATCTTAGTCCACCGCCACTGTGTAACTCATCAAAAAAGCATGGCGATATGATACACCGGAAATGCCGCGATCCAGGCAATTGCAAATTGTCCAAAAACAACTGTCAATGCCCATTTTCCGCCCAGTTCACGTTTTATAGAAGCCACCGCCGCCGCACATGGGGTGTAAAGTAAGCAAAAAACCAGAAGCGAAGCGGCGCTTGCTGTAGTCAGTGTTTCCTGCAAGGCTTGCGTTGTTCCAAATAGTACCGTAAGCGAAGAAACGACACTTTCCTTTGCCATAAGTCCTGTAACCAGAGCCGTAGATATTCTCCAGTCGCCAAAACCGATCGGCGTAAAGACAGGGGCGATAAAGCCCGCGGCCGCTGCCAAAATACTATCCCCGGAATCTGTTACCATATTAAAGCTCAGGTCAAAACTTTGCAGGAACCAGATTGCAAGTACCGCAACAAAGATAATCGTACAGGCTCTTTGAAGAAAATCTTTGGCTTTATCCCAAAGCAGCTGAGCCACATTTTTTGCGCTGGGCATTCGGTAATTTGGCAGTTCCAGCACAAAGGGAACCGGTTCTCCCTGAAACATCGTTTTCTTGAAAATGAGCGCCATCAGGATTCCCATAACAATTCCCAATACATACAGGCTTATCATAACGAGCGCACCATGCTCAGGAAAAAACAAGGCTGTAAAAAATGCATAAATAGGCAGCTTTGCCGAACAGCTCATAAATGGTGTCAGCAAAATTGTCATCTTCCGATCCCGTTCCGACGGCAGTGTCCGGCTCGCCATCACACCGGGAACTGTACATCCGAATCCAATCAGCATCGGCACAATGCTGCGGCCCGATAATCCTAATCTGCGCAGAAGCTTATCCATGATAAAAGCAACCCTGGCCAGATAACCGCTATCCTCTAAAATTGATAAGAAGAAAAACAAGGTGATGATGATCGGCAGAAAACTAAGTACACCGCCCACACCAGTAAATATGCCGTCCACGACAAGAGAACGCAATACCTCATTCACTCCCGCTGTAATCATTGCCCCGTTTACGAGGTCCGTAAGAGATGCAATACCTGCCTCCAGCAGATTTTTAAGACCCTCTCCAATTACATTAAAAGTCAGCCAAAACACCAATGCCATGATACCAATAAATGACGGAATACCTGTATATTTTCCGGTCAGGATCCGGTCCATTTTCCTGCTCCGTGTACGCTCTTTACTTTCACGGGGTTTCACAATCGTTGCATCGCAGACCTTTTGTATGTAATCGAAACGCATGGATGCAATGGCGGATGCCCGGTCAAGTCCGGTTTCCTCTTCCATCTGGCGGGAAATATGTTCCAGCGTTTCCATCTCATTCTGCGTAAGCTTCAAATATTCGAGAACTTGTCTGTCCCCTTCAAGAATCTTGCTTGCTGCAAAACGTACCGGAATATCCATGGTTTTCGCATGATCTTCTATCAGGTGCATTGCCGCATGAATTCCTCTATGTATCCCTCCTGTTGATTCATTGCAAAAATCCGCCTCTATCGGGCATTCCTGATATTTGGCAACATGTATGGCGTGTTTTACCAGCTCGTCTATCCCTTCCCCTTTCGCAGCGGAAATGGGAACGACCGGCACGCCAAGATATGCTTCCAGCTCATTTACCAGAACAGAACCGCCATTTTCCCGTAACTCGTCCATCATATTCAGTGCGATTACCATGGGCATATGGAGTTCCAACAACTGCATGGTTAAGTACAGGTTGCGTTCGATATTGGTGGTGTCGACAATATTGATGATACCCTTTGGCTTTTCCCGCAGAAGGAATTCCCGGGTTACAAGTTCTTCACTGCTATATGGCGACATGGAATATATCCCCGGCAAATCCGTCAGCAGGGTGTTGTCATACCCCCGGATCATCCCGTCTTTGCGGTCCACCGTTACTCCGGGGAAATTACCCACATGCTGATTAGCGCCAGTTAACTGGTTAAATAACGTGGTTTTCCCGCAGTTTTGATTTCCCACCAGGGCAAATGTGAGGACCGTGCTTTCCGGCAACGGTTTTTCTATCTTACGTTGGTGAAACTTTCCGCCCTCCCCGTATCCCGGATGCGGAACTATGGCTTTTGGGCGCCTGGATATGTTTTCAGGCATACCTTCATACGGATCGCTTATCAGGATTTTCTCCGCATCCTCCAAACGAATGGTCAATTCATATCCATGAATCCGAAGCTCAATTGGATCTCCCATCGGCGCATACTTCACTACGGTCACTAAAGCTCCCTGAATCAATCCCATATCCAGTAAATGCTGCCGCAAAGCGCCGCTCCCTCCAACAGAAAGAATCGTTGCCGTATATCCAATATTTAAACTCCTTAACGTCATATGTTTCACCCTTTCATTAAGTTAGTTATCTCTAACCATTTTACATATTTGTAGGTCTGTCTATTTTCCAGCAGCCATTTCATATCAAGTAAATGAGTACAGGCAAGCCGATACCTGTACTCATCTATTTAAAGATTATGAACACGCAGGGCGCGGATCGCATTAAGAATAGCCAGAATCATCACACCCACGTCTGCAAAGACCGCATACCACATATTCGCAATTCCCACGGCTCCCAGAGCGAGACATGCAAATTTAATAATAAGAGCAAAGCTGATGTTCTGGTACACAATCCGGATACATTTTCGGGAGATTTTGATCGCCTTGGGAATCTGTAAGGGATCATCGTCCATCAGCACCACGTCCGCCGCTTCAATGGCTGCGTCGGAACCCATCGCGCCCATAGCGATGCCAATGTCTGCGCAGGTCAGTACCGGAGCATCGTTGATTCCATCGCCCACAAACGCCAGCTTCTCTTTTTCGTGTTTCACATTCAGCAGCTCTTCCACCTTAGAAACCTTGTCGGCCGGTAACAGCTCGCTGTACACCTCATCGATTCCCAAAGAACCGGCGACCTGCTCCGCCACACGTTTCGCATCACCGGTCAGCATTACCGTCTTTTCCACCCCGGATTTTTTCAGTTCTGCGATTGCCTCTTTAGAGTGAGGTTTTACGATGTCGGAAATCACAATATGGCCGGCGTACTCGCCATCTATCGCCATGTGGGCAATTGTGCCTACGGAATGGCATTCATAATACGGGATGCCCAGCTTTTTCATCAGCTTGTCGTTGCCAATGGCAATAGCTTTGCCGTCCACCCTGGCCGTTATGCCATATCCTCCGATTTCTTCAACATCCGTTACACGGCTTAAATCGATTTCCCTGCCATAAGCCTTTTGTAAACTCTTACTGATCGGATGAGAGGAAGCGCATTCGGCCAGCGCCGCGTATTCCAGTATTTTCGCATTCTCTATTTCATTGTGATGTACGCCGCTCACCTCAAACACGCCTTGCGTCAGTGTGCCGGTCTTATCAAAGACCACATATTTTGCATGTGATAAAGTTTCCAGATAGTTGGAGCCTTTTATCAATATTCCCTCCCTGCTGGCGCCGCCGATCCCGGCAAAGAAGCTTAACGGGATACTGATAACCAGGGCACAGGGACAGCTGATAACGAGAAATGTCAGGGCGCGGTAAATCCAGACACTAAAATCTGCGGGCGCGCCTGTCATCATTTGAACTAGAGGAGGCAGGAACGCAAGCGCCAATGCGCTGTAGCAGACGGCAGGCGTATAAACCCTGGCGAACTTGGATATAAAATCCTCTGATTTGGATTTGCGGGAGCTTGAATTTTCCACCAGTTCCAAAATCTTAGAAACTGTAGATTCTCCGAATTCCTTCGTGGTCCGGATTTTCAATACTCCGCTCATATTGATACAGCCGCTGATAATCTCATCGCCCGCTTTCGCGTCTCTTGGCAGGCTTTCACCGGTAAGCGCGCTGGTATTTAAGCTGGAACTGCCTTCTATAATCACCCCGTCCAAAGGGACCTTTTCCCCGGGCTGTACCACGATGACGCTGCCGATACCCACTTCATCCGGATCAACCTTTACAAGCCGGCCGTTTTCTTCCACATTGGCGTAGTCCGGCCGGATATCCATCAGGGCGCTGATATTTTTCCGGCTTTTGCCGACGGCGTAACTCTGGAAAAGCTCACCGATCTGATAGAATAGCATTACGGCGATCGCCTCGTTGTAATCTCCGCTTCCTGAATAAATAGCTAAAGCAAACGCGCCGACAGTCGCCACCGCCATCAAAAAATTTTCGTCAAATACCCTGCGGTTCCAGATTCCTTTGCCGGCTTTTTGTAAAATATCATAACCGATAATCAAATAGTCGATCAAATACAATGCCAGGCGCAGCGGACCGGCAACCGGAATAACATTCAATACGGCCAGCATGACAGCCGCTATCAGAATACGCGCCAGCATCTTTTTTTGTTTCTTGTTCATGGTACCCCTCTCTTTCCTGTTCACTAGATGGCAATCTCGCAATCGGGTTCTACCTTTTTGCAGGCTGAGAGCACATTCCGCATAACCGCCTTCGGTTCCTGTCCTTCCTCAAATTCCACTATCATCTTCTGTGTCATAAAGTTGACAACCGCAGAGGTTACGCCGGCGGTCTTTCGGGCGGCCTCCTCCATCAGATTCGCACAGTTTGCGCAGTCTACCTCAATTTTATAAGTTTTTTTCATGGTAAATACCCCTTTCAGAATTTAACTTTTATATTTAGACAATTAATCACTTGTTTAATTATCATGAATGAAGTATAATACAACTGAAATTACAAGTCAATCACTCTCCGGTAATCGCTGCCGAATGGGCTAAAATCGTTTCTAATTAGATTAAAAGGAGGCTTTTCTATGGATCTAATCCGTCTGCCGCACCATCACGGCACGCAGGACACCACCATTCAATTACAGGAACCGCTCTCTCAAATCGACCATTTTTATACCGTTTCCGAAATATTCAAACAATTAGGGGATACCACCCGAATCCGTATCTTCTGGCTTTTATGCCACTGCGAGGAATGTGTCATCAATATTTCCGCCATGATGCAGATGTCAAGTCCTGCGGTCTCTCATCACCTGCGCCCGCTGCGAGCCGGCGGCCTGATTATCAGCCGCCGTGTAGGAAAGGAAGTTTATTACAAGGCCGCCGATACCGAACAAAGCCGTCTGCTGCACCAGATGATAGAAAAACTGATGGAAATCACATGCCCTGATTAGAATAGGAGACTCAATATGACACACAGCTTAGAGCAAATAGAACAGAAACTATCCCTGCTTCATAACGGAAGTCAAATGGACACCTTCCATCTCTATCACGGAATAGAACTGTCTTACCTTATTCTCAAATCCGATAAAATCACGCTTCCCCATGATGCAATGTGCCATATCCTGGAGATTAATTATTGCAAAGCCGGCCGTATGGGCTGGAAAATGAATAACGGGAATACGGTATACCTGGGGCCGGGCAATTACAGCCTGCATACTATGGATGTATGTGCGCATTCAGTCATGACCTTGCCCAATGGTTATTATGAAGGCTTAACGCTTTTCATTAACCTGGACGTTCTCTCCAAGGATCCCCCGGAACTGTTGGCGGACACCGGAATCACCGGCGAGTTTTTAGTCCGCAAATTTTGCAAAAGCGGTATCCTGCCCTCCTTTGCCGGAAACGCACAGACGGAATCTATTTTTTCCGGTTTCTACGAGCAACCGGAATCCTTTCGTTCCCCTTACCGGAAATTAAAAGCACTGGAGCTTTTACTATACCTGGGCAAATGTAATTTTACTGTCAACGAGCACTTAGCCGACTATCAGGCCGATCAGGTCGAGATCATCCGGAATATCCATGAACAGCTCACCAGACATGTGGACCAGCATTTTACCATCGAGTCCCTGGCGAAACAATATTTGATCAATCCGACTACTTTAAAGACCGTATTCAAAGCCGTTTACGGAAATTCCATCGCCGCCCACACAAGGGAACACCGGATGGAACAGGCCGCCAAGCTCCTGCTTGAAACAAACGACAGTATCTCCCGGATAGCGCAGGCTGTGGGGTACGGAAATCAAAGCAAATTTACAGCCGCGTTCAAAGAATACTTTCAAGTACTTCCGACGGAATACCGTAAGCACCATCACCAGGCTTAAAATCGTTTCCATAAAAAATCGTTCCTGTTTTTTCATCGGGAAGCTAACTCCATCTGCCGTAATCAAAACTTCCACGTCCAGTGGAAGTTTTATTTGATAGTACATAGACGATACGGTATAATCTCACTATAATATGATATCTATCAAATGTTTTAATGAGATTGTCATGCTGTTAGGAACAGCGTAATGGAAAATTATATTCAATCGTTTACCGCAAATTTATCAGCACTAAGGAGAGAATTATGAAAATGAAGAAGTTTATAAAGCGTATTACCGTTCTTGGAATGGTGGCAGCCCTGATTGCTTCCGGGCCGGTCTTAAATGTCAGGGCAGCGCCAAATGGTAATCCCGGAGAGAAAGATTCAGTGGAAATGCCGGAGTTGATTGAGATAGACCAAAGTTATGCTTCCGGCGGAATTACCCCTACAGTCTTCAAGGATTCTTACAAAAATACCAGGTACCGCAGCAGGGCCGCACTTCCTGCGCAATATATTTTGAGTACACATGGCAAATCTACAACCGTAAAAAATCAGAATCCATGGGGTTCCTGTTGGGCTTTTGGGGCATTGTCCTCACTGGAAAGCAGCCAGCTTACCGATAATACCAATAGTGCGGCCGAAGCAGATCCGGACTATTCAGAACGGCAGCTGGCATGGTTTGCCTATGAACCGCAGACCGCAGACAGTATAAAAGTCAGTGCGGCAAATTCTGACCAGGCTGGAGAGGGCGCGTCATATATCACGGTCGACCGTCTGGATAGGGGCGGCAATATGCCTCAGGCAACCGCGCTTTTGTCTACCTGGCAGGGGGCAGCATTAGAGGCAGATGTGCCATACAAGAATGAAGCGGGTACTACGGACAGGTCAGGCACATGGGATGTGGCTGCAGCAAGCAGGAATCTTTCTGCCGTACATCTTCAAAATGCGGACTTTCTGGCAAGTCCTGCAACCTTTGATAAATACGACGATGAAACCGGACTTCCGTCGGCAGATGCCGCTTACACTCATGACGAGGCGGCTACAGCCGCTATTAAGACAGCAATCATGAACCACGGAGCAGTAGCTATAGCCTATTTTGCAGACCAGTCAACACCGGATGGCGCACAGAACGGCGACTATTTCAATTACAAGAATTATTGCCAGTATGTAGACGTGCTGAACCGTGATACAGTTCAGAACCACGGAGTCAGCATTGTGGGCTGGGACGATGATTATCCCAGTGCGAATTTCAAGACAGGAAAGCAGCCGAAAGGCAACGGCGCATGGCTTGTGAAAAACAGTTGGAGTGACTCATGGGGACTGGACGGATACTTCTGGCTTTCCTACTATGACAGGACTATTGACCAGGTAACCAGCTTTCAGGGGGAAAGTATAGACAACTATGACAACATCTACCAGTATGATTATCTGGGACTTGCCAGCGTTATGCAGTTTGGAGCGAATACGATCGAGAAAGGGGTAGCCAATGTATTCACTGCGAAAGGAAATGAGGAACTTCAGGCAGTATCTGCAGTCACACTGGCGCCCGATTCCACTGTATCTGTAAAAATTTATAAAATTCCGTATGGGGCAACTGAGCCGGTGCCGGCTGATGCGGAATTAATCGCAGAACAATCCGAGACGATTGCGTACAGCGGTTATCATACGATAAAACTGGATACGCCCGCAGCCATTGCGGCCGGAGAGAAATTCTCCGTGGTACAGTTCATTAAAGGCGGGGACCACAAATGGTATACTCCGGTAGAAATTGGTGCGGATTCCGCTTCACAGATAGCGGTATGTAATCCGGGAGAAAGTTATATCATTCAAGGCAGTGTGTCTTCAGATATGGCGGACGAGAGTTGGAAGGGACTGTCCTTTGGCAATGCTATGATTAAGGCTTTTACCAAGGATGCAGAGCCGGAATCAGAAGCTCCGGCCGTATCTGCCTTCAAATATCAGGCATACGACAATACCGATGCAGCGCTTGGAAATGAAGAAACCATAAATGTTGCGGCAGAAAGCAGCGGCATAACCAATATTCCGCTTCCCGCAGCAACTTCTTATATTAAGATTACCGCTGTCACACTGTCGGACAGTGCGGACCCTGCCGTTCAGGCAGCAATCACAGTCAAGGGCAGGGCATATAATTTGGGAGATAAGATTGCCCGTACAGATTTTATAATGCTCGGAGATGATTCACCGATTGTATTTACAACCAAGTCTGTTCCCCTGGGTACGAATACGAAGGCGTGGGGATTTGATTTTAGCCCGGCGTCACTTGAACTGAAAGCAGACAACGGCAATGTGGCAGTATCAGATGCCAACGCTTATTTACCGGCCAATGCTGTCTTGACTGCAGATGCTGTAACAGCAGGTGGAGATTTTGAGGCAGTGATGACTGCACTTAAGCCTTACGGCGCTGAAAACCAGTTTTATCTTTATTTTCTGGCGCTTTCACCGGCTCTGAAGAGCGGAGAAACTGTGAATCTGGCGATTACGCCAAAAAGTGGATATGACAATGATGAAAAAACTAAATTATACTATGCCACCAGCGAATCCGGGAGCATGGTCCTGACAGAGGTTGCGGATTTGTCTGCAAATACCGGGGTTCTCCGGGCAGATGTATCTAGGATGGGATATTATGCTGTGGCCCGTGTAAAAGATGCACCGGCGGTTCCTACTCTGGAGAAGATTACCTACAGCCAAGGCAGAACACTTTCAGATGTAACTCTTCCCACAGTGGACGGCGGAAGCTGGAGCTGGGACAATGAAGCAACAGTGCCCCAGGTAAACACAGCTTCTTATCCGGCTACTTTTACACCGGACCACGAAAGCCAGTACCGTACATATCATGCAGACATTGCTCTCCAGGTGGAGAAAGCCACTCCGGATCTCAGCGGAATCACCAGCAGCCCGGCGGTCTATGGGACGAAGCTGAACGGTTTTCCAGTAAGCGGAGCCGGCCTTGACAATGGTCATGCTGTTTCCGGGACTATGAGTTGGAAGACTCCGGATGTATATCCGGAATGTGGAAGTACAACAGAGTATGAATTTGAGTTTGTGCCCAATGATACAGATAATTATAATCATGCATCAGGTACCATGACGCTGGCTGTCAACAAAAAAGCTGTGACAGTAGCGGCGAAAGATGCAAAGAAGTTTTATGGTGATGCCAATCCGGAATTCTCTCTTAGCATACCGGACGGAACACTGGTGGGAGATGACACGGCGGCAGATCTGGCTGTAACGCTCAGTTGTACAGCGAATGAGACAACCTCAGTAGGCAATGTGGCCATTACCGGAAGTTCAGCGGCAGCAAATTATGATGTGACAGTGACAGACGGTGCGCTTTCTATTAAGCCGCGGGCGATTGGGGTTAAGGCAAAGGATGTTATCATAAACTATGGGGACGCATTTCCGGGCAGTTATGAGGTGGAAGTGACCAATCTTGTACCGGGAACAGACCAAAGTGCAATCGGTTTGACTGCTGATGTTGAGCCTCAGAATGTACCGGACGGTAATTTGGCGGGTACTTATACTCTGAAAATGAATTCTGCTTCTGTAACAGATACCAATTATACAGTCGGGAGTCTGTTTGACGGGATACTGACGATTAAGGAGGGCGTAGTAAGTAAAGTAAAGAACGAATCCGGTATTCCAGACTCCATTGCCGGACACTTTGAGGCTTCCGGAAACCTTACAGGCGATGAGATTCTGTTGATTACGGATAGTGCAGATAAGACAGTGCAAAACGCATTCCAAAATATGGTGAAAGACGGCCAGGTGCTTAGTTCCCTTTTTGGTGTCACTCTGAAAAAGGCAGACGGTAAGACCGATGCAGTATTGAAAGGTGCACTTACTGTTACGATTCCGGTAGACGCAAAATACAATGGAAAACAGATTACTGTTTTACACTATGTGAAAGCAGGCAGTTTAACAGCAGAAAATGTGAAGGCGGATCAAGATACTATTGATGCATACCGCAATCTGACAGTAACAGACGGCAAGGTTCAGGTAAGAGTATACTCCCTGTCTCCGTTTGCGTTGATTCTGCCCAAGGATGCTGATACCCCCGGCGGAACCGATACACCTTCTTCCGACCGCACTAACAGGAAGCCGACAGTGACAAGCAATAAAGTAGACAGTGCCATGACAGGTGATACGGCGCCGCTATCCGTGCTATTCATCGCGGCTGCGGCTGCGCTGCTTGCCGTCGTTGGGATATTAGTTTTCAAGGTGAGAAGACGCAGAAAATTATAAATACATTCACATTTATAAACCAGAGGCTTTTGCAGATTAGCTGATTGAACACTATAATATGCTCCCCTTCTAGGCAGACGAGTGAAATAATAAAAACTTGCTGCTTAGGAGGGGGCATATTTTATGTCTAAAGAAAATACTGGAGGCCTTTCGGAATTGGCTGCACAACAATGGATGGCAATTAAATAATAGGAACGTCCTGGCAGCGCGTATCAAATCAACAGATCAGATTGGAATTGTGCCTGACGGTGTTATGCCCTTTTATTTTGAAAGCTATATCCCCGAAGAAAACATTTTAGTGCCACTTCCGTTGAATGATCTCACTTTTTAGAAATAACTTATTCTTCGGCGTCGCCTTGATAGGGTGAAGCTTTCCACGCCGGGTCAGATCCTCGATATTCTGTCTGGAGCATTCCAGCAGTTCAGCAGCTTCCGTGGTATTGACTACACGGTTCTCTACAAAGTTGAGAAAATCCTCCAAAGAAAGCGGTACGATCTTTCCCCCGTCATACAGCGCCGTATCCGGCACATTTAGGTTTTCACCCCAGCAAATGCCATAGCCGCCGGTTTGGACGGATACCCTTTGAAAAAGCTCCTCGCTTTTCAGCACCGGCGCAAACGATACGTCCTTTTCCAATATCACATTTCCATCGTATTTTTTGACAGTCCCATCACGGAAGAATATCAGCAGATGTTTTCCCGCAAGGGGAATAACATCCTCTACCCTCTTCTCGAAACGAATCAATACAGAATCGGGCAAATCGCTTTCTGTTACGGGAACAAGATAGTAATCATCCTGTGCACAGCGGCCACTCCCCAGCATCAATAGCTCAAACTCATCATAAGAATCGAGATGATTCTCTTTTAGTATCTGCCCTAAATTCTGCCGGTCCGACGGGACAATACGCTGCTGTACCCAAAGCCTGCTCCAGTACGCGTTCACCGTCCGTTCGCCTCGTTGCAAAAAGGAAGAAAGTAACAAGGGTGTTTCCCATGGATCCGCATCATCCGGTAACTCAATGTAGAAACGTTTGTCCATCTCATAATAAATGAGCCAGGCGAGCGTCCTTTTTGTGGTGTCCGTCTCATCTTTGACCGCAAAGATTTTCATATTCCAGCCACCTCCCCCACAGCATCTCCCATATCTTATCCAGCCATACCGAACCAATGGCGTCTTCGAGACCGGCAAAAAGAATCTCCCGGTCTCTTTCCTGCAATGGTTGCAGAGTTGGAATTTGGTCAATTGGTATCAATTTTAAATTCTCCCAAGACGAACGAGAACCGACAAAACACTGAACCGGCTTATCCTCCAGGACCTGTACTGCTCTCACGGCGCTTGTGTCCTGACAATTGAAAATTAATGACAGGCCATGATCAAAGAGCGGAGCGAGCCGCACCGTTTTCTTTTTTGAATTTCTCAAAACTTCAATATTGGCGCCATGCCGGTCACGGTTCAAAATCAAAAAATCCACCGCAAGCATCTGCCAAATATACTCCTTCCAGCCATTGCGAATACAGAATTCGAGCGGACCTTCCCCTGCCAGGCGTTCCGCCTGATAGAAGGCATCCAGCGCCAGCTTACTTTCGCCACGCTGCTTAAAATCCCTTGATGCACAAAGCCATGTGGTGTATGGCTGGTCATCGATCCGGATATCCGCATGGATCAACTGATAAGGCAAATGCTCTATGCCAAGTATCGTTAAAAGACGGTCAACAATGATTTCATTGACACACTCATGGCCTACGATTCCCTTGACCGAGTCATAATTAGAAAGCTTATAATACGTCTTCACTCCATCCAAATCGGAATACGCCTTGAGAAAAGAACCTGCTGTTCCGGACGAGTTGCGAATTTTTGACCACGACAGCCATGTCAGATCCTGCTTGTCGCCGATAATTTGCTTCTGCATGAGTATACCCTCCTTGCTATATTATACTTATTTACTTGTCATACGTCAAGTACATCCCTAAATTTTTTACAAGAGTTGTGGGTAGAAACAGCCTTTTACCCCGATTTTAACCCAAAACGCCCAAAAGTTGTCTTTGAAATTAGATGTCAAAAACCCGCAACAGCCCAGTATTGCTGCGCCTTTGCGGGTTCTCCTTAACCTAATTTTTTTACTTACACTACGAGCATCGCGTCCCCGAACGAAAAGAACCGATACTTCTCCTGTACCGCCTCCTCATACGCGTGTAGCACATTCTCCCTGCCTGCCAGCGCCGAAACCAGCATAATCAGAGTGGACTTCGGGAGATGGAAATTTGTGATAAGGGCATCCAGGATCTTAAACCGGTATCCGGGATAGATAAATATATCGGTCCAGCCGCTGCCGCTTTTGAGAAGCCCGCTCTCATCCGCCGCAGACTCAAGCGTTCTGCAGCTGGTAGTCCCCACAGCGATCACCTTACCCCCTCCGGCTTTTGCCGCATTAATTTTATCCGCTTCTTCCGGCTCGATCCGGTAAAATTCCGAATGCATATGGTGTTCGAGAATATTGTCCACTTTCACCGGACGGAATGTCCCCAATCCCACATGAAGCGTCACATGGGCGATCAAAACCCCCGCCCGTTCAATCTGTTCCAGCAATTCCGTAGTAAAATGAAGTCCCGCGGTGGGCGCAGCCGCAGATCCTTCATGTTTGGCATAGACCGTCTGATACCGGTTCTTATCCTTCAGCTCATGCGTAATATAAGGCGGCAGAGGCATCTGCCCCAGCTGATCCAGAATCTCCTCAAAGATCCCCTCATAAGAAAACTGAATCAAACGATTCCCTTCCTCTTCCACCCCGATCACTTTTCCTGTCAAAAGCCCTCCGCCAAAAGAGATCTCCGCCCCCACACGGGCCTTCTTCCCTGGCTTCACCAGAGTCTCCCACACATCATTCTCCCGGCGTTTCAGAAGAAGCACTTCGATCCCTGCTTCCGTTCCGACCTTATTACCCATCAGTCTGGCCGGAATCACCTTCGTATCATTAATCACCAGGCAGTCACCCGGATGCAGAAAAGAAAGGATATCCCGGAACATCCGATGTTCCACCTCTCCCGTCTCCTTATCCAAAACCAGAAGCCTGGAGCCCGCCCGGTCCTCTAAAGGATCCTGCGCGATCAGTTCCTGTGGTAAATTAAAATCAAATTCATCTAAATGCATCGTGATCTCCTCATCTATCAAATCCTGTGCGTTCAGCACAAGACCTCATCATCCAATAAATTATCTCCATCCGCCGCGCTGGTAGCCAAAAAATCACAGCGTTCATTTTCCGGATGTCCATCATGTCCCTTCACCCAGATATACCGCACCACATGCGGCTCCATCGCCTTCAAAAGCCTCTTCCACAGATCCACATTTTTCACCGGCTCATTGCCGCTGCGTTTCCAGCCCTTCTTCAGCCAGCCGTCGATCCATCTCTGATTAAAAGCGTCCACCAGATACTTAGAATCCGAATAAAGATCCACCGTACAGGATTTCGTAAGAGCCTCCAGCCCCACGATCGCCGCCATAAGCTCCATCCGGTTATTCGTAGTCTTCTTATATCCTCCGCTATATTCCCTCTTATGCAGGTTCCCCTGAGAATCCTGAAAATGTATCACCGTGCCATATCCTCCCGGTCCGTCCGGATTTCCCCTGGCCGAGCCGTCCGTATAAATATCCACATGCATTCCTTCATTCACCTCTTCCAACGTCTTCCATGATTGTATCATTAAGCTTATCACTTCTCAAGCCCCTTTTCTTTTTCACTTTAGGGGCCTACACTATTCTACTATGGGCCGGAGAGGGAAGCGGCGGGGGACGACAGCGGGAGCGGGAGCCCTGCATATCGGGCGTAGAATCGCTTCGGACAGGCCTAAGAACGGGTAACTCCGATGGCGGGAGAACCTCTTATTAGCAGGGCCCGGAACAAACTCGCCAAAAAACGGCTCGGACAGTGTTCCGGGCCCTGCGAGGTTCTCCCATCATCTGCGTAACCCGTTCTAAGGCCTGACCTCAAGCGATTTTACGCCCGATACGCAGGGCTCCCGCTCCCGTTGCCGTCCCCCGCCGCTTCCCTCTCCTTCTTTGGTGAGAGCTTAGTTGCATTGGACTATCCGCTATACACTGTATCCAGCTCATAAGGCCTGCGTGTAATTAATAAAAGTAGTAGGTGTAAGGGATGCTTCAGGGAGGTTGGACAAAAGGAACGGGGGGCGTATCGCTTGAGGTTCTGCCTTAGGACGGCTGACTCGGGTGAGGGCGGAAAATCGCTGTAACCGGGGGCTTCCCGGAGGGGTATGCCCGCTGCTTAAGGCTGGGGACCGGTACGGTATCCGGGGAGGCTCCCGGCGGCCGGGTTCTTTTGTGTCTCCCCGGGAGCGCATAGGGCGGCTGTGCAGACGCTTAGGGAAATTGAAAAGCCGGGTTCAGGATGACCGGCGGACTTCACGTCCGACGGGCAAGAGCCTCTGAACCGGGAACACATCATGTGTTCCTGGTGAATAGGCTCGGTTCCTGAACCCGGCTTTTCAATTTCCCTTAGCGTCTGCCAGCGCAAGCCCTTGGCGCTCCCAGGGAGACACAAAAGAACCCGGCAGCCGGGAGCCTCCCCGGATACCGTACCGGTCCCCAGCCTTAAGCAGCGGGCATACCCAGACTCCGGGAAGCCCTCGGGTACAGCGGTTTTCCGCCCTCATCCGAGTCAGCTGTCCTAAGGCAGAACCTCAAGCGATACGCCCCCCGTTTCTTTTGTATCTCACCCCCGCATACCAAGGAGCTTCTGCTTAAGCTCGCCTTCCAGGCGGGCCAGCTCTTTTTCGGCTTCGCGGCGTTTTTGACGGCCTTCTTCCTGGATTCGCATGACTTCATCCAGGGTGGTGATCAGGCTCTCGTTGGTGTGCTGCAGGGTCTCGATATCTACAATGCCGCGCTCGGACTCTTTGGCGATGTCTATGGTGGCGGTTTTTAGGGTGTCCGCGTTCTTTCTGAGAAGGGCGTTGGTCATCTCCGTGACTTCACGCTGGGCTGCGGCAGCCTGCCTTGAATTCTCCACGCCCAGGGCCAGAACCATCTGGCTCTTCCATAAGGGGATCGTGTTGACCAGGGTGGACTGGATCTTGTCGGACATGAGCGTGTCGTTGTTTTGAACCAGACGGATCTGGGGCGCCATTTGAATGGATATCATCCGGGTCAGCTCCAGGTCATGCAGTTTTTTTTCGAAGCGGTCGCAGAGGTTCGCCAGGTCGTTGGCCGCCTGCGCATCCTCCGGCAGGCCGGAACGGCTGGCCTGGTCTAAGAGATTGGCCAGATCCACATCATGTACCTGCTTGAGTTTCTTTTTGCCGGCTATGATGTAGAGGCTTAGTTCTTTGAAGTAAACGGTGTTCAGCTCATACATCTGATCCAGCATAGCTGTGTCCTTTAACAGGTTTTTCTGGTGCTGCTCCAGGACATCGCAGATTTTGTTGATGTTGACTTCGGCTTTGTCGTATTTGGATTTCATGGCTGCCATTTTATTAGAGCTGCGTTTGAAGATGCCGAACAGGCCTTTTTCCTCTTCCACATCGAAACTTTTCAGTTCATTTACCACACCGGAGAGCATCTCACCGATCTCGCCTAAGTCTTTGGTTCTTACGTTGTTCAGAACGTTCTGGGAGAAATCCGCTATTTTTTTCTGGGCCCCGGAACCGTACTGCAGGATCATGTTGGAGTTGTTCAGATCGATCTTCGGTATGAAGTCTTCCACCATCTTCTGCTCCTGCTCATTTAACGGCATATCCTCCACTCCGGCCGGTACCGGTTCTTCTTTTGCTTCCTGCTTTACCACCGGCGGAGCCGCGGGTATGGGGTCCGTGTCCAATTCCAGGGTAAATGACGGCATTTCTTTTAATGTATCGCTCATTCTTTTTCCTCCAGTGCTGCGGTTTTTACAGCATATTCTTCCTTATAACAGGCTCCGGTCAAAATCCCGGCCGCTGGTCAAGCCCTCCTGGGCCAGCATGGCTTCTAATGTGGAGATCTCCGCCGACAGATCCATCAGATCGTCCTGCATCAGATCTTTTAACAGGTTCCCGAAGGCCAGGTTGATGTTTCCAAGCGCCTGTTTGATTTCATTTTCCGTGTTGATGACTTCTTCACTGCGGATGCCGTGTTCTTCCAGATCCCGGTAAGCCTCCACCAGTTTCAGGGTGGTTGGCAGATAATAGCACATAAACTTTCGGATCTGGGTCACTTTCGCCGGATGCTGCTCCACATAGCTGAAGATCTTCGAGGTGATCTTCTCCAGCTCGTCCAGCTTCTGTGAGATTTCCTCCTCCGGCAAAGCGACATTGATTTCTTTGATTTTCTGAATATAGTGTTTTCCTTCGTCCAGCAGTTCCTGTAGACGCGCCGCCTGAGGGTCTTTTTCCTCCATCTCTCTCCGGCGTTTTTCTTCTTCCTGCATCTGCTTGATATGTTCCTGGGTCTCCAGATACTGGTGATAGGTCTCCTGATCCAGAATCAGACAGGTCTCTTTGTCATCCAGATAGCCGACCGGGAACAAGCGCAGACGAATCATTTTTTTCAAATCCTTTACAATCTCTTTCGCCGTCTTCCCTGTGGCTGCGGCTAGCTCCGAGATTTCACAGTAGGTTCTGCCATGAATCAGCGCCCGGTATCTTGTAAACCGCTCAAACCGGCCTTTTTGCACGCCTCCTCTGGCAATCAGGGAAACGCTGCCGGCCAGAAGCAAAAAGAACATCACAGCCGCCAGAATCCCCGCGGGATTAAAATTCAGTATCAGATTTAACACCATACCCAAAAAGGCTGCTCCGGTAAATGTGCAGCCGATCACGCCAAGAACAATGTTCGCCGTTCCCTTCGGCTCACGGTACCTCACGGCCGGCTGGGTGGGCGGCTTCTGCCAAGCCGCGTTTCCGGCCCTTTGCTCCTCCTGGTAGGGGTGCGCCTGCCTCATTCTGTTATGGGTTCTGGTATAGTTCGAGTGAAATTCCGACGGATCAAAATTCTGGTAAGCCTGCCGGAAATGATCTCTCGTCTGATATCCCTGTCTTTTGACGTCATTCATGGTCTGCTGCGTCTGTCTGCGCACATCGTCCATGGTCTGGCGAATACCGTTATTTGCCTGGTTCATGGCTGTGTTGATCGTATCCTTCAATTCATGCACAGCCCCGGATGACAACACCCGTTCTACCGCTTCATTGATCTCCCTGCTTATATTTGAAAAACTGTCGTCCATTTTTACCTCCAGTGGCGCAATGGCCGCGCCATCCATTCTACGGATAAAAGGCCCGCATTCCCTTTTTGTCTCTCGCGGATCTTTGGTACTATTATAGCTTGTTTCCTTTATGGGGGCAACTAAAGCGTGAAAAAAATTTTTCGTACCTGCCCGGGCCGGAAATTACCGCGGTATAAGAAAAAGAAGGAATGACAAGAAGGATACCCAAACCCGAGGAAGAACCACTCGCCGGCCGTTCCATCCGCCGGAATCTGGTATAAATAAATAAAACTGTCCATATATTTTAAACAAATGGAATTCGAGGGGATCAATTGAAAAGCCTGAAAAAAATTCCTTATAAAAATCTATTTAAACTCACTGTGCTGTTCGCCGCCGCCTTTTTCATAGGGCAGATTGCCGGACGGGTCGTGGATTACATGCAGCCGGAAGCCGTACCGACCGCCGCTGAGGGCAGCTGGGGCTTAAGCTTCCAGGAGGAAGGCAAACCTCCGGTTGCCAACGCGACTTTCGATGAGTTAAAACAGTACGACGCATATTATGCGGAGAATACAACCGATAAGGTTATCTATCTGACCTTTGACTGCGGATATGAAAATGGCAATACGGCCCCGATTCTGGATGCCCTGAAGAAGCACAACGTTCATGCCACCTTCTTCGTGGTCGGCAATTTTCTGTCCACCAGCCCGGATCTGGTGAAACGCATGGTTGCAGAAGGCCATATCGTAGGAAATCATACATACAACCATCCGGATATGTCCAAGATCTCCACCATGGACGCCTTCTCCAAAGAATTGGGGGACATCGAAACTCTGTACCAGGAGACCATCGGCCAGCCCATGATAAAATACTACCGTCCGCCTCAGGGAAAATACAGCGAATCCAACCTAAAGATGGCGCAGGAGCTGGGCTATAAGACCTTCTTCTGGAGCCTCGCCTATGTAGACTGGTATCAGGATAAACAACCTTCGAAAGAAGAGGCCTTCGACAAGCTTCTGGGCCGTATCCACCCCGGAGCCGTCGTTTTGTTGCACAGCACTTCCAAGACCAATGGAGAGATCCTGGATGAACTGCTGACCAAATGGGAAGAGATGGGCTATACCTTTAAAACTTTGGATCAGCTCGTAAGCGGTTCCTGATTTCTACTCGCTCAATGCCCAAACGCCTTCCTCCGCGAACCGGGTGGCCATGTTTTCCGCCTGATTGATAATCTCCTCATCGTATCCGATCAGACCAAGCAGGCGGATCGCATTTCTTGAGGTCGCCCGTCCTTCACGGAGGCAATAGTCAAACAGTATGTCCTGATCCTTAATTTCTTCCCGGAAATGATAATTATCATAAGAATTTTCCAAAATGTAAGTCAGCTCTATATCATGAGTGGCCGCAAAACAGAGCACACCCGCGTCATTTAAGCTTTTCAGGATCTCGGACGACGCCGCTATCCGCTCCACCGTATTCGTCCCCCGCAGCACCTCATCCACGAAACACAAAACCGGATGTTCCTGATCCACCGCATCCATAATCCGCTTCAAAGACTTGATCTCCACTATAAAATAGCTCTCCTGCCCCATCAGGTTATCCTTTAAGGCCATCGAAGAATATATGCTGAAATAATTTCCCACATACCGGTCGGCCAGCACGGTATGAACCGTCTGGGCCAGAATCGCATTGATCGCGATCGTTTTTAAAAATGTAGATTTGCCGGATGCGTTGGAACCGGTGAGAAGCACTCCCCGCCCCGCCTGTATGGAGCTGGCCACCGCATGCTCTACCAGCGGATGATAGATATTCTCCGCTTCCAGGCGGACTTTCTTTCCCGGCTGAAGCTCAGGCAGACATACATAGGGCATCATTTCCCTGAAATTAGCGATGGCGATCATGCTCTCCAGCATTCCGATCTGCTCGATAAACAGCTCCGCATCCTTTAAATGCAGCTTCACTTCCTTGAGCATCCAGTTAAATTTGATCAGATCCACATGGAAAACCATGCGGATATAATCCAGGATCATAGCCAGAGGATCTTCATTCATCCCGCCCTGACCGGCCAGCACCAGAAAAGAATTCTTCCGGAACTTATGAAACTGCCTGGACGTTTTCTTCATCTCGGCCTGATAGCTTTCAATCTCTCCGATATTTAACTTCTCCAGCTCTTTCGCCGTATCCATCATTTTTATAATAAAAGCGAAAGCGTTGATATATGGCTCGATCTCTTTCTTCTGGGAAAAATAATTCAGGATATTCGCGCACATGACCACGATAAAAAATATAATCCCCTGAGCCGGCGCGATAAAAATAGAGACGATTCCCGCCAGCGCCAACACCGCCATAATAATATGCGGCACCAGCTTCATCTCCGTCAGATCCGCAAGCCAATAGATATAATCCGCCAAAGACACGCCCTTAACCCGGCCCATCTTCGCGTAAATCTTCTCCACAGCCCGGCGTTCGCTCTCGTGGGAAGCGAAATAAGAGATCAGCCCTTCCCTTTCCTCCAGCACCTCTTTCTCATAAACCGGAGTCCGCATAATATCATAAAGACATTCCTGTCCCGGCGAAGACCAGGTATGGTTCACCAGCATAAACACTTCATCCATATCCAGATCATTCCAGGTAATATCATCGATCCCGGTCACCCCGTCATGCCTGCGCTTGCAAAAATGCGATATACTGTCAAACTCCTCCGCCGTATACTCCTGCTCCGGCTGTTTCCCCCAGCTGAGCGCGATCTTCCTCTCTCTCCTGCGTTCCCACTTAATCCGGTCGTAAAACAATTTCAGGAAGACAATCAGAAATACAGCTGCCACAGCAATTGCCACAAACCAATATTCATTCATATGCCCAACTCCTGTCAATTTCAGTCGTCTGTTTATTGTACTATTTTAATAATACAATAATACGCTTATCTCATTTTCATGTCAAGCACATCCTTTCATAAAAAACATACAAACACTTAATATAATCATTTAATATAAAGCATACAAAATCGGCCGTAAGGCTGCTGTAAAAGTCAACCTTACCGCCGATTTCCCAAATCTCAAAATCTGAAATCAAATTACAGAAGTGAAGATTTTCCGCTTCCGGACAGCTGAGTCAAAACGGATTTCACATGCTGTACTTCTTCAGCCGTAGCCTTCTCAGCAGGAACATAATAGCTCTTGCTGCGCGCGATCTGATACAGTTCTTCCTGGGACTGCTCGCACATATTTCTCATCTGTTTCAGAACCTGCTTAAGTGCCGGATTCTCTGTCTGAGGGATCATCTCACCGAATTTTCCCAGATCACCGTTGATGCCCCAGAGAGCATCCGCTACCATTGTTTTTTCATCCATCATGGTCATTCCCTCCTTAACCTAAGAACTGCATCAGCTGCTGCTTTTCCTGAGTAGCAGACTGTGCGGCCTTATTAAAAAATTGTTTTACGGACGGATCCGTCGCCTGCTCGGCATAAGCCTGCATTTTGCAATGATTTACATCATGAGCCAGGATCAGATGGCGTAAATTCTGTAAATCCAGTTCTGATAAATCAGCCATAAAAATTTCCTCCTTTAATCCACATCAGATTTTACACTCCTAGTATGCCTTCTTTCAGGAAATCTATACCAGTTTTATTTTAATTTTTTATGGCTATGAGCACTTCGCTTAGCGCCTGTACATCGGGCGCTTAACAGGCAATACCGGAAAAACAGTAAGGAATAAAACAGGCCCGGGATAAACTGCAGCCTGCACTACAGTTTGTCCCGGACCTTAGGCTTAAGAAGTTTCCTACCCTACCCACTCTTTTTCACCGCCACGCGAATCCTATTATCTCATCCTAACCAGCGGTAAAGCTCCTCATATTTCTTAGCGGAATTATTCCATGAAAAGTCTTTGGCCATACCACGGTCGATGATTTTATTCCACTCTCGTTTCTTATTATAATAGATATTCTCCGCATATCGGATAATAGACAGCATTTCATGGGCGTTATAGTTTGTAAAACTGAATCCTGTTCCGGAATTTCCAAATTCATTATATGGCTCTACCGTATCCTTTAAGCCGCCGGTTTCCCTGACTATGGGCACCGTTCCATAGCGCAGGCTCATCAGCTGGCTTAAACCGCAAGGTTCAAACAGAGACGGCATCAGGAACGCATCGCTGGACGCATATACCTTATGGGACATGGGTTCCGAATAATAGATCTGTGCCGAAACCTTGCCGTTATATTTCCAGTCAAAATGACGGAACATATTCTCGTAACGCTCTTCCCCGGTTCCCAGTATCACCAGCTGGACGTTGTCCTGACACAGTTCGTCCATAACGTAGGCGATCAGATCAAACCCTTTTTGATCCGTAAGCCTGGACACCATTCCGATCATCATCTTGCCGGGATCCACTTCCAGTCCCAATTCCTGCTGCAGCGCTACTTTATTTTTCACTTTTTCCTTGCGGAAATTCCTGGCATTATACTGCTGTGCAATAAAAGTATCTGTCTCAGGATTGTATTCATTGTAATCGATACCGTTGACGATTCCTCTTAAAGAGTTTGCTCTGGCGCGCATAAGCCCGTCCAGATGCTCGCCGTAAAACGGCTGTTTAATTTCTTCCGCATAAGTCTCACTCACAGTAGTGATAGCATCCGCATAGACGATACCGCCCTTCAGGTAATTCGCATCCCCGTAGGCTTCCAGCTTATCCGGGGTAAAATAATATTTCGGCAGGCCCGTGACATCCTGAACCGTCTTAATATCCCATACCCCCTGGAACTTCAAATTATGTATCGTTATGACGGATTTCATATTCCGATAAAACTCCCCATCATGAAAACGATCTTTTAAATAAACAGGCACCAAACCCGTCTGCCAGTCGTGGCAATGGATGATATCCGGCTGAAACCCGATTACGGGCAGGGCTGATAACGCAGCTTTGGAGAAAAATGCGAACTTCTCGATATCTTCAAAAATATTTCCGTAGGGTTTGGGCCCCGCCAGATAATATTCATTGTCGATAAAGTAAAACAGAATTCCGTCATACTCGATCTGCAGTACCCCGACATACTGGCTTCTCCAGTTTAAATCCATATAAAAGTGGGTTACATATTGTAATTGGTCTTTGAATTCCTGCTTCATGCACATATATTTTGGAAGGATTACTCTGACATCGAATTCATCTTTATTAAAGCACTTCGGTAAGGATCCTACGACATCGGCCAGCCCTCCTGTCTTGATAAACGGAACTCCTTCTGAAGCAATGAATGCCACTTTCTTCATACGCGTATCCTCCTTGATCTTAAAACTTTATGTAACTATTATAACGCATTGGCTCCGCGAATGAAAGTGTTAATATCCTGCTGCTATCTGGTTTTATACTCCAACCGGATTTTATCAGCGATCAAAGCTACGAATTCAGAGTTGGTAGGTTTTCCTTTTCCATTACTTACCGTATAACCAAATAATTCGTCTATCGTATCCATCTTTCCCCTGCTCCAGGCTACTTCGATCGCGTGGCGGATCGCACGTTCCACTCTGCTCGGCGTAGTCTGATGTTTTTTGGCGATGGTAGGATATAAAACCTTGGTGATGGAATTTAACATATCCATATCGTTCACCGACATGATGATGGCATCTCTTAAATATTGATATCCTTTGATATGTGCAGGTACGCCTATTTCATGAATAATGTTGGTAACATCGTTTTCCAGATTGTGTTCCATGGAGCCGCCCCGGTTCTCATAAGCTGTGATCCTTTTGGCTTCTGCGAATTTCCGGTTCGATCCGCCTTTAAATCTTTTAATCCGATTGATTACCACTTCATTGTCGAAGGGTTTCATGATATAAAAATCTGCACCCAGATTAAACGCGTCTTCCGTAATACCCTCCTGCCCAATAGCCGTGATCATAATAAACGCAGGTTTCTTGAGATTTGCATCATTTTTCACCTTTTCCATTACGCTTAAACCGTCCATCTTAGGCATAATGATATCTAACAGAACCACATCCGGTTCTTTGGTTTTGATGATGTCCAGAGCCTCTTCCCCGTTGGTCGCTTTCCCTACTACCTGCAATTCCTCGTCCTGGCTGATAATTTCGTCAAGCAGCTCCAGGATTCTTTCATTATCATCGGCAATTGCAATATTTAATCTGTCCATAAGATCCTCCTTGGTTTTTATTCGGTTATATGATCAAAGAATGTAAAAGTATATTATCTTTTGCAGCAGAACAAACTGTTTGGCGCCAAAATTTGCAGTTTGTGAGAGCTGATTTTTATTATATATACAATATATTTCATAAGCAAGAATATGTTATCGCATGTTTTCGACAGCATTTTATTTTCATATACAGGATTACTGATTTTCACTCTCCATTTGCAGCATATTTTCGATGAAAATGCCAAATCCCCTCGAAGAATCTTGAATGAAAACATGGGTAACTGCACCAATAATTTTGTTATTTTGGATGATAGGGCTTCCACTCATCCCCTGGATAATACCGCCGGTCAGGTTTAATAATTCCGGATCTGTAATTTCCAGTACAATTCCCTTATTCACATCGTCACCGGTCATATTCACTTCTTTGATTTCGACCTGATACTCCTTCACCTCGCCGCTGGCACAGCACCGGATCGTGGCCGGACCCAGCTCGATATCCTGTTTCATGCAGATATCCATGGGCTCCGCTGCGACTTCCTGCTTTAACGCGTCGTTGGCTATGCCGAATATTCCGGCCTCGGTATTGTCCTTTATCTGTCCGCGCACATTTGCGTCGTTGTAGTCGATAAAGCCTGTCATCTCACCCGGGCTTCCCTTTTCGCCCTTGATAATGGACAGGATTTTTGTCTCATAGAGTTTCCCGTCATCCATCTCCATTAACGTGCTGGTATCTACGTCCGTGATACCGTGGCCCAGAGCTCCGAACCGTCCATTTTCGTCGATAAACGTCAGGGTTCCGATCCCCTGCGTATTATCCCTGACCCAGATGCCCAGCCGGTATTCTTCCGGCGCGGTCATGACCGGTTTTACCTTTAGTTGTATCTCCTCTTCATTTCTCCTGATATTCAGTATCACCTCCTCATTGCCATACTGGTTCACCTTCTCGATGAGATCCGTTTTGTTATAGATCGGCTCCGCATTAACCGCTTCGATATAATCCCCTGTTTTTACCAGGTGATATGCCGGTTCATAGTTCAGCCCATCCATCCCAGTGACTGTTCCGGTACCTATAATCAACACCCCTTTGGTCTCCATATAAATACCAATCGGCGTCCCTCCCGGTATCAGTTTTTGATCCTTTACAACTGAAACTTTGACGTCCTTTAAGTCTATGAGCCCGAATAACTTACATTTTACGGTATCCTGGCCCGAACTTCCATCCCCAAAAGAAATAGGGTAGTCCTTATTCAGGTGCAGCTGGTCCTTCGGGATATTCGATTCATTGGATTCCGCTACCAGTTTGATTTCATCCGGCACCGCATTTCGGATCCTCAGATACCCGAAGATACCGAGCAGCAGGATACCGAATATGGTACATAGAATTAAAATCCGCCGATAAGACGCCTTTTTCGACATTTTCTTCACATCCTTACCTCTTTCTTTCGAAAAAAAGCAAAAGGAATATAGCTAAGCTATATCCCTCAATTATTATGTGAAGAAATGGCGGTTTCACACTAGGATGATTTTGTACCTATTGCCAATTCTTTCATTTCCTTTGCGTTTTTGAGCACCGTTTCTGTAATTTCTGCGCCTCCCAGGATTCTTGCCAATTCCTGGATCATCTCGGAATCATTAAGCTTTCGTATTGTGGTAATCGTTTCTTTATTTTTTATATTTTTTTCAATGGCAAAATGGGTGTCCGCCATGGCGGCGATCTGCGCCAGATGTGTGATGCAGATCACCTGATGCCCTTTTGCAACGAAAGCCAGTTTCTCCGACACCTTCTGGGCCGTACGGCCGCTGATCCCTGTGTCGATCTCATCGAAAATCAGCGTCTCTGTGGCATCCTGATCCGCCATCACGGTTTTGATCGCCAGCATAATACGGGATAGCTCGCCCCCCGACGCCACCTGGGCCAAAGGCCTTTCCTCTTCTCCGGGATTCGTAGAGATCATGAATTCCGCCTCATCGCCCCCGTTTGCCGTAAAATGTCCGAGCGGGCGCATCTCTATATGAAATAAAACATCCAGGAAATTCAGGTCCTTCAGGGCGGACCGGATCTGTCTGCCCAGCTGTCCTGCATATTTTGTCCGAAGCACGCAAAGCCGTTCCGTTGTTTTACTTAAAACGTCTTCCGCCTGCTTCAGCTCTTCTGCCAGCTTCTTCCGGTATTGTTCATAATCCGCTAATTTTTCCAGTTTTTCCTGCCGGGCCGCCTGATATTCCTGAATCTGCCTGATGGATTGCCCGTATTTGGATTTCAGATGATTGATGGTATCCAGTCTGTCCTCCGTCTTCTGAAAATCTTCCTGGGAAAAGCAAAGCTCCTGCGCATAATCCGACAATTCCCGATGAAAATCGTTTAAAAGATTTTCAACCTCCTGAAGCTGTATGTTTAAATTTTGTATTTTTTCATCATAAGCCGCCACGCTATGAAGCTCCCGGACGGCTCTTCCGATCGTCTCCAGGGCGCCTGTTTCCTCCGCAGCGCCGGTCAGCCCGTCCGCCATGGTTACCGCCTCCAGAATCTTCCTGGCATTTACCATCTTCCGGTACCGGCTTTCCAGCTCCTCGTCCTCACCGTCCCTTAGGCCCGCGTCCTCGATTTCCTGAATCTCAAACTCCAGAAAAGAAATCTCTCTGGCCCTTTGTTCCTCATCCATCCCGGTGGCGTCATAGGTCTCTTTCAGCCCGCTGTATGCCGCATAGGCTTCCTGGACTTTCCTCTTCTGTGGTGCGATCTCTTTGCTGCCATAATCATCCAGAATCTCCAGATGCTTTTTCTTGTATAATAAGGATTGATGTTCATGCTGTCCGTGGATATTGATCAAAATTTCCGCAATTTGTTTTAAAACGCCGGCGGAGACGATTTCTCCATTTACCTTTCCGATGCTCCGCCCGTTCACCAGCTTTCGGGTTAAAATAAATAGCCCGCCGTCCTCCGGATACAGATCCAGTTCCTGAAGCTTATTCAGGCTGTCCGGATTGGTCACCTCAAACACCAGCTCCACCAAAGCCGGCTGCTCCGGATCCCGGATCAGACTTTTCGCGGCCTGCCCGCCCAAAGCCAGGTTAATGGAGCCGATCAAAATCGACTTACCCGCGCCGGTTTCACCAGTTAGTATATTTAACCCTTCGCTAAAATATACTTCCGCCTCGTCAATCAACGCCAGATTTTTCACATGCAGACTAATGAGCATTTCTTATCACTCCTCAACGCATTTGCATTGTTTGCTTTTTCGTTCTTTGTCAATTGCTTCCCAGAATTTTGCGGATTCGTTCCATGGCTACCAGGGTATCGTCCACGCTTCTGACCGCGCACATGATCGTGTCGTCGCCCGCGATACAGCCGACAATTTCCGACCAGCGCATGGCGTCCAGCGCGGCCGCCACCGCCATGGCCATCCCGGACACGGTCTTGATCACCAGAATGTTCTGCGCCATATCCATAGACAGAAAACCGTCCCGCAATACGCGGACATATTTTTGGTTGGTTACATCATCCCGCTCCTGATACACCATATATTTTTGGCGGCCGTCCTCCGACGCCATCTTAGTCAGTTTCAATTCCCGGATGTCCCTGGATACCGTGGCCTGGGTGACCTGATAACCGGCCTCCTGCAGACGCGCCGCCAGCTCTTCCTGGGTTTCTATGGAATATTTGGATATCAATTCGATGATTTTCGCATGACGTTGTGTCTTCAAAATATTCTCCTCCTGCTATCTGCCCGGCTGGTCCGCACCCATCTTCCGCCGCAATACTTCCAGAAAACTGCGCTTGCTCAATTTTACAATTTTTGTCTTACGTAACGCCTGATGAATCACGATCCGGTCACCGGTAACGATATGGATCGGGTTCTCTCCGTCAAAAGCCGCTTCCGCAGCTTCCTCATCCCGCTTCCGGCCCTCTCCCAGCTCGATGGTGATCTCATCATTGGCGGACAGGATGATGCTCCTGGTATTCAATGTATGAGGACAGATCGGAGTAATCATGATCAGCGACGCTTTCGGGTCCACGATAGGCCCGCCGGCGGACAGGGAATAACCTGTGGACCCGGTGGGCGTGGATACGATGATCCCGTCCGCGCTGTAGGAATTCAGAAATGAGCCGTTTACATAGATGTGATAGCTTAAAATACGCAGGGAGCCCGTCCGGTTAATGGCGATGTCATTCAGCGCCAGATCCGAACCCGCCTTGTGTGTTCCATGATACACGGATCCCCGCAGCATCATGCGCTCCTCGATCTCATAATTGCCATCCAGCAGCAGTTTCAGAGACGGAATCAAAGATTTTTGTTCCACCTCCGTTAAATAGCCCAGGGTTCCCAGATTGACCCCCAAGAGCGGAATCTCCTGCTCCACCGCAGCCCGGGCAGCCTGGATCATAGTTCCATCCCCTCCCAGGACAATCATACACTGTACATCTTCCGGAAGGGCCGCGCCGTCGGCCAGCGGCTCCGTTCGAACGATGGCTTCTTTGCCATTGGCATCCAGATATTCCCGGATCTGTCCGGTGACCTTTAAGTCCCGGTCTTTCATACTGTTCGTCAATATGTAAAACTTGTCCATATCATCGTCCACCTAAATTTATTTCCTGTCACCCGGGACATCCAGCTGCCGATGCGCCCGCGCAACCACCTCCACCGGATGAACCCGGCAGGATTCTGCCTGCTCACCATGCGCTCCCTTTTGCAGATATAACAGGTACTCTATATTTCCTTCCGGTCCCTTGATCGGAGAAAATTCCAGATTCAGGATACCAAACCCATTCTCTCCGGCAAAGGCAATCACTTTTTCAATCACTTCCAGATGCACGGCGGCATCCCGGACCACGCCTTTTTTCCCAACCTTTTCCCGTCCCGCTTCAAACTGCGGCTTGATCAGGCAGACAACCGCTCCGTCCGAAGTAAGAAGCTCCCGCACCGGAACCAGAACCTTGGTCAGGGAAATAAACGACACGTCGATGGAGGCGAAGCCAACCGGCTCCCCGATGTCCTCCGGTTTCACATAGCGGATATTTGTCTTTTCCATACAGACCACCCGCTCATCCTGCCGGAGTTTCCAGTCCAGCTGTCCATGCCCTACGTCCACCGCATAGACCTTCACCGCTCCGTTTTGCAGCATACAGTCCGTGAAGCCCCCGGTTGAGGAACCCACATCCATGCAGACCTTCCCGTCCACCTCCACGCCAAAGCAGTTCATGGCCTTTTCTAATTTCAGGCCGCCCCTGCTCACATAGGGCAGCGCAGTCCCCCGCACCTCTATCTTTACCTTTGTCTCATCAAACATCGTTCCGGCCTTGTCTTCCCTCTGCCCGTTGACAAACACATCCCCGGACATGATCACCGCTTTCGCTTTTTCACGGGAAGCCGCCAGGCTCTGTCTGACCATTAAAACATCCAGTCTCTCTTTCATTACCTTCTATAGCCCCACATATTCCGACAAAATTTTCTTAAATAAAGTCTCCTGGTCGATCCCGGATTCCCTCTTCAGAATGTCCACGTTGCCGTGTTCCACATACTCGTCCGGCAGCGCGTTAATCAGCACATTGGTTTTTAAACGTTCGGTGTTGACCAGATCCAGGACCCGCTCGCCGAAGCCTCCGCTCTTTACATTTTCCTCCAGCGTCACCAGCAGCTTGTGGTCTCCGGCTATATCCCGGACCATCTGCTCATCCAGCGGTTTTACAAAGCGTACGTTAACCAGGGAACAGTTATAACCCACATCCTTGATCCGTTCTCTGATTCCAAGCGCCGTCTCCACCATGTTTCCGACTGCCAGCAGCGCGATGTCCGACTCTTCGAAGAGTATCTCGCTTTTTCCGTATTCAATCGGATGCCGGTATTCCCTCAGACCGTCATAGGCTGCTCCCCTGGGATACCGAAGGGCGATGGGCCTGTCAAAATTCACCGCAAATTTCATCATATCGGACAGCTCCCACTTATTTTTAGGAGCCATGATCGTCATATTGGGGATGCTGGAAAGATAGGAAAGGTCGAAAATTCCCTGGTGTGTCTCCCCGTCGCTTCCCACCAATCCCGCCCGGTCGATGGCAAAGACCACATGCAGGTTCTGGATGCATACGTCATGCAGAATCTGGTCGTAGGCCCGCTGTAAAAAGGAAGAATACACGGCGACCACCGGTTTTAAACCGGCCGCGGCCAGACCGGCCGCAAAAGTGACCGCATGCTCCTCCGCGATACCCACGTCAAAAAAGCGGTCGGGGAACATATTGCGGAACCGCTTCAATCCTGTCCCATCCGGCATGGCGGCGGTTACCGCCACGACCTTCTCATCCCGGTCGCCCAGCTTTCGCATGACGGTTGAGAATACGTCGGTCCAATTGGATTTGGCCCGTTTGCTGGTGGGCAGGCCTGTCTTGATATCAAAGGGCTCCGCCCCGTGAAACCTTGCGGGATGCTGCTCAGCAGGAGCATAACCCTTGCCTTTTTTGGTAATCACGTGTACCAGGACACTGTTTTCTAATTTTTCCGCCTCGTGGAAGATCTTCACCATCTGCTCCACGTTGTGTCCGTCCACGGGCCCCAGATAAGTGATTCCCATCTCTTCAAAGAGCATGCCCGGAATAATCAGTTGTTTCAGGCCGCTCTTGGTCTTACGGATCTGCTCGATCATCTTGTCCCCGTATACCGGAATCTTGGACAGGGAATTATAAATCCCGGTCTTTAAACCCGTATAGGCGTCCGCCGTCCGCAGTTCGCTTAAGTAGGTGGACATGCCCCCTACATTCTCGGAGATCGACATATTATTGTCATTGAGCACAATAATAAAGTTGCTCTCCAGACGGGAAGCGTTATTCAAAGCCTCATAGGCCATGCCTCCTGTCAGGGCGCCGTCCCCGATCACCGATATCACTTTATTAAAGCCTCCCAGCAGTTCCCTGGCCTGAACCAGGCCCAGCCCCGCTGAGATCGAGGTGGAGCTGTGCCCGGTGTTAAAGCAGTCACAGGGGCTCTCCCGTCTTTTCGGAAAGCCGCTCATCCCTCCGTACTTGCGCAGCTCATCGAAGCCCTCCCGGCGTCCGGTCAGCAGTTTGTGCGTATAGGCCTGGTGCCCCACATCCCAGATGATCTTGTCTTCCGGCAGATCAAAGGCCAGATGCAGAGCCATGGTTAACTCCACCACTCCCAGATTGGACGCCAGATGGCCTCCCGTCGTACTGATCTTGTCAATCAGGAACCTGCGGATCTCCTCCGCCAGGAGCGGCAGATTCTTTTCTTCTATTTTTTTTATATCGTTGGTTTGGTTGATTCTTTCCAGATACATGAGCACCGCTCCTATTTTTTACGATTTATGAGGGATTCCATCAGAGCTGAGAGATACGCGTCTTCCCTGTTCAGGGAATGCAGCGCGTCCATCGCCCGTTTTGATATCCGCTCCACATCCGCTTTGGCCTGATCCAGTCCCTTGATCGTGACATACGTAGTTTTTTCATTCTTCTCATCACTGCCGATAGGCTTGCCCAGCTCTTCCATCGTGCTGGTGACATCCAGGATGTCATCCTGGATCTGGAATGCCAGTCCCACATCCGATGCGATCTGTTCCACAGTCTTCACCTGCTCATCGGAGGCTCCGGCCAGCACCGCCCCGGTCATCATGGCGGCTTCAATCAGCGCTCCTGTCTTCAGCTCGTAGATAAAGTCCAGCTTTTCTCTGGTCAGGGGCTGACCCACCGCTTCCACATCCACCGTCTGCCCGCCGATCATTCCATAGATCCCCGCCTTGACAGCCAGGATGCGCAGCGCCTTTCCGATGCGGGCATTCGAAGGCTCCATCTCAAAAGCCCGGGTCGCAGTCTCAAACGCGTAGTTAAGCAAGGCGTCACCCGCCAGGATGCCCATGGCTTCCCCGTAAACCACATGGGTCGTCTTACGCCCTCTGCGGTACTCATCGTTATCCATCGCCGGCAGATCATCATGAACCAGGGAATAGGTATGAATCATCTCCATGGCGGCCATAAACGGCTCCACCACCTTCGAGCTGCCGCCGAGCAAGCGGTAAGTCTCCTGCATAAACATCGGCCTTAAGCGCTTCCCGCCGGCCAGAATACTGTAATTCATCGCCTGAATGACAGTTTTCTGAAATCCCTCTTCCGCAGGAAGATACGTACTTATTATCTCTTCAATCTCATTTACCCTTTTTTGCAGTTCTTCTTTAAAATTCATCCAGACCACCATCTTCATTGATTACCAGCATTTTTTTCTCAACGGTATCAATTTTATCATTGCAATATTTTAACAGTTTCATACCTTCCTGATAGATTTGAAAGGAATTTTCCAGTGAAACCTGACTGTCCTCCAGCTGTTCGATCATTCCGTTTAACTCCCCGAAGGCTTCTTCCAGCGTCTTCTCTTCCTGCTTATCGTTCACCTTGCTCATCCTCTATCCTCCTGATCTTCTGGGCGCCGCATACCTTCGCCCGGATTTTCCCGTCTCTTACATGAATTTGCAGCATCTCATCCGTATGTACCTGATCCACACCGGTCACAGCCTGTCCGCTTTCATTCTCCGTATAGGAATACCCCTGATTCAGTTTTCCCAGGGGGGAAAGCCCATGAAACTTTTCGATGTACAGGGATAACCTGTGCCTGCGGTCCAGCAGCTTTGCGTTCATCCCCTGGGATAACTTGTCCATAAGCTCCGCCGTCAAAAGCCGCTTCTCCCTGATCTGGTTCTTAGGGCTTACGTAAGAAAGCCGCATCTGATACTGCTTCGCTAAGCTCCTGGCATCCGAAAGCTTCCGCCTCAGCCTGTGCTGCAGTTCATACCAATATCCTTCCAGCTGTTCCCGGAACAGTTCATAATCAAATACCGCCAGTTCCGCGGCCGCGGAAGGCGTCGGTGCTCTAAGGTCCGCCACATAGTCCGCGATCGTGGTGTCCGTCTCATGGCCCACCGCGCTGATAATCGGTGTACGGCATTCAAAGATCGCTCTGGCCACGCTCTCCTCATTGAACGCCCAGAGGTCCTCGATAGAGCCGCCTCCGCGCCCGGCTATGATCGTATCCACGCCCATGGCGTCCAGGGTGCGTATCCCCTTTACGATGCTGGCGGCCGCGCCCTCACCCTGCACCAAAGCCGGATACAGGATGATCTGCACATAAGGGTTCCTTCGCCTGGTAATATTCATAATATCCCGGACCGCCGCTCCGGTCGGTGCTGTGACTACGCCCAGCTTCCGGATATATTTGGGAACGGGCTGTTTGTACTGTTCCGCAAACATGCCCATATCTTCCAGTTCTTTTTTCAATTGTTCGTATTTTGTGTATAGCAGTCCGGCGCCATCTAAGATAATTTCTTTGGCATAGAGTTGGTACTTGCCGTCCCGTTCATAGACGTTCACCGCTCCCAGCACGATAACCTGCTGTCCCTCCTGCATCCGGAATGCCAGTCCTCTTCGCTGTCCGGAAAACATGACACAGGCGATCGCTCCGGTCGCGTCCTTCAAAGAAAAGTAGATATGACCGGACGTATGGTATTTGCAGTTGGACACCTCGCCTTTCACATAAATCCGGTTTAACACAAAATCCTGGGTAAACATATTCTTAATGTAGGCGTTCACCTGTCCTACGGAATACACATTTCTCATGAAAACTCCTCATTCGCCCGCCTTACGCCAGCTTCGCAAGCACTCCATTCACAAAAGCAGGGGATTCTTCCCCGCCGAATTTTTTACACAGCTCCACCGCCTCGTTGATGGCCACCCCCGTAGGGATATCTTCATCAAACAGCAGCTCATACACAGCCAGCCTCAGTATCGCCAGATCCACCTTGGCCATACGCTTCACGGACCAGCCTTCCGTCACTTCATCCAGCTTCCCGTCAATCTCTTCCAGTCTGGCCGACACATCCATATATTTCTTCCGTATATATTCCAGATCCGGGTCCTGTGGTACCTCCTCCAGGCTGTCAAAATAAAGAGCGATCTGCTCCTGCATCTCCTCTTCCTTATGAAATTCAATTCGGAACAACAGCCGGAAAATATGTTCCCGCAATTCTCTTCTTCCCATAGTTTCTCTCCTAATCGATTACTTCCGCAGCCACATCCCTGCCGGAAACCGGCCGCTCCAACCATATCCAAATCCTGAACTCCAAGCGCGCGGTCCGTCAAATTATAAAAAGGGTGTCCTGCACAGACACCCCTATTATACTATATTCTTTTCAAAGAAAAAAGGATTAATTACTTTTTTCCATCTCCACGCCGGCGATCCGGATATTCACGTCAATCACCTGAAGCCCGGTCATATTCTCAATCGCGGTCTTCACCCGGTCCTGGACCTTCTCGCTGGTTTCGGGAATATTGTATCCATATTTCAGATTCAGAGCCAGATCCACGCTGACATTGTTATCCACGATCTCAGCCTTGACGCCCTTGCTCAAATTCTTCATCCCCAGCTTGCTGACCAGCTCATTGGTGATATTACCCGCCATAGAAGCGACACCCTCTACTTCCGTAGCGGCAAGTCCCGCGATAATGGTCACCACTTCATCTGCAATCTGCACCTCACCCAGATTCCCATCTGCGTGTATCATATATGTGTTCCTAGTCTCTGCCATCTATCTGACCTCCTAAGCATTTCCAAAATCATTACTCCTACTCAATTATACCAGACTTCCCCATATTTGCAACAGTTTTCCGTCCGATCGCTTCCCTGCCTTCCCTGATCGCTTTGGCGGGTGGGGACTAAGGGCCGGAGCGTGCGGGCACCGGGAGGGACTTGGGGGCGGGGGAGCGGTCACGGGAACCGAATCGCTTCGGCCGGGCCTAAGAACAGGTAACTCCGAAGAGGACGAAACCTCTTATTAGCAGGACCCGGAGCAAACTCGCCAAAGGGCGGCTCAAACAGTGCTCCGGGTCCTGCGAGGTTTCGTCCTCTTCTGCGTAACCTGTTCTAAGGCCCAGCCTCAAGCGATTCGGTTCCCGTGACCGCTCCCCCGCCCCCAAGTCCCTCCCGGTGCCCGCACGCTCCTACTTTGGTGATGCCTGTAAGGCTCGAAGATCTCTTGTATTGATAATTAGCTCTAGTATTAATAACCTTCAATGTTGTATCCTTATTTTTGCAGGATATTATTCAGCCTTTCTTTATCTCTGACTGTTTTCTCCGCCCTTCTGCCCTTTTCTCTATCTTTTTCTCTTTCTTTTTCTCTTTCTTTTTCTCTGTTTTTCCGCTGCCCTTTTTGCAGTCTTTTCTCTGTTCTCTTCTCTGCCCTTTTACAACCTTTTCTCTGCTTTTCCCCTGTCTTTTTTCTATCTGCCAATAATCACAGCTTATTTTCAATGATTCTCCCGAACTTAGCAGCAGTAGATCTATGCTTACTATGTTGATATTTAAAAATACATGTAAGTATTCCTTGCACATAGTATATTCTGCCACCAACAGAATTCATTATTCACACGAATAATAACAACTCAGCAATCAGTACCGAGCAAAAATTGAGCCAAAGCAGGTGAGGGCTGAGGCGGGATTGCGGCGGCCGGCTTCCGGGTGTCTGTCCGGGTTTGGGGCGGCGGTTTCCCGGGGTGCTTTCTGCTTTGCGGAAAATGCTCACACGAGCTGTGACGGGCCTTAGGGAGAAAGAGCGGGACAGGGAGAACCAAATTTTTGCTTCCTTGCAAAAATTTGAGTGCCTCTGAGCCGAGAATTTCTTCAGAAATTCTTGGCGAATAGGCACGATGTTCCTCCTGTCCCGCTCTTTCTCTCTTAGGCCCAGCCAGCGAAGGGTGCGCAATTTCCGCAAAGCAGAAAGCACCCCGGGAAACCGCCGCCCCAAACCCGGACAGACACCCGGAAGCCGGCCGCCGCAATCCCGCCTCAGCCCTCACCGGCCCTCCTCACCAGCCCTCCGCTCCAAATTCAAATATTCTCAATCTGCCAGTCGATGGGCTGCAGTCCATTCTTTTCGAGGAATGCGTTGGCCTGGCTAAACGGCCGGCTCCCGAAAAAGCCTCTGGATGCGGATAGCGGGCTTGGATGGGGAGCTTCCAGGATCAGATGCCTGGGGTTGTTGAGCATGGCCTTTTTGGATTGGGCCGGACGGCCCCACAGAATGAATACGATGGGACGGTCCTGATCGTTCAGGGCCCGGATGGCCGCGTCGGTGAATTCTTCCCATCCGATTCCTCGGTGGGAATTCGCCTGATGGGCGCGTACGGTCAGTACGGTATTCAGTAACAGGACTCCCTGCTTGGCCCATTTTACCAGATAGCCGTTGTTGGGAATGTAGCAGCCGCAGTCATCGTGCAGCTCCTGATAGATATTGACCAGGGACGGAGGTATCTCCACATCCGGCTTTACGGAAAAGCAAAGACCGTGGGCCTGGCCGTTTCCGTGATAGGGATCCTGGCCTAAGATCACTACTTTGACATCGTGAAGAGGGGTCAGGTGGAATGCGTTGAACAGGTCGTCTGCGCTTGGGTAGATTCTTCTGGTATTGTACTCGTTTAGGATCGTTTTATGTAATTGGATATAGTATGGTTTCTTGAATTCGGCCGCTAAGGGCTCAAGCCAGTCGTTGCTGATGGGTGGCATAGTTTCACTCCTTTTCTTACAGGCGGACGGATACTCCGCGTTTGTTCAGGTATTCTTTTACTTCTTTGATTTCCAGTTCTTTATAGTGGAACAAAGAGGCCGCCAGGGCTGCGTCTGCGCTGCCCCTTGTGAGTGCTTCATAGAAGTGTTCTTTGGTACCGGCTCCGCCGGAGGCGATGACCGGAATGGAAACGCTGTCGGCGATCTGTCTGGTGAGCTCGATGTCATACCCGGCTTTGGTCCCGTCACAGTCCATGCTGGTCAGAAGGATCTCTCCGGCTCCTAGCTGCTCGGCCATGCGGGCCCAGGCGACTGCGTCGATACCCACGTCGATCCGCCCGCCGTTTTTATAAATATTCCAGCCGCTGTTGTCCTCTCTTCGCTTTGCGTCGATCGCCACTACCACGCACTGGCTGCCGAATTTGTCCGCGGCTTCCCGGATCAGATCCGGATTCTGTATCGCGGAGGAATTGATGGATATCTTATCCGCGCCTTCCCGCAGGAGCGCCCGGAAGTCGTCCACGCTTCGAATTCCGCCTCCCACCGTAAAGGGGATAAATACTTTCTCCGCCACCTTGCGCACCATATCCACTACGGTTTCCCTGGCATCCGAGGAAGCGGTGATGTCCAGAAATACCAGCTCATCCGCCCCGGCCTTATCATATGCCGCCGCAATCTCTACCGGATCACCGGCATCCCGCAGATTCACAAAATTAACTCCTTTTACGACTCGTCCGTTATGTACATCCAGACAGGGAATGATCCGCTTCGTAAACATCTAACCTACCTCCTTACCGATGGCGGCAAAATTTTTAAGGATCTGCAAGCCCACCTCGCTGCTCTTCTCCGGGTGGAACTGACACGCGAACAGATTACCCTTTTCCACCGAAGCGTGTATTCTGGCGCTATAGTCCGTCACTGCCTTTACAATCCCCTCATCCTTGGCACGCAGATAATAGGAATGTACAAAATATACATACGGATGTTCCGGCAGTCCCCGAAACAGCCGTCCGTCATTTATAAGCTCCAGGGAATTCCAGCCCATATGCGGGATCTTCAATCCCTCCCGCTTCGGAATCCTTACGATTCCGCCCTTCAGAATTCCCAAGCCTTCCACTCCCGGGCTCTCTTCGCTGTATTCAAACAACAGCTGGAGCCCCAGGCAGATCCCCAGAAACGGAATATTTTCCCCAACCGCCTCCCGGATTACCTGATCCAGACCATAAGCCCGCAGATTCGCCATCGCATCCCCAAAGGAGCCAACTCCCGGAAGAATCACTTTATCCGCCGCCAAAATGGTGTCCCGTTCTCTGGTCAGCACGACCTCCTGCCCCAGGGATACCAGTGCCTTTTCCACGCTCTTAATATTACCCGCGTCATAATCAATGATCGCTATCATCCGCACCACATCCTTATTTTTTCTGTCAACCAGTGTACCATAAAAAAGGGGACATGTCCATTCTACTTGATTGGGTTTGCTGCTGTAGGGGGGCGGGATGAGAGTGGAGCGGCAGGGCGGGGCGGCAGATATCGGGGGGCGGAATCGCTTCGGCCGGACCTAAGAACGAGTAACTGCGAGGTTCTCCCGTCATCTGCGTAACTCGTTCTAAGGCCCGGCCTCAAGCGATTCCGCCCCCCGATGTCTGCCGCCCCGCCCTGCCGCTCCACTCTCATCCCTGCTTTACAGCAGGCTGATTATCATGTTCTTCTGGTTTAGGAAACTGAGGGGGATGGGGAGTAGGCGAAAATAGCCGCGGAGGCGGACCGCCGGAGGCTCGGAACTTGGGGGCGGCTCTTCTTTGAAGGGGGAGCGGTCCGGTTCCGGGGGCTTGCGGAGGGTCTGTGCGGCATGGGAGGACTCCCCCGCGCCGGCCGGCTGCCCGGATGTCCGGTTCGGACGGGCATAGGGCGGCTGCGTATCCGCTTAGTGAAATCGGAAAGCCGGGTTCAGGATGACCGGCGGACTTCACGTCCGACGGGCAAGAGCCTCTGAACCGGGA